>DDYH01000035.1 GCA_002347615.1 Gallionellaceae bacterium UBA2239 | reverse complement strand
CGGCGCCAGGCTGGAAGCCCGCGTGGCGGATATGCGCGAAAGCCACAATCCCTGGGACCGGGTGCGGATGGAGATCATGGTGAAAGCGGAGGAGGCATGAATAGGCGGGAGCCCATTGCCCACGTGCGCTAATTGCCGGGCACCATGTCGGCCTGGTTTCATAAAATGGGCTATGATATGACCATGAATTCGTGACCATGGAGAGGAAAATGGAAATTTCAGCCGGAGAATTCAAGGCCAAGTGCCTCAAGCTGATGGACGAAGTGGCCCGCACCCACGAGCCGGTGGTCATCACCAAGCGGGGCAGGCCTGTCGCTATGATGGTGCCGGTGGGGCCGGAGGAAGCCGCCCCGTTGTTCGGCTACATGGCGGGCACCGCCACCGTGCGCGGAGACATCGTCGCCCCCCTGGATGTGGAGTGGGAGGCGGAAAGCGGGGAACGGGCGGCATGACGCCAGAGCACTCCCTCCTGCTGCTGGATACCCACGTCTGGCTCTGGTTCGCACTGGGCGACGTCAGCCGTCTCGGCTCTCCCGTCCGCAAGGAGGTCGAGGCTGCCGCCCACGGCGGCAAGCTGGCTGTTTCGGCCATCTCGGTGTGGGAAATCGGGATGCTGGAAGCCAAGGGGCGGATCACCCTGGGGTTGCCCTGCGAGAAATGGGTGGAGGCCGCCCTGGCCCTGACCGGTCTGCGCCTGATTGGACTGGAGCCTGAAATCGCCGTCGCCAGTTCCCGCCTGCCGGGAGAAATGCACGGCGACCCGGCGGACCGCATACTGGCGGCCACGGCCAGAGCCCGTGATGCCGTGTTGGCGACAGCGGATGAGCGGCTGGTGGAATACGGCAAGGCAGGATTTATGCGGGTAATGGATGTGAGGTGAGCGCGGGGATTGCGCCCGTCCTCTGGGGCAGGCGAGGATTGAGACCCAATTCCGGATTCATGCCGCAGCCGACGTGGCGTTTGGCTCCCGTTTTTCAGGATGGATGAAGGATGCGAATTTGAATTTTCAATTGAAAATTCAAGCCGGTTTTGGAGCTTATGGGATGTGTCTTTATCGTAACGTGCACCTTGGGTGCAATCACCAGATATGACATAATCCGCTAGTTATTTTTATGGGGGTACTAGACATGGACGAGAACAAGAGCAAGGCTCTTCAGGCGGCGCTGGCCCAGATCGAGAAGCAGTTCGGCAAGGGCTCCATCATGCGGCTGGGCGACCATGCCGAAACCCAGGACATCCAGGTGGTGTCCACCGGCTCCCTGGGCCTGGACATCGCCCTGGGCGTGGGCGGCCTGCCCCGGGGGCGGATCGTGGAAATCTACGGCCCGGAATCCTCCGGCAAGACCACCCTCACCCTTCAGGTGATCGCCGAAATGCAGAAGCTGGGCGGCACCGCGGCCTTCATCGACGCCGAACACGCCCTCGACCCCCAGTACGCCGGCAAACTGGGGGTGAACGTTTCCGACCTGCTGATTTCCCAGCCGGACACCGGCGAACAGGCCCTGGAAATCGCCGACATGCTGGTGCGTTCCGGTTCCGTGGACGTGGTGGTGATCGACTCCGTGGCGGCCCTGACCCCCAAGGCCGAAATCGAAGGCGAGATGGGCGACTCCCACATGGGCCTGCAGGCCCGTCTGATGTCCCAGGCCCTGCGCAAGCTCACCGCCAACATCAAGCGCTCCAACACCCTGGTGATTTTCATCAACCAGATCCGGATGAAGATCGGCGTCATGTTCGGCAACCCCGAGACCACCACCGGCGGCAACGCCCTCAAGTTCTACGCCTCCGTGCGCCTGGACATCCGCCGCACCGGCGCCATCAAGAAGGGCGACGAGGTGATCGGCTCCGAGACCAAGGTGAAAGTGGTCAAGAACAAGGTGGCCCCCCCTTTCAAGCAGGCCGAGTTCGACATCCTCTACGGCGAGGGCATTTCCCGGGAGGGCGAGATCATCGAGCTGGGCGTGGCCCACAAGATCGTCGAGAAGTCCGGCGCCTGGTACGCCTACAACGGCGAGAAGATCGGCCAGGGCAAGGACAACGCCCGGGAGTTCCTCAAGGAGCACAAGGACATCGCCGCCGAGATCGAGAACAAGGTGCGCGCCGCCCTGGGCGTGAGCGGCCTGCCGACCACGGTGGACCCCGCCGACGGGGATGCCTGAAACTAGCGGCTTGATGCAGGGTCGCGGAGCGACACAATGTCCCCCTCGCCCCCCGGGAGAGGGCAGGGGTGAGGGAGATAGCCATGGCGGATAAGGCCATGACCATCCGGCAACGGGCGCTGGGCTTCCTGGCCCGGCGCGAATATTCCCGGCAGGAACTGAAGCGCAAGCTGGCGCCCCATGCCGAGGACGAGGCCGAAGTGGACGCCCTGCTGGAGGATTTCCAGAAGCGGGGCTGGCTGTCGGAAGCGCGCTTCGCCGAGCAGATCGTCCACGCCCGCCGGGCCAAGTTCGGCACCCAGCGCATCGTCCAGGAACTGCGGGAAAAGGGCGTCGGCGAAGAAGCCATCGGCGCCGTCCTGCCGGAGTTGAAGGACAGTGAGCTGGAAACCGCCCGGGCGGTGTGGGCCAAGAAGTTCGGCCAAGCGCCCATGGATGCGAAGGAAAAGGCCAGGCAGGTGCGCTTTCTCGCCAGCCGCGGCTTTCGGATGGACGTGATTTTTCGCGTCCTCGGCCAGGACGAAGACTGAAGGGGGTAGCGGTCATGAAAAAAGCGCTGTTGCTGTCGATGTTGGCCCTGGTGCTGGGGGGCTGCAACTATTTGCCGCTGGGGACGACGCCCATCAAGGACATCGTCGCCGCGCCCGCCAGCTTCGAAGGCAAGGAGGTCAAGCTGCGGGGCACGGTCAGGGAAGTGACCAAGATTCCGTTCCTGGACCTCCGCCAGTACACCCTGAACGACGGCAGCGGCGAAATCACGGTGGTGGCCGCCGGCGAACTGCCGGTGGGAAAGGCCGCCCTGCTGGTGACGGGCAAGGTGGAAAGCACCGCCATCATCGGCGGCCAGTCCATGGGGCTGCACCTTCGGGAAATAGAGCGCCACGGCAGTTTCTGACCGGGGCCCAAGGCACCAAGGATTATTCCCTCTCCCCTTGAGGGAAATGGGGTAAGCAGGGATGGGCGGCTCGCCGCCCACCTCGCAGAGGGTTAGGGTGAGGGGTAATGCATTGATTTATCACCCCCACCCCAACCCTCCCCCTTCAAGGGGGAGGGGGCGTTGGAATACACCGGCGCTTCCCTAATGAAGATTATTGATATCGGGTTTGGAACGTAACTAAATGAAAAGCAGCGAAATTCGCCAGAAATTCCTCGACTACTTCGCCTCCAAAGGCCACACCGTCGTCGCTTCCAGCTCCCTGGTCCCCCACGAGGACCCCACGCTCCTCTTCACCAACGCGGGCATGAACCAGTTCAAGGACGTGTTCCTGGGCTTCGACAAGCGCCCCTACACCCGCGCCGCCACCTCGCAGAAGTGCGTGCGCGCCGGGGGCAAGCACAACGACCTGGAAAACGTCGGCTACACCGCCCGCCACCACACCTTCTTCGAAATGCTGGGCAACTTCAGCTTCGGCGACTACTTCAAGCGCGATGCCATCCAGTATGCCTGGGAGCTGCTTACCGAAGTGTTCAAGCTGCCCAAGGAAAAGCTCTACGTCACGGTCTACGCCGAGGACGACGAAGCCTTCGACATCTGGACCCAGGAAATCGGCCTCGCCCCCGAGCGCGTCATCCGCATCGGCGACAACAAGGGCGCCCGCTACGCCTCCGACAACTTCTGGATGATGGGCGACACCGGCCCCTGCGGCCCCTGCACCGAAATCTTCTACGACCACGGCGCGCACATTCCGGGCGGCCTGCCGGGCACCCCGGAGGAAGACGGCGACCGCTACATCGAAATCTGGAACAACGTCTTCATGCAGTTCAACCGGGACGAAGCCGGCGTCATGCACCCCCTGCCCAAGCCCAGCGTGGATACCGGCATGGGCCTGGAGCGCATCTCCGCCGTGCTCCAGCACGTGCATTCCAACTACGAGATCGACCTGTTCCAGGCCCTGATCAAGGCCGCCGCCCGGGAAACCCAGTGCGCCGACCTGGACAGCCCCTCCCTCAAGGTGCTGGCCGACCACATCCGCGCCTGCGCCTTCCTCATCGCCGACGGCGTCATCCCCGGCAACGAAGGCCGCGGCTACGTGCTGCGCCGCATCATCCGCCGCGCCATCCGCCACGGCTACAAGCTGGGCGCCCGCGCCGCCTTCTTCCACAAGATGGTGGCGGACCTGGTGGCCGAAATGGGCGACGCCTACCCCGAACTGAAGGAAAACCAGGCCCGGGTCACCGAGGTGCTGAAGATGGAGGAAGAGCGCTTCTTCGAAACCATCGAGCACGGCATGACCATCCTGGAAGCGGAACTGGCCGAGCTGGCCAAGTCCTCTGCCTGCCTGTTCAACGGCGACACCGCCTTCAAGCTCCACGACACCTACGGCTTCCCCCTCGACCTCACCGCCGACATGTGCCGCGAGCACGGCGTGACGGTGGACGTGGCCGGCTTCGACGCCGCCATGGCGCATCAGCAGGAGCAGTCCCGGGCCGCCGGCAAGTTCAAGATGGCCGCCGCCCTGGAATACAGCGGCCAGCCGACGACTTTCCACGGCTACGAAAAGCTGGAAGTGGCGGTCGCCAAGATCACCGCCCTCTTTGTTGCCGGCACCCCGGTCAACGAAATGAAGGCCGGCCAGCAAGGCGTGGTGGTGCTGGACAACACCCCCTTCTACGCCGAATCCGGCGGCCAGGTGGGCGACTCCGGCATTCTCGAACTCCCCTCCCCCGCAGGCGGGGGAGGGGCCGGGGGAGAGGGAGTCTTTGAGGTGGAAGACACACAGAAAATCCAGGCCGACGTCTTCGGCCACCACGGCGCCCTGAAATCCGGCGCCCTCAAGGTGGGCGACAGCGTCACGGCGAAGGTGGACGGCGCCCGCCGCGCCCGCACCCAGCGCAACCACTCGGTCACCCACCTGATGCACAAAGCCCTGCGGGAAGTGCTGGGGGGTCACGTGCAGCAGAAGGGCTCCCTGGTGGACCCGGACAAGACCCGCTTCGACTTCGCCCACAACGCGGCCCTGACGCCTGAGGAAATCCGCCGGGTGGAGGAAATCGTCAACGCCGAAATCCTCGCCAACGCCGCCACCGAGGCCGCGAAAATGTCCATCGAGGACGCCCAGAAAACCGGCGCCATGATGCTGTTCGGCGAGAAGTACGGCGACGAGGTGCGGGTGCTGACCATCGGCTCCTCCAAGGAACTCTGCGGCGGCACCCACGTGGCCCGCACCGGCGACATCGGCCTGTTCAAGGTCGTGATGGAAGGCGGCGTCGCCGCCGGCGTGCGCCGCATCGAAGCGGTCACCGGCGACAACGCCCTGGCCTACATCCAGGAGCGGGAAACCCTCCTGGCCCAGGCCGCCGGCGCCTTCAAGGCCCCGGTGCAGGAACTGCCGGGCAAGATCGCCCAGATGCAGGACCAAGTGAAGGCCCTGGAAAAGGAACTGGCCAAGCTCAAGTCCAAGCTCGCTTCCAGCCAGGGCGACGACCTTGCCTCCCAGGCGGTGGAAATCAGCGGCGCCCAGGTCCTGGCCGCCACCCTGGAAGGGGCGGACGCCAAGACCCTGCGGGAGACCCTGGACAAGCTGAAGGACAAGCTGAAATCCGCCGCCGTGGTGCTGGGCGCCGTGGCCGACGGCAAGGTGACCCTGATCGCCGGCGTTACCGCCGATCTGACCGGCAAGGTGAAGGCCGGTGAGCTGGTCAACTTTGTCGCCCAGCAGGTGGGCGGCAAGGGGGGCGGGCGGCCGGATATGGCCCAGGCCGGGGGGACTCAGCCGGAGAATTTGCCGGGGGCGCTGGCCGGAGTTGCCGAGTGGGTCAAGGGCAAGTTGTAAAAATGTAGGGTGGGTTGGCGGCGCAGCCGCGTAACCCGCCGTTCGATGAAAGCGGGTTGGCCGGAAGGCTGGCCCGCTTTTGTTTTGGTGCGCCAGGCATGGCGCG
>DDYH01000041.1 GCA_002347615.1 Gallionellaceae bacterium UBA2239 | reverse complement strand
ACCTCCAAGTAAGTGCGCCCTGCCTGGCGCACCAAAAAACAGACCCCGCCACTGGCGGGGTTTGTTTTGTAGCGCAAGCGACTCGACCTGCAATGCTCGCCTCCAGGCGGGCTGACGCCCGATGCAGGCGAGGTCACCTGCGCTACATGAGGGCTCCGTGTGGGCCGGAGTTGCCTACTGGGCCGGCGGCGTCTGCTGCATCATGCCGCCGCCGGGCCCCATGCCGCGGCCCGGACCCATTCCCCCTCCGGGTCCCATCCCGCCGCGCCCGCCCATGCCGGCGGCGGCGCCGCAGCGCGGGGGTTCGGGCAGGGTCATGCCTTTTGCCCTGGCCCGGTCCTGCATCTGGGCGTGGTGGTCCTCGCAAATCTGCTGCTGCTCATCCGGGCTCTTGGCGGCGCGCATCTTGTTGCGATATTCGATCCGTTCCTGGGGCGTCATCATCTGGGAGCCGTAGACCTGCTGCCGGACCTGCTTCTTCTGGGGAGCGGGAGCCTTGGCGGGCTCGTCGGCCGCCTGGACCGAGAAGGCGGCAAAGGCCAGCAGGAGGGACAGGGAATTCTTCTTCATGGGGTACTCCTTTCGTGAGGAGCGCCGCAGGCCGGCGCGTCCTCCATTATAGGAAACCCTCAGAGCACCCCGAATTCCGCCGGGGAACGGGCGTAGAACAGGGACAACCCCTCCCCTTGCAAGGATTCCAGCAGGCCTTCCGCCGCCTCGTCGCTGAGAAAGAATTCCACCACCACCGGCAGGTCCCCGCCCAACTCGAAGAAATGGTCCTCGTGGAGCACGCCGTGGCGGCCGAAGCCGGCCACGGCCCGCAGGGCGGAGCCGCCGTGGATGCCGGATTGCTTGGCGTGCTCCAGCAGCCATTCGTAGAGCAGGACGCCGTGATGGCGGTGGTTTTCTTGGACGTAGAAGCGCAGGCAGGTTCCGGGCATGGCAGGCCTCGATTAACGTAAACGTCGCGAAGCGACACTAAAGCCCCCCTCTCCCGCAGGCGGGAGAGGGAGGGGTGTGGGAACGGTCATGGCGAATTGCGCTTTCATGTTCAGAGCAGCAATTCGCCATGGCCGTTAGGATCGGGCAAGCAGGTTGACGGTGAGCATCCCCAAGGCGGTCATGGCCAGGGAGCCGAAAAGGTGCGTCCCGGCGGCGGCGAAGGCCCACAGGTACTGGGCCCGGGCCATGAGGGTCACCACCTCGGCGGAGAAAGTGGAAAAGGTGGTGAGGCCGCCGAGAAAACCGGTGACGATGAACAGCCGGGCTTCCGGCGGCAGGCCGGCGTGCTGGGAGAAGTAGGCCACCGCCATCCCCACCAGGTAGCCGCCGAGCAAATTGGCGGCCAGGGTACCCAGGGGCAGGGTGGGGAAAACCGGGTTGAGGGCTCCCCCCAGCCACCAGCGCAGCCAGGCGCCGAAGGCCGCCCCGCCCCCCACCGCCAGCAGGCCGTAGAAACCCATGGCCCTACGCCTGGGGCAAGTGGGCGGCCAGGTAGCCGCCGCGGCTGCGGATGTGGTCGAAATAGACCTTCACGAAATCGTGAATCACCGATTCTTTCACCGCCGGCAGGGCCATCAGGGCGTCGTTCCAGGCTTCCAGCCTGGGAAACTGGGCCGGGTCGTAGAGGGGCTGGGCCTGGTTGAGCAACTCCAGCCGCATCAGGAGCGGGGCGAAGGCCGTATCGGCCAAGGAAAACCGGTCGCCGTTGAAATAGGGCGCCGGATCGAGGCTCTGCTCCAGGCGCCGCAGCTTGGCCCCCAGGGCCTGGCGGCATTCCTCGAACCTGGCCTGGTCCGGGGCCACCGTGAGCTGGTACAGGTCCGCCAGGCAGGCGGAGGCGAACTCGATCCAGGCCCGGTTGAGGGCCCGCTGCACCGGGTCTTCGGGGTGCAGGCGGGGGGGAGTGGTTTCGTCCAGGTATTCGTTGATCACCGCCGATTCGAACAGCACCGCCCGGTCCCCCACCTTGAGCAGGGGCACCTTGCCGAAGGGGGAGATTTCCCCGAACCAGGCCGGGGGATGATCCAGGTCGATATGGGTCAGGGTGAAAGGCACCGCCTTGTAGCGCAGGGCGATCACCGAGCGCTGCACGAAGGGGCAAAGCTTGAAGCTGACCAGTTCCAGTTGTTCCATGATGCCTCCCTGGGCGTGTTCGCGCTTCGACACCTCGGCACGAACGGTTTTTTCAGCGCTTCCCTAGGCGCAAAGGGTTTGCCAGTAGCCCGCATCGGGCTCGGCCAGCAGCCGCTCCATCAGCCCCGCCGCCGATTCCAGGTGGGCGGCGGCGGCCTTGCTCAGGCCGGCCCCCAGTTCGAAGCTCTCCCCCGCCACCGTGAGCAGGAAGGCAGGGGGCGGCTCCTTGCCGTACACCTGGCGGAACACGGCCAGCACGGCCGCGGGGGAAAGGGCATGGGTAGTATAGCCGACGTCCTGCTGTGCCCGCAGCCGCTCCAGGCGCCAGGGGGGCGAACAGGACGCGCCGGCGTCGAGGAACAGGGCCAGGCCGGCCCCTTCCAGGTCGGCGGCGTGCTCCACCTGGAGCTGGAAATCGGTGATCAGGTCCGGCCCGGGGCCGGAGGCCGCCAGGTCGGCGATGCGGTCGAGGAGCAGCGGGCCCAGGGCGTCGTCCCCCCGGCTGGGGTTGCCGTAGCCGAGGATGACGAGGCGCCCGCTCAACCCGGCTCCGTCATTGGAGGTAGCAGGAACCCGAGTCGGCGGGCTGGCCGTTGGCGACTTCCTCGGGAGTGGCGTCGCGGATGTCGGTCACGTCCACCACGAAGGTGACGGTCTTGCCGGCCAGGGGATGGTTGGCGTCGATGGTGAGCTTGCCGTCTTCGATGCGGGTGACGTGGAACAGCATCGCCTCGCCCCGCTCGTTCTCGAACTCCACCTCGGCGCCGAGGAAGCGGAACTCGGGGGGGACGTTGTCCACATCGTCGGTGAAGGTCAGCTCGGGACGGTGGGGGCCGAAGCCTTGTTCCGCCGTCAGGGTCACTTCCACCCGATCGCCGATGCCCTTGCCGTCCAGGGCCGTCTCCACCTGCTCGAACAGGTCGCTGCCCGCGCCGTGGACGTAGCCCACCGGCACGTCGGACTGCTCGAACACGGAGCCGCTGTCGTCGATGATGGAATAGGTCAGGTAAACCACCTTGTTTTTCGCTACCTTCTGCTCGGACATACGTATTTTTCCGTAGGGTGAAAAATGCCGCAGTTTACCCCATCCCCGGCGCCCTAGCCATGACGATGGCCAACCACTTCCAGGGAAATTTCCACCTGCCGCTGATGGGCCCCGGGCGCCCAGCTCAGGGACAGGGTCACCGCCTGCATGATCTTCTCGAATCCGGCTTCGGACTGGGAGACGGTGAAGTGGGGCCGGGCCACCAGCCGGGCCGGGCGGTTGCAGCGCAGGATCAGCTTGCCGCCCATCACGTCGTCCTCCAGGATCAATTCGGTCATCGCCGCCAATTCCAGTTCCTGGCCGAAACCGCAGGGCACGTCGCCCTGATGGATGTAGCGCCCCGCCGGGCCGTCGCAGCTGGGCATGGCAAGGTTGATTTCCGTGGTCAGGCCGTGGCGGGCCTTCTCGTGGAAATGGTAGGCCACCGCCAGCCGGTTGCCCTCCAGCCCGTAGACCTTGTGCAGCTTGAAACCGGGGGAACGGTATTCCAGCGCACTCTCCTTGTGGCGTTCCTCCGGGGCGTAGTCCCGCACCGGCTGGGCCGCCTCGCCCTCGTGCCACAGGCAATCCAGGAACAGCGCCCGGCCGTAGTCGTCCACCGCCAGGTCGGCGGGGGTGATGACGTGCTTGAAGCTCACCCGGTCGTGGGCGGAGACGATGCCCTCTTCCCACAGCTTATGTTGATGGGAGCTTTCCTGGAGCTGGATCTTGCGGTGGTAATGCTCGGGCTGGCGGCGCAGGGTGTCGCCGAAGTTGTGGGTCAGGGCGTAGGCGTCCAGCTCCCGCACGGCGGCGGCCCCGTCCTCGGCCACCACCGCCTGGAGAATATCGTTGTGCAGGAAGACCTCCTCCACCCCGTCCAGGTCCAGGTCGGCCCGCTCCAGCGCGGGGCGAGGCTGCTGACGGTCCAATTCCCGCTCCAGGGCCACGATGGCCCGGTACACCGCACGGCGCAGATGGGGCAGATACAGGCCGCCGAACAGGCCGTGCCAGTAGGCGTCGTTGGCCTGGGCCTCGTAGAGGTCGCGGCGCAGGGCGGCGGTCTTCTGCTTTTCCGGCAGGGCGTCGAAGCGGGCGGAAAGCTGGAGCATGCGCTTGTGCATCCAGTTGGATTCCGGGTAGCGGGAGAGGAAGTTCTTCCACATGCCGCCCCGCAGGAACGCCTTGTGGCGGTCGAAACGGCCGGCGTTCTTGCTCTCCTGCACCAGGTCGGCGTACTCGTTGGCCTCCCTCGCCGGCAGGGTCCATTCGTTCATCTCGATGTAGGAGGTGGTGGGCAGGTAGACCACGCCCCGGGTCTTCGCTTGCCGGTGGTAGTCGCGGAAGTGGTCGGTGCGGAGGAGGGGGGATTTGAGCACCCCCTGGATGAAGTCCGTGAGCCAGCCCTTTTCGTACACCCACTGGTAGGTTTCGGGCCAGATGCCGAATTTCTCGATGTCGTCGAAGTAGATCGCCGCGGCGTGTTCCCCCGGCTCCTTCGCCAGGCTTTCCAGGTAGGCCACGGCGTCCGGCGCGGCGGAGAACGGGATGCGGTAGCGCAGGGCCTCGGAGATGGGGAACAGGTCCAGGCGGCGGCCGTCCTCCTCGGTGGTGAAATAGCCGTTCAGGGCCTCCATGGGCTTGCCGGCGCAAAGGAAGTGGTAGTCGTCCACGGTGACGTAGCCGATGTCCGAATCCGCCAGGGCCGGCACCACCGTCGCCTCCCACACCCGCTCCGTGAGCCAGGCACCCTCGGGACGCTGGCCGAGGCTCCGGTCCAGCTTGTCGGACAGGGCTTTGACCTGCCCCACCCGGTCCCGGTAGGGAATCACCGCCAGCACCGGCTCGGTGTCCCCGGCGCCGAACAACTCCACCTGCCCCCGGGCCACCATCTCCTTCAGCAGCGCCATGTCCTCCGGGTAGCGCTCCAGCAGCCAGTCCAGCAGCCAGCCGGAAAAATGGATGGCGAAGCGGAATTCGGGAAAGCGGTGCAGGGTATGGATAAAGGGCCGGTAGCAGCGGAAGTGGGCGTCCTCCAGCACCTCGGGAAAATTGCCGACGGGCTGGTGGGCGTGGACGCCGAACAGGAGGGAGACAGTGTGGGTCATAAAGTCACTTCAGTATTGGTTTTTGGGAGGTTCCAAAACATCTTTTCACCGCAGAGGGCGCGGTGGAAAATCTTATTAGGCAAGAGCTCGCCGGCACTCGAAATCGATGTTCCTCTGCGTCCTTCGCGTCCTCTGCGGTTCGATTGCATTTTTCGGATTATAGCCAGCCTCAGGTGGCGCGCCGCATGGTGCCCCCCGCTTCCACCATCTCCCCGGAAGCGCCGCGGCAGATGGGCCGGCTGAGTTCTGCGGGAACGGGAAGTTTGAGCAGGCGGTGGAGGATGGCGAGGTTGTCCCGGAACAGCTTGTCGAAGCTGCCGACGCTGATGGCCGGGTTATAGTCGCCGAACCACCAGAACCAGTCGGAGCCCTCGCAATCGGACAGGTGATTGCGGGCCGCCGCCTGCTCCGCTTCGGTAAGGCGGCCGCTGGCCATCACCATGTCGAAGCTGGCCTTGGCGGCGCACAGGAGGTCCCAGGCCCGGTTCTTGGCCGGGTCGCCGATCCAGGTGGAGAAGTTGCCGTAGACCCAGCTCCCCGCCACCAGCCGGGGAAGTTGGCCCTCCACCGGGCAGGGCGGGGTGTCCTTGCCGGGCACGCACTCCTCCAGGTAGTCGCGGAAGGTGGTGGTGCGGATGTAGGGGTGCTTCTCCAGGGCGGCGTAGAGGCCGGAGAGGAAATAATAGCCGTTGTAGGGGTAGTACTCCCAGGCGTTCTCCCCGTCCATGATGACGCTCACCACCGGCTCTTCGCCGGCGGGGGTGTGGCGCCATATCTCCTCCAGCTGGTGGATGAAATGGTGCACGGCGTCGCTGCCGTACCATTTGGCGTATTCGAAGCCGATCAGGTCGGACAGCACGTCGTCCCGGAAGAAGCAGACGAAATTCTTTATCCCGTCCAGCCGGTAGGGCCGGTAAAGGTAGGCATTCTTGTCCGGCAGGGCCGCGCTGTGGGACCCGCTGCGCAGGCTGTTGGCCAGCACCCCCTGCCCGGTGGCGGCCCAATGGACGCCCTGGTCGGCCATCAGGCGCAGGGTTTCCATGGATACCCCCCCTTCCGCCGGCCACATGCCCACGGCCTTTTCGCCGAAGCGGTGGCGGTGGCTGTCCAGGGCGGCCTGGATGTGGGACACCACCCGGGTGCGCCCGCCGGGGTAGAAGGCGGATTCGGGCAGGGCGGTGTCGGGGGCGCTGTCCCGGGCGCATTTGAAGTCGATCAGCAGCGGCGCGATGGGATGGTGGTAGGGGGTGGTGGACAGCTCCACCCGGCCGCTCTTGGCCAGCTTGCGGTAACGGCCGATGAGGTCGCGGATCAGGGTGCCGAGGAGGTCGTAGAGCCGGCGCCGGTCCTCGGCGCTGAAACCGGTGCCCTGGGCCATGAGGCGGGGCAGCAGGTCGGAGTTGCGCCGGACGGTTTCCCCTACCCACACCAGGTGGTACCACACCAGCAGGTCGGCCATGTACTGGGACGACAGGTATTCCTGCTTCGGCCCCCCGGGGGCCTGGACCAGCTTGTACAGATCGTGCAGCCGCCGATAGGGCGGGTAAGGCTCGATCATCTTGGCGTGGTCGCTGCGGAAGCAGCTCTCCAGGATGCGCTGCCGCTCCTCGACGCTGAGGTTCTCCAGGTCCGGCCGGGGCAGCAGGGACAGGAGGGGGTCCTTCACCTCCCCTTCCTCGAACTGGCGGGCGTAATCCTCCAGCTGGTCGAGGAGCACCGGCACGAAGTTCACCACCGCCTTGACCTGGCTGTTTTCCAGGTGCCAGGCCATGTCGGTGTAGTCCTTCAAGGCGTGGAGGTAAGTCCACGGCAGGATGAACTCCCCCGTCAGCAGGTTGCGGTAGTCCGGCTGATGCATGTGCCAGCACAGGATCAGATGCAGCTTTTTGTTCTTGTCCATGGCTCGCCGCCCCGTGGGTTGAGGGCTAGCGCCCGTGGTGGACGTCCAGCCCCAGCATTTCCGGGGTCACCAGGGTGATGCCCCGGTCGCTGACGTAAAAACGCTTGGCATCTTCTACCGGGTCGAAGCCGATGCGCGTGCCCTCGGGAATGATGCAGCCCTTGTCCACCACCACCCGCCGCAGGTAGCAGTCGGCCGAGATGGTAACGTTGGGCAGAATCACCGAGTCCTCCACCGTGGCGCGGTCGTTCACCTTGACGTTGGAGAACAGCAGGGAACGGCGCACCGTGGCGCCGCTGATGATGCAGCCCCCGGACACCATGGAGTCGAAAGCCTGGCCCCGGCGGCTGTCGTCATCGAACACGAACTTGGCCGGGGGCAGCTGCTCCTGATAGGTCCAGATGGGCCACTCGTGGTCGTACATATTGAGGTCCGGCGTCACCTTGGTCAGCTCCATATTGGCCTCCCAGTAGGCGTCCACCGTTCCCACGTCGCGCCAGTAGGGCCGGTCCTTCGGGCTGCCGACGCAGCTGTCGCCGAAACGGTGGGCGAACACCCGGTACTTGGAAATCATGTAGGGGATGAGGTCGTGGCCGAAGTCGTGGCCGGACTGCGTGTTGTCGGCGTCCCGCACCAACTGCTCGTAGAGGAAGGCGGCGTTGAACACGTAGACCCCCATGCTCGCCAGGACCCGGTCCGGCTGGCCGGGAATGGTGACGGGATTCTCTTTCGGCTTTTCCTGGAAGCCCACGATGCGCCCCTCCTCGTTCACCGACATGACGCCGAAGGCATGGGCGTCCTCGATGGGCACGTCGATGCAGGCGATGGTCATGTCGGCGGAATTGGCGGCGTGGAAGGCCAGCATCTCGCCATAGTCCATCTTGTAGACGTGGTCGCCGGCCAGGATCAAAACGTATTCCGGGTCGTAGAAACGCAGAATGTCCAGGTTCTGGAACACCGCGTCCGCCGTGCCCTGGTACCAATGCTCCTCGGATACCCGCTGCTGGGCGGGAAGCAGTTCCACGAACTCGTTGAATTCGCCGCGGAGAAAGCCCCAGCCCCGCTGGACGTGCTTGATCAGGCTGTGGGCCTTGTACTGGGTCACCACGCCGACCCGGCGGATGCCCGAATTCACGCAGTTGGAAAGGGGAAAGTCGATGATGCGGAACTTGCCGCCGAAGGGGACGGCGGGCTTGGCGCGCCAGTCGGTCAGTTGCCGAAGGCGGCTTCCCCGCCCTCCAGCCAGGATGAGGGCCACGGTGTTCTTGGTGAGCAGACTGACGAAACGGGGGAAATCACGCTGTTTATGCAAGGGGCCTCCTGAACCTTATTGTGTGTGGAAAGTTGTAAATGTCATTTTTATTAAATTTTAAGTCTAGACAATTTGACTGCAAGCTGCGTGCATTCATAATCTGCTACTATTCGTAGCTCAAAAGCCGCGTCACAAGCGGCGCGACACCGAAGAACCTTATCCATCAAGGATTACAAGGATATGAAACACGACGCCTCCGGCAAAGTCAATCCGCATCATTCCGCATTGATCCAGGCCCGGCTGCACGACCCCTTCGCCTACCTCGGACTGCACCACGAATTCGGCACCCCCGTATTCCGCGCCTACGCCCCCCACGCCGCCCGCCTGTGGCTCGAAACCGCCTCCGGCTGGGCGGAGCTCCAGGGCAGCGACGGGCTGTTCCTGTGGCGCGGCGACCAAGCCCCCGCCCGCCCCTGCCGCCTGCGGGTGGAAGAGGACGGCCGCCTGCGCGAGTTTCACGACCCCTACACCTTCGGCCCGGTGATTTCCGAGCAGGACCTGTACCTCTTCAACCAGGGCCGCCTGCTCCAGGCCCACCGCTCCTTTGGCGCACGCCCCATGACGGTGGACGGCGTGGACGGCACCCTGCTGGCGGTGTGGGCCCCCAACGCCGAGCGGGTGTCGGTGGTGGGCGACTTCAACCGCTGGGACGGCCGTTGCCACCCCATGCGCTCCCGGGGTTCCAGCGGCGTGTGGGAACTGTTCCTGCCCGAACTGGGCGTGGGTTACCTGTACAAATTCGAAATCCGCAACCGGGACAGCGGCGACGTGTTCGTCAAGACCGACCCCTACGCCCGGGAATACGAGTTGCGCCCCGGCACCGCCAGCCGGGTATCCTCCGTCGCGCCCTTCAACTGGCAGGACGGCGGCTGGCTGGAGGCCCGCGCCCGCTTCGACTGGCAGCACGGCCCGATCAACGTCTACGAGCTGCACTTCGGCTCCTGGAAGCGCAAGCCCGACGGCAGCTTCCACAGCTACCGGGAGCTGGCCGACCTGCTGGTGCCCTACATCCAGGAAATGGGCTACACCCACATCGAGCTGATGCCGGTTTCCGAGCACCCCCTGGACGAATCCTGGGGTTACCAGGCCACCGGCTACTTCGCCCCCACCTCCCGCTACGGCACGCCGGAGGACTTCAAGGTGTTCGTGGACGCCTGCCACCGGGCGGGCATCGGCGTGATCCTGGACTGGGTGCCGGCCCACTTCCCCACCGACGCCTGGGCTCTGGCCCGCTTCGACGGCACCGCCCTGTACGAGCACGAAGACCCCAAGATGGGCTTCCACCAGGACTGGGGCACCCACATCTTCAACTACGGCCGCCACGAGGTGCAGACCTTCCTGCTCGCCAGCGCCCATTTCTGGCTGTCCGAGTTCCATATCGACGGCCTGCGGGTGGACGCGGTGGCCTCCATGCTGTACCTGGACTACTCCCGCAAGGAAGGGGAGTGGATTCCCAACAAGTACGGCGGCCGGGAGAACATCGACGCCATCGAATTCCTGCGCAGCCTCAACGTGATGGTCCATGAGGAATTCCCCGGCGCCCTGACCTTCGCCGAGGAATCCACCGCCTGGCCCATGGTGTCCCGCCCCGCCTACGTGGGCGGCCTGGGCTTCTCCATGAAGTGGAACATGGGCTGGATGAACGACACCCTGTCCTACATGGAGCACGAGCCGATCCACCGGCGCTACCACCACAACCAGCTCACCTTCGGCCAGCTCTACGCCTACTCGGAAAACTTCGTCCTGCCCTTCTCCCACGACGAAGTGGTCCACGGCAAGCGCTCCCTGCTGGACAAGATGCCCGGCGACTCGTGGCAGAAATTCGCCAACCTGCGCCTGCTGCTGGCTTACCAAATGTCCTATCCGGGCAAGAAGCTCAACTTCATGGGCAACGAAATCGCCCAAGGCAAGGAATGGTGGGAAGGCACCGAACTGGACTGGTGGCTGCTGGAACGGGAACAGCACCAGGGCGTGAAAGCCATGGTGCGGGACCTGAACCACCTCTACCGCCAGCTGCCGGCACTGCACAGCCAGGACTTCCAGCCCGAAGGCTTCGCCTGGATCGACTGCCACGACGCCGACCAATCCATCCTCAGCTACCTGCGCTGGGGCAAGGACGGCTCCTTCGTCATCGTCGCCATCAACTTCACCCCCGTGCCCCGCACCGGCTACCGCATCGGCGTGCCACGCTGGGGCCGCTACCGGGAAATCTTCAACAGCGATTCCGAACTCTACGGCGGCAGCAACACCGGCAACGGCCAGGGCCTGGATGCGGAAAACTACGCCTGGATGTGCCAGCCCCAGTCCATCGTGCTGACTCTGCCGCCGTTGGGGGTGACGATCCTGCAAGCGGAATGAACATTTTGAAAATCCATTGAGCCGCCAAGACGCCAAGAACGCCAAGGGAAACCGCCCCTTCGGCTATTCATGTTTCGGATTTCTTGGCGCTCTTGGCGTCTTGGCGGCGAGTAAGAATCTTTTGACCCTACACGCGAAACCATGTCTACCCTCACCCGACTCCCCGCCTGGAAGGCCCTGCAAAAGCACCACAAGGACGTATTCCCGATGCATTTGCGGGACCTGTTCCGTGAAGACCCCAAGCGCTTCGAGCGCTTCTCCGCCTCCTGCGGCGACCTGCTGCTGGATTATTCCAAGAACCGCATCACCCCCAAGACCCTGACCCTGCTCCTGGCCCTGGCCGAGGAAGCGAAGCTCAAGGAGTGGACCGAGCGCATGTTCAGCGGGGAAGCGATCAACTTCACCGAAGGCCGCGCCGTGCTGCACACCGCGCTGCGCAACCGCTCCAAGAAAGCGGTGAAGGTGGACGGCCACGACGTGATGCCCGACGTGCGCCGGGTGCTGGCCCAGATGCGCGGCTTCGTGGAGCAGGTGCATTCGGGCAAGTGGAAGGGCTATACGGGGAAGAAAATCACCGACATCGTCAACATCGGCATCGGCGGCTCGGACCTGGGCCCGGTGATGGCCTGCGAGGCCCTCAAGCCTTATGGATATCCGGGGCTCACCGCCCATTTCGTGTCCAACATCGACGGCACCCACATCGCCGAAGTGCTGAAGCAGGTGAAGCCCGAAACCACCCTGTTCGTGGTCGCCTCCAAGACCTTCACCACCCAGGAAACCATGACCAACGCCCAGTCGGCTAAGGCGTGGTTCCTCAAGGCGGCGAAGAAGGACAGCGCGGTGGCCAAGCACTTCGTCGCCGTCTCCACCAACGCCAAGGAAGTGGCCAAGTTCGGCATCGACACCGCCCACATGTTCGAATTCTGGGACTGGGTCGGCGGCCGCTATTCCCTGTGGTCCGCCATCGGCCTGCCCATCGCCCTGTTCATCGGCATGGACCACTTCGAAGCCATGCTGGAAGGCGGCTTCGAGATGGACCAGCACTTCCGCACCGCCCCCTTGGGCAACAACCTGCCGGTGCTGATGGGCCTGTTGGGGGTGTGGTACAACAACTTCTTCGGCGCCGGCTCCCACGCCGTGCTGCCCTACGACCAGTACCTGCACCGCTTCCCGGCCTATTTGCAGCAGCTGGACATGGAATCCAACGGCAAGCGCGTGGACCGCGACGGCAAACCGGTGGACTACACCACCGGGCCGGTGATCTGGGGCGAGCCCGGCACCAACGGCCAGCACGCCTTCTACCAGCTGATCCACCAGGGCACCAAGCTGGTCCCCGCCGATTTCCTGGCCCCGGCCAAGAGCCACAATCCCATCGGCGAGCACCACCCCATCCTGCTGTCCAACTTCTTCGCCCAGACCGAGGCGCTGATGAAGGGCAAGACCGCCGACGAGGCCGAAGCCGAACTGCGGGCCGCGGGCCTCAAGGGCCGTGCCCTGAAGGAGTTGCTGCCCCACAAGGTGTTCGAGGGCAACAAGCCCACCAACTCGATCCTGTTCCAGCAGCTGGACCCCAAAACCCTGGGCAAGCTGATCGCCCTCTACGAGCACAAGGTGTTCGTCCAGGGCGTAATCTGGAACGTGAACTCCTACGACCAGTGGGGGGTGGAACTGGGCAAGCAGCTGGCCAAGGCCATCCTGCCGGAACTGAGGGGGGCGAAGAAGGTAAGCTCCCACGACAACTCCACCAACGGCCTGATCAACTACTGGAAGAAGCTGCGCAAATGAGCGGGGGACCCTCCTGCTTTTGGACTATTCGCCGGGCGGTGCGCAGGCATTACAATTTCGGCTGAGCTTTTCCACGAAGAACGGAAACCCATCATGGCCAACCGCCCCCTCACCCCCGAAGACCAGAAGCAGTTCGACGACCTCATCCAGGGCGGCATCCAGATTCCGCCCCAGCCGGCCATCCTGCTGGAGGTCGAGAAGCTGCTCAACTCCCCCCGCAACAACGCCAACGCCCTCGCCAAGCTCATCGGCCAGGACCCGGGCCTGTGCGCGGTGGTGTTCCGGGTGGTGAATTCGCCTTTCTACGGCCTCTCCAAGCCCATCGACAACATCAGCAAGGCCCTGGTGGTGCTGGGCATCAACCAGCTGGTGAACCTCATCAAGGGCATCGCCCTGCGCCACGCCATCGGCGGCAAGGACGCGGTGTACGAGAAATTCTGGGAGCGCTCCGGCGACATCGCCGCCCTCTCCTCCGTCATCGCCGGCAAGGTGATCTCCGCCTGCAACATCTCCCCCGACCAGGCCTACATGGCGGGCCTGTTCCACGAATGCGGCGTGCCCATCCTGATGCAGCGCTTTCCCGACTACTGCAAAGCCTTCCGCCTGGGCGAAGGGCGCAACTGGCCGGATTTCCGCGAGGAGGACCGCCGCTTCAACACCGACCACACGGTGGTGGGCTACCTGGTGGCCCGCCACTGGAACCTGCCGGATTTCGCCTGCCAGGCCATCCGCTACCACCACGACCGCCTCCACGTGGGGCATACCGCCCTCACTCTGGTGTCCATCCTGCAGATGGCGCGGCACCTCTACCACAAGATGGCCGGCCTGCCCGAAACCCAGTGGCACGAAATGCAGGCCCAGGCGCTGGAAGAACTCGGCCTCGGCGAGGAAGGCCTGACGGAATTCGAAGAGGACGTGGTGGACACCTTCCGCCAGGAAAACTGATTTAACGTCTTGGTTAACCACGAATAAACACGAATTTACACTAATCCCAGATTATCCATTAGGACGCGAGATGATGGCGAGGTGGGTTGCGAGACAGTTTCGTTGCTTGCGAGGAGTTCATGGTTATTCCATGGACGACGAACAAGCGGCAAAAATGGCCGCAAACCGGCCGCCAGCGCTCGCGTAGGCGCGAAGCGCCGCCTAATGGATAATCTGGGCTAATAACAACAACCACATTAGCCATTCGTGCACGGTGGTTAAAAAGCTTTTTCTAGGCTAATTCCCACCTCTATAAGAAAGAAAACCCATGACACTCGACCTTGACCTGCTCAACTCCCGCCACGCCCTGGAAGGGGCCCTGCGCTTCACCCGCGCCGAAAACGGCCCCACCCTGGCGGATATCGACAACGCCTTCGGCCAAGCCGCCATCGCCCTGGAAGGGGGCCAGATCCTGACCTGGGCGCCCAAGGGACAGGAGCCGGTGGTATGGCTGAGCCCGGAAGCCCGCTACGTCCCCGGCAAATCCCTCCGGGGCGGCGTTCCCGTGTGCTGGCCCTGGTTCGGACCCAACGGCCAGGACGCCGCCCTCCCCGCCCACGGCTTCGCCCGCAACAAGCCCTGGCAGGTGGCCGCCAGCGAGCGCCTGGCCGACGGCGCCACCCGTCTCACCCTGCAACTGGTGCAGGACGAGGACACCGCCCGCCTGTGGCCCCATAAGGCTGAGCTCAGCCTCACCGTCACCGTGGGTACGGCCCTGCGCATCGAACTGGCCACCCGCAACCTGGGCGCCGAACCGTTTGCCATCACCGAAGCCCTGCATACCTATTTCCAGGTGAGCGACATCGGCGACGTTTCCGTCTCCGGCCTGGAAGGGTGTTCCTATCTGGACAAAGTGGAAGGCGGAAGCAAGGTCCAGCAGGGGGCCGTCGCCATCGGCGGCGAAATGGACCGGGTATATCTCGCCACCACCGCCGAATGCGTCATCCACGACCCCGGCTATAAGCGCCGCATCCGCGTCGCCAAATCCGGCAGCCGCTCCACCGTGGTGTGGAACCCGTGGGCGGAAAAGGGCGCCAAGTTCGGCGACATGGGGCAGGACGGCTACCGCCGCATGTTGTGCGTGGAAAGCGCCAACGCCCTGGAGGATGCCGTCACCGTGGGCGCCGGCGAAACCCACGTGCTCATGGCGGAGTATGCCGTAGAGTCGGAAGGCTGACGGCCTTTGTAGCGCAGGCGACCTCGCCGGCATCGGGCCAACGGCCCGCCTTTCGGCGGGCAATGCAGGCGAGTCGCCTGCGCTACCTCAATACTTCACCCGCACCCGGTAGTTGAGCGTCGCCTTCCCCGACCCCGGCACGGTGACCTTCCAGGTCGCCGTGTTGGCCGCCTCCTTGGCGTGGGGGTGAGATTCGGACAGCATCTCCCAATCCCCCGGAATCGGCTCCACCACCCGCACCGTCACCGCCTCGTCCGTGGCGTTTTTCAGCACCACCTGGAAGGCTTCCTCGAACACGTAGTTGTAGCGGCCGGTGCCGGAAAGCTTCTGGAAGTCGGTCTGCTTCTTGTCCGCCGTCACGTCGAAAGCCTCGCCCAATTTGAGGCGCACCGTCTCGTTCTTGGGCGTGTGGTCGATGCGGTCCTCCCCCACGAACTGGGCGTTGCCCGAGGCATCCTTCTTGTACACCCGCACGATGCCCTTGGGCAGCGGCACCCCCAGCCCCTTACCCTTGTTGTCGAATTCCACGAAGACCCCCACCTTCAGCTTCTGGCCGATGTCGCCGACGCTGGAGCGGTAGTAGTAGTCCGCCCCCTTCAGCATCAGCTCCTTGCGCACCGCCGCGTTTGACGCGGACAGCAGGGCCACCTGCTTGGTCTGGTTATCCGCCATCGTGGTGGGCCGGCCCAGGGTGTAGAGGTGGTATTCGAACAGCCCCTCCTCCTTCATGGAGGGCGCGGGCGCCATGGCGGGCATGGGAATGCGCCCGTCCCGCAGGGCGTAGCCCACTTCCTCCCGCACCCGGTTCACGTCCCCGGCCACCAGCTGCAACTTGGCGTTGCGGTAGCTGGTTCCGCTCTGGTTGGTGAGGGTCACCCAGCCGTTGAGGTCCAGCTTGTCGTCCTTGGCCGAGAGTTCGGCCACGTAGTCCGCTTTCCAGCCCAGGCCGCCGGTGAGGTAGGACAGCTCCAGTTCCTGGCTGCCGGAATCCGGCGTATGCAGGCTGACCACCAGGGTCGGCCGGTCCCGCAGGTTCTCCGGCACCGCCTGGAAAGCCAGGCGGCCGGGAGGATGGGACTCGATGCGATCGGGGAACTGGAGCACCATGCCGCCGTTGGCGGACAGCACCGTGGCCTCCTCCACCGTTTCCGCCCCCGTGGCCGGGTTGGTCTTGATCACCTTCACCTTGCGTCCCACGTACTTGTCCAGCAGGGTCTGGGGGGTGAGGAGGTCGAAGTCGAAATTCTGCTCCACCAGGTAGAAGCCTCGGGACTCCGACAGGTTGCGCAGCAGCGCCGTCTCCGGCCGGATGCGGGCGGACACGTCCCGCCACGCCAGCCGGTGATCCCCGGAAGACAGCGCCACCCGGCGCGTATCCTTCACCAGGGCCAGGTCCTGGTTGTAGAGGGTCACCGCCACCTGGCTCTGGTCCTTGAGGGTGCTGACGGTTTCGCCTTCGGCGGCCTGGGCCGCGCCAGCAAACGCCGCGCCCAGGGCCGCAATCATAGCCAGTTTTCTCATGCTGCCTTTCTTATGGGTTATTTGTGGGCGATGGGCTTCTGGGTGAAGAGGTAGTCCTTCAGATGCTTGTCGAAGGACGGGTCCTGGCGCCGTATCCATTCCAGCACCATGGCCGCGTGCTCCTTCTCCTCGTCCCGGTTGTGGGCCAGGATGGCTTTCAGTTCGTCGTCCTTGCAAGCATCCACCCGCTGGTTGTACCAGTCCACCGCCTCCAGTTCCTCCATCAGGGAGACGATGGCGCGGTGCATGTCGCGGGTGGCGGGGGAGAGTTCTTCGATGGGTTCGTGGTAGCCTTCGTGGGACATGGTGATTCCTTTCGTTGATGGTTGGTCGGGAAAATGTAGAACTGGTTTTTTTATAGCTCTTTTGTGAGCCAAGTGGTCATCCTTAACTCCCCTCCCCCGCAAGCGGGGGAGGGGCTGGGGGAGAGGGCCGCTTTTCCATCCCCTCTGCCCCGTTGAAGCGCGCCGCGATAACTGCGACGCCTTTTGCGAGATAAAGAACATCCGGTGATTGTTTCATGGATTGAAAGCGAATTGCAGAGGAAGGGGCCGCGAGGCCCCTTTTCACTTCTACCAGTTCCGAATGATCAACTCGCCGGCCTTGGCCTTCGATCGGCCGCCGCCGCCCACGGTGCAGTTGATATCCACCCGCTCGATGGTCAGCCCGGCGAACGCTTGACGCATCTCGGGAATGTCATTGACCGAGATGATCATCTTGCCCTTTACCGTCCTGGCCAACTCGGCCATGCGCTGGTACTGGGGCAGGCCGAAATCGACGCCATAGCCCTCGGTGCCCCAGTAGAATGGGGCGCAGTAGATCAGGCTGTGCTCGCGGTCGTACTTTTGGATGCAGGCGGACCAGCCCGCGTAGGGCGCAATAAGCGGAGCGAAACCTCAGCCCGTGTAGGGCGCAATAACCGAAGGGCATTGCGCCGTATGGTTCAACATCCGGCGCAATACGGCTCACGCCTATTGCGCCCTACCTATGCTGGCTCTTTACGTAGGGCTTCACGAATTGCGGGGCGATTAGCCTGACCGTGTGCCCCGCTTTGCCCAGTTCGCGCGCCCAGTAATGGCTGCTGGAACAGGCCTCCATGCCAATCAGGCATGGCGCCTTCTGGGCAAAGAATTTCAACACCTCGGCTCGTCGCAGTTGCCGGCGGCAGACGACGCGCTCCTGCCGGTCCACGCCGTGTACCTGGAACACGTTCTTTGCAATATCAATTCCGACTCGGGTAAGCCCGCGTAGGGCGCAATAAGCGGAGCGAAACCTCAGCCCGTGTAGGGCGCAATAACCGAAGGGCATTGCGCCGTATGGTTCAACATCCGGCGCAATACGGCTCACGCCTATTGCGCCCTACCTATGCTGCCCCGTTGAAGCGCGCCGCGATAACTGCGACGCCTTTTGCGAGATAAAGAACATCCGGTGATTGTTTCATGGATTGAAAGCGAATTGCAGAGGAAGGGGCCGCGAGGCCCCTTTTCACTTCTACCAGTTCCGAATGATCAACTCGCCGGCCTTGGCCTTCGATCGGCCGCCGCCGCCCACGGTGCAGTTGATATCCACCCGCTCGATGGTCAGCCCGGCGAACGCTTGACGCATCTCGGGAATGTCATTGACCGAGATGATCATCTTGCCCTTTACCGTCCTGGCCAACTCGGCCATGCGCTGGTACTGGGGCAGGCCGAAATCGACGCCATAGCCCTCGGTGCCCCAGTAGAATGGGTCGCAGTAGATCAGGCTGTGCTCGCGGTCGTACTTTTGGATGCAGGCGGACCAGCCCGCGTAGGGCGCAATAAGCGGAGCGAAACCTCAGCCCGTGTAGGGCGCAATAACCGAAGGGCATTGCGCCGTATGGTTCAACATCCGGCGCAATACGGCTCACGCCTATTGCGCCCTACCTATGCTATGCATGCACTACTTGACCACTTGACCATGTCACGACGTTAAACGATTGATCCGAATAAAGGTTTTGAGTGGAAATCTCCGGGACAGACCACGGTTTTCTTTTGTTGGGCCAAGAAATCAAAGAGGAAACCGTGGCCAGCCCCTATTATTTCAATAGGTTCATTAAACCCAGATTATCCATTAGGACGCGAGATGATGGCGAGGTGGGTTGCGAGACAGTTTCGTTGCTTGCGAGGAGTTCATGGTTATTCCATGGACGACGAACAAGCGGCAAAAATGGCCGCAAACCGGCCGCCAGCGCTCGCGTAGGCGCGAAGCGCCGCCTAATGGATAATCTGGGTTAAACAGGAGGAGACGAAATGAATGCAGTCAAGATTGCGGCAATCGTGCTGATCGTGGCCGGCGTCCTAGGATTGGTGTATGGCGGTTTTAGCTACACGAAGGAGACCCATGAGGCCAAACTGGGACCAATTGAGCTGTCGGTAAAGGAAAAGCAGACGGTCAACATCCCGGTTTGGGCTGGCGTGGGGGCGATAGTAATTGGCGGCGCGCTCCTGCTTTTTGGAAGCAAAAACCGCTGACCGATGCAGCGGCTGCCCAACACTGCGCTCCAGCCGACGTCAGCGCTGACGGGCTTCCTCGGCTGAGCTTGGTCGTTGGGCAACCTCGCGTGCCAGGAGAGCCATGACGCCATGAGGGAAATTATGTACAGCCAAAGCAGTTTCTTGATCGTGTTGGGCCTCCTTATTTTCATGCTGCTTGCCATGGAAATTGGCTTTCGAAACGGTCGCCGCAAACAGGCAAGCGTGGCCGAAGCGATCACGCAAGCCAATTCCGTTCTGGTCTCGATGCTGGGGCTGCTGGCGCTGTTGCTGGCGTTTCGGGCGTTGGCTGAAGAGTGTCTCCGCCGTGCCGAGCGAGACCAGGCATCCGTGTTTGCTTTGCACACCAGCGAACTGATGCAGGTCGCCTTGCCCATGTACCAGCCCGTGTAGAGCGCAATAACCGAAGGGCATTGCGCTCTACACGGGCTAAGGGTGGCCGGCACGCCTATAATGAACCCAGATTATCCATTAGGCGGCGCTTCGCGCCTACGCGAGCGCTGGCGGTCGGTTTGCGGCCATTTTTGCCGCTTGTTCGTCGTCCATGGAATAACCATGAACTCCTCGCAAGCAACGAAACTGTCTCGCAACCCACCTCGCCATCATCTCGCGTCCTAATGGATAATCTGGGATGAACGACCTTTATCTGACTGACCGGAAACCATGACCCTCCCCGTGCTCTCCCTCCTGGAAACCCGCGTTCTCGGCGTCCTGGCCGAAAAGCAGCGCACCGTCCCCGATACTTATCCCCTGACCCTCAACGCCCTGGTGGCCGGGTGCAACCAGAAGACCAGCCGGGAGCCGGTGATGGACGCGACGGAGGCGGAAGTGGCGGCGGCCCTGGACACCTTGCGGGGGCTGACCCTGATAATGGAATCCAGCGGCGGCCGGGTTTCCCGCTACGCCCACAATATCGAGCGGGTGTTGCAGATACCCTCCCAGTCCGCCGCCCTCCTCGCCACCCTGATGCTGCGGGGGCCGCAGACCGCGGGGGAGCTGCGCATCAACGGTGAGCGGATGCACAAGTTCGCCGACATTTCGGCGGTGGAAGGTTTTTTGAACGAACTGGCCGACCGGCCAGCCGGCGCCCTGGCGGTGGAACTCCCCCGCCAGCCCGGCTCCCGGGAGAACCGCTGGGCCCACCTGCTGTGCGGGGCGCCTTCCGCCCAGGAGTTGGCGGAATCAGCGCCTGCCCGTTCCGGGGGCGATGTGACGGCGGGGGAACTGGCCGCCCTCAAGGCCAACGTGGCCCGGCTCGAAGGCGAGGTGGACGAATTGAAGGCCCTGGTGGCGAAGCTGTGCGCGGAACTGGGGATTTCGGCCTAGGGCCAAGAGAAGGCGCGTCAGTACAGAACCCGGCCGGGAATCGCCGCCCACAGTTCCATGGGCTCGAAGGCGCCGTCAAGGGCAATGCGCCGGGCGGGCACCCGGCGCGCTTCCCCCGGCAGAGCCAGTTCCCGGTACAGCTCGGCGTCGCAGAAGCCGATGGCGGCGGCCTCGTCCCGGGTGTTGGCGTAATAGATGCGCTCCACCCCCGCCCAGTAGGCGGCGGCCAGGCACATGGGGCAGGGTTCGCAGGAGGCGTAGAGGACGCTGCCGTCGAGGCGGAAGGCGGACTGGGCGCGGCAGGCTTCGCGGATGGCCAGCACTTCGGCGTGGGCGGTGGGATCGTTGGCGGCGATAACCCGGTTCCAGCCCTCCGCCAGGACTTCCCCGTTGCGCACCAGCACCGCCCCGAAGGGCCCCCCCTCCCCCGTATCCAGGCTGCGGCGGGATAGCTCCACGGCGCGTCGGAGGAAGGTTTCGTGGAATTGGGCGTCGGCGTTCATGGCTCAATGGTAGCGCCCTTTTCCCCTTCCGTGCCAGCCCGCCCCCACTATGCCCTCGCCGGCCATCCCATGGCCTACGGTGTTGGACACATTGACAACACACCGGCCTGTGGTTATTGTTTCCAACATGCCTGCGCAGGAACTGATCCGCCGCCGCGTCACCCTCGCCAGCGATGCCTTTGCCGACATCGTGGTGTGGCAGCTTCGGCAGCCGGTGCCGGGATGTCCCCACGCTTTCAAGTACCGGCTGGCGTTGGTGGTGAAAGGCGTGTGCGTCCTGCGCTACGACAACGAAACGGGCAAGGGCGATCACCGGCACGCGGGCAACGCCGAGGTGCCCTATGGGTTCTCCAGCCCGCGCCAATTGGTGGCGGATTTCATGAACGACGTGAGGAGATGGCAAGATGAGCATGGTCACGCTTGAAGTACGCTCCCTGGCCGACACGCTTTCCGATGTGGCGCAGGCGATGGAAACGGGCAAAACGTCCGCGCCGCGCCTGGCTTTCGAAACTCCGGAACTCTTGTTCAAGACACTGACCGGCAAGCGTTGGGAATTGCTGCGCACCATGGCCGGCGTCGGCCCCATGACGATCCGCGAGGCGGCCCGCCGCGTGGGGCGTGACGTGAAAG
Source organism: Gallionellaceae bacterium UBA2239 (assembly GCA_002347615.1). GTDB lineage: Bacteria > Pseudomonadota > Gammaproteobacteria > Burkholderiales > UBA9220 > UBA2239. The sequence continues at coordinate 91,754 of DDYH01000041.1, read as the reverse complement.
CCGTGCACGGCGATGTCCACGCCTTGCTCGACGCCGGAATCCTGGACAAGACGGCCGAGGGCAGAATCGTTTTTCCCTTCGACGCCGTGCATGTGGATTTCATGCTGAAAGTGGCCTGAAGCAGGCCATGGGCGACACCTAACTCCTGCTGAAAAGCCTGCACCTCCTGGACGTGATCCTGTTCCTGGGCAACATCATCGTCACCGGCGGGGGGAAGGTGATGGCCGACCGCACCCGCAACCCGGCCGTCATCGCTTTCGCCCAGCACCAGGTGACCCTCACCGACTACCTCTTCACCGCCGGCGGCGCGGCCCTGGTGCTGGCCACCGGCGTCGGCAGCGCTGTGCTCCGCGGCATGGACTACCTGGCCATCCGCTGGCTCGCCTGGGGTTTCTGGCTGTTCACCGAGTCCGGCGTGCTGTGGGCGGTGGAGCCGATCCCGGTGCAGATCAAGCAGGCCCGCCTTGCCCGCGGCTTTCGCCCAGGGGGGAAATCCCGCCGGAGTACTGGACGCTCGGCCGCATCTGGCTGGTGGTGGGCACCCTGGCGACGGTGGTTCCCCTGGCCAGTCTCTACTGGATGGTGTTCAGGCCGGTATAAGAAGCCGTCTAAGGCCGGCTTGCAGTCCCCACCTCATTGCGCAATCGGCCGTAACGGGCTAGTACGAACGTCGTGGACCCCGCCGGCGGACTACCCGGACTATGGCGAGGGCTACTACGCGGTGTATTCCTCGACCCGGACGGGATGAAGCTGGAGGGGATGTTCTTTCTCGAAAAGCGCAAGCGGCTGGACGCGGGGGATTGCATGGGGAACCCGGTCAAAGCGATGGATAAGATCAACCTGGGCTGCGACGCATGCCGGCAGGTGTTCTGCCGCTGACCGGCCGGGGAGTACCGAAACCGGACGCCGCTACTGGACGGGCGGGATGAGGGGAATCCGGAGGGTGAACTCGGCCCCCTGCTCGCCGTTGGCCGCCTGCACCGAGCCCTTCATGCTCTCCATGACCATTTTGACCATGTAGAGCCCGATTCCCGCTCCCGTATCCTTGGTGGTGAAATAGGGATCGAACACCTTGGGCAGGATGTCCCCGGGAATGCCGCCGCCGCTGTCGCTCACCCGCACCACGCCGAAATCCCCTTCCCGGTCCAGCCTCACCCGGATTTCCCGGGGCCCGGCATGGGCCTGGATCGCCTCCTTGGCATTGTTCAGCAGGTTCAGCACCACCTGGGAGAACTCGTGGGGGAAACCGTGCCCGATGAGATTTTCCGACAGGTCCAGGGACAGTTCGATGCCGGCGTCCCGGAAGCCGGCTTCCACCATGAGGACGGCGTGCTTCACCGCCTCGGCCAGGTCGAAGGGCTGCGCCGCCTCTTCCGGCGCGAAGAAATTGCGGAAATCGTCGATGGTCTCCGACAGGCCGCGCACGATGCCGCCGAACTTGGACTGGTAGCGGCGCAGGGTTTCCGCCGTCAGGGCGCCGTCGGCGTAGTCGTCCCCCAGGTTGGTCGCCAGCAGGGCGATCTTGTTGAGGGGCTGGCGCCACTGGTGGGCGATGTTGTGGGCAAGTTCCCCCATGGCCGCCGAGCGGGATTGCTGGATCATGAGATGGTCTTTCTGGCGGTTGTTCTCCACCTCCTCCCGCACCCGGGTTTCCAGGGTCGCGTTCAGTTCCTGCAGGGCCCGCTCGGCTCGCTGGTGCTCGGCGATCTCCGTTTCCAGGCTGTTCTGGTAGGCGCGCAGGTCCTCCCGCATGGCGGCGAAGCTTTCCACCAGGGAGCCCACTTCGTCGCCGGAGGTCTTGGGCAGCCGGGTATCGAATTGCCGCCTGGCCAGCCCCCGCGCCGCCTCCGCCAGTTCCCTCAGGGGATGAGTCACCGCGGCCTCCATCGTGACCATCACCCCGAGCGCCATCAGCAACACCAGGCCGCCGAAGATCCCGGCCTGCCGCCTGTATTGCTCCCTCACCGCGTCCATGGTTGGCCCCAGGTCGATTTTCACCACCAGCCAGCCCAGCAGCACGCTCTGGGAGTGTATGGGCAGCCGCACCAGACGCACGTCCTCGGACTCCGCCGCCTTCGCCCCCTGATCGCCCAGCATCAGGGGATAGAGCTGCTGCCCGTCCCGGTTGAGCAGGCGAATGGAAACCCAGGTGGAATTCTGCTGCTTCAGCACCGACAGGTTCTCGTAGATGGCGTCGAGCTGCTCGCTGACCATGAGGGGAAACAACCCCTCCGCCACGCTCTCCAGGTGCCGCTGGGTCAGTTCCAGGTGGTCCTTCTCCTCGTGCCGCAACTCCTCCGGCAGCCACACGCCGTAGAGGTAGCCCCCCAGCACCAGGGCCGTGGCGAGAATCGGCAGGATGATTTTCGAGCGGACGCTTCCGCCCCAGAGCCTCATTCCCGTCTCACTCCTCAACCCAGTAGCGGTCCAGCCCCAGCTTGGCCGCCGGCAGATAGTCGTCCATGCGGGCGGCCACCGCCTTCTGCATCGGCACCTTGTCCAGCAGCGGCTTCATCGCCGGGTCCTCGGCCATGGCCAGGAAGGCGGCGCGAATCTTGTCCTGCACCTTCTTCGGCACCCGGGGATGGGCCGCCAGGGGATGGGACGGCAATTCCCCGGTGGTATACACCACCCGCAGCGCGTCCCGCACCGCCGGCTCCTGCTCCTGGAGGGTCTTCTGCACCCCGCCGGCGGCATCCACCAGGCCGTTGATGGTCTGGAAATAGGCCGAGGTATGGGTCTTGGCGTCCTTCACCGCCACCTTCACCTGGAACTGGTTCGCCAGGTCCGCCTGCACCATCAGGCTGGCGCCGAAGGCGTTCAGGGTGGGCACCGCGACGGTCTTGCCCTGGAGATCCTCCGGCCGCTGGATCGGACTGTCCTTGCGCACCACCACGATGCCCCGCAGGTTCTTCGCGTCCCGCACCAGGGGCTGGTAACCCTGGATGGGGTAGAACTTGAGCACGTAATAGGGATTGGTGAAGACGAAGTCGTAGGCCCCCTTGCGCATCTGCTGGCCGTATTCCACCACCGTCAGGGTGGTGGTCAGCTTGAGCTTCACCCCGGAGCGCTTCTGCAGCTCGTCCACGATGGGCTGCCAGATGGCGAACACCTTGCGCCGCTCGAACTGCGGCACCACGGCGAAGGAATACTCCGCCGCGGCATACGCCGGAACGACGGCAAGGGCCGCGAACCACGCGGCCAGCGCCAGGTGGAATACGCGGAACAGCCCTTTGCGGGCGAGATAAAAGCGGCTTTTCATTCTGCCTCCCCTTCGGCCAAATCCATGCCCCCATTGTGGCATCTCTCGCGGCACTTGGGGTACTGCCCCCGCCTGCGGCGACATATCGCTTCCGGATGGCTATTTCGCAGCCCTGGCTTGAATAAGCCGGGAAGGGGGCTAAAGTTCAAAACGGCGGCGTTTCGGGTCGCGCTGCTACGAGGCAGATCCAGGCCGCGCTCGCTGAAGCCTCCATTACAAACAATGGCCCAGGGCGAAAATGAACAACACCCGCACCGAAAACGATTCCCTCGGCCCCGTCGAGGTCCCCGCCGACCGCTACTGGGGCGCCCAGACCCAGCGGGCGATGGGGCATTTCCCCATCGGCGTGGAACGCTTCCGCTGGCAGCGGCCCATGGTCCGGGCCCTGGGGCTGGTGAAGAAGGCGGCGGCCAAGGCCAACGGGGAGCTGGGGGAGTTGCCGGCAGACTTGGCCATGCTGATCGAGCGGGCCGCGGACGAGGTGATCGACGGCGAGCTGGACGGGCATTTCCCCCTGGGGGTGTTCCAGACCGGCTCGGGCACCCAGACCAACATGAACGCCAACGAGGTGATCGCCAACCGGGCCGTCGAGCTGGCGGGGGGCGCGCAGGGGTCGAAGGCGCCGGTGCATCCCAACGACCACGTGAACCGCGGCCAGTCGTCCAACGACGTGTTCCCCACCGCCATGCACGTGGCGGTGGTGGAGGAACTGCACGAGCGGTTGTTCCCGGCGGTGCAGCAGCTCAAGGACACCCTGGCGGCCAAGGCGGAGGCCTACCGGGATATCGTCAAGACCGGGCGCACCCATTTGCAGGACGCGACGCCCCTGACCCTGGGGCAGGAGATGGGAGCCTGGGCGAGCCAGCTGGAATTCGGCCTGGAAGGGGTGTGGTCCAGCCTCACCGGGCTTTACGATCTGGCCATCGGCGGCACGGCGGTGGGCACCGGGCTCAACGCCCATCCTCGCTTCGGCGAACGGGCGGCCCATCATCTGGCCCGGCTCACCGGCCACCCCTTCCGCTCCGCCCCGGACAAGTTTTTCGCCCTGGCGGCCCACGACGCCCTGGTGCAGACTTCCGCCGCCCTGCGCACCTTGGCCGGGGGGCTGATGAAGATGGCCAACGACGTGCGCTGGCTGGCCAGCGGCCCCCGTTGCGGCATCGGCGAACTGCTGATCCCGGAAAACGAGCCGGGCTCGTCCATCATGCCCGGCAAGGTGAACCCCACCCAGTGCGAGGCCCTGACCATGGTGTGCGTGCAGGTGTTCGGCAACGACGCGGCGGTGGCCTTCGCCGGCAGCCAGGGAAATTTCCAGCTCAACGTCTACAAGCCGGTGATGCTCCATAACGTGCTGGAGAGCATCGAACTCCTGGCCGACGCCTGCCTCGCCTTCGACGCCCACTGCGCCCGGGGCATCGAGCCCAATTTGCCCCGCATCCACGAGCACCTGGAGGCCAACCTGATGCTGGTCACCGCCCTGGCCCGCCACATCGGCTACGACCGGGCCGCCAAGATCGTCCAGCAGGCCCACCGCGAAGGGATTTCCCTGCGGGACGCGGCGCTGGGGTCGGGAGACGTGAGCGCCGAGGAGTTCGGGCGCTGGGTGGTGCCGATGGCGATGACGCGGCCTGGGAACGAATGACCTCCCCTCTCCTCTTGGGAGAGGGGATATATGTCGCTTGACCGCAACCCCTGCGCCGGTAGACTGGGCGCTTTTTTTTGACCTGACCGGAGACCGCCATGCAACACGCCCCCATGACCGAACAGGATTTGGACCGCCTGGAAACCCTGCTGGCGGCCGACAACTTCCAGGGCGAGGCCATGAGCCTGGACGTGCTGCAAGGCTTCCTGTGCGCCGTGGCGAGCGGGCCGGACACCATCGACCCCGACCTGTGGGTGGCGGAAGTGCTGGGGGGCGCGCCCCGCTATGCCTCCCCGGAGCAGGGAAAGGAACTGCGGGAGCTGCTGCTGAAGTTCTACCACGACATCGACTCCGCCCTGGCCAACCGGGAGGAATTCGACCTGATCCTGTACGGCTTCGAGGACGACCCGGAGGAACTGGATTTCGCCTCCTGGTGCGACGGTTACGTCTACGGCAGCCAGATGGGGGAGGAAAACTGGTTCGAGGCGGCGGGGGAATTCGCCGAGGACCTGAACGAAAAGATGGAGGTGTTTTTCCTCCTCAACGGCCTGCTCAAGGAAGACGCCCTCAAGAACAAGGAACCCTGGATGCCGGCCAAGGAGGAGCAGCAGGCCCTGGAAGAGGCCCAGGACGCGCTGCCCATCGTCATCGGCGACATCTACCGCTTCTGGCAATCCCAGCGCAACCCGGTGGGCACCCTGCGCCGGGAATCCCCCAAGGTGGGCCGCAACGACCCCTGCCCCTGCGGCAGCGGGAAAAAATTCAAGCAGTGCTGCGGCCAGGAACCCTCGACCCACTGATGTAGCGCAGGTGGCGCAGGTTGGGCACAAGTGCCCAACACGGCTCAAGCACGTTCGGGCATGTATGCCCGACGCTGCTGCGGGGAGTAGGGGAACTACGCAACACCCCTTCCCCCTTGACGGGGGAAGGCTGGGATGGGGGTGAGGAACGACAACTTGTCTTCTGACGCTGACTTCACCCCCACCCCGACCCTCCCCCGTCAAGGGGGAGGGAGAAAACCCTACCCCGCCTGCTCTTCCCTCTGCACCAGACCGTGCTCCACCGCGTACACCGCCGCCTGCACACGGCTGCTCAGGTTGAGCTTCTTGAGGATGTTCTGGACGTGGATTTTCACCGTGCTTTCGGCCACGTTCAGGGCCCGGGCCACTTCCTTGTTGCTGGCGCCCTTGGCCAGCAACAGGATGATTTCCATCTCCCGCGGCGAAAGCTTTTCCCGTTCGCCCTCCGCTGAGGGCGCGGCGGCCTCCTTGGGGTGGCGCAGTTCCTGCACCAGCTTGCCGGTCATCTGGGGGGACATCACCGATTCGCCCCGGGCGGCGCGCTGGATGGCGTCCACCAGGAACTCGGTTTCGATGTTCTTCAGCAGGTAGCCGGCGGCGCCGGCCCGCAGGCAGTCCACCAGGTCTTCCGCGTCTTCGGACACGGTGAGCATCACCACCCTCGCCCCGGGCACCTCCTCGTTGATGGTTTTCACCGCCTCCCGGCCGGAGACGCCGGGCATGTGCAGGTCCAGCAGCACCACGTCGGGGCTGAGCTGCTTGGCGCGCTTGATGCCCTCCAGGCCGTCGCCGGCCTCCCCCGCCACCTCGAAGCCTTCCTGGCGCTGCAGCAGCAGCTTGATGCCGCTGCGGAACAGGGTGTGATCGTCGACGATGAGTACGCGGATCATGCAGCCTCCTGTTGGATTTTGGCCAGAGTAAGGCGGACTTCGGTGCCGGCGCCGGGTTCGGAGGCGACTTCCAGCCTCCCGCCGATGCGGTGGGCCCGCTCCTTCATGATGTTGAGGCCCACGTGGGAATCGCCGGGCTCGTGCCGGGGGTCGAAGCCCCTCCCGTTGTCCCGCACCAAGATAGCGTAGGCGCCGTCCCGTTCCAGGGACACTTTCACCTCGCTGGCCCCGGCATGCTTGCGCACGTTGGACAGGGCTTCCTGGACGATGTGCAGCACCTGGGTTTCGTATTCCGGGTCCAGGGGGGCGCCGGCGCCGCTGATCTCGATGGCGGCCCTGATGCCGGTCTGGCCCTCGAACTTCTCCAGGGTGCTGCGGATGGCGCCCTCCAGGTCGGAGTGGTGGACCCGGGTGCGGAAATGCACCAGCAGTTCCCGCACGTCGTCGTAGCTTTCCTGCACCCCTTCGCGGATATGGGGCAGGGATTCCATGGCCTCCTGCTCGTTGCCACGCTTGAGGGAGTCCTCCAGCAGCTGCACCTGGATGTTGAGGAAGGCCAGACCCTGGGCGATGCTGTCGTGCAGTTCCTGGGCCAGCAGGTTGCGCTCCTCGGAGATGGCCAGTTCCTTTTCCCGGGACACCAGCCGCTGGTTCTCGATGGCCACCCCCAGGTGCTGGCCCACGGTTTCCAGCAGCTGCACCTCCTGGGGGGTGAAGCTGCGGCCCTCGTAGAAATACAGGTTGAAAATGCCCAGCAGGCGCTTCTTCACCCGGATGGTGAACACCGACACGGTGCGGTAGCCCTCGTGCTTGCAGTTGTAAAGCAGGGGCCGGTCCGTGGGCTGGTCCAGGTCCATGAACACCGGCTTCTCGTCTCGGGCGGCGCCGCCGCAGACGCATTCGCCCATGTCGAGGCAGGATTCCTTGCGGAAGAAGTCCTCCGACAGGCCTTCGGTCACCATCAGGTGCAGGGTCTGGATGGGGACGTCCACCAGCCGAACCGCGCCGCCGTGGGCGCCGAACTGCACCATCAGGCGACGCAGGAAGCGGCGGCACAGCTCCTCCACCGACGCCGGCTCGTTGAGGAAGGCGGTGATTTCGTACAGCAGGGCCAGTTCCTGGTTCTTCTCCTCCAGGCTGCGGGTCTTCACCTCCACCCGCTGTTCCAGGGTGGCGTAGAGGTTTTGCAGGTGGTCGGCCATGTGGTTGAAGCCGTAGGCCAGGTCGCCGAACTCGTCCCGGGTGCGCACCGGCACGCGGAAGCTGAAGTCCTCCGCCGCCATGCGCCGGATGCCCTCCTGGAGCCGACGGATGGGACGGAGGATGAGCAGGAACATGAGGAAGATCAGCAGCACCGTGCCGACGCTGGCCATGGCCACCAGGGACAGCTGGATGGTGCGCAGCAGGCTGGTCTTGTGGGCGTTGTCCTGCTCGATGCGCAGCACCAGCTCGTTGATCATGCCCACGTAGCGCTCCACCGCCGGACGATAGGAGCGCAGCAGGGTCTTGCGGGCCGCCGGGTCGGGGCTGGCGAGCACCTCCTCCAGCAGGGGCTTGATGTTGCCCTGCCACTCGCTTTTCAGCCCCGCCATCTGGGCCATCACCTCGGCGTTGCGGGGCAGGGACAGGGGGCGCAGGGGATCGCCCCGCTCCAGGTCGGCCAGGGTCTTCTCGAAGGTCGCCATGTCGGCCCGCACTTCCCGCTCCATCACCCCCCCATCCACGGCGTGGTAGATGTCGTGGTTGAGCAGGTAGGCCAGGCGGTAGGAGCGCATGCGCTCGCTGCCGGCGTCGTTGATGGCCGCCGCGCCGCCCTCCAGCTGCCAGGAAACGTAAAGGGTGAGCCCGATGGCCACCAGGGCCACCAGGAAGAAGGCCACCAGGATGCCGATGAGCTTGGAACTGAGTTTCTGGAAAACGCCGGTCATGAACGCCGCTCTCGTGTTGATAGAGCCATGTTCCACAAAGGGCGAAGGGGTGTAAACCCGGATGGATCAAGAAACTACAATAAAGGCGTTCACCCGGTTTAGCCACCATGATCTACCGACTTCTCGCCGACGGCATCGTCTTCCTGCACCTGTCCTTCGTGGCCTTCGTCATGCTGGGCGGGCTGCTGGCCTTGCGCCGGCCCAAGGCCGCCTGGCTGCACCTGCCGGCGGCCCTGTGGGGGGCGTGGATCGAGTTCAGCGGCGGCATCTGCCCCCTCACGCCCCTGGAGAACTGGCTCCGGGGCAGGGGAGCGCAGGAGGGATACACGGGGGGCTTCGTGGAGCACTACCTGTTGGCCGCCCTCTATCCGGAAGGGCTGACGCGGGAGGTGCAATGGGCCTTGGGAGCCCTGGTGCTGGCGGTGAACGGGTGGGTTTATTGGCGGGTGTGGCGGCGGGCACGCCGACAAGCACAGTAAGCCGGCTATCGCCGGCCATCCGAATTCGATCTTTGCCCGATGCACTCAAACATGGGCATCCTTGCGCCCAAGCCCTTCGGCAATATAAGCCAGCACCAGGGCGTTCAGGCTTACCCCCTCCGCCTTGGCACGTTCGGCGAGTTTTGCGTGGATCGACTTCGGCAGGCGGGTCACGAATCGGCCGGACGCTGATGGCACGGCTTCCGGGCGATATGCCGGCTCGGGAATCGCCTTGCCGGCATCAACCCGCGCGGAAATCCAGGACTCGAACGCGTCACGGCCATTCGCCACCGCTCCCTCTTCGCTTTCGCCGTCCGACATGCAGCCGGGTAGGTCAGGAAAGGTAATCAGAAAACCACCGCCCTCCTCCTCCGCCAAAGGGCTCACAACGTGGGCATAAGCCTCGAAGGAATACGGCGGTTTCACCCGCTGAATTTTCTTGATCGAATCCTGGCTCATCGCTGTAACTCCTTCACGCTGTCCACTAGTATCAGGAACTGGCGGATATAGATCGGTTTGATCGGCCGATGCGCCGGCACCGACACGTCGTCCTCCACGCCCGGATAGCTAAAATGTGGTGGCTGCCACCATGGTTACGGCACTCAATACCAAACTGCCGCGCCACCGCAATCAGGTCATCAATCCGCCAATCCCGCGGATTGTTTTTCATGGCAATAATAGTATCCCATTTGATACTGTCCGACCACTGAAGTTCGAGGGAAGATGATCGATTATCGAGGGACGGCAAGCTCATCGACCTCTCCGATCAAAGGAAGGATAGGCTGGGCAAGAACGCGATTGACGAAGGAATCCGGCTCGGCCCGGCGACGTTCGAATTCGGCAGGCGAATAACAGGTCGGATTGATCTTCCTGCCCAACTCAGCCTCCAGCGGAAGCACCCGCTCAAGGACTTCCCCCAGTGCCAGATTCTCTCCCACCAGCATCACATCGACGTCGCTCTGGGCGGTGTCGGTTTGCTTGGCTACGGAACCATATATCCACGCCGTGCGCAGGCGCGGCATCAAGGGGGACAAGGCTTCGCGCAACATCGGTTCGGCCCCCAGTGTCTTTCTCGTCAAGGCCACCAATTCGCCGAAAATCGGACTCTTCGGGTTGGCCTGGAATCTGCGGAGATTGCCGACCCGTTCCGAAGAAACAACGCCTGATTCGGTGAGTTTTCGCAGTTCCCGTTGAAGCGAAGCGCTGCCCAAACCGGTTAGCCGACGCAATTCACTGAGGTGAAAACTGCGCTCGGGCTGCCCGAACAACCAGCGGAACAAACGGGATTGGCTTTCGGAGAAAATGGCGGCGGCGACTGACATGGCCAAATTATAGCACGATCGTGCCAATAATTAGCACGGCCATCTTCTATTATCCTTCGGTGTCGCTCGCCCGGGCATTCGCGGGCATCCCTCCCGTGGAGTCGCATCCCCGCTGCGCGGGGCCCCTGCTCCGCCCTCCGAAGGAGGTTATTCCCACTCAATCGTGGCAGGCGGCTTGCCGCAGATGTCGTAGACCACCCGGTTGATGCCGCGCACTTCGTTGATGATGCGGTTGGACACCTTGCCCAGCAAAGAATAGGGCAGTTCGGCCCAGTGGGCGGTCATGAAGTCGGAGGTCTGGACGGCGCGCAGGGCGACCACGTAGTCGTAGGTGCGGCCGTCGCCCATCACGCCCACGCTCTTCACCGGCAGGAACACGGCGAAGGCCTGGGAGGTTTTCTCGTACCAGCCGGCGGCGCGCAATTCTTCGATGAAGATGTGGTCCGCTTTTCTGAGCAAGTCGGCGAACTCCCGCTTCACTTCGCCCAGGATGCGAACCCCCAGGCCGGGGCCGGGGAAGGGGTGGCGGAACACCATGTCGTGGGGCAGCCCTAAGGCCAGGCCCAGTTCCCGCACCTCGTCCTTGAACAGTTCCCGCAGGGGTTCCAGCAGTTTCAGGTGCAGGGTATCCGGCAGGCCGCCCACGTTGTGGTGGGACTTGATGGTGTGGGCCTTCTTGGTCTTGGAGCCGGCGGATTCGATCACGTCCGGGTAGATGGTGCCCTGGGCCAGCCACTTGGCCTTGGGCAGCTTTTCGGCTTCTTCCTGGAACACGTGGACGAACTCGCGGCCGATGATCTTGCGCTTCTGCTCCGGGTCGGTGACGCCGGCCAGTTCGTTCATGAAGCGTTCGCGGGCGTCCACGTGGATGACCCTCACGCCCAGGTTCTGGGCGAAGGTTTCCATCACCTGCTCGGCCTCGTTCAGGCGCAGCAGGCCGTTGTCCACGAACACGCAGGTGAGCTGGGTGCCGATGGCACGGTGCAACAGCGCCGCCACCACGGAGGAGTCCACGCCGCCGGAGAGGCCCAGAATCACTTCGTCGGCGCCCACTTCGGAGCGCACCTTGCCGATGGCTTCGTCCACGTAGTCGGGCATGTTCCAGTCGGAGCCGCAGGCGCAGATGTCGTGCACGAAGCGCTGGAGCAGGGCCTTGCCCTGGAGGGTGTGGGTCACTTCGGGGTGGAACTGGAGGGCGTAGAACTTGCGGGATTCGTCCGCCATGCCGGCGATGGGGGTGGCGGCGTTTTCGCAGATGACCTTGAAGCCGGCGGGTAGCTCGGTGACTTTGTCGCCGTGGCTCATCCACACGTCCAGCCAGCCCTCGCCGTCGGCGCCGGTGCGGTCCTGGATGTCCTTCAGCAGCGCGGTGTGGCCGTGGGCGCGCACTTCGGCGTAGCCGAACTCGCGCTTGGCGGCGTTCTCCACTTTGCCCCCCAGCTGGGCCGCCATGGTCTGCATGCCGTAGCAGATGCCCAGCACCGGAACGCCGAGCTGGAACACCACGTCGGGAGCGCGGGGCGTTTCTTCCTCGTACACCGAGGCGGGGCCGCCGGAAAGGATGACGCCGGCGGGGTTGAAGTCGCGGATGAACTGCTCGGTGACGTCGTAGGGGTGCAGCTCGCAATAGACGCTGGCTTCCCGCACGCGGCGGGCGATGAGCTGGGTGTACTGGGAACCGAAATCGAGGATGAGAATCTTCTGGTGGGCCATAGTCAGGGGCTAGGGGCTAGGGGCTAGGGGCTAGGGGCTAATTTGCTGCGTGGCGACTTTTGTAGTCCGCGCAACATTCGGCCCACTTCTGCCGCCAACTCCATCGTCCCTGCGATTTCTCCGGGTTGAAGATAATTCAGCCGTTGCGCTAGCAACAACTGGGTTTCCAATTCGGCTAGCGAGCCCATCGACACCGAGATGAAACGCAAGTATTCCTTAGTGGAATCTCTTGCGTGACCCTCAGCGATATTCGATGGAACCGATACCGCAGCCCGCTGAATCTGACTGCTTAAACCAAATTGTTCCGTTTTTGGAAAACAGGTCGTCAGGGCGTAGATTCTTTCAGCCAGTTCCATTGCCGCTTGCCATACCGTAAGTTCCCGATAATCCCGCAGCGGCATACTAGCCCCCAGTCCCTATCCCCTAGTCCCTGCTTTACTCCACGTGGTAGTTGGGCGCTTCCTTGGTGATTTGCACGTCGTGGACGTGGGACTCGCGCATGCCGGCGGAGCTGATCTCCATGAAACCGGCCTTGGCGTGCACGTCGGCGATGGTGGCGCAGCCCAGGTAGCCCATGGAGGAACGCAGGCCGCCCATCAGCTGGTGGATCACGCCCAGCACGCTGCCCTTGTAGGCGACGCGGCCTTCGATGCCTTCGGGGACCAGCTTGTCGGCGTTGCCTTCGGCGTCCTGGAAGTAGCGGTCCTTGGAGCCCTGCTGCATGGCGCCCAGGGAGCCCATGCCGCGGTAGGACTTGTAGGAGCGGCCCTGGAACAGTTCGATTTCGCCCGGCGCTTCTTCGGTGCCGGCGAACAGGCCGCCCAGCATCACGCAGTCGGCGCCGGCGGCGATGGCCTTGGAAATGTCGCCGGAGTAGCGGATGCCGCCGTCGGCGATCACCGCCACCCCGGTGCCCTTGAGGGCTTCCACCACGTTGGCCACGGCGGTGATCTGGGGCACGCCCACGCCGGCCACGATGCGGGTGGTGCAGATGGAGCCGGGGCCGATGCCCACTTTCACCGCGTCGGCGCCCATGTCCATCAGGGCCCGGGCCGCGTCGCCGGTGGCGATGTTGCCGCCGATGACCTGCACTTGGGGGAAATTCTTTTTGACCCACTGCACCCGGTCCAGCACGCCCTGGGAGTGGCCGTGGGCGGTGTCCACCACGATCACGTCCACGCCGGCGCCGGCCAGCAGCTCGACGCGCTCTTCGGTGCCCTCGCCCACGCCGACGGCGGCGCCGGCACGCAGGCGGCCCATGGCGTCCTTGCAGGCGTTGGGGTGTTCGGTGGATTTCTGGATGTCCTTGACGGTAATCAGGCCGCACAGATCGAAAGCGTCGTTGACCACCAGCACCCGCTCCAGGCGATGCTTGTGCATCAGGGCCTTGGCTTCCTCGGGGTTGGAGCCTTCCTTCACCGTCACCAGGCGGTCGCGGGGGGTCATGATGGCCTTCACCGGCTGGTCGAGATTGGTTTCGAAACGCAGGTCGCGGTTGGTGACGATGCCCACCACCTTCTTGCCTTCCACCACCGGCAGGCCGGAAATCTTGTGCTGCCGGGTGATCGCCAGCACGTCGCGCACCAGCATGTCGGGGGAAATGGTCACCGGGTCCTTGAGCACGCCGCTTTCGAAACGCTTCACCTTGGAAACCTCGGCGGCCTGGGCCTGGGCGGTCATGTTCTTGTGGATGATGCCGACGCCGCCTTCCTGGGCGATGGCGATGGCCAACCGGGCTTCGGTCACGGTGTCCATGGCGGCGGACACCAGGGGAATGTTCAATTCGATGCCCCGCGTGAGCCGGGTCTTCAGGCTGACATCGCGGGGAAGAATGGCGGAATGGGCGGGGACGAGAAGGACGTCATCGAACGTCAGGGCCTTCTGGAGAATGCGCATTGTTTTATCCTTGATTCCAAAAGAACATTATACGCATTAAGTGCCCGCCGGTAAACAGCTCCAGCCCCATGGCCCTCCAAGCGCGGCTAGCCAAGGGGGGGCGCAAAAAGGTATCATTCGGCGCAAACAAAAACCCCAAAGCGGTTCTGGGACACACTTTTTGGTTTCTGTTCGTCACCCGTTGACCCGACACACTTTCAATGGGTGGATTGAGCAAGCATTTCGCAGAGGCCTCCTCACAGGTCGCTCCTGCAATGAATTACGGAAGCGCGGCAGAATTGGTCGATTGCACCGGTCTTGGCGTACGCGCAAAGCTTACGCCAGCGCCGACTAACCTTCAGGTTAGTCGGCGCTAAAACCGGCACGCTTCAGTTTTGATGGAAGGTTGGCAGAGCGGTTTAATGCACCGGTCTTGAAAACCGGCGTGTCGGCAACGGCACCGTGAGTTCGAATCTCACACCTTCCGCCATCCCTAACTAAAATGGTCCCATGAACGCCACAACCTCCCTTCACCAAATCGTCATTGTCGGCGGCGGCGCCGGCGGCCTGGAACTGGCCACCCGCCTGGGGGACACCCTGGGCCGGAAAAAGCGCGCCGAAATCACCCTCATCGACCCGTCCCGCACCCACCTGTGGAAACCCCTGCTGCACCAGGCCGCGGCCGGCAGCCTGGACATCGACGACCACGAACTGGACTACATGGCCCAGTCCCGCTGGCACCATTTCCACTTCCGCCTGGGCGCCATGGACGGCCTGGACCAGGCGAAGAAGGAAGTCCACGTGGCCTCCACCTTCGATGAGGAAGGACGGGAAATCGTCCCCCGCCGGGTGTTCCGCTACGACACGCTGGTGATCTGCGTCGGCAGCATCAGCAACGACTTCGGCACCCCCGGCGTGAAGGAATACGCCACGGCCCTGGACACCACACGGGAAGCGGACCGCTTCCATAAGAAGCTGGTCAACGCCTGCATCCAGGCCAACACCCAGGCCGGGCCCCTGCGCCCCGGCCAACTGAAGGTGGTGATCATCGGCGCCGGCGCCACCGGGGTGGAACTGGCGGCGGAACTGCACAAGTCCACCCGGGAACTGGCCGCCTACGGCCTGGACAAGATCGACCCGGAACGGGACGTGCGCCTGAGCATCATCGAAGCCTCGGACCGCATCCTGCCCGCCCTCCCTCCCCGCCTGTCCCTCGCCACCCAGGCGGAACTGACCAAGCTCAAGGTGGAAGTCCATACCGGCACCCGCGTCACCGGCGTTACCGCCGAAGGGGTGCACACCCAAGGCGGGGGCTTCTACCCCGCCGAGCTGGTGGTATGGGCGGCGGGCATCAAGGCGCCGGATTTCCTCAAGGACATCGAGGGCCTGGAAACCAACCGCATCAACCAATTGGTGGTCGGCCCCACCCTGCAATCCAGCCGGGACGAGGCCATCTTCGCCTTCGGCGACTGCGCCGCCTGCCGCTGGCAAGGCCGGGAACAAACCGTCCCGCCCCGCGCCCAGGCCGCCCACCAGCAGGCCAGCCTGCTGGTGAAGAACATCACCCGCCGGGTCAGGGGCCAGCCGCTTTCGCCCTTCCAGTACCGGGACTTCGGCTCACTGGTGTCCCTGGGGGAATACAGCACGGTAGGCAACCTGATGGGGGGGCTTACCGGGGGCAGCATCATGGTGGAAGGCCATTTCGCCCGCCTGATGTATATTTCCCTCTACAAGATGCACCTCCTGGCGCTGCACGGGTTCTGGCGCGTGGTGCTGGACACCCTGGCGCGCCTGATCAACCGCCGCACCGAGCCGAGGATCAAGCTGCATTGACGTGGAACATCTTGAACCGCGAAGGACGCGGAGGGACGCAGAGGGTTTATGATTGAATTTCGTCAAGGCAAAGGACACCCGCCACCCCGTTCGTGGTGAGGTATCGAACCATGAACGGGCGCTCGGTGCCGGCCATTCACCCTTCGATACCTCAGGGCGAACGGCAAGGTTGATGAGTCCGGAATTTATACGAACCACAGTAATTGATTTCGCTTTTCCTCCGCGTCCTCTGCGGTAAAAAGCCGTTTTATGGATTGAGATAAATCATGTCCCCCACCCAACCCCAACGCATGGCCTGGCTTTCCATCGCCGCCTCCGTCGCCACCCTGGTGCTGAAATTCGGCGCCTACTTCCTCACCGGCTCGGTCAGTCTGTTCTCCGATGCGGCGGAATCGGTGGTGAACCTGACGGCGGGCTTCGTCGCCCTGGCCGCCCTCACCATCGCGGCCCGCCCCGCCGACAGTGGCCACGCCTACGGCCACGACAAGGCGGAATATTTCTCCAGCGGCATGGAGGGGGGCCTGATCCTGGTGGCGGCCATT
Organism: Gallionellaceae bacterium UBA2239; assembly: GCA_002347615.1. GTDB lineage: Bacteria > Pseudomonadota > Gammaproteobacteria > Burkholderiales > UBA9220 > UBA2239. Next base: position 75,468 of record DDYH01000041.1, on the reverse strand, counting down.
TCCATCATCTACGCCGCCGTGGAGCGCTTCATCCACCCCGCCCCCCTGCACCAGCTTGGCCTGGGCCTGGGAATCTCCCTGGTGGCGGCGGCCATCAACTACGGCGTCGCCGTGGCCCTGATGAAGGCCGCCAAACGCCACGACAGCATCACCCTGGAAGCCGACGCCCAGCACCTGATGACCGACGTGTGGACTTCGGCGGGCATCGTCGCCGGCCTGCTGGTGGTGATGTTCGCGCCGCCCCAGTGGCAGATACTGGACCCCATCATGGCGGTGGCCATGGGCCTCAACATCGTCTACACCGGCATCAGCCTCATCCGCCGCTCCTGGGACGGCCTGATGGATGCCGCCCTGCCGGCGAACGAAGTGGTGCAGATCGAAGCCGCCATCCGGAGCGAGATACCCGGCAACGCCAGTTTCCACGACCTCAAGACCCGCAAGTCGGGGCCCCGACGCTTCGCCGAACTCCACCTGCTGCTTCCCGGCGGCACCAGCGTCACCGACGCCCACCACCTGTGCGACCGCATCGAGACCGCCATCGAAACGGCTTTTCCCAAAGCCAGCATCACCATTCACGTGGAGTCCATCGAGGAGCATCCCTGAGCTTTGCAGGCGACCTCGCCTGCTGCTTTGGGTTTTGTCGCGCTTCGCGCGGGTTAATTGGATGTCGGGGGCTGGCCGACTACTAGAAACCGGAAGACCTGATCGGCGAGCACGGGCTGCTAAAGCAACTCACCAAGGCCTTGGCGGAAAAAGTGCCGCAAGCCGAGATGGCCGAGCACCGGGGCCACGGCAAGCATGAGCCGGTAGCCAACCCAGCCGGCAACACCCGCAACGGCAAGAGCCGGAAGACGCTCAAAGGCGACTTCGGCGTGGCTTGCACAGCTTCATTGGCGCCGAAGATGCTCACGTTCTGATAGGCGGTGACGGAGAGCAAGGGCCGATCTCCGGTGACGATCCATTTGCCTTGGCAGCAAGTGCCGTGCCGATTACCACGCCATCGTCAGGATCGGCCGCGATACGCGGAATGGATATCGGCCGCGCCACCGTAGCCAACTCCGCGTAGCGACCCACGACTTGATCGACCGAGAAGCTTGTGGCGGCGATCTTCTTTTCGAACTTGCGCCGCCCGAGAATTAACGGTCGGCTCCGCCAGCAACGGCATGCGCGTAAAAAGCTGGAGCCCGTCCAGGGCGGCTAAACAACGCTCCTTCTTCAGTCGAGGGGGAGGAGGGAGAAACCGCCGCACCGTCTGCGTTCTCCGCAGTTCAGTATTCTCAGGCGTCGTCCCGGATGGCGTCGGCCCAGTTGTTGGGGGTTTCGTACAGGCGCACCCGCTCCAGGCGCAAGCGGTTGCCGTAAACGTCCCGGTAGGCGGGGTCCAGCAGGCGGAAGGCGGCCAGGGCCAGGTTCTCGGCGGTGGGCACCACATCCAGCACCACCGTCTTGTGGTCCGGCAAGGCGCGCAGGAAGTCCATGACTTCCCGATCGCCGGAGTAGACCAGGAAGGCGTGGTCCCAGGCGTCCACCACTTGGCGTTTGGCGATTTCCTTCACGTCGCCGAAGTCCATCACCATCCCCTCCTCGGAGGCGCCGGCGGCGGCGATGATCTCCCCCGAAAGGGTGATCTCGATGGCGTAGCGATGGCCGTGGAGATGCCGGCACTGGCTCTTGTGGTTGGGAATGCGATGGCCGGCGTCGAATTCGAGTCTGCGGGTGATGCGCATGGGAGTGAAGGAATCGGGGGAAAGCGGCCCATTATACACCCACCCCGCCGGCGGGTAGAATTGGCCTTATGCCTTCGGTCCTTACCCCAAGCCGCCACGACCGCGACAGCGCGGGCCTCACCTACGTCTACCCGGTGGTGTCCCGCCGCGCCGGCGGGGTGTCGGTGGGCATCAACCTCAACCCCGACAACGCCTGCAACTGGCGCTGTATCTACTGCCAGGTGCCCGCCCTCCAACGCGGCAGCGCGCCGCCGGTGGACCTGCCTTTGCTGGAAAAGGAACTGCGGGGATTTTTGGAGCAAGCCCTCCACGGCGACTTCATGGACCGACAGGTGCCGCCGGAAGCCCGGCGCCTCAACGACATCGCCCTCTCCGGCAATGGCGAGCCCACCAGCGCCGCCGAATTCGAACCGGTGGTGGAACTGATCGGGCGGGTGATGGCGGATTTCGGCCTGGTCGGCAAGATCAGGCTGGTGCTGATCACCAACGGCAGCCTGGTCCAGCGGGGAAACGTGGGGCGGGGGCTGAAGCGCATGGCGGCGCTGGGGGGAGAGGTATGGTTCAAACTGGACCGGGCCACGGAACAGGGCATCCGCAAGGTGAACGGCAGCCGCATCACCCTTGCCCGGGTCCGGGCCAACCTTGCCGCCGCGGCGGCCCTGTGTCCCACCTGGCTGCAAACCTGCATGTTCGCGGAAGACGGACAGCCGCCGGATGAAGCGGAACTGGAAGCTTACCTGGAATTCGTCGCCGACGCCCTGCGCCAAGGCGCACCGCTGCGGGGAGTGCTGCTCTACGGACTGGCGCGGCAACCGATGCAGAAAGGGGCGGAGCGCCTGTCGGCACTGCCACGGGAATGGATGGAGGATTTTGCCCGGCGCATTGCCGGACTGGGACTGGAAGTTAAGGTTACCGCCTGAACGCAGGCGTACCGCTTACTGGCCATCGCCCTTTTTGCCGGACTTGGCCTCCTTCCGCAACTGCTTGTACAGGTCAGGCTGGATGGTCTTGAGGTAGTCGATCACGTCGAAATCCTCTTTCTTCACCCGGCTGAGGTCCACGTCCTCCACGTAGACCAGGCGCAGCAATTCCTTCACCGGCTTGGGCATGTTGCGGCCGCTTTCGTAGCGGGAGCCCCCGCTTTGGGTCACGCCGATCTTGGTCCAGAATTCCTGCTGGTTCAGGCCGAGCTTCTTACGGATTTCCCGGGGATTAAGCAACTTCTCGAATAACTTCATTGTCCTGGCCTGCCTCAATGTATGGGTTTACACGTATTTTTGCTTTCCCTTTCCGCTCTGTCAAGGCAGCCATGAAAGGGGATTCCCATTTTTCCTAATAATACCAGTGAGGTGTTGTCCTCGATGGCGAGCATCAGATTGCCGTGGCCGACGAACAATGCCGGCATGCGCCCAGACATGGTTTTCTAAATCAACCCTTCGGCCTTGAGTGTGGCCTGTACCGCCGGACGCGAGGCAACGCGGCCGAGGTAGGCGGTCAGCGTCGGCCATGGGGTCAGTTCGATGCCAACGTGTTTGCCCCATCCCAGCACGGTGAAGAGATAGGCATCAGCGACGGTGAAATCTTCGCCCATCAGCCAGGTCTTGCCGTCGAGCCGTAGGCTCACGTAATCGCAGCGTTGCGCCAATCGGGCCTTCACGATGTCTTTCCAGGAATCTGGCGTGTGCGGGTCGAACAGCGCCCCGAAAGCCTTGTGCAATTCCGTGGAGATAAAATTGAGCCATTCCATCAGGCGGTAGCGTTCCATCGTGCCGGCGGGCGGGGCAAGCCGCTTGCTCGACACGCGGTCGGCCAGATACTGGACGATGGCCGGGCCTTCGGTCAGCACTAGCCCATCGTCGAGCAGCAAGGCGGGTACATAGCCATTCGGGTTGACCGCGCGGTAATCGGCGCCGGTTTCGGTTTTGCCGCTGGCGAGATCGACCCGCTCCGTGTCGTAGGTAAATCCACCCTCATTGAGAACGATATGTGGAGACAAAGAACATGCGCCGGGGCTGTAATAGAGTTTCATCGTACCTCCTGAGAGTGAAATGGATAATCGGTGCAGCCATGCTCGTCGCCACCGCAGAATGCCGACGGGTCGGGTCTTCCTCGCCCTCACCCACCGGGGCAATCCCGGCCTTTTTCAAGGCGGGGAGGCAGCTAATGTCCTGAAATCAGGCTGATCCGCCGCAAGCCGGGCAGTCGCCCGAGATGCTTCAACACGGGAGCGCTCAGTCGCTCCAGCAGGTCGGCGGTTTTTGCGGCAAACGGCGTGCAGAATCCCCAGCCAAAAGCCAGCAGGGCGACGGCGGTGCCGCCGATCAGAATATCTGAACTCCAGTGTGCGCCGGAGACCAGCCGGGGCAGCAGGAACAGCACGCTTAAGCCGCCAATCAGCAGGCGTTGCCGGCCCGTGGCGTAAGGCCAGAGGAACAGGACCCAGAGCAGCAGCACCGAGGCATGATCGCCGGGAAAGCTGCGCACCGAGCTGTCCTTGATATGCCAAACCGCATCCCAGGCGGGGAAGAGTTCTCCCAGGCGGACAGCGCCTGCCACCACCAGTGAAGGGCCGCTATGCTGCCAGTGCATGAGCTTGACCAGTTCGGCAAAGGGCCCGACGCGTATCAGCAGCAACAGCGCCAAAACCGGCAGAAAGGCATACAGCGCACGCCGCACCTGGGCGCCAGTAAATATCCAGCCGCCCTTGATGATGAAGCCCAGCATGATGCAGCCTGCGGCAAGATCGGCCAGCCGCGTGCTGCCCGCCGCCCATATCTGCGCCCACAACGTGCTGGTGGCCAGCGGCGCGTTGAGCAGATGGAATACCTGCGCGTCCAGCGCATCCAGCCACTGCCGGCTGGGCGCCCACAGCCAGGCGAGAAGAATCAGCAAGGTCAGGACATGGCATGCCATCAAGCCGGGCCAGCGCCAGCGGGCTTGCGGCAGCTCGGCCGACGGTCGTTTTTGCGTCATGGGATACCCGCTCGATTTTTATGACTTTTACGGCGCCGGCCTCGCAGAAAAACCGCCAGCCCCGGCAGGCTGACGATGATGAGCATGATGCCGTACAACAGCGACATCATCAACACCACCGTCCTGTCGGCGCCGATCAATGAAAACAGGCCGACCATCGCGCCCTCGCGCACGCCCCAGCCGGCAATCGATACCGGCACGATGCTCAACACCAGCGCCAGCGGCACGATGGCGAAATACGTCATCGCGCCATAGGGCAGGCCCAATGCCCGTCCGGTGGCAAAAAACCCCAGCAGCGCCAGCACCGGCACCAGCAGGGACGACAGCAGCAGTTGCAGGCGATGCGCGGACAGCGCCTGATGCAGGCGGTTTGCGAGCAATTGCACGATCGCCAGGCGTGGATAAGGCTTGAACCAGGCATGTTTCCCGGCTGCGTACCCGGCCATCAATCCCAAGAGGCCCGCGACCATGAGCAGGAAAACGAGCTGATAGAGCTTCTTTGGCAGCAGCGCCGGATTGGCGGCGCAAGCGAACAGGGCCAGCAGCAGCAAGGCGCCCAGCCCGGTCACCCGGTCGATCATGATGGCATACAGGGCGTCGCGCTTGCGAAAGCCGCAGGCGGCCACGTCGAGCACGCGCAGCGCGTCGCCGCCGATGCTGGTGGGCAAGCCCTGGTTGAAAAACTGCCCCTTGAAATAACTGCGCCAGTAAAACGCAAAGGTCTGGCCAAAGCCGAGGTTGTGCATCACCAGTTGCCAGCGATAGGCCGCGACGAGGGTGCTGGCCAGTTGCAAGGACAGGGCGGCGAACAACAGATGCGGCCGGGCCTGCGCGAGCGTTTGCCAGATGCGCGGCGCGTCGATGGAACGCAGGATGGCGAACAGGATCGCCGCCGTCACCAGCAGGCGCAGCAGGAATTTGCCCGCCCGCGCGGCGGAAGAGGGCGGCGGATGGTGCGGCATTTTATTCAATCATCCGTTTCGCCGTCGGCCCTGGGCCGGCCCCCGGCCGCGGCAAGGTCGCGGTAGCCGGTGACCAGGCGCACGTAATAGCGGCCGGCCGGCTTGCCCTGTTTGTGCACGTCAATCGCCTTGATGTCGCCCGCCCTTTGCACCCGCGACAGCACCCGCTCGCTGCTCAAGCTGGCCGCATTATCGGCGACCAGCAGCAGGGTCTTGCCGGTTTGCCGGTCGATCGGAAACCACAAGCGGTACATCAGGCCAACGCCGCCGAACAAGTGCTCGCTGGCCGTTTCGAACGCCGGGGGATGGCCGCCATCACCGCCTGCGGCATCCAGATACTGTGTCCGGTAGAAAGCCAGCCCGCTGGCGATCCGGTTTCTGTCCATGCCGACGACCAGCACATCCTGTCCCGTCTCGCGGCGGGCTTGTTGCACCAGCAATTCGACCTCACGGCCGAAATCACGCCAGCCGATCAGGTGCAGATTCTTCGGGTAGCCGGTACCCGGCAGGCCCAGACTCAACCAGTGCAGGGATGCGCCGTAAAGCAGCAGGCAAATGACGAGGGTTGCTGGCCAGGCACGGCGGCTCCAGTCCGCCAGCTTCGGCAGGTTCGATGCCGCGGCGGGGCTGATCAGACAAGCCAGCAGCGGTATCAGCGCCAGCCAGAGCGGCCCCGTCCAGTTCAGCTTGCTGGCTCGGGTCAGGCTGGCCGCCGCGAACACCGCCAGCGGAAAAAGCGCCAGCCAGATCAAAAACAGCCGGCTGCGCCGCCGCGCATCCGGCATGCCGGCCGCGCTTGCTGAAAAATCAATCTGCTTGCGGTAAACCAGCAGCGCAATAACCGACAACAATCCCGTCGGCGTCAGGAATATCAGGATATTGCCAATCAGGCGCGGCAGCGAAAAGGAAAACTTGCTCGCCAGCCGGTCCTGGCTCTGAAAGGCGAAAGATATCCAGTCATGCTGCCAGTTCCAGATCACCACCGGCGACATCAGCACCAGCGCAACCAGCAGGGCCACATAGGGTTGCGGCCGCGACAGCCATTGGCGCGCGGGCCGGTCGAACAGCACGAACAGAACGAAAGCGGCGCCGACCAGGGCGATCGTGTATTTCGAACTCATGCCCAGGCCCAGCGCGATGCCCACGCCCAGCCAGGCGCGCGGCTTCCCCTTGATGGCGGCCTGGTGCATGAAATAAATCGCCGCCGCCCAGCAGGCCGTCACCGGCGCGTCGGGGCTCATGAAAAAACCGAAAAAGAAATACGCCGGCAAGACAGCGGCCAGCAGCAGTGCGCGATAAGCAGTGGACCGGTCAAATAGCTCACGGGTCAGCCGGTACATGAAACCGGCCGTGACCAGCCAGCACAAAAACGCCGCGGCGCGCACGGCGAATTCGGTGTCGCCCAGCAGGCCGATGAACGGCCGGATCAGCCAGGCCACCGCCAGCGGATGGTCCAGATAGCCGATGTCCGGATGCTGCGCGTAATTCCAGTAATAGGCTTCCTCGAACAGCAGTTCCGGCACGCCCAGATAAAAGAGGCGCAACACCACCGCATAGCCAACGGCGGCGAGGCAGAGCATGTCCCGGCGCGCGGCGTCGGTTTTGCTTCCCATGCCCCGCGCATCGGCCAGCCAGCGATAGCCGGCATACATCGCCAGCGCCGAAAACAGCGCCGTCACCGCCGCCGCCCTATCGCCCGCGCCGACCATTTGCGTCAGCGAACCCAACAGGCCGCCGCGCAAGAACAGGATCAGCAAGGCCAGCACACCGAGCATGCCCCACTGCCTGAAAGACAATGCGCGCAAGCGCGGGTCGAACGCCGCAAGCAACGCCAGGGCCGCGGCGAGCGCGGCGAAAAATCCCGCGATGTGCGCCAGGCCCAACGAATTCGCATCCGCGTGGAATAAGCGGAACGCCGCGCCATCGGCCGCGACGGCGGCCAGGCCGATGAGCAACAATGGCCAGCGGCCAGGCAGGGACGGACTCATGGTTTCGCCCCGCCATCCGCCAGCGCCGGGCGCAATTGCGCCAGCACCGTCTCCACGCTGATCGCTTGCAGGCAGACGTTGTCGCGGCAAGGCGTCTTGCGGTGGTTGGTCGCGCTGACGCAGGGCGAACAGGCCAGACCCGCGTAAATCGGCGTGCTGTTGCCCAGCGAGCCATACAAGGCCGGCGTTTCCGGGCCGAACAGCACGAAAGTGCGCAAACCGGTCACCGCCGAAAAATGCCCCGGCCCGGAATCGTTGGTCAGCATCAGCTCGGCGATTTGATACAGCGCCGGCAATTCATCCAGCCCGTGGCAGCCGGCGAAATTGACGCAGCGCGCATCAGCCGCCTGCTTTTGCAGCGCCGCCGCCGCGGCGCGTTCTCCAGGGGCGCCGGTAATCAGGATCAGCACCTCCGGATGCTCGGCGAGCAGACTGCGCATGACCGCCGCGAAGCGCTCCGGCATCCAGCGCCGTTGCGGCAGCAGATCGCTGGCGTTGGGGTTGATCAGCACGATCCGGTGCCGCGCCGCGTCATACGCCGGATAAGCCTCGCGGACGCGACCGCGCATGGCGGCGATGGCCTCCGTATCGACCGGCGCGCGGGCCAGTTGAATTTCGCTGTCGTCGATCCGCGTCTTGGAAAACGGCAACTCGGGTTTTTCCGCCAGCGTCGCATTCACCAGCGCGACGAAATTCTTCGCGATGTGCACATGCGGGTTGTAGGCCACGCGGCGCGTCAGCATCGCGCCCCGGTACAGCCCCTCGTTGTGGAAGGCATGGAAACCAATGCGCCGGGCGGCGCCGGAGAGGCCGGTCAATAAGGCGCTGTAACGCGAAAACAGCTCCAGGTCGATCACCGTGTCGATGCCCTCGCGCCGCGCCCAGAACAGAAAGCGCAGGCTGTCCAGCGTCAGGTTGAGGAAACTGTCCGCGCGGATTGTGAACACCCGCGCTTGCGGCACCGTGCCGAGCAGGCGCAAGCTCGCCGCGTTCGACTTGAAAATCAGGAAATACAGCGTCGCGCCGGTCGCCGCCTGGAGCTTACGCATCGCCGGATCGGCCAGGATCGCGCTGCCCATCTCGGACAATTCGATGAACAGAACCTTTTCAGGCGGTTGCGGCTTGGCCCCGCCCAGCAAATCAGCCAGGCGCGTAAACCAGGTCGCCAGGAAACATAAGGGGATGCCCGCAAAGTAGTCCACCTTGCGCATGAGGTCGATATTCATCGGCTTTCGCGCCATCGCAGGTCTCCAGTCCTTCTGCACCATCCGCTCCTATCTCGCCACCCAGTGTTGTCCAAAACAGATATGACGTTGGATCGTCCGACGGTGTAGGGTGTGGGTGAATCGTCAAACCCACCTGCACCCGACCGAAGGAGACCCAACGCGAAAGCATCATGCCGCATGTTCAGCCAAATACTCAAGCTGATTCCGCGCACCGACTTCGAACGAATCGTCAAGGAAACGGGAGCGGAGTACCGCAGCAAAGGCTTGTCGAGTTGGAGTCAGTTCGTTGCCATGCTGTTCTGCCAGTGTTGGGCCGGGCCCACTCCCTGCGGGAAATTGAAGGCGGACTGAAGAGCTGCGAAGGCAAGCTGGCCCACTTGGGCATCGAAGCCCCGGCGCGCTCGTCCCTGTCCTACGCCAACGGCCATCGTCCGTGGGAATTGTTCGAGAAGGTGTTCTACGGCCTGTTCGAAACCGTTGCCGCCAAGGCGGTGGGCAAGAAGAAGTTCCGCTTCAAGAACAAACTGGTCAGTATCGATTCGACGGTCATCGATCTGTGCCTTTCCAGGTATGACCGGGCAAAGTTCCGCGCCACCAAGGGGGCCGTCAAGCCGCATCGGGTGCGCGACCACGACGGCTACCTGCCGTGCTTCGGCATCATCACCGATGGCAAGGTGGCCGACGTCAAGGCCGCCCATCAAATGCATTTCGCGCCCGACACCATCGTCGCCGATGACCGGGGCTACAACGACTATCGGCTGCTCGCCAAATGGACGCAGGCCGGCGTCTACTTCGTCACCCGCATGAAGGGCAACACATTGTTCGAGGTGGTCGAGGACCCCCGTGCCGCAGAACCGGAACATCCTCAAGGACCAGACGATTCGTCTGACCGGGATATGGACGGCATTGATCTCGATGCTGTTGCTGCGTTATCTGCAACTGTCCTCCCTTTTCGGCTGGAGCCTCGCCAACCTCGTCGCGCTCCTGCGCATGAATCTCTTCACCCATCGTGACCTGATGGCCTGGCTCGACAAGCCCTTTACCACTCCGCCCGACCCTCAGGACAACCCTCAGGCCGATCCCGCCTTCCCTTGATCTTGGACACCACCCGGAGGCGCCTTCTTGAAAACTCACCATCACCCGCCCGAAACCCCCATCAGTTCAACAGGGCTTCCGTCTGGTTTCGCCTATTTTGGACAGCAGCGACTAAAATATAGTAGATGATGTTCGCATACCGGAGAACCGCAAACATGCGTACCGTTCCCAGCTTACCGCCACCGATCAGCATCCCGGAGGAAGGGCCGGAGGTAAAAGCACTCGGCTCGATCCGGGCGGCAAGAAGGGTGACTGAACCTGCCAAGCCGCCCCGGGTAGTAAACCGCTACAGCAGGGGGGCCAGCGCCGAAGAGTCCGGCGGCGAGCATCAGCGCTCCGGCGAAGACCGGCGAAAGCTCTGCCGCCGCATCGACAAGGACGCCTCCCCCTTGATGGACACCCGTGCCGACAGGGACCGCCGCCACCGCAATCGGCGCCAGGAAGACATCAAGACCAACGTGGAAGAAAAAGCCTAACTCGCCACCCCTCTCTGCCACCGCAACGCCTTCACGGCCCACAGCCAGACGTATTGGATGCCCGACCCCGCCGTTGCCGCTGCCACCGCCAGAAACGCCGCCGGCAACAGGTCCTCCCCGCCCAGCCAACCGGCGGCATTCCCCACCACCCATAGCACCAGGCCGACCTGGAGGAAGGTGTTCAGCTTGCTCAGTTGGGTGGGCGCCATTTCCAGCTTCCCCGTGAGCATCCGGTAGGCCAGGGAACCGGCCACGATCACGGCGTCCCGGGCGAGGATCAGCAGCACCAGCCACCCCGGGAGGCGGCCGACGCAGGCGAGAGGAAGCACGGTGGCGAAAATCAGTAGCTTGTCGGCAAAGGGATCGAGGAAAGCCCCCAGGCGGCTGGTCTGGTTGAAGCGCCGGGCGACATACCCGTCCAGGGCGTCCGAGACCCCGGCAAGCAACAACACCCCCACCGCCGGGGCGAACGCCTCCTCCAGCAGCAGATAGGCCAACAACGGCGCCAACAGGGCGCGCATCAGAGTCAACGCATTCGCCAGATTCATCCTCGCAGCCCCCCAGGGAAAGCTAGCTTCGGGACGCCTGCCGGGAAGACGGGCAGGGCGGTTTCCGGCTATTATATCCATCGCGCCGCAAATGTCGCTGTTCGCGGCCAATTTGTTGACCCCCCGCATCAGGAACTGCCGCACCATGGATGAGTACATATTTTTCGACCCCCACCTCCGCGACAAATTCACCCACCGCGCACGGGAATTGGGCGTGGAATACCACCTCCAGGATGACGACCTGGGCATCGTGGTGGCAGTGCCCGAGGATCTGCCCGAAGAGGTGACGGATTCCCTGGAGGCCTGCTACGAACAACTGATGGAAGAACAGTCCGAATTGGTGGACCAGTCCGAGGGCGGACTGAAAAAGCATTTGGCCGGTGTGCGCCTCGACCTGCCCGGTGGCCGCTCCTGCATGGTAAAACTGGACCCGGACATGGCCAACCGCCTGCTGTCCTGCTTCAGCCTGGACGAAGTGCAGGAACTCTTCGCCGCCGTGGCGCGCAGCATCGAATCCCCCGACGACGAACCCCTGTGCAAGTGCTAGATTTTTCGATTGAAATTGTCATATCGATGTAACAGGCACGGTCCATCCTTGCGTCTCACGAGGAGGACCACCATGCCGCACTACATCGCATTGATCCATGAATCCGGCAACGCCGACTACCGCGTAGACTTTCCCGACTTCCCCGGCTGCGATGCCGCTGGCAAGACCCCGGCGGAAGCCTGGGTCCAGGCGAGAAAAGCACTTTCCTCCCGGGTCGAACACCTGCGCAGCGCCGGCCTGAACCTACCTATCCCCAGCCGCTTGAGCACCGTCGCCGGCCTCCGCACCCCCAGCCTTCACGACGTTTTCTCCGTCCGCGTCTAAGCTTTTCCGTTCCTACCCCTCCCCTGTAAACCGGGGGAGCGGCTCTCGTCTTGCGCCGATAATTCGGCTAGAATCCGTTCTTTTTACGGACAAAAACTCTTTTTCATGGCACTCATCGTTCAAAAATACGGCGGCACCTCGGTGGGCAGCGTCGACCGCATCCGGCAGGTAGCCCGCCGCGTCGCGAAATTCAAGGCCTTAGGCCACCAAGTGGTGGTCGTATTATCCGCCATGAGCGGCGAAACCAATCGCCTCATCGCCCTGGCCAAGGAAATCCAGGCCAGCCCCTCTCCCCGGGAAATGGACGTGCTGATTTCCACCGGCGAGCAAGTCACCATCGCCCTGCTGGCCATGGCCCTGATGGACCTGGGCGTGCGCGCCAAGAGCTACACCGGCTCCCAGGTCCGCATCGTCACCGACAGCGCCTTCACCAAAGCCCGCATCCTGTCCATTGACGAGGGCAATATCCGCGAAGACCTCAACGCCGGCAACGTCGTGGTGGTGGCCGGCTTCCAGGGCGTGGACGAGCGGGGCAACATCACCACCCTCGGCCGCGGCGGCTCCGACACCACCGGCGTAGCCCTGGCCGCGGCCCTCAAGGCCGACGAATGCCAGATCTACACCGATGTGGACGGCGTCTACACCACCGACCCGCGCATCGTGCCCGAAGCCCGCAAGCTCAAAACCATCACCTTCGAGGAAATGCTGGAAATGGCCAGCCTCGGCTCCAAGGTGCTGCAAATCCGCTCGGTGGAATTCGCCGGCAAGTACAAAGTCAAGCTCCGCGTCCTGTCCAGCTTCGAGGAAGAAGGGGAAGGCACGCTCATCACTTTCGAGGACGACCAGAAAATGGAACAACCGATCATCTCCGGCATCGCCTTCAACCGCGATGAAGCCAAAATCACCGTGCGCGGCGTGCCCGACAAGCCCGGCATCGCCTACCAGCTCCTCGGCCCCGTGGGCGAGGCCAACATCGACGTGGACATGATCATCCAGAACGTCGGCTCCGACGGCACCACCGACTTCTCTTTCACCGTCCACCGCAACGAATTCGCCAAGGCCATGGATATCCTCAAGGGCATCCAGGCCCAAGTGGGCGCCAAGGAAATCAGCGGCGACGACAAGATCGCCAAAGTCTCCGTGGTGGGCGTCGGCATGCGCTCCCACGCCGGGGTGGCGGGCACCATGTTCAAGACCCTGGCCGCCGAAGGCATCAACATCCAGATGATCTCCACCTCGGAAATCAAGATTTCCGTCGTCATCGAAGAAAAATACCTGGAACTGGCGGTGCGCGTCCTGCACCAAGCCTACAACCTCGACCAAGCCGCCTAATCCCGATTGACCTTTTACGGTCGAATCGGTATCCTAGCGGCCTTTGTGGAGAGATGGCCGAGTGGTCGAAGGTACTCCCCTGCTAAGGGAGCGTAGGGTTTATAGCCTTACCGAGGGTTCGAATCCCTCTCTCTCCGCCAAAGTTGTATTGCGGTAAATGTTCCAGTATAATTTGCCGCCTTCGCGCCCGTAGCTCAGCTGGATAGAGTACTTGGCTACGAACCAAGGGGTCAGGAGTTCGAATCTCTTCGGGCGCGCCAATTCGGAATGAAAGTGGGCACTGGTTTTCCAGTGCCCATTTTTATTTGGTGGATGGTCGAAGCCAAAACGTCATAGCTTCCTTTGGTCGTTGCCCTCTCAGGATATTCAGGTAGCCTTTCGCCAGCCCTGAATCCCTGCCCAGCAGCTTCTGCCGTAGCACCCGAAGCTTTCCCACCTGACTTGCTTTCAGATGCTCCACCGCTGGCAAGGAATGCTCCCGACGCGCACCCGCCAACTCGATAACCAGGGCTTCCCGTGCAGACTTAAGTTGTTGGGCACGGCGCTGGGTCACTTTGAGCTTCCCTCGAAATTTCGTCTTCCTTTCCAGTGTGACTGCGATTTTACGTCACACCCTTGGAAGACGAAATTTCGGGGGAAGCTCACAAGGGGGACAACCGGCAAAGTATAGTTTGGTATTATTTGGGACAAATTTGGGTGCAATCGGGACAGCAAAACCGCAGAAATGGCGCGGGGGCCAGAAACGAAAAAACCGGCCAAGTTGCCGGTTTTATTCGGGTTTTACTGGTGGGTGGTACAGGGATTGAACCTGTGACCCCTGCCGTGTGAAGGCAGTGCTCTACCGCTGAGCTAACCACCCGAAAGGCCGCTATTTAAGCACATTCCGGGGCGGCAGGTCAAATCCTCGGCGCATAATTTTCCCTTCGACACAGGGGCGGATTCAACCCAGATTATCCATTAGGACGCGAGATGATGGCGAGGTGGGTTGCGAGACAGTTTCGTTGCTTGCGAGGAGTTCATGGTTATTCCATGGACGACGAACAAGCGGCAAAAATGGCCGCAAACCGACCGCCAGCGCTCGCGTAGGCGCGAAGCGCCGCCTAATGGATAATCTGGGTTCAAGGATGAAGTGCAATTTTGAGTAATGCCGGTTGGATGGGTGGGATGCGGTAGCATCCATGCCTTTTTGACCGGCCAGTCGAAATTGCAGAAATGAACTACACGCACCTCACCCGAGAAGAACGATACCCGATTTACGCCTTTGAAGAAGGCAGGACACAAGCAAAGCGAGATTGCCAACATGCTTGAGCGCAGCCCTTCCACCATCAGCCGGGAATTGCGCCGCAACCGCGGCGGACGTGGCTATCGCCCGAAGCAGGCACACCGCTTGGCGCGCGAGCGCTATGCCAGCAATGCCCGGCGGATAGATGAGGCCAATTGGCTTTGCCCAGGCCAGGCCGCGTGAAGACTGGAGTCCAGACCAGATCAGCAACCATGCCGCCATCAGTATCGAAACCGTGTACCAGCGGGTCGATGCCGACAAACGCACGGGCGGCTCGCCGTGGAAACACCTGCGCGGCCAAAAGCAGCGCCGGAAACGTTACGGCAAGCATGATCGGCGTGGCATTATCCCCAACCGGCTCTCGATTGAACAACGGCCTGCCGTCGTTGAAGAACGCAGCCGGATCGGCGACTGGGAAGCGGATACCGTCATCGGCAAGAACCACAAACAGGCCATCGTCAAGTCTGGTCGAGCGGAAATCGGGATTCACCCTGATTCGCTAGGTGGAGCGCAGGATCGCCGATGCGGTGAGCAAAGCCATGACCAAGCTGCTCAAGCCGTACTGGTGCCGGGTGCACACCATCACCTCCGACAACGACAAGGAGTTTGCCGGGCACGACATGACTAGTATCTCAGGGCGCGAAACCTCAACCCGGCGCGCTGGTCTGGCGACACTCGAAGCAGGGAACCGATCGGTGCCGTGACGCTCAATCCAGAACGCGACTCCATCATAAAAACGCATTGGGCTGCTCACGATATTCAACCGTCGGCTGCATGACCGAGGCGACAACTACCTTGACGCGCGCCGGGTACCTGACTGCCGCTCAGGTATTCTTCAAGTCAGGCGTTGCACTTCAAGATTGAATCCGCGTAAACTTGCACCAAAGCAAGGCGCAGCAATAAAAAACGACAATAATCAATGCAATGTAGGTGATTCCCCTATGTCAAAACCTGAGACCTTCTATGACGTGTTTCGTCAAAGAGGCGTAACCCGCCGCGACTTTCTCGGCTTCTGCGCCGTCACGGCAACCATGCTGGGGCTGGGCCCGAAAGGGGTGGCCACCGTTGCCCATGCCATGGAAACCAAGCCGCGCATCCCCGTCCTGTGGCTGCATGGACTCGAATGCACTTGCTGCTCGGAGAGTTTTCTGCGCTCCGGCCATCCGATGGCGAGCGAGATTGTCACCAGCATGATCTCGCTCGATTACGACGACACCATCATGGCCGCCGCGGGCGATCAAGCGGAAGAGATCGTCCACGACATCATCCGCGATTACCGCGGCGCCTACATCCTCGCGGTCGAGGGCAACATCCCGCTGGCCCACGACGGCATGGCCTGCATCGTCGGCGGGCGGTCGTTCCGCCAGCAGTTCGACGAGGCCGCCAAACACGCCAAGGCGATCATCGCCTGGGGCACCTGTGCCTCCTCAGGCTGCGTCCAGGCGGCGCGCCCCAACCCCACCCAGGCGACGCCGGTGCACAAGCTGGTCAGCCACGTGCCGGTCATCAACGTCCCCGGTTGTCCGCCCATCGCCGAGGTGATGACCGGGGTGCTGTCCTACATCCTCACCTACGACCGCCTGCCGGAGCTGGACAACCAGCGCCGCCCCAAGATGTTTTATTCCCAGCGCGTACACGACAAATGCTATCGCCGCGCCCATTTCGACGCGGGACAGTTCGTCGAGGCGTGGGATGACGAAGGCGCACGCCAGGGTTGGTGCCTGTACAAGATGGGCTGCCGCGGCCCGACCACCTACAACGCGTGCGCCTCGATGGGCTGGAACGAGGGCGTGAGCTTTCCCATCAAGTCCGGCCATGGCTGCATCGGCTGCTCGGAAGAAGGGTATTTCGACCGTGGCCCGTTTTACGAGCGCCTGCCCGACATGCAGCAATGGGGCGTCGAATCCAACGCCGACAAGGTTGCGGTGGCGGGCGCCGCCGCGCTGGGCGGCGCCATCGCCGTCCAGTCGGCGGCAACGCTGGTCAAGCGCGTGCTGACCGGCAAGCGCTCCAAGGATGCCGCCATGAAGTCCGGCGAAGGCACATCGGAAGAAAACAACTCATGAGTCAGATCACCACTCCCAACGGCTTCACCCTGGACAATTCCGGCCGCCGCGTCGCCATCGATCCGGTCACGCGCATCGAGGGACATTTGCGCATCGAGGTCAACGTCGATGCCAACAACGTCATCCGCAACGCGGTTTCCGTCGGCACCATGTGGCGCGGCCTGGAACCCATTTTGCAGGGGCGCGACCCGCGCGACGCCTGGGCTTTCGTGCAGCGCATCTGCGGCGTGTGCACCGGCGTGCATGCGCTGGCTTCGGTGCGCGCGGTGGAGGATGCGCTGGGCATTCCGATTCCCAAGAACGCCAATACCATCCGCAACATCATGCACCTCGCGCTGTATGTGCACGACCACCTGGTGCATTTCTACCATCTGCATGCGCTCGACTGGGTGGACGTGGTGTCGGCGCTTTCCGCCTCGCCCAAAGCCACTTCCGAACTGGCTCAGTCGATTTCGTCGTGGCCGAAATCCTCCCCCGGCTACTTCAGTGACGTGCAGCAGAAAATCAAGCGGCTGGTCGATTCCGGCCAGCTCGGCCCGTTCCGCAACGGCTACTGGGGCCACCCGGCCTACAAGCTGCCGCCGGAAGCCAACCTGATGGCGGTGGCGCACTATATCGAGGCGCTCGATTTCCAGCGCGAAATCGTCAAGATCCAGGCGGTGTTCGGCGGCAAGAACCCGCATCCGATGTGGCTGGTGGGCGGCGTGCCCTCGGCCATCAACGTCCACGACGCGGGGGCGGTCGGCGCGGTGAACGCCGAGCGTCTCAACCTGGTGGCGAAAATCGCCGACCAGACACTGGATTTCATGTCGCAGGTGTACATTCCCGACCTGCTCGCCATCGCCTCGTATTACAGGGAATGGTTCATGCTGGGAGACGGGTTGGCGAGCAAGAACCTGATGTCCTACGGCGAATTCCCCACCCTGCCTAACGATACCTCGAACGCCAGCTTCATGCTGCCGCGCGGCGTGATCCTCGGCGGCGACCTTAAAACGTTGCACGAGGTCGATCTGAAAGACCCCGCGCAGGTTCATGAATTCGTCGAGCATTCCTGGTATCGCTATCCCGACGAAAAAGCCGGGCTGCATCCCTGGGACGGCAAGACCGACATGGAATTCCGCCTCGGGCCGAAATCGCGCGGCGGCAAGGACGGCGCGCGGATCGAGGAAATCGACGAAAACGACAAATACAGCTACATCAAGGCGCCACGCTGGAAAGGCCATGCCATGGAAGTCGGCCCGCTGGCCCGCATGGTGATCGCCTACGCCTCCGGCGACAAGCGTGTGCAGGAACTGGTCGACGGTACGCTGAAAAAACTCGATGTGCCCATCACGGCGCTGTTCTCGACCCTGGGTCGCACCGCCGCACGCGGGCTGGAAGGCTTGTGGGCGGCGGAAAAGCTCAAGGAACAAGTGGCGTTGCTGCAATCCGACATCCGCTCCGGCAATTCCGCCACCGCCAATACCGAAAAATGGCAGCCCAACACCTGGCCTTCCGAGGCCAAGGGGGCCGGCTACTGCGAGGCGCCACGCGGCGCGCTGGGGCACTGGTTGCACATCAAGGGCGGCAAGATCGACAACTACCAGTGCGTGGTGCCGACTACCTGGAACGCCAGCCCGCGCGATCCGGCCGGCAACATCGGCGCCTACGAGGCATCACTGCTGGGCGTGCCGATGGCTGATCCGAAGAAGCCGCTGGAGATATTGCGCGTGATCCACAGTTTCGATCCCTGCCTGGCTTGCGCCACCCACGTCATCGGGCCGGACGGCGGGCTGTTGACCGAGGTGAAAATCCAGTAACCCATCATGGCTAAGCACATCCCCTACCAACGCGTTCCGGATACCGGCCTGCTCCCGGCGGCGATGCTCTATGGGCCCGGGGTGCGCATCTGGCACTGGCTCAACGCGCTCGCCGTAGTGATATTGGCGGTTACCGGCTATTTCATCGGCGTGCCGCCGCCCTCGGCGATCGGCGATACCTCGACGCTGTACGTGATGGGCTGGATCCGCTTTTTCCACCTGGCGTTCGGCTACATCTTCGCCTTGCTGGCCGTGATGCGGTTGTGGCTGGTGTTCGTCGAGGGCGGCATCAGTTACCAGCTTTTCATGCCGGAAATCTGGCGCAAGGTATGGCTGGAAGGCTTCATCCGGCAGATACACTGGAACCTGCTGCTGAAGGGGCCGTTGCGCTACATCGGCCTGAATCCGCTGGCCAATATCGCCATGCTCGTCATGTTCGTGATTCCCGGCGCGGTGATCATTCTCACGGGGTTCGCCATGTACGCCGAAGTGGCGGGGCACGACAGCTGGCAGTATTGGCTGTTCGGTTGGGTCACCATGCTGTTCGGCAACACCCTCGACCTGCATATCATCCATCGCTTGGCCATGTGGGTGATGGTGTGGTTCGTGATGATGCATGTCTACATCGCCGTGCGCGAGGACATCCTGTCGCGCCAGACCACCATCAGCACCATGCTCTCGGGTGAAAGGCAGTTCCGCGATTGAATGCAAGGGCAACCGTGGTGCTGGGGGTCGGCAATGTGCTGTGGGCAGACGAAGGGTTCGGCCCCAGGACGGTCGCGAGGATGACGGAGGAGGGTAGCGTACCGGACGGCGTCGAAGCAATCGACGGCGGCACCCAGGGCATCTACCTACTGCCGCTGGTGCAGGGGGCGCGCCGTCTGCTGGTGTTCGACGCCGTCGATTTCGGGCGCGAGCCGGGGCAAATCGTGGTGCTGCGCGACGGGGAGATTCCGGTTTTCTTCGGTCAACGCCCCTTGAGCTTGCACCAGACCGCATTTACCGACGTGCTGGCGGCAGCCGAGCTGACCGGAAAGATGCCGGAGAAAGTGACGCTGGTAGGGGTGCAACTGGAAAACATCGACGACTGGGGCGGTGGTCTGACGCCGACAGTCGCCGGGGCAATGGGCGAAGCCATCCGTATCGGACTGGGCGAACTGGCCGCATGGGCGGCGGAAGGATAGGGGAGAAAAATGGGCAATCATAATCCTGCCATGGAAGACGACGACCTGAACGCGCTGGGGCGCTTCGTCGTGGGAGCATTTCGCATCGTCGACAACGTGCGCATGTTCCGTGTGGCGCACTTGGTTACCTTTCTTACCCTGTTGCTGCTGCTGGCCGGGGTGGGGGCGACGCTGCTGACTTTCAAGTCGGTAGCGGAGATCGGCAGCGTGTGGCGCAGCTACGATTCCGGCTTGGCTAGGCGCATCGACCTGCTCGGGCATTTCCAGGATCAGCTCGGTTATGGCGGCCTCGCCCAGCATTGGCCGGCGGCGCTGGCGGGCGACGAGACGGCGCGCCAGAGCGTAACGGGGAGCTTGGCCAAGGTGCGCGAGGGAATTCCGGCGTTCCTGTCGGCCAGCCCGAGCGAGGCGGAAAAGGCCGATCTCGCCATCCTGGAGAAAACGCTGATAGCGTATGAACAGGCGCTTTCCGGCGGCGAGAAAAGCGTCGACGATGCCGCCGCAGTGGCGGCATTGAAGCGCATCAAGCTGGCACTCCAGGAAGAACGCAAGCACGGTGCGGATGCGGTCGAGGACGCCATCTGGACGCTTTCCGCCACGGTCGGCGGCGTGATGTTCATCGCTTGCCTGTTTCTCATCGCCTTCGGCCTGTTTTCCTTCTGGTTCACCCGCTTCCGCGTGGCGCAGCCGCTCAAGGCGATCAATTCGACCATGGGCGGGCTGGCTCAGGGGGACACCAGCGTGGCCGTGCCGTTCACCGGCAAACTCGACGAGATCGGCGAGATGGCTCGCGCCGTCCAGGTCTTCAAGGACAACGCCATCGTCAAGGGACGTATGGAAAGGCAAAAGCAACAGGTCACCGAAAACGTGAACCGGATCACCCGGGAGTTGGCGGGTCTCACCAACACGGTGCGCAAGCTGATGAACGAGCAGTCGTCGGCCACCGCCAGCATGTCGTCGGCGACCGAGCAGCTATCGGTCAGCATCGACCATGTCGCCGAGAATGCCGGCAATGCGCTGGCCCTGACGCGGGAAACCGTCGAATCCGTGGACGTGGGAGGCCGGGCGGTGCAGGGCACCATCGCGGCGATGGAGGAAACCTCGCAGTTGGTCAGCCAGGCGGCGGAAAAAGTGCGGGAACTCGGTACCCAGAGCGAGCACATCCAGGAAATCGTCACCACCATCCAGGGCATCGCCGAACAGACCAATCTGCTGGCGCTCAACGCCTCCATCGAGGCGGCGCGCGCCGGTGAGACCGGGCGCGGCTTCGCCGTGGTAGCGGACGAGGTGCGCAAGCTGGCCGAGAAATCCAACGAGTCTGCCTTCGAAATCGGCTCCATCTTGAATTCGGTTCAACAGCAGGTGGGCGTGGTTTCCGACGATATTCTGTCGGCATCCGATAAGGCCCAGGACAGCGTGGCGCAGTCGCGCCTGGTCGATGAGGCGTTGAAGCAGATCGAAAACCGTTCCATCCAGGTGGTGCACGCCGTGGAAGATATTGCCAACGCCGCCAAGGAGCAGAGCAGCGCGGGTTATGACATCGCGCGCAAGGTGGAAACGGTCGCAGGTTCGTCGGAGCATACCAGCCGGTTGGTCGGCGACGTGGATAAGCTGGCCATCGAGTTGAATCAGAACGTGACGAAACTGTAGCGGTGCGCTTTTCTTCACGACCTCAACCTTTCCACCATGCATGTCCACCTGGATCACGACAACTGCTTGGAAACCGCAGGATAAGGTTTTCTTCCGTAGATTTAACCTAAATCCGGCAGTTGTCTTCGCGAACGCCGATCAACGGCGGTGATTTCGGAGGTCCGACGGCAGCGAGGGTTTGCTTGAGGTGATCACACACAGTGCCAGACGGACCCGTCTCGCAACTGCTCCGCAATGTCTTTTGCCCAAGCCTGAAGCTACGCTGAGGCTAGCATCAGCACCTGTCTGGCTTTGTCGAAATGCGCATGCAATCCGGTCAAGCTGAGCGTGGTTTGGCCTGCATGTTCGGTTCTGCGTCCAATTGAGGACATCAGCCACGGGCAGCTGGTGATTGCCTCGCGTCGGGCGTCAGGGTTGACCAAGCGGACGAACAGGCTCCACCCGTTGTAGATCAGCGCCACCGCACGCGCCGAGAGTTGGCAACGGGTGCAAATCAAGCGTGGTGAAGCCGCCCCAGCCCCATTGGTTCTTCAACTCGTCGAAGGTATTCTCGCAGTCGGCACGATCTCGATAGAGTTGCCCGAGACCCAGCACCTCATAGTCAAGGTTGGTCACCAGCACCGCAACTCGTAGTCAGTCAGTTGCTTGCAGCCCTTACGGTCGGCTTCGATGAAGCCGAGTAGCTGCTGTCCGGTTTCGTCTTCCTCGGTGATCAGCATCTCACCTTGCAAGGGACGACGCAGCACCACCACACGCCGGTGCTCCTCCCAGCCGGTTAGTCGCAATTCGCTGTCCTTCTTACCCTCTCAGCCTTGGCCTGCATCGATCCAGTCGCGCTCCCGGAACAGTCGCTCAATGAGACGTTTGACGTTCTTGGTCAGCTTGAGTTTGAACAAGTAGCCTTGTTGCCGTTCTTCCAAACCGGCTTTGACCTCAACCCCGAGAACCAGGCGCAGCCCCGCCATCAGGTAGGTGTGGTAGCTATGCGAGGGACGGCCCGGCTTCTTTGGGTTGTACGAAACAACGACACCTTCCTGCTTGCCATAGAGCGGCTTGACCGTGGTGTCGATGTCGAGAATCCAGGCGGCGTCAAGCAAGGAGGCGATGCTTTCCTCAAGGTGAGTGTAGTGAGCGCACGACGCAGGGCATCTTCGGAGATCACTTTGTTCATGCACAGAAGGCCGAGGTTGACGCCATCGCAGCGAATGGCGGTGACATGGGAATAACGCTTGTGACCGGACAGTACCGACAGCATCCAGGTGCCCAGGACGTCTGCCTTGCTTGGTGCATTGGGGCTGGCGTAGGTCAGCGGACAGGTTTCTTGCCAGCGCGACCCGGTCAGACCGAGAAATTCGATAAAGCAGGTGAGCTGACCCATCGGGGTGGCGACACTGGAGGATTCCCAGTGAACGTGAATCTTGCCACTCGGCGTTTGCACGCCGACACAGCTCAGCAGTGTTTCCTTAGCTCCCGTTCGCTTCAGCTTCGACTCACCCATCGGGTGATCCCTCCGTCTGTCGATAAACCCTTAATCTGCCTGACTTCGCGATAGAATTCATCTCTTCAACTGCGGTTTTTAGGATTAAACATGAGCCCTTCGCACACCCCTCACCGCCTTCTTGTCTGGGACTTGCCCACGCGCCTGTTCCACTGGGCGTTGGTGATCCTGGTAATCGCGGCCTGGTTTACGGCAGAGATGTCCGATGATCTGATGGACTACCACGCTCCCTTGGGATACGGTGTTTTGACCCTGCTTCTATTCCGGCTGGCGTGGGGATTCGTGGGCAGCACCCATTCCCGCTTTTCGGATTTCATCCGCCCCCCCGGTGAGGCCCTGGAATATCTCCGCGACATGAAGGCGGGGCGGCCCTCCCCCTATCTCGGCCACAACCCTCTGGGTGGCTGGATGGTTGCCTGCCTGTTGCTGGCGCTGCTCGCCCAGGCCGCCACGGGGCTGTTCGCCAGCGACGAAATCATGAACGAAGGCCCTTTCTACCACCTGGTGTCGAGCGAAACCGGCAGCCTGCTGACCCAAGCCCACGAGATGATTTTCAACCTGCTGACGGGCCTGGTGGCGCTCCACGTCTGCGCCGTGCTGGCTTACCGCCTCATCAAGAGGGAAAACCTGGTGCTGCCCATGATTACCGGCCACAAGACCCTACAGGGCCCCGGCCCCGAACCCAGGGCCGCCTCCTTGTGGCTGGCCATTTTGCTTCTGGCCGCAAGCGGCACCCTGGTCTGGGCGCTGGTCGTACTTGCCTAACCGAGGCGTACCCAGGAATTTTCGTTGCGCGCCACCTCGTAGATCGCCCACCGCGCAAACTCCTGGCGGGTACAGGTAAACGTCCTGCGGCGGCCGGACCCGGCAAGCACCTTATAGGTTACCGAGCCCGGCGGGGTTTCCTGGTCGACCGAAGCAACCAGGGACAACACTTGGCGCACCGACCAGTGACGGCCGAAGATGCCGTTGCTGTACATCCCGCCAACGCGGATAGGGGGCTTTTCCATCCAATCTCTCCGTTGTGATGTTTTTTCCAGTATGCGAAATACTGCCGGGGAAAAAAATCACCCCGCCGGGGCGGGGTGAGATACTCCAAACGGGGAGGGAATCGCCCTTTATTCTTCCTTGCCCGTGGCCGTCTCCCGCAGCGCCTTGTTGATGGCGTCCGGCGCGTCCATGATGGACATGAAGCTGTTGCTCCCCATCATGCTGAGGTCGGGAAAGCTGATGGCGATGCGGAAGCGGGCATACTGGGCGATCACCTTGTTGTCCGTCACCAGCATTTCGTAGGGCAGATGGGCGGTGGACTTGGGGTCTTTGAAGTCGATCTTGCTCATGATGTAAGCGTCGTCGGCGAACTTGTCCTTGCCCTTCATCGCCACGCCGAACACCGTCTCCTTCTTGCCCGGGACGTCCACCCGGTAGACTTTGGTCACGCCGAACTTGCCGGCCTTGAGGTTGGCTTCCACCGCTTTCACCGCCTCGTCGTAGCTGCCGTATTCGGCGAGGGTTTTCGGCTCGTCGAAATACTCCATGCCAAAGGTGTAGTGGTATTTGCGCAGGCTCTTGGGCGACAAGCCGCGGGCGCCGAACTCCTCCTGCTTGCCCAGCGCCTTTTCCAGGGCAGCAGCGACCCCCGTCATCTCATCCTTCATGCGGTAGGCGTTGGCCATGTAGGGCGGGTTGGTGTAGGACACCTGAACCTCGTCCTTCACCTTGGTCACCGCCACCCGCTGGACCGCTCCGAAACCGCCCATTTCGGACATGGCGGCGGCGTTCTTGATGTCATTGCTGGTCACCGCCAGGACAACGGCGTTGGGATAAGGGGAATAGCTTCCCACCACGCTGAATCCGTTGGCCGTCAGAGCCGCTTTGGCGGCATCGGCCTTCTCCTGCACCGTGCCCGGCCCCTTGGACGCCAGCACGAAAGGTTTCAGGACTTCGTCCGCCTGCACGTTGGCGGCGATGAACAGGGATGCGGCGGCAACAAGGGCTTTTAATGTACGCATAGTGTCCTCCATCTAATCAGGGTTTTTATCGTCATTAAAACAAAGGCCGGGGAATCCCGGCCTTTGTAATAGGTGCTGCTTAGGTACTTCTTCGCTTAGAACTTCTTGCCGTAGGCGATACCGAGAGAGTCCTGGTACATCTTGATTTTTTCAGCCCCGACATTTGCACCGGTCAAACCACTGAACAGGCTGTTGCCAGAAACATCATTTTCCTGCGCGTGCATATATGCCATAGTGATTTCCGATTGCTTGTCCAGGGCGTAGGTAAAGCCCAGGGTGTAGTGCTCCTGAATCACCGCCGGAGCGATGATATTGAAGGTCACATCGCGGGAGGAAATCGGATTGTCGGTATGGCTGTAGCCGGCGCGCAGCATCAGCTTATCGCTGTAGGCATACTCGACGCCCAGTTTCACCACGTCCACGTCGGCGTAGCCGAAGCCGCGGCCATTATTCGTGCCCAAAGCCGCATTATTGGTGCTGGGGTTGCCGACGGAATTCACACCGCTGTAGTTGATGCGCTGGTAGTCGAGAGCCAGCATCAATTTCGGCGTAGCCTGGACCGCGATGCCCAGGTTCCAGTTTTCCGGCATATCGAAATCGCCCTGCTCGGCAAACAATTCCTTGTATTTGTCAAACGTTCCCATGGCGATCTTGGACGAATAGGCCGCCCCAATGGAAACCGTATCGGTCAGCTTACCCAAATAGCCGATGCGAACGCCAAAGCCATAGGCATTGTCATAGCCCTGGTTGGTCAGGTTGCTGGTAGTGCCCGAGGTGGTAAAGCCGGCAAAGCCATGCAAGCCTTCCGCCTTGAAACGCTGGTAACCGATCAGCGGGGAAACGCCGACGGAGTGCTTTTCATTGATCTTATAGGCCAGGGTCGGAGCAATCACCAACTGCATCAGGTCAATGCCCAACGTGCCGCTACCGCACAGGAGGTTGTAGGAAGGCTGGCCGGGGTTAAAACCCGCACACATGGAGGCGGCCGGAATCTGTCCACCCGAATAATCGGTATTCATGCCGCCGTTGCCGTACACCGTCACGCCCAGGGACATCTTGCTGCTGAGCATCTTGTTGTAGCCAAACTCCGGCATGAGAAAATCCTTACTACCACTACCAACCGAACCGTCCAGGCCGAACGCAGGACCAGTAGCGCCCGAGCGCTCGGCGCTGCGAATCGGACGGAACCAATCCACGCCGATATCCAGACGGTCGCCGGCCCAAACCATGGCGGCGGGGTTGTTGGCGCCACCGAAGGTGTCGCCGGTCACGGCGGTAGCAGCACCGGCCATACCTTTGGCCTTCATGCCGTTGCCGTGGGAGAAATAACCATTGGTGGCGGAGGCGATGCCGGGGAGCATCAGGCCGGAAACCGCGAGGGCGATGGCAATCTTGTTGTATTTCATAGATGTAGTTCCTCCACTAATTCTGATGTTTTTTAAGAAAAAGGTGTTTTTGAATCGTGTTTTTGTTCTATACGTGGGGCCATCTTACCGGAGGAAACGGCGAGACAAAATCCGTCCCGAGGGTTTCCTAGCATTTTTGTCCAATTTTATTTTTAGAATGACTACAAGTGTGTCATTCGCGCAACACATTGATATATATACAGTTTATTAGATTATTCTAATATTTCTTTGACAACTGCCCGCCGACATTCTTCAAGTCCCCGTTATCCAAGGGAAAAGGGTAGGAGCGGATGTCGGAAGGCATGGAGTCGCCGTAGGGGCGGTTGCAGGCGGACACCTCGGGGTCGTCGCTACCGGGGCAGCCGGAGGTGCGGAAGGGTTTGCCCGATTGGACCAGGGCGGCGAGGGCCTTGTCCTCCCCGCCGAAATCCACCACCCGACCCTCATCGTCGAAACTCATCCCCTCCAGCCGCCCCCCCGCGAAGTCGATCAGGAACCGCCCCAGCTGGACCCGCCGCCAATGCCCCGCGTCCACCGCCGGCCAAGATTCCATCAGGGAACCCCGCTCGGGGAAGAAGCCGAACAGGTGACTGTGGCCGCCCAGGTCTTTGATGCGCTGCACCGCTTCCAGCAGTTCCCGCTCCGTTTCCCCCAGGCCGGCGATGAGATGGACGCCGAAGCGCTCCGGCCCGAACACTTCCGCCGCCCAGCCGATGGCGCGCCAATAATGTTCCCAATCGTGGGGACTGCTCACCGTGGCGCCCCGGGTTCGCTCGAACACCGCCGGGGTGGCCGCGTCCAAAGCGATGGTAAAAATCTCGGCACCGTGCCGTTTCAACTCCGCCAAGTCCTCCCGCTCCATGGTGGTGGGGTTGGAAAGAATAGAAACGGGAATATGGGGCAGTGCCTGCACCCAGCGGTCCAGCAAGGTCAGCGTGTCCGCGCCGGAGCGGGGGTGGGTAATCATGGAAATGCACATGCGCTGGAAGCGGCCCTTGTCACCGCCCGCCCTCACCCGCTGGATGATCTCGTCGTAGCGGGCGGTGGGCCAATCGACACGGATGAAGTTGCGGGCGTTGAAGTCCCGCTCCTCCTCCCGGTGCCGTGCCAGCCCGCAATAGGCGCAATTGGCGCGGCAGCCCTCGGGGTAGGTGACCAGCAGGTTAAGGCAATGGGTGCAATCCACCCGGTGCATTTTCCCCGGCATCAACCCCAGGGTAATGGCCGCCGCGGTGGAAAGCTGGACGTATTCGGGGGAGTTCAGGGTCGGCGCTCGCCCTCCCCGGTCGGGCCGATAAAAAGTCACCGCTTGCTCCGTCATGCCTGCACCTCGTGCCGTCGATAATAGTCGGGGAAAGCCACCCAGGCCCGGCGCAAGGCGCCCTCGTCCCCTTCCCGCCCTCTCAATTCCCCACGCCGCCGCAACGCCCGGGCCAGGGAGGGACCGAACAACTCCTCCATGCCCGCCCCGTAGCTTTCCAAGGCGGCCGCGTCCCCCACCAGCCAGCGTGCTGCCGCCCGGCCCGCCGCCTCGCCGGAGGTCACCGCCGGGTGGATGCCGGCGCCGGTCACCGGATGGGTGAGGCCGGCGGCATCGCCGACGAGCATCACGTTTCCCACCACCAGTTTCGGCCGCAAGCCGCCGACGGGAATCCCACCGCCGGTGCGGGCCAAAATCCCGCCCCCCACCCGCTCTTCCCCCGCCAGACGGCGGTGCAGATCATGAAGGCGCGGCCGGAGGAGATGCCCTGCTTCCCGCGCGACCCCCACCCCCAGGTTGGCCGTGCCGCCCTTGGGAAACAGCCAGCCATAGCCGCCGGGATAATCGGGGGACAGATACACCTCGGTCCGGGCCAGGGGCTGCAACAGGGGAACGGTGACCTGCCGGGCCAGGGCGACGGGCTGGGAGGGCAGACCCAGCGCGTCGGCCACGGGGGAAAAAGGCCCGTCCGCCGCGATCAGCAGACGGTAGGAAATCTCCCGCGCCCCCTGAGCGTTGCGGCAGCGCACCCTGCCCGCCCCGGCGTCCAGGGCGTCGAAGCGCCAGCCAAGGAGCAGCCTGGCCCCCGCCTCCTCGGCGCTGCGGGCCAGGCCGGCGTCCAGCCTGGCCCGGTCGATCATGATGCCCCGGAAGGGGCTGTCCACCGACGCGCCGGAAGGCAGGACCGTCTGCATGGCGTCCACCCGCTGCACCTCGCAGCCGGTGCGCCGCACCAGGCGTCCCATGGCGGCGGGCACGCACTCGGCGCATTGCACCGGGCGGCCGATTTCATTCCGGCGTTCCAGGGCGATCACCCGCAGGCCGGCTTCAGCCGCCGCCAGGGCCGCCGCTCCGCCGGCCGGCCCCAGTCCCACCACCAGAACGTCACAGGAGTCCATCCGCCTCCCCTACCGTCCGGCGAAGCACGCCGATGACTTCGTCCGCCGACAGGCTCAGGGCGTCGGCGGGATAACCGGAGAGGAATTGCCGGATGGCCACTTCCGCCTCGGCCAGGGTGATGTTCTTCAACCTCGCCTCCAGGTCGTTGACCAGGCGCGCCGGGCTGGCGAAAAAATCGCCGGCGAACCACACCTGCTTCAGGTGCCGCGTCCGCCGGTCGTAGGCGGCGGCCAGCCGCAGCAGGCCGCCGGGAAACTTGGCCACCCCTTCCAGCAAGGGCGCATCGGAAACCGGCTTTTGGACCAGATTTACCCATTCCGGGCAGTCGATTTCCTTCAATGCCTCCCGATAACGGCCGACCACCGTTTCGGGAAGCGCCGCCGAAGCAAACGCCACCCCGAACGCCTGGCCGAAAGCACCGGTCAGGGCCGCCTTGGCCTCCTCCACCGGCGGGGCCTCGCCCAGCAGTTCCTTCAGGCTCGCCACCCGCTCCCGGGCCGAGGCAATGGCCTTGTCCCGCAGCTTTTCCGCCGGGATGCGCAGCACCCGCAACATTTGTTCCACCTCGAAATCCAGCAGCAGGGTGCCCTGGTACATCAGCGCCCGCCCCTCGAAGCTGCCGCCGGTGCCGGAAATCTTGCGCCCACCCACCTCGATGTCGTTGCGGGGACGGAAACGGGCATCCACCCCCAGGCGCCGGATGCCCGCTGCCGCCGCCTCGCATACCCGGCGGGCGATTTCCCCCATGTCCGGGGTGCCGAGGGCGTTGCGGGACAGGAACAACTCCCAGCCCAGTTGGCCGGGATCGAAGCAAATCGCCCCGCCGCCGGTAATCCGGCGCTGCACCTGGATGCCCTGGGCGGCGCAGTAGTCCAAGTCCAACTCCTGTTCAAGGCTTTGGTGACAGCCCACCAGGGCGCAGGGCTTGAAGCGGAGGAAACGCAGGGTGTTGCCGATTTCCCCCGCCTCCCGGGCTTCCAGCAGCGCCCGGTCCCAGGCCATGTTCTCGGCGGCGCCGAGGAGGCCGGTGTCCACCACGTTCCAGGGCTCAGCCATGGGCCACCACCTTCACCGGGAACGGCCGCCCCGGGACGGCGTCAAGGGGCTCCCCGGCGCCGAGGGAACAGCAGCCGGGACTCAGCCTCAGCTCGCGGCCGATTTTCCGCGCCAGCTCCACCGCCCCTTCCGCCGGATGGGCGATGCCGCCCAGGCCGGCCATCACCCCGTAGGCATCGATTTCCGCCTTGGCCCGGCCGGCGGGGCGGGCGCAGCCGAGTTGGAGGGGAATGCCGGGAAGCGCCCGCCGGGCGTCAAGGAAAAAGTGCCCCACCTCGCGCCCGGAGGGCACCGCGAAAGGGCGGGCGGGCGAGGCGTAAAAGGGCATCACCACCACCAGCACCACGGCGGCCGGGGCGCAGGGCGCGATCATCTCCAGGGCCCGCCACTCCCCCAGCAGCTGGCCGTAATGGAGGCCGAGCACCACATGGGGCACCACCCGCATCCCGGTGGCCGCCAGGTGGGCGAGGGAGGCCTCGAAATCCGCCACCGGACGCTTGAGATGGTAGACCCGGGCCAGGGTGTCCTGGGCGCCGATGACATCCAGCATGGCGATGTCCACCCCGCTGTCCGCCAGGCCCCGGGCGGCGGATCGGTCCACCAGGCCGGCATGGGCGGCGATGCGGAAATGGGGAAAACGGTCCTTGATGCGGCGCAGGGTGGCGAGGAACGGTCCATAGCCCACCTCGTTGCGCCGGTCGGAGCCGCCCGTGAGCAGCATTCCTCCTGCGCCCCGTTCGGCCAGCCGGTTCGCCGTCTGCCACAGGGCCTCGGGAGTGGTCGCCGGGAGCATGGGCTTGAGTATCTCCGCCCGGCAATGGTCGCAGTTCAGGGCGCATTCAGCGCCGGTAATGGACACCGCCGGCCAAGCGCTGCCGCCGCAGGAGGGCAGCTCGGGGGAAGAATAGTGCTTGAAAGCGGGAAGATGGAAGGTCAGGGGCGGCAATGCCGCGCCCGCTGACTGGAAGCGCCGCACCAGTCCCGCATCGAGCCCGACCCCTTCCAGGCCCTCGATGCCCCGGGCCAACCCCAGCCAATCATCCCCCATCGACGTCATTGGGAGCGCAGCGAAGCAATCTCGCTTTTCCGGTCCGTCAGCGAGGATTGCTTCGTCACTTCGTTCCTCGCAATGACGGGTTCAACAGCCGCCGAAGCCATCCTCATTCATCTTGGCTTCGAAGGCCGGCACGATGTCCCCACCGCTGACCAGGTTGCCGGATTCCCCTTCCCAGTCGCCGGGCTTGAGGCGGATGAGCCAGCCTTCGCCGTAGGGGTCGGCGTTGATGATGCCGGGGTCGTCGAACAGGACTTCGTTCACCGCCACGATTTCCCCCCCCACCGGGGCCTTGACCGGGCCGACCCACTTGCCCGATTCCACGGTGCTCAGGGAGCGCCCCCGCTCCACCACCTTGCCGGCTTTCTTGGGGGTGAAGGCGACGATCTGGCCGGACAGGGAGCAGGCATAGGACGTCATGCCCACCACCAGGGTGCCGTCCGTCTCACGCCTGGCCCAGACATTGTCTTCCACGTTGTAGTACAGATCGTCCGGCAACTCGCAGCCGTTCACGTTTGCCATGCTTTACTCCCTAACAATCCGGCCCAATTTCGCCGGGCAAAGACCCCGCCCAATTCTCGCGGCCGTTCCCCGGCCTGTCAAATCCGGCGCCGCCGGCATAAAAAATGGCAACCCGGGGGTTGCCATTTTTCCCAGCCGCGACAGGCCGCGTTCAGATGAACAGGGTGACGTCGGCCTCGCCCGCGAATTCGAAGAATTTCGCGGCGCCGGCGAATTCCACGCCGCCGATGAATTGGCTGTGGTCGAAACCGAACAGCTCAACGGTCATTTGGCAGGCGACGAAACGGACTTCGGCTTCCTGGCTCAACTCGCGCAGCTCTTCAATGCTGGCCACGCCGTTGTTCTTGATGGTTTGCTTCATCAGGACGGTAGCCAGATTCTCAAACCCGGGAACGATGGACATGATCGCGTTGGGGATGTTCCAGTTGATCTTCTTGAACCAGTCCGGGCCAAAAGGCATCTTCATCGGCATCGCAGGGTTGCCCAGGGGGCTCACCTTGAGGCCGCTGACATCCTTTTGCAGCAGGGACAGGCCGTAGAACGTGAAGAAAACTTCAACCTCATACCCCAGCGCCGCAGCGGTGGACGCCAGAATAAAGGGGGGGTAGGCCCAGTCCAGGGTACCCTTGGTGGCGATGATTGCCAGCTTTTTGCTCATTTTAGTGTCCTCCCAAACTTGTTCGTCCTGCGCCAGGGGCGCAGCCGGTTGCGGTTAAGCGTTCGGGAATTACTTCTTCTTCATGAAGAACACGTATTCGCCGCCGGCTTCGGCGGAGGACAGCAGCTCGTTGCCGGTCTGCTTGGCGAAAGCGGCCATATCCTTGACGGCACCCGGGTCGGTGGCGGTGATCTTCAGCACTTGGCCGGCGCCGATTTCGGCCAGGGCCTTCTTGGTGCGCAGGATGGGGAGGGGGCAGTTCAGGCCGCGTGCATCCAGGTCCTTGTCGAAGTTCATTCTTCTATCTCCTTAGTATCTGTAGGGGGTGAAAACAAATCGGAACCGAAAGCGGCATTTATAATCCAGCTTTCGGCGCAATGCAACTATCCGTTCGACGGGGAAGCCTATGCCACGTTGGCCAAAGCCTGCCCGGAACGCAACCACGCCAGGATGCCGCCTTGCAGGTTGAACACGTTGTCGAACCCGCGGGAGGCCATGAAGGCGCAGGCCTGGGCCGAGCGGGCACCGCTGTGGCAGTACAGGACGGTGGGGGTTTCCTTGCACATTTCTTCCAGCTTGATCGGCAACATGTGCAGGGGAATGTGCACCGCGCCGTCGATCATGCCGCGGCCCACTTCGGTTTCGGTTCGCACGTCCACCAGCAGCACCTTGTCGTTGCGCAGTTTCTGCAAGCCAAAAATATCTACTTCCTTGATCCCGAACATCTTTGTACTCCATGCAAAAGGGGAAGGCGGTATATTATTTTTTTCTAATATACTACATATTGCTGCCACAGCGAAACGGCACCATCATAAAAACATTGCCATAACATGACAACCTGCTCTAAAGGAGTAGTTCGACGGCTAATGGCTTTTCCCGCCTTCTACCGGCAAGTGGCTCGCCTGCCATTCGGGGAAACCGTCCTCCAGGCGGCGGGCGCGGTAACCCAGGCGGCGCAGTTGCTCCACGGCATCGAAGGACAGCATGCAGTAGGGGCCGCGGCAATAGGCGACGACCTCCTGTTCCTTGGGAAGGGCCGACAGATAGCGGGGCAGCTCGTCCACCGGCACGTTGACGGCACCGGCGATGTGGCCGGCCTCGAATTCGGACGCCGGCCGCACATCGATCACCATCGCCTCCCCGGCCTTGACCATGGACAACAGGGCCTTGCGGCTCACCGGCTGGAGATCGTCCTTGATCGTGAAGTGCTCGCGCACGATGCGCTCCACCTCCGCCAAGTGGCGCTCGGCGATGCGCCCCATGGCCGAGGCCAGCATCGGCACGTCCCCGTCGCTCAGGCGATAGAACACGTGGAGCCCCGCCTTGCGGGAGTGCACCATGCCCCCGTCCCGCAGCACCTGGAGATGATGGGAGGTATTGGCGATGGGCAGGCCGCAGGCGGCGGCCAAATCCTCCACGCTGCGCTCCCCCTGCCCCAGGGCCTCCACCAGTTCGAGCCGCACCGGATGGGCCAGGGCCTTGGCCACCCGCGTCAACTGCTCGAACACCCGTTTTTTGGGTGAAACCGTATCGGTCATGGGCTTATCCTTATTCGGCAATCCAGTGTCCGGACTTGCCCCCCTGCTTTTCCAGCAGGCGGATGTCCTCGATGCGCATGCCCTTCTCCACGGCCTTGCACATATCGTAAATCGTCAGCAGCCCGACGCTGACCGCCGTCAACGCCTCCATCTCCACCCCGGTGCGGCCCACCGTCTCGGTAACGGCGGTGCACTCCACCAGGGAATGCCCCGGGTCGACGCGAAAATCCACCGTCACCCGGGTCAGGGGCAGAGGATGGCACAGAGGGATCAACTCCGCGGTGCGCTTCGCCCCCTGGATGGCGGCGATCCGCGCCACCCCCAGCACATCCCCCTTCTTGCTGCCTCCCGCGGCCAACAGTTGCAGGGTTTCGGGGCGCATGCGGATGACCCCGGCGGCCCGGGCGACGCGCTTGGTTTCGGACTTCTCCGCCACGTCCACCATATGGGCCTGGCCCTGGGCATCGAAATGGGTGAATTCGCTCATAATCTCATATCGCATAAACCGCGCCGAAGGCGCTCCCTGTCCCCCTCGCCCGTTCCGCCGAGGTCGCCGCGAAGCGGCGGGAACCCGGCCATGAGGCAAGCGTTATCATAATCTTGGCGTAATGCTTGCCTCATGGCCGGTTACATTCTTTTACAAACTGGGCCATGAACTAATTCGGTCGAAAGGCTATCATAGCGCCATGCGATTTTCCTGTCTTCTCGCCGCTTTCCTGCTGTGCCTGCCCGCAGCCATGGCGGACGAGCTTCCCAATCTGGGGGACGTGTCCCAAAGCGCCTTCTCGCCCCAGGAAGAGCAGATGCTGGGAGACGCCATCATGCGGGACGTCTACCTGGACCCGAGCTACTTCGACGACCCGGAAGTCACCGCCTATCTCAACAACCTGGGCTACCGGCTGGTGGCGGCCGGCCCTGACAACACCCTCAGCTTTCGCTTTTTCGTCATCCGTGACGGCACCCTCAACGCCTTCGCCCTGCCCGGGGGCTATATCGGCGTCCACACCGGCCTGATCGTCGCCTCCCAGAGCGAATCGGAACTGGCCTCGGTGCTGGCCCACGAAATCGGCCACGTAACCCAGCACCATATTGCGCGGATGATCGCCGGCCAGCAGAAGACCACCATGCCCACCCTGGCGGCCCTGGCGGTGGCGCTGCTCGCCGCCCGCTCCAACCCCCAGGTGTCCCAGGCGGCCATCGCCACCGCCCAGGCGGCCTCGGTCCAGACCCAGCTGGACTTTACCCGGGAGCACGAGCGGGAAGCCGACCGGGTGGGCCTGCAAATCCTTGGCAAGTCCCACTTCGACACCCGGGCCATGCCGGCCTTTTTCGAGCGCATGCAACGGGCCAGCCGCCTGTATGAGAACAACGCCCCCACCTATCTGCGCACCCACCCCCTCACCAGCGAGCGCATCGCCGACATCGAGAACCGGGTGGCGGAAACCCCCTACAAGCAGGTACGGGACAGCCTCGATTTCCAACTGGTGCGGGCCAAGCTGCGGGCCCTGCTCACCCCCCCGGCCCAGGCGGTGAAAGAGTTCGAGAGCTTCCTGCAGGACAAGCGCTACGCCAGCGAAGCCGCCCAGCGCTACGGCCTGACCCTGGCCCTGATGCGGCAGGAAAAATTCGACCGGGCGGAAACGGAAATGTCCGCTCTGCGCAAGGTCGCTCCCAGCAGCCCGTTCATCGACAACCTGGCGGCGGAACTCAAGCTCGCCGAGGGAAAAACCGACGCCGCCATCGCCCAGTACCGGGCCGCCCTGCGGCTCTACCCCCAGCACCGCGCCCTGGTCTACGGCTTGGCGGAAGCCCTGCTGAAAAGCGGAAGCCCGGCGGAAGCGGACAAGTTCCTCAGCCCCCGCATCAACGCCTTCACCCAGGATTACCGCCTGTACCAGATCCAGGCCAAAATCCACGCCGCCCTGGGCCATCCCATGCTGAGCCACCAGGCCCAAGCGGAAGCCTACGTGCGCCTCGGCAACCTCACCGCCGCCATCGAACAGCTGCAGATCGCCCTCAAGCAGGGGGACGGCGATTTCTACCAGCAATCCATCGTGGAAGCGCGGCTCAAAGAGTTGCGCAGCCGGAACGATCCAAAACCCAAGCCCTAAGCACCCTCCCCACTAGTACATTCGTACTAACTATCGGTTATTAAAAGAATTTTTTCACAAATCCCTTGCACGGGAGGATTCCTATTGAGTATGCTTGGCACAACCGTCGGCGATGTTGCGGTTGATGGCCCGGAGGCGCATACGCCTTCCGGGGCACTACGGACATGAATGAGAATGGAGGAGACCATAATGATGAGGAAGCAAGCCCGGTTGCTGTTCGCCGCCGTCATGGGCGCCAGCCTGTCCTGCGCCGCCCTGGCGGCGGATGAGGCCAAGAAGGAAGAGATTAAGGCCCCCGCCCCGCTGTTTTTCGACAAACCCAAGGAAGAGAGCACGGGCATGACGGGCAAGCAAATCGCCTACGACCGCCGCCTGGGCAACTGCCTGGCCTGCCACGCCATGCCCAGCCAGGCGGACGCGGAAATGCCGGGCACCATCGCCCCGCCCCTGATTTCCATGCAGCTGCGCTACCCGGACAAGGCCAAGCTGCGCGCCCAGATATGGGACGCCATGGTGGCCAACCCCAAGACCTCCATGCCCCCCTTCGGCAAGCACAAGGTGCTGACCGAGGAGGAAATCGACAAAGTAACCGAATTCGTCTACAGCCTGTAACCCCAAACCAAGGAGAGACCTAGCATGAACCAGTTCCGCAGAACCTTCCTGAAAGGCGCCGGTGCCGCCGGCTCCGTGGCCGTGGCCGTCGCCGCCGGCCTGCTGAAGCCCACCGAAGTGCTGGCTGCCGAATGGAACAAGGCCGGCTTTGGCGCCACCAAGCTGGACGAAGCCCTCAAGTCCGTCGGCGGCGCCGGCGCGGCCGAAAGCAAGGACATCGTGATCAAGGCCCCGGACATCGCCGAGAACGGCGCCGTGGTGCCGGTGGAAATCACCAGCAACATCGCGGGCACCGCCTCCATCGCCCTGTTCATCGAAACCAACCTGAACCCCCTGTGCTCTACCTACGACTTCTCCAACGGCGCCCTGGGCTATATCTCCACCCGCGTCAAGATGGCCAAGACCTCCAAGGTGCGCGCCATCGTCAAGGCCGGCGGCAAGACCTACACTGCCGCCAAGGAAGTGAAAGTCACCATCGGCGGCTGCGGCGGCTAATCCCCGTCCCGCCTCCCTCGACACCGCATACGAACTGAAAGGAATACAAAATGGCAGATCCGATGAAAATCCGCGCCACCATGCAGGGCGACGTGGCCGACGTTAAAGTGCTGATGAGCCACATCATGGAAACCGGCCAGCGCAAGGACCCCAAGACCGGCCAACTGATCCCCGCCCACTTCATCCAGGAAGTGAACGCCTCCGTCAACGGCAAAGTGGTGCTGGACTCCCAGTGGAGCCAGGCCATCTCCAAGAACCCCTTCCTGGGCTTCAAGGTGAAGGGCGCCAAGGCCGGCGACAAGGTCGTGGTCAACTGGACGGACAACAAGGGCGACAAGAACACCGCCGAAGCCGTCATCGGCTAATCGTTCACGGGTGCGCTCCAGAGCGCACCCGTACCCAACGAGGAGGAAGACAGCATGAATAAAATCATCCTGGCGTTCGTGGGCGCCGGCCTGATCGCCGGTTCCCTGGCCGCCAACGCCAGCCCGGAAAACGACCGCAAGCAGATCATCAATACCTACAAGAAAAAATACCCCAAAATCAAGCTCGACCAGTACGTCTACGGCGCCATGATCTATGACGACGGCGCCCTGGATCAGTACAAGACCATCATGGACTTCCCCCCCTTCGAAGGCGTGATCGAAGAAGGCAAGGCCATGTGGGAAAAACCGTTCGCCAACGGCAAGACCTACGCCGAATGCTTCCCCAACGGCGGCAAGAACGCGGCGGGCAACTACCCCCAGTTCGACGACAAGCAGGGCAAAGTGGTCACCTTCGAAATGGCCCTCAACGCCTGCCGCGAGGCCAATGGAGAGAAGGCCATGGAGTACAGCGGCAAGGAGATCGGCAAGCTCACCTCCTACGCCCGCACCCTGTCCGACGGCATGAAGATGAACGTCAAGGTGCAAGGCCCGGCGGCCCAGGAAGCCTTCGAGCGGGGCAAGAACATGTTCTTCCAGCGCCGCGGCCAACTGAACTTCTCCTGCGCCACCTGCCACATGGACAACGCCGGCCACCGCATCCGTTCGGAGTTCCTGTCCCCCGCCGTCGGCCATGCCACCCATTGGCCGGTGTTCCGCGGCGGCGACAACCTGGTGACCCTGCAGCAGCGCTACGCCCAGTGCTTCAACCAGGTGCGAGCCGTGTCCCTCAAGCCGGGCAGCCAGGAATTCAACGAACTGGAGTACTTCCACTCCTACCTGAGCAACGGCCTGCCGATGAAAGCGTCGGTGTTCCGCAAGTAAGTCCCCCCGGCCCGGAGCTCTTCCGGGCCGCTTTTTACCCTACATATAAAAGCGCCCGCGGCTGCAGCGACGGGCGCAAAACGAACAGAAACCACACGGAGCCCAGCCCATGAACCGCCGCGAATTCCTGCAACTGCTCGCCGTGGCCGCCGCCGGCGGCCTCGCCCTGGACAGCAAGAGCGCCCTGGCCGCCAACCCCGGCAGCCTTTACGACCTGCCCGCCTTCGGCAACGTCAGCCTGCTGCACTTCACCGACTGCCACGCCCAGCTGATGCCGCTCTACTTCCGCGAGCCCAACGTCAACCTGGGCGTGGCTTCCATGGCCGGCAAGCCCCCTCACCTGGTGGGCGAGAAGCTGCTCAAGCAGTTCGGCGTCGCGCCGGGCACGGCGGAGGCCCACGCCTTCACCTACCTGGACTTCGAAGCGGCGGCCAAGACCTACGGCAAGGTGGGCGGCTTCGCCCACCTCTCCACCCTGGTCAAGCGCGTCAAGGAAAGCCGCCCCGGCTCCCTGCTGCTGGACGGCGGCGACACCTGGCAGGGCTCCGCCACCTCCCTCTGGACCCAGGGCCAGGACATGGTGGACGCCTGCAAGGCCCTGGGCGTGGACGTGATGACCGGCCACTGGGAATTCACCTACGGCGCCCAACGGGTGAAGGAAATCGTGGACCGCGACCTCAAGGGCAAGATGGACTTCGTCGCCCAGAACGTGAAAACCAACGACTTCGGCGACCAGGTGTTCGACCCCTACGTCATCCGCCCGATCAACGGCGTGCCGGTGGCCATCATCGGCCAGGCCTTCCCCTACACCCCCATCGCCAACCCCCGCCACATGATCCCCGACTGGAGCTTCGGCATCCAGGACGACAACCTGCAGAAAATGGTGAACGAGGCCCGGGGCAAGGGTGCCCAGGTAGTGGTGGTGCTGTCCCACAACGGCATGGACGTGGACCTCAAGATGGCGAGCCGGGTCACCGGCGTGGACGCCATCCTCGGCGGCCACACCCACGACGGCGTGCCCGCCCCGGTGGCGGTGAAGAACGCCGGCGGCCAGACCCTGGTGACCAACGCCGGCTCCAACGGCAAGTTCCTCGGCGTGCTGGATTTCGAGGTCAAGAACGGCAAGGTGGCGGGCTGGAAGTACAAGCTGCTGCCGGTGTTCTCCAACCTGCTCCCCGCCGACCCGGCCATGGAAGCCCTGATCAAGCAGATCCGCGCCCCCTACGAATCCAAGCTGAACGAAGTGCTGGCGGTGAGCGACGATCTGCTCTACCGCCGCGGCAACTTCAACGGCACCTGGGACCAGCTGATCCTGGACGCCCTGATGGAAGTGAAAGGCGCCCAGCTCGCCTTCTCCCCCGGCTTCCGCTGGGGCACCACCATCCTGCCCGGCGAGCCCATCACCATGGAGAAGCTGATGGACCAGACCGCCATCACCTATCCCCAGACCACGGTCAACGACTTCACCGGCCAGCAGATCAAGGACATCCTGGAAGACGTCTGCGACAACCTGTTCAACCCCGACCCCTACTACCAGCAGGGCGGCGACATGGTGCGGGTGGGCGGCCTCACCTACACCTGCACCCCCAATGCCGCCATGGGCAAGCGCATCAGCGACATGCGCCTCAACGGCAAGCCGGTCTCCGCCGGCAAGAAATACAAGGAAGCCGGCTGGGCGCCGGTGGGCGAAGGCGTCGCCGGCGAACCGATCTGGGAAGTGGTGGCCCAGTACCTGCGGGCCAAGAAGACCATCAAGGGGATCAAGCTCAACCAGCCCAAGCTGATCGGCATGGCCGGCAACCCCGGCATCGCGTAAGCATTATCAACTCCTTCAGCCGTGTTCCCTCACCCCTAGCCCCTCTCCCGGAAGGAGAGGGGAACAAAAGCCCTTCTCCCCTCGGGAGAAGGGTTGGGATGAGGGACCGTGGTTCAATTACCCGATCTTGGTTCTAACGTCCTCCGCCGGGCTTGCCGTGGAAGCCGTGGAAGGACTTCTGGTCGAAGGTCTTCTTCTGCTCCGGGGTGAGGGTGGCGTAGAAGGCCTTCATCGCCTCGGTCGCCTTGCGCATGCCGTCCAGCCGCTCCTGGCCGCGGGCCAGCATCTTGTCGGCGCGTTCGGGGGCGGACAGGTCGGCCATGGCCTTGGGATCGAAATCCCCGCGCTTCGGCATGGCGGCCTTCACGGCGTCGGTATAGGTCTTCCAGCCTTTTTCCTGGGCCGCCGTCAGTTTCAGGTCATCGTGAAGGGCTTGCTGGCGCTTTTCCATCCGCTGCTCGAAGCGTTTGCCATCGAAACAGCCGGCATTGCGCTCGGCGAAAGCCGGAGCGGAGAGAACACCGGCGGCGGCGGCCACGACGAGCCCCAGGGCGATACGTTTTTTCAGGGATTGCATTTTCGACTCCTCAGTTCAGGGTTAAGGCAGATGCCTGGAACCCATTAAACGCCTCTCGTGTGGAGCGGGTATTTCCTTCTGTCGCCAGTGTGTAACGACCCCGCCCCGCTCCGTAACCTTTCGTATCCATGCTCCGCGGATGATACACAAAGTTACATTCACGACCTGACAAGAAAGGGTTTTTTGGCATAAACTCCGCCCCCATGGAAGATAAGCAAGAACACCTTCTGGTCGTAGACGACGATCGGGACATCCGGGAGCTGCTGGCGGACTACCTGGAACGCCAGGGCTACCGCGTGTCCACCGCCGCCAACGGCAGCGAAATGCGCCGCGCCCTGGATGCCGCCCCCATCGACCTGGTCATCCTGGACGTGATGATGCCCGGCGAGGACGGCCTTACCCTGTGCCGGGAACTGCGCGCCCACTCGTCCCTGCCCATCATCATGCTCACCGCCCGGGGCGAGCCGGTGGACCGCATCGTCGGCCTGGAAATGGGGGCCGACGACTACCTGGCCAAACCCTTCGAGCCCCGGGAACTCCTGGCCCGCATCCGCAGCGTGCTGCGCCGTGCCCGCGCCCAGCCCTTCAACCACCGGGAAGAAGAGGGGCGCCTGTTCCACTTCGCCGACTGGACCCTGGAAGTGGAAACCCGCCAGCTGATCGCCCCGGACGGCGTGGCGGTGGCCCTCTCCGGGTCCGAATACCGCCTGCTGCGGACCTTCATCGACCATGCCGGACGGGTGCTGAACCGGGACCAACTGCTCAACTTCACCCGGGGCCGTGACGCGGACCCCTTCGACCGCTCCATCGACCTGGCGGTGAGCCGCCTGCGCCAAAAACTGCGGGACGACGCCCGGGAGCCCAAGCTGCTCAAGACCGTGCGCAACGAAGGCTACGTCCTCGCCGTGCCGGTGCGGAAGGAATAGCCGTGGCTTGGTTGGCCGGGTTCTTCCGCTCCATGGCGGGCCGCATCTTCCTGGTATTGCTGTTCGGCTCCTGGCTCGCCTTCGCCTTGAGCTTCTGGATCGTGAGCGGGGGGGAGGCGAGCAGCTTCGCCCAGATGCGGGGGCACTTTGCCGCCGACCGGGTCGCCCACTGGCTGGCCCTGGCGGACGCCCTGCCCGCCGGTGAACGGGGCCGTCTTGCCGCATTGGCCGAGCGGGAGGGGGTGCGCCTGTCCTTTGCCCCTGCCGCCCCCGGCGGCGGCGCCGTCCATCCCCTGCGCCCGCGCATGGAAGAGCGGCTGGCGCCGGGCATCCGGCTGCTGACCCTGCGCCAGGGAAGGGAAGTCTGCGCCCCCGACGAGACGACCTGCGACGGCCCCCGCAGGCTGTGGGTTTCAGCCACTCTATCCGATGGCTCCCCGGCGACGGTGGACGTGCCGGACAACCCCCTGCGCCACCGGCCGGCCTTCCTCGGCCGCATGGCGGCCCAGATGACGCTCTTTGCCCTGGCCCTGGCCCTGCTGGCCGCCGGCGTAGCCTACTGGGTCACCCGCCCCCTGCGGGGCATGGCCCGGGCAGCCCTGGCCCTGGGGCGCAACATCGACCAG
Organism: Gallionellaceae bacterium UBA2239; assembly: GCA_002347615.1. Taxonomy (GTDB): domain Bacteria; phylum Pseudomonadota; class Gammaproteobacteria; order Burkholderiales; family UBA9220; genus UBA2239. The sequence continues at coordinate 33,755 of DDYH01000041.1, read as the reverse complement.
CCCCCTTTGCCGGAAACCGGACTGACGGAGGTGAAGGACGCCTCCCGCGCCTTCAACCGCATGCAGACCCTGATCCGGCGTCACGTGGAAGAGCGCACCGGCCTTCTGGCCGCCATCACCCACGACCTCCAGACGCCCCTCACCCGCATGCGCCTGCGGCTGGAAAACGCCCCCGCCGACCCCCTGCGGGACAAACTGCTGGGCGACCTGCAGCAGATGAAACTGATGGTGCGGGAAGGGCTGGACCTGGCCCGCAGCCTGGATGCCGCCGCCCCCGGGCAACCGCTGGACCTGGACTCCCTGGTGAACAGCACCTGCGCCGACCAGGCGGAAGGGGGCGACGAGGTGCGTTGCAACGGTGAATCCGGCGCCACCGTGCTGGCCCGCCCCCTGGACCTGCGCCGTTGCCTGTCCAACCTGATCGGCAATGCGGTGAAATACGGCGGCAGTGCCGAGGTCGCCATCGCCCGGGAGGAACAGGAGGCGGTGATCCGGGTGCGGGACCACGGCCCCGGCATTCCCGACGACCAGCTGGAACGGGTACTGGACCCCTTCGTGCGGCTGGAAACCTCCCGCTCCCGGGAAACCGGCGGCACCGGCCTGGGGCTGGCCATCGCCCGCAACATCGCCCGCGCCCACGGCGGCTCCCTGACCCTGCGCAACCATCCCGAGGGCGGATTGGAGGCCTGCCTCCGCCTACCGCTGGCCACTCCTGCCACGGGGAAAGTCCACAAATAGCCATCATGCCGCTTCCCATTGAAACTCTCGCGCCAGTGCTTTCTTCCCCTTCGGCGCCGACAGATATTCCGCCGAAAGCATTCCGCCACGGCGCACCCTTGCACATCGTGCACACCGAGGCATCTCTCGGTTGGGGCGGGCAGGAAATCCGCATTCTCAATGAAGCGGCAGGACTGATGGCGCGGGGCCACCACGTCACACTGTTGTGCCCGCCTCAAGCCGCTATTTTTGAGGCTGCCCACCGGCGGGGGGTTCCCGCCGTTCCCCTTCCCTTTAAGCGGAAAAGCGCCCATAGCCTGCTCGCCGTTCGCCACTGGTTGCAAGCGCATCAACCCGATGTCATCAATACCCACAGTTCCACCGACAGTTGGCTGGTAGCGCTGGCCAACGCCCTTCCCGGCCTCCGGGTACCGGTGGTTCGCACCCGCCACATTTCCACGCCGGTGAAGGCGGACCCCCTTTCCCGCTGGCTTTATGGCAAGGCCGCTTGCCGCATCGTCACCACCGGGGAGTCGATACGGCAGGATTTGTTGCGCCACCTCCGGCTTTCCTCCGAACACATCGTTTCCATCCCTACCGGCGTCGATCTCGACCGCTTCGATCGCCGCCGCACCTTGGAATGCAACACAGTACGACGACAATTGGGCATCCCGGCGGAAAAAAAAGTCATCGGCATCGTCGCCACCCTGCGCAGCTGGAAGGGGCACGACTATCTGCTGGATGCTCTGCCCGCCGTATTTGCCGCCGTACCGGATGCCCATCTCGTCATCGTCGGCGATGGTCCGCGCCGGCAGCACATCGAACAACGCATTCGCTCCCTGCCGCAGCCCGAGCGCGTCTCCCTGCTCGGGCAGCGGGAAGACGTGGCGGACCTCCTGGGAGCCATGGATCTGTTCGTTCTGCCGTCCTACGGCAACGAGGGGGTGCCCCAGGCCCTCATGCAGGCCATGGCCATGGGGCTCGCCGTCGTGTCGACCCCGGTTGGGGCCATCGAAGAACTGGTACAGGACAACGAGACCGGCTGCCTGGTGCCGCCGCGGAACGCGGATGCCTTGGCCAACGGAATTATTCGCCTGCTGCGCAACCCGGTTTTGCGCCACGCCCTCGGCTTGGCGGGACGAAGCGCCGTTGCTGCGCGATTTTCCCAGGAAACCATGCTGGACGGCATGGAAGCGGTCTTCCGCCTCGCAGCGGCGGCCAAGAAGGAAAATGATGCCTGATCGGCGCGGCAAAACGTCACAAAAACCAAGCACCAACGGCGGCATCAGCATGCAAGCATAAACGCACGCGGTGGCGCCCGTCCTGGGCGCCACCCGGATTGCACCTCCTTTGGGACTATAATTGTCGGAAACCACAGCCTTCTCGCCCCACCCCACAACCATGACACGCTACCCGCTCTTCCGTCCCCTCCTCGCCGCCGCCGTTTTGGCGGCTGCCGGCCTTGCCGCTTGGTTTATCTGGGGCCACAACAACGGCGACATTTCTCAGCGCTACCGCACCACCGAAGTGGAGCGGGGAGACATCGTGCAGTCCGTGGCCGCCAACGGCACCCTCAACCCGGTGGTGCTGGTCAACGTGGGCACCCAGGTATCCGGCACGGTAAAGAAGCTGTACGCCGACTTCAACGACCGGGTGACGCCCAACCAGGTGCTGGCGGAACTGGACCCGGCCCTGTTCCGCGCCCAATTGGAGCAAAGCGAGGCCAACCTGGCCAACGCCAAAGCCAACCTCGAATTGGCCATCGCCCGGGAAAAACGCAACCGGGACCTGTTCCACAAGAAATTCGTTTCCGCCGATGCCCTGGACCAGGCGGTGCAGACCCTGGATTCCGCCAGGGCCCAGCTGATGCTGGCCCAGGCGCAGTTGAAAAAGGACCGCACCAACCTGAACTACTCCATTATCCGCTCCCCCATTTCCGGCGTGGTGGTGGCGCGGAACGTGGACGTGGGCCAGACCGTGGCCGCCAGCTTCCAGACCCCCACCCTGTTCCAGATCGCCAAGGACCTGCGGGAGATGCAGATCGACACCACGGTGGCCGAAGCCGACGTGGGGACGGTGGAAATGGGCCAGACGGTGAATTTCTCGGTGGACGCCTTCCCCGAGCGCAACTTCGTCGGCACCGTGAAGCAGATCCGCCTCAACCCCACCATCCAGCAGAACGTGGTGACCTACAACGTGGTGGTGGCGGTGGACAACGCCGACGGCAAGCTGATGCCCGGCATGACCGCTCACATCCGGGTGGTGGTGGAGCAGAAAAAGGACGTGCTGCGCATTCCCAAGGAGGCCCTGCGCTTCAAGCCGGCGGCGGAAGAAGCCAAGGCCCGCGACAAGAAGCCCCAAGGCCCCGCCGTCTACCGCCTCGCCGGCAACCAGCTGGAGCCGGTGGCGGTGAAGACGGGCATTTCCGACGCCAGCTACGTGGAAGTAGCGGACGGGGCGCTCCAGCCCGGCGACCAGCTGGTGGTGAAGGAAATCGCGGCGAAAACAGGCAAGAACAATGGCAGATTCCAGGTCCGGCCGTTCTGATTCCGACGCGCTGATCCGGGTCGAAACGCTCGCCAAGCGCTACGAAACCGCCGCCGGCACCACGCCCCCCGCCCTCAACGGCGTGGATCTGGCGATCCAGCCGGGGGAGTTCGTCGCCGTGATGGGCCCCTCCGGTTCGGGCAAATCCACCTTCATGAACATCCTGGGCTGCCTGGACACCCCCACCAGCGGCGCCTACTACCTGGACGGGCGCAACGTGGCGGAGCTGTCCGACGACGAATTGGCCACCCTGCGCAACCGGCTGATCGGCTTCGTGTTCCAGGGCTTCAACCTGCTGAAGCGCATCAGCGTGGCCGACAACGTGGCCCTGCCTCTGGTCTACGCCGGCGAAGGCAAAAGCGAACGCCGCCGCCGTGCCCTGGAACTGCTGGACCAGGTGGGCCTGGCCGCCCACGCCGACAAGCAGCCCAACCAACTCTCCGGCGGCCAGCAGCAGCGGGTGGCCATCGCCCGTGCCCTGTCCAACCACCCCCGGCTGATCCTGGCCGACGAGCCTACCGGCAACCTGGACACCCACACCAGCGAGGAGATCATGGACATCTTCACCCGCCTCAACCGGGACCAGGGCATCACCGTGGTACTGGTCACCCACGAGGCCGACATCGCCCACCACGCCAAACGGCTGGTGCGCTTCCGGGACGGGAACGTGGTGTACGACGGGGGGGTGAAAGGCATATGAACCACGAATTAACACGAATGAACACGAATTCTCTGGTCCATAAAGAACTCTCCTATCGCATCATTGGGCTGGCGATGGAGGTCCATTCAAACCTTGGCCCGGGTTTTCTAGAGAAGGTCTACGAAAACGCGCTGATGGTCCTTATGCGTCGCGAAGGAATAACAGCCGAACAGCAGGCTGCCGTCAAGGTAATGTTTGAAGGTGAAGTGGTGGGAGAGTATTTCGCCGATATTCTGGTCGACAACCAAATCATTCTGGAACTCAAGGCGGCCGACCAGATTACCAACATCCACAAAGCACAAACCTTCAACTACCTGAAAGCAACGGGGCATCGCCTAGGCATCATTCTTAATTTCGGCGCCAAGCACCTGGAGCACCACAGGATAGTTTTATGATCATTCGTGTTCATTCGTGTTCATTCGTGGTTAAAACATGAACTTTTCAGCCGTGACGGGAGAAGCCTGGCGTTCCATGGGGGTGAACCGCCTGCGGGCGGCCCTGGCCATGCTGGGGATGGTGATCGGCGTGGCCGCCGTGGTGTTGATGCTGGCCATCGGCCAGGGCACCCAGGCCATCGTCAACGACTCCATCGCCTCCATGGGCTCCAACCTGTTCATCATCCTCTCCGGCAGCACCACCTCCGGCGGCTTGCGGGCCGGCATGGGCAGCGCCCCCACCCTCACCCTGGAGGACGCCCGGGCCATCGGCAAGCTGCCGTCGGTAAAAACCTCCGCCCCGGTCTATTCCGGCACCGCCCAGCTCGGCTACGGCCCCAACAACTGGAGCACGGTGGTAAACGGCGTCACGCCGGAATATCTGGAGGTGCGCAACTGGGCGGTGGAAAGCGGCCGCAACCTGGACGAAGGAGACGTGCGCTCGGCCGCACGGGTAGCCTTGATCGGCAAAACCGTCGTCTTCAACCTGTTCGCCGACGAGCCCCCCCTGGGCAAAACCATGCGCATCAAGAACAGTCCTTTCACCATTGTCGGCGTGCTGGAAGCCAAGGGGCAAAGCATGGACGGGCGAGACCAGGACGACAGCGTGCTGGTCCCCGTCACCACCGCGCAGAGCAAGCTGTTCGGCAACCCCTTCCCCGGCACCGTGCGCTTCATCATGGCCCAGGCCCCGTCCAAGGAGATGATGACCGAGGCCGAAGGAGACATCGGCCAGTTGCTGCGCATCCGCCACCGCCTGCGCAACGACATGGAAAACGACTTCACCGTGCGCAACCTCACCGCCACCGCCCAGGCCGCCGCCAGCTCCGCCCAGGCCCTGTCCTTCATGCTGGGCGCCATCGCCTCCATCTCCCTCATCGTCGGCGGCATCGGCATCATGAACATCATGCTGGTGTCGGTCACCGAGCGCACCCGGGAAATCGGCATCCGCATGTCCATCGGCGCCAAGCGGCGGGACATCCTGCAACAGTTCCTGCTGGAAGCGGTGTTCATCTGCACCCTGGGCGGCCTCATCGGCGCAATGCTGGGCGTGGCCGGCGCCTGGGCCGTCAGCGCCCTGGCGGAAATGCCGGCAGTGGTCACCGGCAGCTCGATCCTGGTGGCCTTCCTGTTCGCCGCCGGCACCGGCATCTTCTTCGGCTGGTACCCGGCCCGCAAAGCGGCCTACCTCAAGCCGGTGGAAGCCCTGCGGCACGAATGACCGCATCATTTCGATGCGGTATAGTTAGCCCATGAACGAAAGCACCCAAAGCAGCAACACCGTCTGGCACCACGCCACCGTCACCCGTTCCCGCCGCGAGGCCCTGAACGGCCACAAGAGCGCCATCCTGTGGTTCACCGGGCTGTCCGGTGCGGGCAAATCCACCCTGGCCCACGCCGTGGAAGAAGAACTGTTCCAGAAGGGCTGCCGCACCTTCGTCTTCGACGGCGACAACGTGCGCCACGGCCTGTGCGGCGACCTGGGGTTTTCCGCCCACGACCGGGAGGAAAACATCCGCCGGGTAGGTGAAATGGCCAAACTGTTCATCGAAGCCGGCGTCATTGCTCTAACCGCCTTCATCTCCCCCTTCCGCGCCGATCGCGAAAAAGTGCGCGGCCTGGTGCCCCATGGCGATTTCATCGAGATCTATTGTCGCTGCCCCCTGGAGGTATGCGAAAGCCGCGACGTAAAAGGCTTGTACCACCGCGCACGGGCAGGAGAAATCAAAGAATTCACCGGCATCTCATCACCCTACGAGGCCCCCGAAAACCCTGAACTTGTCGTTGACACCGGCACGGAACCCTTAGCTACCTGCGTAGCTCAAGTGGTAAATCACCTGCTGGAGCACGGCATCGTCACCTCCCGCTGATGGCCGTGACATTCAACCCGGTTCGCATTACCACCGATTTGTGGCGACATCGCTATCTCATCGGCCAGCTCATCAAGCGGGACGTGCTGCTCCGCTATCGGGGCGCGATGTTCGGTGTGTTGTGGGTGTTCCTCAGCCCCCTCTTGATGCTGGCGATCTTCGCCTTCGTCTTCGGCCACGTTTTCCAGACCCGCTGGCCCCAGCAACAGGCAGGCCTGCCCTTCTGGCTGATTCTCTACAGCGGGCTGATCGTGTTCAACCTCTTCGCGGAGACAGTTTCCCGCGCCCCCGTGTCGGTACGCGGCTATCCCAGCTTCGTGAAAAAAATCATCTTTCCGGTAGATATTCTGCCCTTGGTTCCCCTTGGCGCAGCCCTGGTACAGGGCGCCTTCAACGTTCTCATTTTGGCAACTGCCCTCGCCTGGACCGGCCATCTGCACAGCCAGATCATCCTCTATCCTTTGATGCTGCTCCCGCTTCTGCTGCTCGCCCTCGGCCTATCCTGGTTCCTGGCAGCCTGGGGCGTTTTCATCAAGGACATGAGCCAGATCGTGCCCATCTTCATGCAGATGCTCCTGTTCCTCTCCCCGGTACTCTACCCGGCCAGCGCCGTCCCCGAGATGCTGCGCCCCCTTTACCACTACAACCCCCTGGGAGCGGTCATCGAAGCCGCACGGGCCGCCGCTCTTGGATTTCCCATTCCATGGTATCCCTGGAGCCTTGCTCTCGCCCTGGGACTGGCGGCTGCCGTACTGGGCCATGCCTTTTTCCAACGAAGCCGCGAGGAGTTCGCTGATGCCCTCTGAGCTCGCAGTCTCCGTCCAAAACCTCACTAAAACCTATCGCATCTTCGGCCACCCCGGCGATCGCATCCGGCAGGCCCTGACCTTTGGCCGGAAGCGCTTCCACCGGGAATTTACGGCATTACAGGATGTTTCCTTCGACATCAGAAAGGGGGAGACCGTCGGCATCATCGGCCGCAACGGTTCGGGAAAAAGCACCCTACTCCAACTCATTTGCGGCATCCTCAAACCTACCTCCGGCACGCTCCGGGTAAACGGCCGCATCGCGGCCCTGCTGGAATTGGGGGCCGGTTTCAACCCCGAATTCACGGGAAGGGAGAACGTCTTTTTCCAAGGTGCGGTGATGGGCATTCCGCGGGAAGAGATGGAACGCCGCTTCGACGACATTGCCGCCTTCGCCGACATTGGTGAATTCCTGGATCAACCTGTGCGCACTTACTCCAGCGGGATGTTCGTCCGGTTGGCCGTGGCCGCCGCCATCCACTCGGACCCGGACATCCTCATCGTGGATGAGGCGCTGGCGGTAGGAGACATCGCCTTTCAGGCAAAGTGCATGACCATGTTTCGCCGCTTTTGCGAGCAGGGCATTACCGTGGTGTTTGTCTCCCACGATATGAACACCATTCGCGCGTTGTGCGAACGGGCAATCTACCTTGAGCAAGGTCACAACAAAGCAACCGGACCAGCCAGCGAAATGGCCGAACTTTACCTGAGGGAAACACGCGCCGCTTCCCGGAGCGACGCCCAAACGAACGGAAACTCCCCTGACGACGGTTTCCGCCAAGGAACAGGGGAAGTTCGAATCACACGAGTGGAGCTTCTGGACGAAAATGATATGCCTTGTACCGAAGCCCATTTCGGACAAAATGCCCGCATCCGCCTGGAACTGGCATTTCTCACCCCCTGCGAAGTAGTGGCATCCTATTACATCCGCGACGACAAACACCTTATTCTCATCGGCAGCACCACTGCCCTAGAAGGTCATGGCCCCGTAAAAGGAAACGCCGGAGAGCGAAAAATCGTGGAATTCTTTACCACGTTGCCACTGATGGAAGGAGCGTTCAACATCCTCGCCGTACTGTCCGTCCCCTTGGTGCCCAACCGAAGCGCCCGCTTCGTGGACTTCGTGGAAAACGCTCTGGTGTTCCGCATGTCGGAACGAAGCCCGGTCAAGCTGTGGTCAAAGGTATACATTGGCAATGACGTTGTGGTGCGGGATGCTTGAATTTTTGCGCTCCCGCCTATGGCGCCGCACCGAACCGGCCCGGCATTGCCCGGTCTGCGGCCACGATGTAAATTCATTTCTCCCGATCCCCGCAAGCCTGGAAGAAACTGCCCGCCGTTACGGCTACCCTTTCTTCGGGAAAGGAGAAACCGTCAATACCGCCGAGTATTCCTGCCCCCGATGCGGCGCCTCGGACCGGGAACGGCTTTACGCCCTCTACCTGAATGAAACGGCAGCCTCTCCCCATTTCCAGCACCGTTCACGACTGTTGCATTTCGCTCCCGAGCCGGCCCTGAGGGACTATATCCTCCGATTGGACTGCTTTGCCTACCGGACCGCCGACCTGTCAGCGGATGGAGTGGATGACCACATCGACATCACCGACATGGCGACCTACGGGGACAGTTCCTTCGATACCTTCATCTGTTCCCATGTGTTGGAGCACGTCGCGAACGACCGCTTGGCGCTACGGGAACTATGGCGCATCCTCAAGCCGGGCGGATGGGGCATTCTCATGGCGCCGATCATGGTTCACTTGGAACATACCCTGGAAGACCCCGCCGCCACGACCGAAGCCGAACGCTGGAGGCTGTTCGGACAAGGTGACCACGTCCGGCTTTATGCCAAACAGGATTTTTTGTATAGAATCACCTCAGCCGGTTTCGACGTGGAACAGTTCGGAGCAGAACATTTCGGCGCCGACACTTTTACCCGTTATGGCATCACTCCGGGAAGCATCCTCTACATCGTCCGCAAACTGAGATGATCACCGTCACCAAAACCTTCCTCCCGCCACTGGAAGAATACGTCGCCCAGCTGGAAAAAATATGGGATACCGGCCACGTCACCAACAACGGCCCGCTGCTCAGGGAGTTGGAAGAAAAACTCAAAGACTACCTGGGCGTCAAACACCTGTTTTTCACCGCCAATGGCACCCTCGGCCTGCAAATCGCGCTGAAGGCGCTGAACATCACCCGGAAAGTCGTCACCACTCCATTCTCCTATGTCGCCACCACCGGCTCCCTGCTGTGGGAGCATTGCTCGCCGGTATTTGCCGACATCAACCCCACCGATTACTGCCTTGATCCGGCCAAGGTGGAAGCGGCCATCGACGCCGACACCGAGGCCATCCTAGCTGTTCACGTATACGGCTATTCCTGCGACGTGGAGGCCCTGGAAGACATTGCCAGGCGACACAAGCTTAAGGTGATCTACGACGCCGCCCATGCCTTCGGCTCCACACTCAATGGCAAGGCACTGGTGAGCCACGGGGATTTGTCGGTATTGAGCTTTCACGCCACCAAGCTGTTCCATACCGTAGAAGGCGGCGCGGTCATTACCAATGACGACGAAACAGCACGCCGGATACGCCTTTGCCGTGCCTTCGGGCACATTGGGGACGACTATTTCACCCTCGGAATCAACGCCAAGAATTCCGAATTTCATGCAGCCATGGGACTGTGCCTTCTGCCCCGCGTGGGAGAATTCATCGACATGCGGCGAAAACTATCCGAGCGCTACGACAGCCTGCTCACGGACACAGCACTCATCCGTCCCCGTCCGGTAATGGGAATATCCGTCTACAACCACGCCTACTATCCGGTGCTATTCCCTTCCGAAACATCACTGCTTGCAGCCAAAACGGCCCTGGAACAACGGAATATCGTGCCGCGACGCTATTTTTACCCGCCTCTCAACCGCCTCCCTTACCTGCAGGGTGAGTCCTGCCCTGTCGCGGAAAGCATATCCGCCCGCGTACTGTGCCTGCCCCTCTCGCACCAGGTCACGCCGGAAAATCAGCAGACCATTGCCGCCCTTCTCAAGCAAAGTCTCGCCCGATGAAGCTGGCAGTGATGCAGCCCTATTTCTTTCCGTACCTGGGCTACTTTCAGTTGCTCCATGCCGTGGACAGGTTCGTTTCCTACGACGACGTAAATTTCATCAAGCAAGGATGGATCAACCGCAATTTCATCCTGATGGGCTGTCAGCCTTTACGTATCACCGTCCCTGTCTCCGGGGCAAGCTCATTCAAGACAATCGCCGAAACGCCCCTGTCGCCGAATCCTGCATGGCAAGGAAAACTGCTCAAAACGTTAAGCCAAGCCTATGCCCAAGCCCCATTTTTCAATCCGGTTTTCACTCTGGCGGAGTCGGTGGTTCGTGAACGCTGGGACTCCGTCGCCGGCCTCGCGCTAGGAAGCATCCAGGCCGTCGCCAACTATCTCGGGATAAAGACCGAAATCCGACCCTCAGCCACCCAATACGACAACAGGTCCTTCCAGGGCACATCGCGGGTCTTGGACATTTGCCGCCGAGAAGGCGCCGCCGCCTATTACAATCTCCCGGGTGGACAGAACCTGTACGACCCAAGCACCTTTTCCGACGCGAAAGTGGAATTACGCTTTATCCAACCGGGAGAGCCACGCTATCGGCAATTCGCTTGCGCATACGTGCCGCACCTATCCATACTCGACGTGCTGATGTTCAACGACCGGGAAACGGTAAGCCACTTTCTGGCGGATTACAGGATTAAGTGAAGATGCGTGACTTCCGGGTCGTATCCCTCCACGGCGCGCCGCGCTCCGGCACCTCCTGGCTGGGCAAGATTTTCGACAGCCACCCCGATGTCGCCTACCGATTCCAACCGCTGTTCTCGTACCGCTTCAAGGGCGCCATCGACGCCGGTTCCGGCCGGAAGCAGATGGAGCGCTTTTTGACTGACCTCTACGCTGTCAAAGACGACGAATTCATTCTGCAATGGCGCCAACAGGAACGCGGTGCGCACCCCGACGGTTTTGCCAAGAATCCTCACCCCGACGTGCTGGTCATGAAAGAAGTGCGTTACCACTACGTTATCGAAGCCCTCCTGCGCCAGATGGAAGGCATCAAGGTCGTCGGCATCGTGCGCCACCCCTGCGGAGCCATCAACTCCTGGCTCAAAACCCCGCGGGAATTCAAGCCGGAGTGGAATACCGCGGCTGAATGGCGCGATGCGCCAAGTAAAAACCAAGGGCGCATGGAAGAGTACTACGGTTTCGAAAAATGGAAGGAGTTGGCCCGCCTGTTCCTGCGCCTTGAAAGGGAATGGCCCCGCGCTTTCTATTTAACGCGATACGAAAAGCTGGTGCGCGAACCTGACGCGGAAACTGCCAAGTTGTTTGCCTTCTGCGGCCTTGATCTTCATCCCCAGGTCAGCAAATTTCTTGCAGCCAGCCGTTCTCGTGAAGTAGAAGATCCCGACACGGTATTTCGCACTACCGATGTCGCCGACCGTTGGAAAAGCGAACTCGACCCCGCTATTCGTGACGCCATCCAGCACGACCTGGGAGGCAGCGACCTGTCGGTATTTTTGGAATAGACATCCATGCCCCGCATTTCTGTCCTGCTTTCCTCCCTCAACCACGCAAAATTCGTGGCGGAAGCCATCCAAAGCGTGCTCGATCAGACGTTCACGGATTTCGAACTGATCATCATCGACGACTGCTCCGATGACGATTCCTGGAATGTCATCCAACGATTCCGCGACCCCCGCATCCGCACTTTCCGCAATGCAGAGCGACGCCGTGGCGCCGCAGGATTCAATGACGCGATCCGCAGCCTTGCCCAGGGCGAATATGTAGCCATTCACCATTCGGACGATCGCTTTGTCCCGGCGAAACTCGAAAAACAAGTGGACTTTCTCGACGCCCATCCCGAAATCGGCGCGGTCTTTTCCCGGGTTCAGCTGATTGACGAGAATGGCGCACCGTTCGAAGAATCGGGCCACCACTACACCAAGGTGTTCGACCAGCCCAATCGCTCCCGCCACGAGTGGCTGCACCGTTTCTTTTATCAGGGCAACTGCCTGTGCCATCCCAGTGCATTGATCCGGAAAGAATGCTTCAGCAAAGCCGGGCCGTATGACCGGCGCTTCGGCCAGGCCGGTGATCTGGATATGTGGGTCCGCCTGGCCATGCATTACGAAATCCATGTCCTGGAAGAACCTCTGGTGCAATTCCGAATCCGGGACAATGAAGCCAACGAAAGCGGCAACCGGCCCGAAAGCCATATCCGCGGCCGACTGGAATGGGTGCAGATACTGAAGCGTTATCTGGCCATCAAGGGCGAGGCGGATTTTTTCAGAATCTTTCCGGAAGCATCAGCAGAGGCAATCGCCGGTGGCAATAACCTGCCCTTCCTGCTGGCCCGCCAAGCGCTGCGGAATGGGCAGGATGTTCAGCAGGCATTTGGTATCGGCGTGCTCTACGACCTGATGCAGGAGCCGGCTACCGTTGCCGAACTGGAAGCGAAATACGGCTTTACCTACCTCGACCTGATCAGCCTCGCCGGCGATTGCGACATTTTCCGCATGAGGCAGACGCTGGCATTGCAAGAAACCCACAACCGACTGAAAAACGAACTCGAACGGGTCACGTCGACCCTTTCCTGGCGGTTTACCAAACCCTTCCGTTTTTTTGGAAAACTGTTTCGTTCCTAAGCCATGGCCGAATTGCGACTTGTCCGGAAAATCCGCACGCTTTACTTCATTCTGGAATACCTTGCCACACAGCGCCCCAACCCGATCCGGGCAATTCATCACCTCATCCGCCTACGGCGCCAAATAGGATTTCGTGGCCTTAAACAGCATCTGAGACAGTTTATCAACGACCGCATAAGCTATCTGCGGTGGGTTAGAAAATACGACACCTTGAACGAGAGGGACCGTCGTGCCATTTTGCGCCATATCACAGCACTACCCATCCCCCTCTTTTCCATTGTTCTTGAAGCTGGCGATTCAAACGAGAAGGAATTGGCACAGACCGTAACATCCATTCGCCGACAGCTTTATCCCCAGTGGGAACTTTACATCGCTAGTGATGCCCCGCTCCCACCCACTGTTTGCCCGTATGTCGAAGCCTGGTCGCAAGAAGATGGCCGCATCAAAACCACTGCCCCCAGGAAAGGCGAAGGAGGGGGAACAACCACCACCATCAATGACTCTCTTGATCTTGCCGCTGGCGAATTCGTTCTTTTCCTGGAGTCCGGCAGCCAGTTGGCAGAACACGCCCTGTATCTCCTTGCAGCAACGCTGGAAAAAAACCCTGGCCTCGATTTTCTTTACGCTGACGAGGACTGCATCAACGAACATCATCACCGCATCCAACCTCATTTCAAGCCTGACTGGAATCCCGATTTGCTCCAGGGTTGGAATTACATCGGACGTCCTGCGGCCTGCCGCACAGCGCTCGCACGGCAAGTTGGGGGAAGAAGGAAGGGGTTCGGAGGAAATGCCGATTGGGATTTCATCCTGCGGGCAACGGAAACCCTGCCAGCGGAACGCATTCGCCACATCCCCCACGTGCTTTACCACGGGAAACAGTTTCCGGAAGCGACGATTCCACCTGCGGCGACATCAGAGAGCTCGCTTCGGGTTGTAGCAGAACATCTCATCCGGCAGGACCTTCCCGCGAAGGCCATGCCATGTTGGAACGGCCAGGTGCGAGTTTGTTATTCCCTGCCCAATCCTGCCCCTGGGGTTTCGATTCTTATCCCCACTCGCAATGGTCTACACCTTCTCCGCCGCTGCGTGGAAAGCCTGTATGAAAAGACCTGTTATCCGAATTTCGAAGTCATCGTGGTGGACAACCGGTCGGACGACCCCTCCACCCTCGCCTACCTGAAGGCACTGTCAAAACGGCCGGGTATCCGCGTACTTCGCTACGATGCCCCCTTCAATTTCGCGGCCCTCACCAACTTCGCGGTCAACGCCGTACATACCCCCCTGGTTTGTCTTCTCAACAACGACACCGAAATCCTATCTTCCAACTGGCTCACCGAGTTGGCCGGCCAGGCCTCGCGCCCCGAAGTAGGGGCTGTTGGCGGAATGCTCTATTACCCCAACGATACCATCCAGCATGCTGGCGTTATACTTGGCATCGGGTTGGGGCACGTTGCTGGCCATTGGCATCTTGGAATCCAGCGCGGTTCCCCCGGCTACTATGGGCGTGCGGCCTTGACGCAGGAATTATCCGCCGTCACGGCAGCTTGTATGATGTTACGCAAATCGGTTTACGCGGAAGTGGGGGGCATGGACGAAACCTCTCTGGCGGTGGCATATAACGATATTGACCTCTGCCTGCGCATCCGGGAAAAGGGCTACCGCATCGTCTGGACGCCGCACGCGGAACTGTATCATCATGAATCCGCCAGCCGGGGCAAGGACCTATCCCCCGAGAAGCGTGCACGCTTCCTGCGGGAAACGGAAACCATGCACTCTCGTTGGGGTGCTCTGCTGTCCCGTGACCCCGCCTACAATCCGAACCTAACCCTCAACGCCCCCTGGCCCCTTCTTGCTCATCCGCCCCGTTCCGAAAAGCCCTGGTTGGCGTTTTAAGCGCCTAGGCCATGACCACTAAGCGCATCTCCATCGCCCTCTGCACCTACAACGGCGCATCCCTCCTGCATCGACAACTGGAGAGCATTGCAAACCAAACTCTGCCGCCGGACGAGTTGGTGGTATGCGATGACGCTTCGACCGATGAAACACCGCAGATTCTCTCTTCCTTCCAGGCCGTGGCTCCTTTTCCGGTGCGGCTCCATGTCAATCGGACCAATTGTGGATCCACAGCGAACTTCGAACAGGCGATCAACCTATGCCAAGGTGATCTCATCGCATTGGCCGACCAGGACGACGCTTGGCTGCCCCACAAGCTCGAAGCGATAGAGCAGCGGTTCGCGGCATTTCCGGAAATCGGCGCCGTCTTTTCCGACGCCGTAGTGGTGGATGAGGAATGGCATCCGCTGGGTTATACGCTATGGCAGCACGTAGGGTTCTCGCCCGCCAGGCAAGAAATGGTGGACGAGGGGCAAAGTCTGGAAGCACTGCTAAAGCACCTGGTCGTCACCGGTGCGACATTGGCCTTCCGCAGCCAACTCCGGGAGGTGATTTCCCCCATTCCACCCCTGTGGATACATGATGCCTGGATTGCCCTGTTAATTGCCGGCGGCCCGGGGCTGAAAGCAATCCCCGAACCGCTGATTCTTTACCGACAGCACGGGGGAAACCAGATCGGCGCCCGGCAGCCCTCACTGGCGGAGCGCTTCCATGAGGCGCTAAGCTTGGACCGCAATACCTACTACGGAGGAGAACTTGCCCGCTACGAAGCGGCCCATGCGCGTCTCAAAAAATTCCCACGACACCTCCGCCCAGACACCCTATCACTACTGGACGCCAAAATCGCTCATCTCCAGCACCGCAGCGCACTTCCCAATAACCGGCTGCTACGGCTGCCTTTTGTGCTTGTTGAATTGATCAAGGGGGGATATCACCGTTATTCCTATGGCTGGGAAGTTGCAGTAAAAGACCTCCTGCTCCGCCCCCAAGAACCAAGAACTACGAAACCCTAGGTACCCCATACCGAACAAGCATCCTCAGCTTATGGGGCATCAGTCCGAAAACGGACCAAAATTTCCTTATCCCGATTTTTTTCCCAGCCTGAATTTCCACGCGCAAGCGGATGAGCCGATGCCTCTCACGCCACAGCGCCTTGAGGCAAGCGAAATAAATCTCTCCAAACAGTCGAGTATCCAGTTTCAGCAACGACAGAGCCGAGCCTTCCAAAACCAGCAGCGCAAGGTGCAGAGGAAAAAGAAGCTGGAACAACGGAAAAGGATAGATCAGCGCCATGACGAAGCTCTTGTTGCGCTCCGACAGGGCTCGCCGACGGAGAGTGGTGGACAGGCGATTTTCTCTAAGCCTACCCCCTCCGAAGCTTTGCCCTTGCCAGTGGCGATAGCCCGAGATTGGCAAGGCTCGAACAGCATAGCCAGCCAAACGCGCCCGGCAGCACAGATACATATCCTCGGCGATAGAGCCGAACCACTCCGGAAACCCACCCAACTCTTTCCACAACTTTTTTGGAATCCACAGACAGGCGCCAATCACCATCCCCACCTCATCCCGATTGGGGTCCAAGTTAGGCACCGGGTTGAGGAAGGGGTCGAACAAGCTGCCAATATCCACCAGTTCGCCACCGGCGGCATCGTACTGGGGCAAACCAAGGATGGCGGGCCTACCGAGCCGCCGCGCCTCCTCCATCAGGGTATGCAGGGCGTCAGGCAACAACGCTGCGTCATTGTTGAGCAGCAGCAGGTAGTCACCCTTTGCCCGCTCCGCCATGCGGTTGTTGGCGACGCAGAAGCCAACGTTTTCCGCACTCTCGATCAGCACCACGTCGGGATGGTTTGCCCGAAGGTGAGCCGCCGAACCGTCATCGGAGGCATCGTCGTGGACCAGGATTTCCACCGGAATGCCACCCACCTGAGCCCGCACCGAATCCAGACAGGCGTCGAGCACCGCCATGCCGTTGTAGTTGGCGATGCACACCGACAGCCGCGGGTGATCGCTCATAAACCTTGCAGCCAATCCCAGGTGCGGCTGATGCCCTCTACCAGTTCCACCCGAGGCTCCCAACCCAGGGCACAAAGGCGGGAAATATCGAGCACCACCGCCCGCACGTCGCTCTCACGGGCCGGCAAGTAGGAAACGGGCGGCGCCTTGCCGCAGGTCCGCTCCACCAGGCCGATTACCGCATTAATACTGTGGCCCGCACCGCTGCCAACGTTGTAGGTGCCATTGTCATCCGGACGATCCACGAAAAGAGCGCAGGCATCCGCCACGTCGTCCATGTAAACGAAATCCCGCACCGTTTCACCATCGCCCCACACTTCCAGCACCGTACCGTTGCGGGCGTGTTCGAGCAGAGTCCGCACCAGACCGAAGCCTGCCCGTGGCGACTGGCCGGGGCCGTAGGCGTTGGCGGGGCGCAGCACCGTCACCGCCCGCCCTTGGGCACGAAACGCCTGAAGGTACATTTCCGCCGCTGCTTTTCCTGCCCCATGGTAGGAAAGGGGGGCGGGGCAGGCTTCTTCCGGCACCGGCAGCCGGCTCGGATTGCCATACAGGGTGCCGCCGGAGGAAAAGTAGATCAGGTGCCGGTCGGGAAAATCCTGGAGAATTTCCAGCAGGGTCAAGGTAGGTAACAGATTACCCACTTCCAAACCAGGCCGACCGGAGGAAGAGCCTGGAGTAGTTTCCGAAGCGAGGTGTACCACCGTCCGACACGCAGGCAGCAGGCGGCGCAACAGGGCGCCGTCTTCGAGGCTGCCTCGGTGAACGGTCAGGCCAGGGAAAGACACCGCCATCCCGTGTCGGGCCAGAACGTGTACCTCCTTACCCGCCACCGTCAGCCGGCGCGCCAGGGCCGTGCCGAGAAAGCCGCCGCCCCCGAGCAGCAGCACTCCGCCGCTCACGGTCGCCCCTCCAGCAGGTCGCGATAGGCGGCTGCATAGCGGGCGGCACAATCATCCCAGGTGCCGATGTGGGTGCGTATCCACCCCTTCGCCGCCGCCCCCATGGCGCGATTGTCTTCGACCCGGTCCAGCCGTTCCAGGGCATCACGCAGGGCGCCCGACGAATCCACCAGGAAGCCCGTTTCCCCATCGCGGATCACATCCCGATGAGCGGCCCGGTCACTGGCGATCACCGGCAGGCCGGCTGCCATCGCCTCCAGAACAACCTGGGGCCGCCCCTCGTCGTGGCGGCTCAGGGTAAGCAGGCCGGCGGCGCGAGGGAACCATTCCTCCCGCAGTTCAGTGGGATGGGTGGGGCCGTGGTAGTGCACCCAGGACGGAATGGCCACCTCTTCCTGCATCGGCCCGAAAAGGTGCAGTTCGCGTCCTGGCCCGAACAGGCTCTCGCCCCATTCGAACAGGGGACCGATCTTCGCTCCGGTCACCCGCAACACGACAAGCCAGGACCGGGTTTGGCAACCCGGCTCACGGATCACGTCGAACCACGCCCCATCGACGCCGAAGGGTATGGGCTGCACTTCGGCCACGCTGCCGAAAAGCCGTTTTAGTTTCGGCGCCATCCATTCCGCGTTGGGGGCCAAAATGGCGCGCCGCCCGGCCAACACCCGTCGCAGTGCCACCGCCATGCCGGGGCGGTCAAGCAGGCCATAATCGCTGCCGAGCACGGTCACCAGAGCGGGAGTCGGGGTACCCCATAACGGAAGCGCATTTTGCAGCCAGTTGGCGTGGACCACCTCCGCCGAGGTCCGCCGATAGGCGCGACGGAGGCGCCGCAGCAGGCCGAGGGTGGCGAATCCACCGCTCAGCCGTCCTCGGCGCAGCAGGTTGGCGATGCCACCACGACGGGACAATCCATTCAACCATTCGCCATCACCGGCGAGAAGGGCGCTGGCGACCCCCGACGGCAACTCTCCCGGTGGGGCCCACAGGGACAGCGCCACGTCATCCCGCCGCCCCAGGGCGGCCGCCATGTCGGCAATGAAGCGCCCGCGCCAGTCTCGCTGGTCGGAAGGATAAGAAGTGCTTGCCATCAGAACGCGCAAATCAGTGTTCACGCTCGTCGTCGATGCCCTTGTAGTGGAGGGCGGAAACCTGTTCTGACACGATGCCGATGAGAAAGGTCAGGATCGCCGAAATGAATAGCAGGGCACTCATGTTGGTAAAGCGCCCAGAAGTCAGGTAGGTATAGAGGTAATAGCATAGCCCGGTCCAGAAAAAACCGGCGCTGACGGGGATGAACAGCTTCTGGGGCGAATAGAGGGTGCCGACCTTAATGATAATGAGCAGGAAGCGCACCCCGTCCCGCAACGGCCGCACGTGGCTCCGGCCGCTGGCCCGCCGGGGAGTATGGATCGGCACGTAGGCCACCGAAAAACCGGCGCGGAAAAAGCTCATGGTGATGGTGGTGGGATAGGAAAACCCATTTGGCAGGAGATAGAGGAATTTGCGGAACTTGTCCGCCCTCACCACCCGGAAACCGGAAGTCAGGTCCGCCACCCGCTGCTGCACCATCCAGGTAGCAAAGCGACTGAAAAAATCATTTGCCACCGCCCGGTGAAAGCCTGCCTGGGAGCCGGCGGTACGTGCTCCCACCACCATGTCGTAGCCCTCGTGGAATTTTTCCAGCAGGGCAGCGATATCCTCAGGCTTATGCTGCCCGTCTGCGTCCATGAAAATCAGCACCTCGCCCTTTGCCGCCCGGGCACCGCTCTTCACCGCGGCACCGTTGCCCATGGGGTAAGGATGGGCAATCACCCGCACAGGAAAATTCGCGCAGGTATCACGGGTATCGTCTGTGGAACCATCATCCACGACAATAACCTCAGCACCCGGCAGCACCGCCACCACGGCAGGGAGCAAATAGCGCAAACCTTCCGCCTCATTGCGCGCAGGAATCACGATACTGAAACTACGGTTTTCCACAAGGCAAACCCTCTCGCTAAATGCTTACTGTCGGCTGTGTCGCAACGCGTTCAGCAGCTTTTCCCACTGCTCGATATCTTTCTCATAGGACAAACGGGAGAGCCGGTTCCCGGCAGCGTTCGCCGCGCGGGCCATCTGAATGTACCGCCCCGTTGCCTCCGGGTGTCCCGCCAGCACCAGCGTTCTAACCCCAAGTAACGCCACCTCCACATTGGGCTGCAACCCATAGGCCGCATCAAAAGAGGCCAGGGCCGCACCCCATTGCCCATCAGCCACCAACCAGCGCCCTTTCAGCACCAGATAGAGGCGGCGGCGGCTGATAAAGTTAGGATTCTCCAGCAAGGCGTCGAAAAGTCCAAGCACCGATGCGGCGGGAACGTTTCGGCACGTTCCATTCTCTTTGCTAACGACCATCTGCTCCATCCCCCCAAAAGGCAGTTTGGATAAATGGGCGGAACGGAGTTCATCGGTTGCCCTGTTCAAAGGGAATCGCACCTCCGGGCTCAAACAACCCAAAGCCAGCCACGACGGGTAGAGACCCGGTTCATCCCGGGCCATGGCGGAATAGATTTCTTCCGCACCCGGAATATCCCCCAGGCCTTGCTTCATGGTGGCCAGTTGCAGCCTTGCCCGAGTCGAGTCAGGGTGTTCCATTGACCACATGGTAGTCTGCAAGAAGGGATTGCCCCACAGGCGGCTTTCGCCCCAGGTTATGAACGCCAGGATGGCAATCCAAACCGCAAGAAACAACGCCATGAAGACAGCCATTCGTTTTCCAAGACGCTCTCTCGCCAGATAATCCACGCCATAAGCGAAAGCAAAAAACACCCCCACGGAAGGAAGATAGTTCCGGTGCTCGAAATACAATTCCAGCGGAATCACTGTGGATTCCAGCAGATGCCCGGCAAAAAACCAGAGCACGGCAAACGCATAAACAGGATAGCGCTTGCGCCCATAGAGGGCGGAAACGAGCAAGGACAGCAGCAGAGCCACCGCCCCCAAGGTCCAGGGCGGATCGAGCAGGGAACGGGACAGGACGTAATCGTCATGAAACAGCCCGAACGCGCCGGACCGGGGGAGCAGCAGCAAACCGAGATAGTCCGAAAGCGCCCGCGCTTCCGTCAACAGCCGTTGGCCGAGAGTGAAATCCCTCAGGTCATAACCCGGCAATATCCACGTGGAAAAGCGAACGGCGAAATACCCCCCCAGCGCCAACAGCGGCAGACCGAGCACGGCAGCCTTCCATGCCTTCCAATACGGTGGGGACGGCAAATTCCTTAGCACCGTGAGTTCCAGCACCCAGACATAAAGCAGCAGCAGCACGCCGTTCTCTTTGCTCAGGTAGGCAAGCGCTCCGAAAACACCCAAACCGAGCGTCATGCCGACGTAGCCACGCCGCGGCCGTTCAACCGCCGCCTGACGGCCGGCAAGATAAGCCAACAAACCCAACAAGGTAAACGTGGCGCTAAGCTCGGCCATGCGCTGCACCACGTAAAGCACCGTAGACACCTGCATCGGGTGCAGCATCCAGAGTGCCGTAGCCGACAGGGCCAGCCAGTCCCTTCGCGGTGCGGACATGCGCATCAGCGTCAACAGGCGGCTCAATAGAAAATACAGCAGGCAAGCGTTCAGCAAGTGAATCAGCAGATTCACCGTTTTGAAGGCCGCGGGATCGTCGGGCCAGGAAGCGTATTGCGCGGCGAAAGTGAGCATCGCGATTCCCCGCCCCCCCTCTCCGGACGGATTGGACAAAGCAACGCTAGCCAGTTTTTGCAGGGTGGCGGGCTTCTCAATCCGCTCCAGGGTCTTGAGATTCTGGTAATCGTCGAGCAGGAATACACCATTCAAACCCGGGAAATAGATGGCAAACCCCAGGAACAGAAGCAGCGGCAGACCGAATCTTCGAGCCCTGGCAAAAAATGTTGGCGTCACCCAATGAAATGGCATCTCTGCTCCAGACTTGTTTTTTCGTAAAAAAAGCCGCTCCCATGGGGAGCGGCTTCTGAACCACATTACTAAATCAGATTAAGGCTTGCAACCGGCAGGCAGCCACTTGTTGTCAACCGTGGTCGCATCTTGAGCGGCAGTCTGGGCGGCAGCATCACCACCAGACGTCGCCTTTCCGCAGGCCCAACCCGAACCATCGCTGGTGGCAAGGGCAATAACCTTACCGTTTGCGCGGCCGGTGTTCAACGTATACGTCAAGACAAACGGACCCGCACCGCCGCCGCCGCTGGCACTAACCGTACCATATTTACCCGCGGTAGTGCCTTCAATGGATTGGCCCGCACCAACGGAAGTCGGGAAATGGCCTTGGGTACCGAAAAATTCCGCCGTGCTGGACTTGAAACCATCCAACAGCGTGGGACCTTCCGCCACTTGCGCGCGGGTGATGTAGTCCTGATAGGCCGGAATCGCCACCGCGGCCAGAATGCCGATGATCGCGACCACGATCATCAGTTCGATCAGGGTGAAACCCTTTTGGATTTGTTTCATGGTGTATCTCCCACTAATGGTTGAAAAATCGGAACACCGTCGTGTTCGGCTACTCTTTCAGCAATCCACGTGCCAGTCGCTCGGCATCGAAAAAATCATAATCTATCATGACGTTCCGGCGCATCGTAGATTTTCAGACCGATGCGGGCCAGGTTAGGTTATCGGAACAGAGTCATAATGTGACGTTTCTCGTCACATTCACGGCGTGTAGCCGGGGATTTTCGCTTCGTCCACCTCGTCCACCTGCCTCGGGTCGAGGAACTCCTGGGCGTAGCGCAGATAGACCTTGTGGCGGACGAAGGCGTCGAACAGGTCGGGGTCCACGTGCTGGTCCTGTTTCATGCGGCCGAGGATGGTGAGGGCTTCGGACAGTTTCTTGCCTTCCTTGTAGGGGCGGTCTTTGGCCGTCAGCGCTTCGAAGATGTCGGCGATGGCCATGGTGCGGGCCTGGACCGACATCTGGGCGCCGGTGAGGCCCCGGGGGTAGCCCTTGCCGTCCATGCGCTCGTGGTGGCAGCCGGCGAATTCCGGCACGTGGAGGAGGTGCTTGGGCCAGGGCAGGGCTTCCAGCATCTTGATGGTGGCGACGATGTGGTAGTTGATGGTTTCCCGCTCTTCGTCGGTGAGGGTGCCCTTGGCGATGTTGAAGTTGTCCACTTCGGCGTCGGACAAAAAGGGGCTGTCCTCGCCGTTCTGATTGGTCCAGCGGTAGGCGGCGATGGCCTTGACCCGGGCTTGCAGTTCGGGGGACATGAATTCGCCGCCGATGTTGCAGCGGCGCAGGAAGTCCCGGTCCTCGTCCAGTTGGCGCAGGCGTTCGGCGAAGGCCTGGTCGGCTTCTTCTCCAGCGCCGGCGAGCCTGGCCCGGAGCAGGGCGATTTCCGCGTCCCGCTTGAGCACCTCGAAGCGGGTGTCGATCTCGTGGATGCGGTCGTACAGGGTTTGCAGCTTGGTGGCCTTGTCCACCACGTGGACCGGGGTGGTGACCTTGCCGCAGTCGTGGAGCAGGGCGGCGATCTTGAGTTCGTAGCGGCCCTTGGCGTCCAGGTGGAAGTCCTTCAGGGGCCCTTCCGTGGCGCCGTCCGCCGCGTCCGCCAGCAGCATGGTGAGCACCGGCACCCGCTCGCAGTGGCCGCCGGTGTAGGGCGACTTTTCGTCGATGGCGATGTTGATCAGCTTGATGAAGGATTCGAACAGCTTTTCCAGCTGGTCGATCAACTGCCGGTTGGTCAGCGCGATGGCGGCCTGGGAGGCGAGGGATTCGGCAAAGCGCTGGTCCTCGGTGGAAAAGGGGACGATCTCGCCGCTGGCCGGTTCCCGTGCATTGAGCAGCTGGAGCACGCCGATGATCTCGCTCTCGTGATTCTTCATCGGGATGGTGAGGAAGGACTTGGAGCGGTAGCCGGTGCTCTGGTCGAACTGGCGGGTGCCGGAGAAATCGAAGCCTTCCGCCTCGTAGGCGTCGGCGATGTTGATGGTGCAGTCGTGGTTGACCGCATAGGCCACCACCTGGTGCTCGTTGGGCTGGCCGTCCGGGCCGCGCAGGGAAATCGGAGGGAAGGGGATCGCCGCGCCGGTGGTGCCGCCCATGGCGATGCCCAGGGAGTCGGTGCGCATGATCTCGAAGCGCATGCGGCCGTCCTCCACCCGGTAAAGGGTGCCGCCGTCGGCGTTGGTGATTTCCTTGGCGGCCAGGAGGATGGATTCCAGCAGGCGCGGGGTATCCTTTTCCGCCGACAGGGACACGCCGATGGCGGTGAGGCGCTCCAGGCGGGCGAGCAGTTCTTCTGGCGTCAAACCGGTCATGCTTGGTCCTTCTATCACCGCTGAAATTGCAGCACAGGCGACTCGCCTCCGGCGGGCAATGCAGGCGAGGTCGCCTGCGCTACGACTGCACCCGAATTATTTGATGCACACCGCCCGTACCTGCTTGATGTCGGTAATGCCTTGCAGCACCTTCTCGATGCCGTCCTGCTTCAGGGTGCGCATGCCGTCCTCCAGGCCCTGGGCGAGGATTTCCGCCACCCGGGCGTGTTCCTGGATCAGCTTCTTCACCGCGTCGGTGCCCACCAGCAGTTCGTGCAGGCCCACCCGGCCCTTGTAGCCGGTCTTGTTGCAGTCGTCGCAGCCAACCGGAAGGTGCAAGGTGAACTGCCCCTTGTCGTTGGCGAAGCTCTGCTTCCATTCGTCCAGTATCGCTTGCCGCGCCGCCGCCGGGTCCTTCTTCCAGGTGGTGGTGTTTTGCATTTCCAGGCTGTATTCGGACAACAGGGAATTGATCTCCTCCTCCGACGGGGTATAGGCCTTCTTGCACTTGCCGCACAGGCGCTTGCCCAGCCGCTGGGCCAGCACACCGAGCAGGGCGTCGGCGAAGTTGAAGGGGTCCATGCCCATGTCCAGCAGGCGGATGATGGATTCCGGCGCGCTGTTGGTGTGCAGGGTGGCGAACACCAGGTGGCCGGTGAGGGAGGCCTCGATGCCGATGCCGGTGGTTTCCGCATCCCGCATCTCGCCCACCATGATGATGTCCGGATCGGCGCGGAGGAAGGCCCTCATGGCGGTGGCGAAGTTGAGGCCCGCCTTGGGATTCATCTGCACCTGGCGCAGGCCCCGCTGGGTGATTTCCACCGGGTCCTCGGCGGTCCAGATTTTGGTTTCCGAGGTGTTGAGGAACTTCAGGATGGAGTGCAGAGTGGTGGTCTTGCCGGAGCCGGTGGGGCCGCAAACGAAGAACAGGCCGTAGGGTTTCTCGACGCAGGAAATGAGCGAATCGTGGTTGCGCCGGGAGAAGCCCATCTTCTCCAGGGGCAGGGGCTCGCCGGAGGCCAGGATACGCATCACCACGTCTTCCACCCCGCCCTGGGTGGGCACCGTGGCCACCCGCAGCTCGATGTCCAGGGGACCGAACTTCTTGAACTTGATCTTGCCGTCCTGGGGCTTGCGCTTCTCGGAGATGTCCAGGTCGCACATGATCTTGAGCCGCGTCACCAGGGCGTTGCGGTAGCTGGCGGGAATTTCGATATAGGGCACCAGGGAGCCGTCGATGCGGTAGCGGATCTGGGTCTTTTCCTTGCCGGGAAAGGGTTCGATGTGGATGTCGGAGGCCTTCTTGTTGTAGCCCTCGACGATGATCTTGTTGACCAGCTTCACCAGCTCGTTGTCGGCGGCGGCGGCAAGGTCGTCGCTCCCCTCCTCGTGCTCCTCGACGCCCCCTTCGTCCAGGTTGGACAGCAGGTCGCCGATGGACGTGGAGTCCTCCCCTCCCCTCCGCCCGCTCTCGCCGTAAAACAGGTCGATGGTCTTGACGAACTCCCGGTGGCTGCACACCCGGTACAGCGGCTTGTGCTTGGGGAACACGTTGTTCACCACCCGGGAGGCGCTCACCGTCTCCGGGTCGGGGGTGAGGACGATCAGCCCCTCGTTGGTTTCCTCCAGAGGCAGCCACTGGCTGTTTTCCACGTAGTCGCGCTTGAGGTTGGCCAGCAGGTCCATGGGCTTGTCCCGGTCGCTCCTGAAAGGCTCGTAGGGGACGCGAAAGAAGGTTCCGTAGGCCTTGCCCAGGGCATCCATGCCGACCTGGAATTCGTCGATCAGCACGTCCTCCAGGGGAAGCCCCTTCTTGCGCGACGAGCGGGAAGCCAACTCCAACTCACCGGCGGAAATGATGCTCTCGGTGATCAGGGCGTCGAACTTGGACTTGAACAGGCGCAGGGGCTGCTGGCGCTGCTTGAAGGCAATGGCCAGGGTCTTGGCCAGTTCCACCGCACCCTCTTCGGTGACCTGGGGAAAAGGCAGGCCGGACAGGCTGTTGATGAGCTGGATCACCCCCATCAGGCCCCCGTCCTCCGCGTCCAGGATCGGCGCCACCAGCATCTGCTTGGTGCGGTAGCCGGTCTTCTGGTCCACCTCCTTGAGGAAGCGGATTTGCGGGCTGAAGGTCTTCAGCTCCACCTCGTCGTAGACGTCCTTGATGTTCACCAGCCGCTTGTGCAGCGCCACGTAGCCGGCGATGCTCTGGGGCGAGATGGGCAGCTTGAGGTCCTTGAAGGCGTTGAGGCCGGTCTTGACCTTGGAGACGATGGCGTTCTTTTCCTCGTTGAGGGTGTAGACCGTCAAGCGGTCCGCCTCGAACAGGCCGCAGATGTCCTTGCTCACCTCCAACATGATCTCGTCCACGTTCTTGGTGGCGTGGATCTTGTTGGTCACCCCCTGGAGCTTGCGGGTGAACGCCAGCTTGGAGCCGATCTCCGAGATGTCGTCGGTTTTTTGCGTAGCTTCAGGAGCCATGGTCCCTATCCATCTTCAATAACCGCTGTTCCGACCTAAAACTGGAACACCTGCCCGTTGCGCAGCATGCAGGGATTGAATTCCGCCGCGTCCCGCTCGATTTCCTTCATGGTCACCTCCACCTCCCCGGGTTTCAGGTGGGTGACGTAAATCTCCGCCGGCCGTTTGAGCTTTTCCAGTTCCTCCGCCAGCATGCTGGGGCAGAAGTGCATGGCGGCGATGGCCAGTTCCTTTTCCCGGTTGCAGAAGGCGGTTTCGATAATCAGATAGCGCAGATTGCCGATGCGATTCACGATCTCCCACAGGGGGTCGTTGACCGTGGTGTCGCCGGTGAATACCAGGCTGCCCTGGCCGCTGTCGAGGTGAAAACCCACCGCCGGCACCGTATGGCTGGCGGGAAGGGGGGTGATTTTACGTCCTTCCATGTCCACTGTCTTGCCCAGCGAAAAAGCTTCGTAGCGCATGAAGGGCTTTTCGGCGTTGGGAATGACGCAGAAATCCGGCCACAGCATCCAGTTGAACATGTGATCCCGCAGGATCTGGATCGTCTCTTCCAGGGCGTGGACCGTAATCGGCTTGTCCCGGAAGAAACCGCAGGTGTCCACCAGGAAGGGGATGCTGGACGAATGATCCAAATGGGAATGGGTGAGAAAGACATGGTCGATTTTCATCAACTCGTCGAAACTCAGGTCCCCGACGCCGGTGCCGGCGTCGATCAGGATGTCCTCGTCGAGGAGCATGGAGGTGGTGCGCAGGCCGCCGCCGATTCCGCCGCTGCAACCCAGGATTCTCAGTTTCATGGTCAAGCCGATAAGTCCTTATTTGGTTTGGAACACGAACACCCCGTCCCAGTTCTCACCGGGCGGGTTGGCCCGGAAATAAGCCACCCGCTCCTGATAGAGCGGGTAAAGGTGGCTGTCCGGGGACAATTTCAACAAGGCCTGCAACCGGGTCTCCGCCCCGTCCCAATCCTGGCTGCGGTAGCAGCCCAACGCCTGGCCGAACAACTCTAATTCATCCAGAACGGCCTTGTCCATCTGGCCTTCCAGCCCGAGGGGCTCGAATATGGCCACCGGCTCGTCCTTGCCCTTCACCCGCACCCGGTCCAGTTCCCGGAACACCACCCCCGGCACCTTGCGCCGGGCGTTCTCGCCGACGATGATGCCCACCCCGTACTGCTTGGTGATGCCCTCCAGGCGGGAACCCAGGTTCACCGCGTCCCCCATCACCGTGTAGGCCATGCGGAATTGGGAGCCCATGTTGCCCACGCTCATGATGCCGGTATTGACGCCCACGCCGATGCGGATTTCCGGCCACCCCTTCGCCACGAACTGGGGCCGCAGCTCGGCCAGGACGGACTGCATTTCCATCGCCGCCAGGACGGCGTGGAGGGCGTGGTCCGGGTCAGCCAGGGGCGCACCCCAGAAGGCCATGATGGCGTCGCCGATGTACTTGTCGATGGTGCCCCGGTGCTTGTGGATGATCCGGGTCATGGGGGTCATGTACTCGTTCATCAGCTGGCTCAGTTCCTTCGGCTTCAGGCCCTCGGAAATGGAAGTGAAGCCCCGCACGTCGGAAAACAGCACGGTCATTTCCCGGCTTTCCCCCTCCATGGTGAACCGTTCCGGGTCCTTGCTCATCTCGTCCACCAGCTCCGGCGGCACATACTGGCCGAACAGCCCGGTGATCTGGCGCTTGGCGCGGGCCTCGACGAAAAAGCCGTAGCTCATGTTGAGCACGAAAATCAGGCCGATCATCAGCACCGGCGAAGCCAGGGCCAGCACCATGTTGGCATGCTGCCACATGGCGAGATTGGCCCCCACCACCGCCGCCAGCACCAGCAGGGCGACCAGGGTCGCCCGCAGAGGGCTGACGAAGGGAAGCGCCAGGGCCAGCAGCAGGCCGGCCGCCAGCAGGGTGAGCAGTTCGATGGCCAGCACATAGGCCGGCCGGTGCTTGATGTTCCCATCCAGCATGCCGGCGATGAGGTTGGCGTGCACTTCGACCCCGGGATAGACCGAGGACACCGGCGTGGCCCGCAAATCCATCAGTCCCGGCGCGGTGGTGCCCACCAGGATGATGGCGTTCTCCAGCAGTTCGGGCTTGACGCGGTTTTTCAGCACGTCGGCGGCGGATACATAGGTAAAGCTGCCCTGTTTTCCCCGGTAGGGAATGAGGGCCGCCAGCCGGTCGTCCACAGGAATTTTCAGATTGCCGACTCCCAGCCATTCGATCAGGCTGTAGCCCCCTTCCCCCTGGGATTCCACCGGAAAGCCGGCGATCAGGGGCGGGTTGTCGAGCAGGGTGCGCACCACCGCCAGGGACAGGGCCTCGTAATAGGCGCCCTGGTATTCGGCCACCAGGTTGACCCGGCGGGCCACCCCGTCGGCGTCGGGGTCAAAGCTGAAATAGCCCGCGTTGGCGGCGTTCTTCTGCAGCTCCGGCAGGTTGGCGCCATAGCCGCTCATGGTATGAAAGGGAATGCCCATGGCGCCGAAAGTTCCGGCGGGAAAAACCGGCGGCGGCAACGCGCCGCTGACGTTGGCCTCGTTGGTGAAGTAGTAGCCCAGGACGACGGGCCGCCCCTTGAGCTTCCGGGCGAACAGGGCGTCGTAATCCAGCTCCGGGCGCAGGCGGGCCAGGGCCTGCCGGTAGCGCTCGTCCCCCTTCAGGTCCTGGCGCGCCAGGCGCTCCAGCACGTTGAGGCCGGAGCTTTCGTCCCGCTCGGCGTACACCACGTCGAAGCCCAGCACCGCCACGTGGTAGCGGTCGAACAGGTTGTCGAGCATCTTCGCCAGCTTGACCCGGGACCAGGGCCAGCGGCCCTCTTCCGCCAGGCTCTTCTCGTCGATGTCGACGATGACGATGCGCGGGTCCACCGTTCCCGGCATGGTGAGGTTGAGCCTGAGATCGTAACTCAGGGATTCCAATTGGCGCACAAAGCCGATCCCCAGGGGATGAACGGCGTCCAGCAGGAACACCAGCAGCACCCCCAGCCCCATGGCGATGCGGACCGCGTGCTTCCTGAACGGCATCCAGCGCATTCCCGGCGCCTACTTGAAGAAGAATTCCATTTTGATCCCCGCCAGCTCGATCACGTCGTGGTCCCGCAGGGGATGGGCCTGGGCATTCAGGGTCTGGCCGTTCACCACCGGGAAGGCGGCCCCCTGCACGTGGGTGATGAAGTAGCCCTGGGGCCGGCGGGTAATCACCGCCACCTGCACCCCGGGCTTGCCCAGGGAAGTGAGGGTCTTGGTCAGTTCCAGTTCCTTGCCGGCATTGGCCCCGGTGAGTATCTGGAGCGCCGCCACCGGCGCCTCCTCCGCCGGCTTGGCCGAAACGGGTTCGGGGGCGGGCGCCTCGTCGGTCTGCACCTCTTCGTAGCGGCTCGCCGGCTGGGTGGCGGCGGACGGCAGCCCGACGGATGCCGGCGCCTCCACCACCGGTTCGCCGACAGGAGGCGTGCGGATGATCATGGTGCGCTCGAAATCCTGCGCCCCCTCCGCCGGCTGGGCGGCGACATCGCTGAAATAGGTCAGCTTGTACTTGCCGATTTCGATCACGTCGTTGTTTTGCAGGTAATGCTTTTTTGCCGGCTCCCCGTTGACCAGGGTGCCGTTGGTGCTGTCCAAATCCTCCAGGAAGGAGTCGTTGAGGAGGGTGGTGATCACCGCATGCTCACCGCTCACCGCCAAGTTGTCGATGTGGATGTCGTTGTGGGGCCGCCGCCCGATGGTGATCCGCTCCTTGTCGATCAGGTATTCGCGGACCGTCTGGCCGTCCAGACTCAATATCAGTTTTGCCATAGCATTCCCCGCATTCCCAAAGTCTTAGCCATCCTCATATCCCGAGCCATCCCAGCACCCGCGCCAGGAAGTTCTTGGGCACGGAGAAGTCCTGCGACACCTTGACCAGGATCACCGACACGTTGTCCCGCCCCCCGTTGTCGTTGGCCATCTGGATCAGCTGTTCCGCCGCCAGGGGCAGGTTGGGCCCCATCACGGCCAGGGTGAGGCGGATGTCCTCGTCCTCCACCATGTCGTTGAGGCCGTCGGAGCAGAACAGGTAAATATCCCCCGGCCGCGCCTCGTTCACCCCGATCTCGATGTCCACTTCCGGGTCCACCCCCAGGGCACGGGTCACCAGGTTGCGGTTGTGGGACAGGCGCGCCGCTTCCGGGGTAATCATGCCGCTGTCGATCTGGTCCTGCAACAAGGAATGGTCCCGGGTGAGCTGGGCCAGTTCCTCCCCCCGCAGCCGGTAGAGCCGGGAGTCCCCCACGTGGGCCACGAACACCCGGTTGTCGTGGAACGCCGCCGTCACCAGGGTGGTGCCCATGCCGGCGCACTGGGGCTGGCTCTGGGCCGTTTGATGGATGGTGGCGTTGGCCTTGACGCCCTCGTCCCGCAGCAGGGCCGCCACATCCAGGTTGCGGGGCCGTCCTTCGCCGCACAGCCCGGCCCGCAGGCCCTCGGAGATCAGATTCACCGCGATGCCGCTCGCCACTTCGCCGGCGTTGTAGCCCCCCATGCCGTCCGCCAGGATGGCGAAGCCGCAGGCGGCGTCCGCCGCCACCGCATCCTCGTTGTGGGAACGCACCATGCCCGGGTGCGTCAGGGCCACGATTTCGAGCGCCTTTTCCAGGCTCATGCTTTCCTCCCCATGGCCGCCGCGATCTGCGACGCGCATTTGATGATTGCCTGCGCCACTTCGCCGCCGGTCTGGAAGCGCTTGTCAGGCTGCTTGTCGAGCATGCGCCCGACGATCTCCACCACGCAATCCGGCAGGTGCGGGTTCAGCAGGCGGATATCCCGCGGCTGCTCGTTGGCGATGCGGAACATCAGCTCCGCCATGGATTCCCCCTGGAACGGCAGCTGACCGGTGAGCAACTGGTAGAACATCACCCCCAGGGAAAACAGGTCGGAGCGGCCGTCCACCTTCTTGCCCGCCAGTTGCTCCGGCGACATGTAGCTCGGGGTACCCAGCACCATGCCGGTCTTGGTCTTGGACGAGTCGGTGATGCGGGCGATGCCGAAGTCGGTGACCTTGATGGTGTCGCTCTCCGGCTCGTACATGATGTTGGCCGGCTTGATGTCCCGGTGCACCACATGCTGCCCGTGGGCATAGTCCAGGGCGCCGGCCACTTTGGCCATGATCTTCAG
The DNA here is from genome assembly GCA_002347615.1 of Gallionellaceae bacterium UBA2239. Taxonomy (GTDB): domain Bacteria; phylum Pseudomonadota; class Gammaproteobacteria; order Burkholderiales; family UBA9220; genus UBA2239. Next base: position 2,239 of record DDYH01000041.1, on the reverse strand, counting down.
CACCTTGCCCAGGGGCAGCAGCTTGTCCGGCTTGGTGTGGGGGGTGAGGTCCTTGCCCTGGAGGAATTCCATGGCGATGTAGGCGAGGTCGTGCTCCTCGCCGGCATCGTAGATGGTCACGATGTTGGGATGGTTCAAGCGCCCGGCGGTTTCCGCCTCCCGGAAGAAGCGGGATTTCACCTCCTCCAGCTCGTCGGCGTCGAACTCCTGGGACAGGGCCATGGTCTTGATGGCCACCACCCGCCCAATCTTGGGATCGGTGCCGTAGTACACCACCCCCATGGCCCCCTTGCCCAGTTCCCGCTCCACCGCATAGCGGCCCAGCATGGGTTTTTCCACCGAACCGTCCGCCAGGATGCTGACGTTGGTGCGCCCCCCGGCGGCACCCAGCATCACCGTCTCCTCCAGGGCTTTGGAGCGCGCCAGGCGGCTTTCCAGGTCGCGGAACTGGGGGTTGTAGTCCGCCATGTACTGGAACACCGAGGTGGCCTTGTTGAACTGGCGCTTGCGCTCGAAATCCAGGGCCAGGTTGTACAGCAGGTCCATCACGGAATCGTCCAGGGGGCACTTGCGGAACTTGTCGAACGCCATATCCAGCTGGCCCTGCCCCTGGAAGGCAAGGCCGAGGAGGCGGTTGCTCTCGGCGGATTCGGCCTCGGACTTGATCTTGCCTTTCTCGGTCAGCAGATGGCGCTTGGTGGTAAGGACCAGATGGCCGGCCACCAGCAGCGCCACCGGCGCCATCAGCTGCAGCCACAGGGACTGGGTCACGATCAGGCCGAACTCGGCGCCCAGCACCGCAGCCAGCAGCAGCACCGTCACCGCCGCCGCCATGCCGGCCCCCAGCCTGGGCAGGAGCAGGATCAGGTACAGGGTCACCAGGAGGAACACCCCTCTCTCCGCCCAGCCCGCCCATTCCGGCACCACGTAGAAATCCTCCTGGAGGATGCTGGACACCGAATGGGCCAGGGTCAGCACCGGGGGCGTATCGGCGTCCACCGGCGTCACCTGCTTGGTCCCCACCCCCGCGGCGGTGGCGCCGATGAGCACGATCTTGCCCTGATACTTCTTGGCCGGAATCTTGCCGCTGTAGACGTCGAAGAAGGAATCCACCGGGAAAGCCGGCTTGCCCCCCTCGCCCTGGTAGAAATGGCTGTGCATCCGGAGAGAAGGCCCGGTATCGATATGCAACTTGCCCAGGGCCACCCCATCCGGGCCGACCCGGATGTCGGCGGGCTTGAGGTTGAGGCTGGCCGCCGCCAGCAGCAGGGAAAACGAGGGAAAATACTGGTCGTAGTACTGCACCACCAGGGGATCGGTCCGCACCACCCCGTCCACGTCGGGAACGTAGTTGAGGTGGCCGATTCCCGCCGCGGCGCTCCCCATCAGCGGAATCGGGGGATACACCTGGTCGGCGAGGGGCGGATAGACCTCCCCTTTCACGGCGAGGGCGTTACTCGCCACATAGGCGGGAAGGGGCCGGTCGGGCCGGCCCTGGGGCTCGCCGAGGCGGAACAGCATGCCCAGTTCGGCGTTGCCGGCGTTCTTCAGGCTTTGCGCCAGGACATTGTCGGAATCCAGGCTGCGCTCCGCTTCCAGCAACAGGCTGCCCAGTTGCTGGGCTTCCGGGGCGGGAGAAGTCTTGAGGGGAGACTGGTCGTAGAACGCCACCAGTTTCTTCACCTGGGCCAGGCCCGGGTCCTGCTGGGGCTCCAGCAGCAATACGGTGTTGCCCACCGCCTTGGCCCCGGCTTCGGAAAGCCGGTCCACCATCCTCGCCATCACTTCCCGGGACCAGGGCCAGCGGCCGATATTGGCGATGCTCTGATCGTCGATGGCGATCACCGCCACCCGGTCGCCGGGGAAACGCAGGGAGGACAGCAGCCCCAGGTCATAGGCCTTGCGCTCCAGGCTCTGCATCAGATCGGCACCGGAAAACAGCAGAAAAAGGAGGGCCGTGAAGACGCCGGCGAACCAGTCGGTCTTCCAAAACGTAGACCCCACTTTCACTCTCTTTTCCATGTATTTGTTCTGTTTGATTTTAGCTAATGATATTGCCCTTTTTTAAAACGCGCAAAAAGAATTTGGCCCTTCATCGAGTAGAGGACTTCCACCGCCAGGAGTGCGCCCTGCCGGGCGCAATCGGGTAGGAGGCGGGGTCGCCCCAGCCGTCCTCCCACACCACCGGACATACGGATCACGTATCCGGCGGTTTCTGCCTCCCCGTTTCCGGGTTGAG
>DDYH01000003.1 GCA_002347615.1 Gallionellaceae bacterium UBA2239 | reverse complement strand
CGAAATTTCGGGGGAAGCTCACTGGTTCGCCACATCCGTAAACGTCCACCTTGTTCGATAAATCGTTTTGCTCTATACCGGTAAACCGACTCCGGCTGGCGCTCTTTCAGTCCGGGCAATAAATGAAAGTAGTAACTAGGTCCCCCATCGCCATATTTTTCCAGTTTAACGAGCAGTTCCTCATACATCTTCGGATCGAGTTCTGCCCATGGCGGCGCCGTAAACTTGGGGTAGCTAGCGATAACAGGCAGCGAACATTTTCCGTCTCGTGCATAACGGTTAAGCCGCTTAAGCAGATCGCGGCATAACAACTCGTTCTTGCCTGCACCCTCCCGATATGTCCAGTCTCCCCCTTGTGCAGACGTCTGCCACACGAGGAGCATTGCTACACCGAACGCTATTAAAAATAATCCCAGTTCCACAACACGCCCCAACCACGAATGCTTTGCTGCCATGCCGCATTCCCTCTCATTTGTACTGCATACCGCGCATCGGTCGCCATCTCGCCGAGCGTGAGCGCACCTCGATTGTGTTACTGCCATCACGCCCGATGCCTGCCCAACTACCGCCCAGCAATCGCTTGCAGATGCTTCCTGGCGTCCGTATTGCCCTGATCGGCCGCGAGGCGAAACCACCTTCTAGCTTCGGGAAAGTTTTGTGCGACTCCCCAGCCATTGCCGTACATGATTCCCAAGGAATCTTGGGCAACGTCGATGCCCTGTTCCGCTGCCTTGCGATACCATTTGAATGCCTCGGGGTAGTTTTTGGGTACGCCCCGGCCTTGCACATGCATCAACGCCAAGTTGTTCTGGGCTTTGGGATTGCCATTTTTCGCCTGGTGCCTGAGCTCGGACAGGGCAGCGCGGTCGCCTGCGATGGCCTTCTGATAGAGTTCCGCAAAGCAGATTTGCGGGTTCTGCCCGGCGGTGGCGTTTTGTTCGGAATTGGTGCAGGCTTGTCCGAATGCGAGCAGCAGCACAATGCCTATCAGTTTTTTCATCTTTAGATTTCTCGAATAGCAAAACAGTACGCCAATCAACCATTCCAAACCGAATCAACCACCGGCGCGATGCCGGGCAGTTCATGCCTCCGCAATACATTTCCCCCAATTTCGGTCAGCACGCCCCCCGTCAGAAGCCGCAACCCCGCGGCAAGCAGCGCCAAGTTATAGGTGAAGCTGTTATCACAAGCCTTGCGCCACAGATTCCCCTCCAGCCTCAAGCAACACCCCTTGCACAGTTGTAGTACCGGACAGTAGGGGCATTCTTCCCGCTTCGACCAATGCCATGCGGTGTTAAGCCGGATGTTGGCGTAGTCCTTCACCGTTCCGATCTTGTGCCCATCGCCGGCGGCGGTGTTTTGGCAGGTGAGAACGTTGCCTTTGAGGTCCACCGCCAAGGTGTCTTCCCGGTCCATACCGCAACGCAGGCCCAGGCTATAGGAGGGTCGGCCCTGGGCGATTGAACGGAAAAAGTCTTCGAGTTTTTCTTTGACGTTGAGGGTGGGAAGGGCGCCGCCTTGCGTCACGTCGCGATAGAGGCTGTGGCGCATGAAAGCATGATCTGCGTCGGTATGCAGGGAAAGCTGGTATCCCGCGTCTTCATAGGGCAGGACGAGTTCTTCGGTGGAGAGAGGCAGGTCATCCGGGGAACAACCGAGCCGGCTAGCGATATGTTCGCGCACGGTCGTGAGGGAAGGATTGTTTTTCGCCAAGACACAGTTGAAGCTGACCAGGCCCTTGGGGCGCAGGCGGGTATAGAGCTTGCGCAAGGCTGCCGCGCTGAACGGATCGTCGAACGGGTCTTCGCCCCGGTTGGTTTTGTGGCCCGGCCCGTCATGGCTGACGGCGACGGAGAAATCGTATTTATCCAGCCAGTCGATTTTTTCGTCGTCTAGAATGGTGCCGTTAGTGACGAAATTGAACACAGCCTTGGGGTAGCGCTGGTGCAGCGCTTCCGCCAGGTACTTCATGGTTCTCCAGTAGACAAGCGGTTCGCCGCCCCAATACTCTATGCGCAGGCCACTGCCCAAGCCGTCCGTTCCGGCGGGTTCTAGCCAACTTGGCAGCTTATCGAGAAATGCTTTGGCGTCCTTCAGGGTGCCATGGGATTCTGGTGGGCGGGCGGTCTGGTTGCAGTAGCCACAACGACCGTTACATTTGAGGCCAAGTTGGATTTTAAGGGCGCGCAGAGCGCGGCTTTTGCCGAGTGGGGTTTCGGGGGAAACGGCCTTGGCGACGGGCCATTGACGTGAGGGATTGAGGTCGTAGCTGATGCCGATGGAATGCAGCGACACCCTTTCCCCGGTTTCCTCCCATAGAAGCTCAGAGGTTTGGGGGCTGTACAGCAAACAAAAGGGCTTGCCATCGTGCCGGCGCAGGTGAAACTTGAATTCAGCCATGAAGTGCCTCCCCTTTTGCTCGCTGCCAATGGCCCTATGTTATATGCGGGTATGCGGGCGAATATAGCCACTATGTATACGTGGGTAAAGTGCGTATTTTCCCGTACAAAATCATAGTCCGAACGACACAACCAGACCCTGCCGGCGTTATAACTTAAGCCGCATGGACGACCTTAAATATCGAATGCCGGCCCGCTTTCCGGCGGGCCGTGCAGGCGAGTCGCCTGCGCTACAAGTTTTGCTTGCCGCCGGGCTTCGAATGCAATAAATTCCTCCAAAACGGAGGGGTTATTTCATGAAGCTCAACTCCATCAATTCAAAAATAAATCTTTTCTTCCTCGCACTGGCTTCGGCCACCGTCGCCCTGCTCCTGGCGGTCAGCCTGCTGTCCTTCCGCCATTTCTCCATTTCCTCCGCCCGGGAGCACATTCGCACCTCGGCGGAAATCGTGCGGGTGAGCCTCACCGAGGCCATGATCAACGGCGTCATCCACAAGCGGGAGCAGTTCCTGTCCCGCCTGGCGGAAGTGCAGGGCCTGCAGACCGCCCGGGTGGTCCGCGGGCCCCTGGTGGAGCAGCAGTTCGGCACGGGCCTCTCCCGGGAGCAGCCCGCCGACGGAGCGGAACAGGGGGTGCTCAAGGACGGCAAGCCCTTCTACCAAGTATTGGAAAACGGATCGGAAGTGAGATTCCGCGGCACCATTCCCTTCGTCGCCACCAACCAGGGCACCCCCAACTGCCTTGCCTGCCACCAGGTGCCGGAAGGTTCCGTGCTGGGGGCGGTGACCCTCACCATGTCCATCTCCCAGCTCAAGGCCCAGGCGGTGTGGACCGTGGCCTTCGTGGTGGGGGCGGTAACCCTTGCCATCCTGGTGGCCCTGCTGTTCCTGCGCCGCCTGGTGCGCCCCCTCTCCAGCACCGCCAACGACGTCGGAACCGCCGTCCAGCAAGCCATCCAGGGAAACTTCAGCTCCCATGTGGAGCGCCACACCAACGACGAAATCGGCCAGATTGCCGAAGACCTCAACCGCCTGCTTCAGCACCTGCACAAGGGCCTTACCACCATCGGCGACAACGTGGCCCAACTCATCAAGTACGCCCCCCAGGCGGGCTACAACCTCCTCACCACCACCGTGGAGATGGTGGAAGGCCTGGTCAAGGCCGCCCACTTCAAGCAGGCCATCGAGGAGGACGAAACCAAGGCGGAAATCTACCAGCGGCTTTCCCTGCTGCTGCAGGAGGATTTCGGCGTCACCCGCTTCTCCCTTTACGAGGTGAGCCGCAACGACAACCAGATCACCCCGGTGATCGTGGACGGTGAGGCCGGCGCGGCCTGCCGCTGGTGCGACCCGGAAATCCTGCTGCGCTCGGAAGCCTGCCGGGTGCGGCGCACCGGCCACATCGTCGACTCGGTGGAAACCCCCGGCATCTGCTACTCCTTCAAGCCCCCCCATGAATTCGAGCAGATGTGCCACATCTGCATCCCCATCATGCAATCCGGCACCGTGGGCAGCGTGCTCCAGATCGTGGCCGGCTGCGAGGAGCAGGAGCGGCTCCACAAGCTGATCTCCTTCCTCGGCATCTACCTGCGGGAAACCGCGCCGGTGCTGGAAGCCAAGCGCCTGATGGACACCCTGCGGGAATCCACCCTGCGGGACGCCATGACCGGCCTGCACAACCGCCGCTTCCTGGAGGAGTACATCCAGACCCTGGTGGCGGGCAGCCAGCGGCGCAACACCCACCTGTCCCTGCTGATGCTGGACCTGGACTACTTCAAGATGGTCAACGACAAGTACGGCCACGACGCCGGCGACACGGTGCTGAAAAGCCTCTCCAAGGTGCTGGTCCAGTCGGTGCGCGCCTCCGACCTGGTGATCCGCTACGGCGGCGAGGAATTCCTCATCATCCTCCAGGACACCCCCGGCGACGGCGCCGACGTGGTGGCGGAAAAAATCCGCGCCGCGGTGGAGGACATGAAGGTCACGGTGGCCGGCACCGTGCTGCAAAAGACCATCTCCATCGGCATCGCCGACTTCCCCCAGGACAGCGACACCTTCTGGCAGACGGTCAAGTACGCCGACGTGGCCCTGTACCAGGCCAAGGACGAGGGCCGCAACCGCGTCGTCCGCTTCCAGCCGGAGATGTGGGGGGACCATAAGGCGTACTAAACCCCACTAGCCGCCAAGACGCCAAGAACGCCAAGGTTTTTTGATAAGGGGTTTTCTTGGCGGTCTTGGCGTCTTGGCGGCTAACTTGGTTTTGCGGTTATCGTCCGGGTAAAATAGCGGCTTTTCCCCAGGATTCCCCCATGCACCTGATCCGTCCCTTCCCCGGCCTGCGCCCCGCTCCCGGCCGCGCCGCCGACGTGGCTGCCCCTCCCTACGACGTTCTGAGCACCGAGGAGGCGCGGGTGCGCGCCGCGGGCAAGCCGTGGAGCTTCCTGCACATCTCCAAGCCGGAAATCGACCTGCCCCTGGATACCGACCCCTACGCCCCGGAAGTCTACGCCAAGGCGGCAGAGAACCTGGCCAAGCAGCTGGAAGCCGGCGTCCTGAAGCGGGACGATGCCCCCTGCTACTACGCCTACCGCCTGGTCATGGGCGGCCACAGCCAGACCGGCCTGGTGGCGGCGGCCTCGGTGGCGGACTACGACACCAACCGCATCCGCAAGCACGAGTTCACCCGCCCGGACAAGGAGGACGACCGGGTGCGCCAGGTGGACGCCCTCAACGCCCAGACCGGGCCGGTGCTGCTGGCCTACCCTAGCGCCCCGGAGGTGGATGCCATCCTGGCCCAGGCTTCCGCCGGTGAGCCCGACGCCGACGTGACCGCCGACGACGGCATCCGCCACAGCATCTGGGCGATCCGCGACGCCGCCGTGCTGGACCGGCTCACCGCCCTGTTCGACGCCATGGACGCCCTCTACATCGCCGACGGCCACCACCGCTCCGCCGCCGCCTCCCGCGTGTGCGCGGCGCGCAAGGCCGCCAATCCGGCTCACAGCGGCGTGGAGAGCTACAACTATTTCCTGTCCGTGATCTTCCCCCACCACCAGATGAAGATCATGGACTACAACCGGGTAATCAAGGACTTGAACGGCCTGAGCCCGGAGGACTTCCTCATCCGGGTACGGGAGTGCTTCGCGGTGGAAGCGGCGGCGGGACAGGTGAAGCCCGCCAAGCCCCGGGAATTCGGCCTCTACCTGGGGGGGAAGTGGTACCGGCTGACCTTCCGCCCCGAGCTGGTGCCCTCCCACGACCCGGTGGCGCGCCTGGACGTGAGCCTGCTGCAGAACTACCTGATCGCCCCCGCCCTGGGCATCGACGACCCGCGCCGGGACAAGCGCATCGACTTCGTCGGCGGCATCCGCGGCCTGGGGGAGCTGGAAAAGCGCGTGGACAGCGGCGAGATGGCCCTGGCCTTCGCCCTCCACCCCACCTCCATGGAAGACTTGATGGCAGTGGCCGACGCCGGCGCGGTAATGCCCCCCAAATCCACCTGGTTCGAGCCCAAGCTGGCGGACGGCCTGGTGTCCCACGTGCTGGACTGATCCGGCTTGTGGAAAAGAAAAAGGGTGCGGAATCCGCACCCTTTTTCTTTCTGGAACCGCGTTGTTAACCACGAATGAACACGAATTGACACGGATGATCAAGGGGAGATGGCGCCCCCCTTTCCTTCCCCGGAGGGGTCAGGATGAAACTATCCCTTGGCTTTAACCCAGATTATCCATTAGGCGGCGCTTCGCGCCTACGCGAGCGCTGGCGGCCGGTTTGCGGCCATTTTTGCCGCTTGTTCGTCGTCCATGGAATAACCATGAACTCCTCGCAAGCAACGAAACTGTCTCGCAACCCACCTCGCCATCATCTCGCGTCCTAATGGATAATCTGGGTTTAATTAGTGTTAATTCGTGTCATTCGTGGTTAATCAAAACGCCTTACAGGAAGTTGAACAAACTCATGCCCGTCACCCGGGTATAGGCCTTCTGCGCCGCCTCCAGGCCGACTTGGCGCTGGGTGAGATCGCTCACCGCCTTGGCAAAATCCAGGTCCTGCAACTCGGACAGGTGTTTCTGGTATTGGATGCCCAAGTCCTCGGCCAGGCCGCCGGCGCTCTCCACTTCCTTCAGCCGCGCCCCCACCGATGCCCGGATGGTGGAAATGCGGTCCATGTCGTTGGAAAGGTTGGTGAGGGCGGTGTTGAGGCCGTTGGACAACATGGCCCGGTCCGCGTCCCCCAGGGTCGGCGAGGCGCGCACCGGGGTTTCCAGCAGGGTGGCGAGGTCGTCCAGGGTTTTGAACACGCTTTCGTTGCTGTGGGCCTGCACCTTGAAATAGTCCACGCCGGCGGCGCCGGTGGGAGGCGGCCAAACCAGGGCGCCGATGGGCGGATTGCCAGCGGGCACCCCTTCCACCGTCACCTCGATGCCCAGGTCCCAGGCCATGGTCTTGAAGCTGATGGCCTCCCCCGCGGTGTAGGTGCGGGGAAAAGTGGGGCCGCCGGTGGCGCTGGCGACCACGGTAGACTGCGCCCCGGTGAGCATGGACCACCCGGCGGCATAGGGCACGCCGTTCACGGTGGTGGCCACGTTGGTGACGATGTCGTAGCTGGTCACCGCCGGCGTGGTAGTGTTGTCCACGGCAAATACGATGCGGTAATCCTTGGTGTTGCCCGTGGCGTTCCACTTGGTGGGGTCGAGGGCGACGCCCTTGGTGATCACCCCGGTGCCGAGGTTGGTGCTGGTCACCTGGCCGCTGGCATTGGCCAGGGGAGCGGAAGTGGTGAACACGCCGTTGCCGCTCTTCACGTTCATGAAGATTTCGGCCCCGGAATCGCTGGTGGCGACGCGACGGGAAGCGTCGATCTGCAACTGGCGCTGCCCCTGGTCGCCGTTGTAGGCCACCGGTGGCGTGGCGGAGGATACCGAGAAGGGCGTGGTCCCGCCCTGGTAGCCGGAGAACAGGTAGCTGCCGTTGCCGTCGGTGGCATTGCCCTGGGACACCAGGTCCTGCAGCAGGATGCGCAACTCCTTGGCGATGTAGCCCCGGTTGGTGTTGTCGTAAGCGCCGTTGCCGGCGTCCACCGCCAGTTCCCGCGCCCGTTGCAGCAGGTTCTCCACCTGCCCGAGGGTGCTTTCCTCCAGGGCCAGGCTGTTTTCCGCCGACTTCTGGTTGGCTCGGTATTGCTCGTTGGTGGAGATGGACTGGGACACTTCCATGGCTCGGGCCGCCGCCACCGGATCGTCGGCGGGGGTGAGGACGCGGCGCATGGCGGCGATCTGCTCGTTGAGCTTGAGCAGCTTGCCGGTCTGGTCCTGGATCGAGGCGATGCCTCTTTCATACAGGGTGGGAGTGGATATGCGCATGATCTGCTACCTCCTTAACCGTTACCCAGGGTGAGCAGCGTATCGAACAGGGTGGTGGCCACCTGGATCATCTTGCCCGCGGCCTGGTAGGCCTGCTGGTAGCGGATCAGATTGGCCGCCTCCTCGTCCAGATTGACCCCGGACAGGGACTGCTGGGACTGGCGCACCTGGGCCACCAGGGCCTGCTGGGCGGTGTTGGTGACCTGGATTTCCCGCGTCTTGTTGCCCACGCTGCTCACCAGCTGGCTGTAGGCGCCCAGGTAAGTGGTGGTGGGCGCGCCGGCACCGTCGTTACCGTTCACCATGGTGTTCCTGGTTTGCAGCCCGGCCAGTTCCATGGCGTTGCGGTTGTCCACGGTGCCGTTGGCGTTGGGCGCCACGGTGAAGCTGTCGCCGGTGGCGGGAGCGCCGGTGAGTTGGGCGGTCCAGCCGTTGTAGTTCAGGGGCGCCCCGGGGTTATAAGGTACCCCTGAGGCCAGAATAGTAGGGTTGCCGACGGGCGGCCCTAAGTTGGTAGTGGTATCGAGTACATCGAATGTGGTGGCGCTGGTGAAGTTGATGGTGACGTTGTTATCCACCGTCGGGTCAATCTTTGTCGCTGCCGTGGACGGGGTAGCAGTAATCGCCGCCTTGTTGATGACGAAGCTATCACCTGCAACAGCACCAGTAATGTTAACCGGCCATCCGGTACCCGCGGGATATTGAAATACGCCATTGGCAGGAAGTGCCCCGAAAGGAGTCACGGCACCGGTCGTGTTATCGGTTACGGTATATGTCGTGCCCGACGTAAAAGTGATAGTCACGTTGCCTTGCGGCGCCACCACCGAGCCCAGGGAAATCACGCCGCTGCCGGTGTTGGCGGCGGCCGCCTCGGTGCGCATGGGCGCGGCGGCGGCGATGCGGCTGGTGTCGGTGAGGGACACCGCCATGTCCCGTGCGCCGTTGCGGGTGGGGCGGATCAGCCAGCGGTCGTTGGCGTTGGGAGCGCCGCCCAGATTCAGGGTAAGGCCATCAACAGTAACGACATTCGAAGCAGTCGTATCAATAGGGGTAATTTTATTGTCAGACAGCCGCACCAGGGTATAGCTGCTGCCGCCATTGAAAGTCAGGCTGTAGTCGCTGGTAGTCAACGCCCCCACGTCGGCGATGGTGGCCGTCACCGTGCCGGCGACGGGGGGCTGCTGGGTTCTGGGCAGCACCGAGGGCTGGCCGATGGTGAAGAAATCCCCTCCCGCCAGGCCGTTGAGGTCTGTTCCCAGGCGGTGCTGGTCGTTGAAGGTCTGGCCGATGGCCATGGAAATGCGGCCGAGGGCGTTCTGGGCAGCGTCCAGGGACTCGGAGCGGAAGGCCAGCAGGCCGCCCAGCTCACCGCCGGTGAGCAGGGTGGACTTGATCGCCACGTAGTTGGTGCTGCCCGGGCTGGTCTGGTAGAACAGGTCGAGCTGCTCCTGGTCCTCCAGGGACTGGCGGGCGGCAAGCTGGTAGGTGTTCTGCCCCACCACCAGGGCCTGGCCGTTGCCGATGAAGACGTTGTAGCTGCCGTCGCTCTGGGTCACCACACTGGTCTTGACCAGCTTGTTCAGTTCGGACACCAGCGTGTCCCGCTGGTCCCGCAGGTCGTTGGCCTGGTGGTTGTAGGCGGAACTTTCGGCGACGGAAATCTGCTTGTTCATGGCGGCGATTTCCGTGGCGAAGGAGTTGATCTCCTGGACCATGCCGGTGAGCTGGGTATTGATGCCGCTGCGCAGGTCGCGGAAGCGGCCGTCCAGGGCGTGCACCCGGGACACCAGGGCCTGGGCGGTGCCGATCATGGACTGGCGGGCGGGAACGGAACCGGGATTGGCCGCCACCTCGCTCACCCCCTGGAAGAACGTGGCCAGGGCGGGGGAAAGACCGGAAGCCTGGTCCGCCAGCATGTTGTCGATCTGGCTGATCTGGTCGAAATAGGCCTGGAGCTGGTTCTGCTGGGTTTCCGCCTGGAGCACCTGGTTGTCCAGGAACTGGCTGAAGATGCGCCGCACGTCGCTCACGTTCACGCCGTTGCCGATAAAGCCGGCGCCGGTGAACTGGGGAGTATTGGTGGCCTGGACGGTCTGCTGACGGCGATAGCCTTCGGTGTTGACGTTGGCGATATTGTGCTCGGCGGTGAGGACGCCCGACTGAGCCGCGCCCAGTGCGCTGATGCCGATTCCGTAGATGCTTGCCATGGTCTCTGTTCTCCTGCCTCCAACGCGTTCGACCGCGCCGGGCCACTTAAGTTTTTTCGGCAGATTCTCGCAAAGCTTGAGCCGAATAAATGAATCCTTACCCAGGATTTAGCACAAAGCGTACCAAGGCCGGAAACGCTTGGTTTTCGCCGCCAAGACGCCAAGGGCGCCAAGCAAAACCGGGGAACCGCAAAGGTGCAAAGACGCAAAGGAAATGCAGAAAATCACTTTCCAACTTCTTTGCGCCTTTGCGGTTCAAGAAAAGCCTTGGCGCTCTTGGCGTCTTGGCGGCCAAATGCCGTTTCAGCGCATTGACGAAGGGGAAAGCGGCAATATTTGCCGCGGGCGGCAAGACGGAGAAGGGTCAGCCGGCGAGGGCGTCGCGGAAGGCGTTGCTGGCCATGATGCGGGACAGCTTGGCGGCGTACATGGGATCGGTGGCGTAACCGGCCTTTTGCAGTTCCCGGGCGAAGGCCGCCGGGTCGCTGGCGTTTTCCAATACCGCCGCGTAGCGGGGATTCCCGGCGATGAGGCCGGCGTAGTCCCGGAACGCCTCGCCGTAGGAAGCGTAGGCCCGGAACGGCTCGGTGCGTGCCTGGGCTTGGCCGTTGACGTACTCGGTGGTGGCGGCCTGGACCACCTCCCCCTTCCAGCTGCTGCCGGCCTTGATGCCGAACAGGTTGAAGCTGGATTGGCCGTCCCCGCCGCGAATCTCGGCCTTGCCCCAGCCGCTTTCCAACGCCGCCTGGGCGATGAGGAAGTGGGGCGGCACGCCGAGGGCCTGGCCCGCCTCCACGGCGTGGGGCCACATGCGGTCGACGAACTCGCGGCGGGCGTCGCCGGCGGAGGAGGCTGCGGACGGCTGCGCGGGGAGCGCCGTCGGCTGGGCGGCACGGTCGAAGGGAATCGGCATTGCCTCGGTATTGGTTTTCGGCAGGGGAATGAAACGGGACTCCCCGTTGGGCAAGGGCAGGAAAACACCCTCTTTCTTCAGGGCAATCCCCTTCTGCTCCCCGCCCTCCTCCGCAGCCGGGACCGCCGACTTGCCGTAGGCCCGCATCAGCTGCTGGGTGAGGGATTCCGCCAGCCCCATGCCCTTGCCGGTATTGGCGATCTTCTGCGCCATCTGCTGGTCCAGCATCTGGGTGAACATCCGGCTCTGGTCGTTATCGAACACCGAATCGTCGGGCGTGGCCTCGCGCATGCTCTTGAACAGGATGTTCAGGAACAGGGCCTCGAACTGCTTGGCGGCGGACTTCACCGCCTCCTTGGGGTCGCGCTTGGCCTGAAGGCGCAGGTTGTCCACGCTCTGGACGTCCAGGGCCAGCTTGGCGTTGAGATCGAGGTTGGAGGACATAAGGGGCTAGGGGCTAGGGGCTAGGNNAGGGGCTAGGGGCTAGGGGCCAACTATATCACTTCCAGCTCCGCCCGCAGGGCCCCCGCGGCCTTCATGGCCTGGAGGATGGAGAGCAGGTCCTGGGCGGTGGCGCCGACGGAGTTGAGGGCTTTCACCACGTCGCTCAGGGCGACGCTTTGGGGCACCGCCACCAGCTGGCCCTTATCCGCCTTGATCTCGATCTGGGAACGTTGCAGGGCCACGGTGCGGCCGGCGGAGAGGGCGCCGGGCTGGCTCACCACCGGCTCTTCGCTGATGGTCACCGACAGGTTGCCGTGGGCCACGGCGCAGGGGTCCACGGTCACCGTCTGGTTCATGACGATGGATCCGGTGCGGGCGTTGAGGATCACCTTGGCCGCCGTCTCTCCCGGCTCCACGCGCAGGTTCTCGATGCGGGACAGGAAGGCCACCCGCTGGTTGTTGTCCCCCGGCGCCGCCACCTGGATCAGCCGTCCATCCAGTGCCCGGGCGGTATGGTTGCCGTAGGCCAGGTTGATGGCCTGGGCGACGCGGTTGGCGGTGGTAAAGTCGGCGTCCCGCAACTCCAGATTGACGAATTCCCCCTGTCCCAGGGGCGTGTTCACCCCTCGCTCCACCGTGGCCCCGCCGGCGATGCGGCCGGCGGACAGCTGGTTGACCTGGGTGCTGGCGCCCCCCGCCGCGGCGCCGGCGCCGCCGATCACCAAGTTGCCCTGGGCGATGGCGTAGACCTGGTTGTCGGCGCCCTTCAAAGGCGTCATCAGCAGGGTGCCGCCCCGCAGGGATTTGGCGTTGCCCATGGAGGATACCGTCACGTCGATGGTCTGCCCGGGGCGGGCATAGGCCGGCAGGGTGGCGGTAACCATCACCGCCGCCACGTTTTTCAACTGGAGGTTGGTGGCCGGGGGGAGAACAACCCCCAACTGGTTCATCATGCTGATGATGCTCTGCACCGTGAAGGGGGTCTGGGTGGTCTGGTCGCCGGTGCCGTCCAGGCCCACCACCAGGCCGTAGCCCACCAGCTGGTTGGTCCGCACGCCCTGCACCGAGGCCATATCCTTGATCCGCTCGGCATGAACCGGGCTCGCCAGCAGCAGGCCGGCCAGCAGCATGGCGGCAATCCTCGTCAACATGTTCAACATGGCCGCCCCGCCTAGAACGCTAGCACCGACAGGAAAAAGCGGGTCATCATGGTCATCAACTGGGACTTGTCTATGCTTTCCTCCCCCTTGTATTCGACCCGGGCGTCGGCAATCTGGGTCGAGGAAACGGTGTTGGCGCCGGTGATGTACGCCGGGTTGACCACCCCGGACACCCGCAAATACTCGGTCTTGTGATCCACCGCCACCTGCTTCTCGCCGCTTACCACCAGGTTGCCGTTGGGCAGCACTTCGACCACGGTCAGCGTAATCGTGCCGGTGAAGGTGCCGGTATTGTCGTTCTGATTCTTGTCCTCCGCCTTGTTGGCCGAGGAGGCATCGAGCAAAGTGGTGCTGGAGGTGGTCGTGCCGCCGCCAAAGATGCGGGGGTCGAGCTTGATGGTGTTGTTGCCGCTGTGGCTGTCGGTCTTGTTGGTCTTGGAACTGGCGGCGTTCTTCTCGTTGATCTGCACGGTGAGCGTATCCCCCACATAGCGGGCGCGCCGGTCCTCGAACAGGTTCATGCGGCTGGCGCTGGCCTGGTAAATGGCGCCGCTGTTGTTTTGCGCTTGGAGCGCCGGGGTCGGGCGGACCGACATGGGCTGGTGCACGTTGGTGGCGGGAGGGGTGGCACAGCCGGCCGCCAGGGCCAGCATTCCGAATCCTATGGCTTTGCGCAACATCGCAGAATCTCCTTGGCTTGCATTGCCCTGCAAAAAGCAATTCCCGTGCCAAACCACGAAACACCGCCAGGAGCCGTACTTCAAGAAGACAAGGGAAAGGACGGCGGAAATCGCTGCCGGGGCGGCGGCGAAAATTGCCGCCCGAAAAAAATCTTGAACCGCAGAGGACGCGGGGGAACGCAGAGGAAAACCCTGGACAAGATTTTGCGTTTCCTCCGCGTCCTCTGCGTCCTCCGCGGTGAGGCGCCTTAATTAAACCCAGATTATCCATTANNGTTCGTCGTCCATGGAATAACCATGAACTCCTCGCAAGCAACGAAACTGTCTCGCAACCCACCTCGCCATCATCTCGCGTCCTAATGGATAATCTGGGTTAAATCTGCGTCAGGCGCTGCAGCATCTGGTCGGAAACGGTGATGGCCTTGGAGTTGAGTTCGAAGGCGCGCTGGGCCTGGATCATGTTCACCAGTTCCTCCGCCACGTTGACGTTGGAGGTTTCCACGTAGCCCTGGTTGAGCACGCCGAGGCCGTTGGTGCCCGGGGTGTTGGGCTGGGGGGCGCCGGAGGAGGAGGTTTCCAGGTAGAGGTTTTCCCCCACGCTCTGCAGGCCGGCGGGGTTGATGAAGTTCACCAGCTGGACGTTGCCGATCTGGTTGGTGGTGGGCGGGTTGCCCGGCTGCAGCACCGACACCGTGCCGTCCCGGCCCATGGTAACCGACAGGGCGTCGACGGGAATGGTAAGGGCCGGCTGCAACTGGTAGCCGCTGGAATTCACCACCTGGCCCTGGTTGTCCAGCTGGAAGGAGCCGTCCCGGGTGTAGGCGGTGGAGCCGTCCGGCAGCAGTATCTGGAAGAAGCCCTTGCCGTTGATGGCGACATCCAGGGGGTTGTCGGTGCGCTGGAGGTTGCCCTGGGTATGGATGCGCTCCGCCGCCACCGGCCGTACCCCGGTGCCCAGCTGGAAGCCGGAGGGCAGCTGGGTCTGCTGGGAGGACTGGGCGCCCGGCTGGCGGATGGTCTGGTACAGCAGGTCCTCGAACACCGCCCGGGTGCGCTTGAAGCCGTTGGTGCTGACGTTGGCCAGGTTGTTGGAAATGACGTCGATGTTGGTCTGCTGGGCGTCCAGGCCGGTCTTGGCAATCCACAGGGAGCGAATCATACGGGTTTCCTTAGCCTATCAGGCGTTGAGATTCATGATGCGGCTGGCCTGCTGGGCGTCGGTGTCGGCGGTGCGCAGCAGGCGCATGTTCATTTCGAAGGCCCGGGCCTGGTCGATCATGCCCACCAGGGCTTCCACCACGTTCACGTTGCTACCCTCCAGGAAACCGGAGGTCAGCTTGACGTTGGCGTCGGCGGGAGCCGGGTTGCCGTCCTTGAGACGGAACAGGCCGTCGCCGTATTTGGCCAGGTTCTGTTCCGGTGGATTGACCAGCTTGATGCGGCCGAGAATCGCCACCGCATTGGGAATGGTGTTGGTGGGCACGGTGGAGAGAGTGCCGTCCCGGCCCACGCTGACGATCACGTCCGGCGGGATGGCGAGGGGGCCCGCATCCCCCATCACGTTGAGCCCGTTGCGGGTCTGGAGCTGGCCGTTGGCATTCATTTGCAGGCTGCCGTTGCGGGTGTAGGCCTCGGTTCCGTCCGGCATCTGCACCGCGATCCAGCCCTGGCCTTCGATCGCCACGTCCAGGTCGCGGCCGGTTTCCTGCAGCACTCCGGGGGTGAAATCGGCCCCCACGGTGGAATCGGTGACGAACACCCGGGTGGGCAAGCCCTCCCCCTGCACCGGCAGGGCGCGAAAGGCGTTGAGTTCCGCCCGGAAGCCGGTGGTGGAAACGTTCGCCAGGTTGTGGGCCGTCGCCGCCTGCTGATTCAGGGCATGCTTGGCGCCGCTCATGGCGATGTAGATGAGCTTGTCCATCCTAGCCCCTAGTCCCTAGCCCCTGCCTTACCTCAAGTTCACCAGGGTGTTCAGCACCTGGTCCTGAGTCTTGATGGTCTGGGCGTTGGCCTGGTAGACCCGCTGGGCGGTGATCATATCCACCAGTTCCTTGGTAAGGTCCACGTTGGAATCCTCCACCGCGCCGGACTGGGTCACGCCGAAGGCGCCCACTCCCGGAGTGCCGTCCACCGGCTGGCCGGACGCGGAGGATTCGATCCACTGGTTGTTGCCCGTGGGCAGCAATCCCTGGGGATTGGGGAAGTTGGTCAGGCGCACGTAGCCCAGGGTGGTGGTCTGGCCGTTGGTGTAGCGGGCCAGCACGCCGCCGTCGGGGGAGATGCTGAAGCCGGACAGCCGGCCGGAGGTGAAACCGTTCTGGGTCGCCACGCTCACCGCGAAGTCGGCGCCGAACTGGGTGGAGTTCTTCATGTCGGTGGCGATGTCCACCGGAGTGGCGGCACCGTTGACGTTGGTCGGGTCCAGGGCGGTAGCCACCAGGTCCAGGTTGAGCCGAACCGTAGGCGGTGGATTAGTAACGATAGAACTACCACCAGTCACGTCCTGGCTCGCCCCGGTGTAGGTGCCGCCCACGGTGTAGCTGAGCAGAGTGCCATCGGTATCAAACTGCATCACCATCGGTTGGCCTCCGTTAGCAAACGCGGCACCCGTGCCGGTTCCTATCTCCACTGTATTAGCAGCACCATCGTTAACTGGCGCCCCGTCCAGGGACATGAATACCGCCCAGGCGTTGGGGGTGTCCACGCCGCCGATTTGGTTGAGCTTGACGAAATAGGAGGTCAGGCTGTGGGCGTTGCCCAGGGAATCGTACACCTGGAGCGAGGTGGCGCTGTTATAGGTCTGGGGGTCGGGGGACGCCGAGGTAGGGACGAAACCCAGGGCCGGCGGCGACAGGCGCGAATCCAGGTTGAAGGTCAGGGCGCTGGCGGTGGTCTCTTTCGGGGAGCTCTGGGCGTTGGGGTCGATGCGCAGGTCGACGGGGGAGCCGGTGTCCGGCACGTCGATGGTGGCGGTGGTGTCGTTGGGGTCCGGAATGGTGGTGACGCTATAACCGGTGAGGCGCCGGGCGCCGCTGTCCACGATAAAGCCCTGCTTGTCGAGCTGGAACTGGCCGTTGCGGGTGTAGCTGATGGCGCCGCCCTCGCTCATGCGGAAGAAACCCTTGCCGTTGATGGCCATGTCCAGGGGGTTGTTGGACACCGAGATGTTGCCCTGGGTGAAATACTGGGCCACCGTCGCCAGCTTGGTGCCGAGACCGATCTGGGTGCCGGTGGCCCCGGTCAGGGAGGCGGCGTAGACGTCGGAGAACTGGGCCTGGGAGCCCTTGAAGCCCACCGTCTGGGAGTTGGCAACGTTGTTGCCGATGACGTCCAGGTTCTTGGACGCCGTATTGAGACCGCTCAAACCTTGCTGGAAAGACATGATCGCCTCCTAATTACAGAATCTGCCGGACCTTGGACATATCCACCGCCCCAAGGCCATCCACGTTCAACAGGGCACCGGTTCCGGTCAGGGTCACGCTGTCCACCTTGCCCACCGCCAGACTGGTGGAATCCACCTTCTCGCCACCCTGGGTGGCGGTGACGGCGAAGTAATACAGGCCGTCTTTCGCCGTGGTGCCGTCGTCCTTCTTGCCGTCCCACTGGAAGGCGAAATTGCCGGCATCGCGGCCGCCGAGCTTGTTGGTGCTGACCAGCGTGCCGCCGGAATCGTAGACACTGATCTCGACCCTGTCGGCGGCCTCGGCCAGTTCCACCCCGGCGATGGCTTTGCCGCCGGAGAGCTGCATCGTGTCTCCTTCGGCCAGCACGCTGTGGCCGATCATGGATGCCGACTGCATGGTCTGGGAGGCCGCGTAGGCGGTGCTCAGGGACGCCATGGTCTGGTTCAGCTTCTCGATGCCGGTGACGGTGCTGATCTGGGCCATCTGGGTGGTCACCTGGGCGTTGTCCGTGGGATTCATGGGGTCCTGGTTCTGCATCTGGGCCACCAGCAGCTTGAGAAAGCGGTCCTGGGCCTCGTTCATGGTATCCGTGGCCGTGGGCGCGCTCTTGGTATTGGTGGCGTCCGCGACGATGGAATTGGTTGCGCTCACGGTCATGATTCAGCTCCTTGTCAGCCGGCCTGGCCGATGGTGAGGGTCTTCATCATCAGCGACTTGGCCGTGTTCATCACATCCACATTGTTCTGGTAGGAGCGGGACGCGGAAATCATGTTCACCATCTCCTCCACCACATTCACATTCGGCATGGCCACGAAGCCCTTGGCATCGGCGGCCGGATTCTTGGGGTCGTACAGCATCTTGAGGGGCGACGGATCCTCCACCACCCCTTCCACCTTCACGCCCACCGACCCGGCGGAGGAACCGCCCTCGATGGGCTTGGCGGAAAACACCACCTGCCGGGCCCGGTAGGGCTGGCCGTTGGAACTGGTGACGCTGTCGGCGTTGGCCAGGTTGCTCGCCACCACGTTGAGGCGCATGGACTGGGCCATCATGCCGCTGCCGGCGATATTGAAAACGTTAGACAACGACATGATTATTGCCCTCTTGCCGCCAGCAGCAGGTCACGCACCTTGCCGCTGATACGATCCACCAGGAACTGGTAGTGCAGCGCGTTATCCGTGAACTGCGCCCGTTCCATGTCCATATTCACCGTGTTGCCGTCGATGCTGGCCTGCACGTCGGTGCGGTACAGCTCCTTCACCTCCGCCAGGGAGGAGGCCGCCGAACGCAAATGGCGGGGATCGGTCACCGCCAGCCCCACCTGGCCGCCCCGGACCCGGCTCAACTCCGCCGCGAAATCGATATCCCGGGCCTTGTAGTTGGGGGTATCGGCGTTGGCGATGTTGGAGGCCAGCATCTGCTGGCGATGGGAACGCAGCCCCAGGGCCTGGTGCAGAAATCCGAATTCCTTGTCGATGCTGCCGAGCATGGCATCCTCCGTTGTGCTTGCCGGATAAAAAGCAGGAAGCGTGCCAAGGGCGCGAACGAAAGAAAAACCCTGTCGGCACGGTGAGTTAGGGGATCGCAGGCGCCGGCGGAGAAGGCCGGCGAAGGGGGAAGCGGCAAGATTTGCCGGGGCCGGCAAGGGGCAGGTCGGGCACACGTGCCCGACATTCAGCCGCGGAAGTTGGGCATATATGCCCAACCTACCGCATCACGGTTCCGCCGACAGCACCCGGTTGCGCCCGGCTTCCTTGGCCCGATACAGGGCCTGGTCGGCCCGGGCGATGACCTGGTCGGCGGTTTCCCCCGCGCGCCAGCGGGCGACGCCGCAACTGAAGGTGATGAGCACCTTCTGGTTGTCGTGGAGGAAGAAGCGCTTGGTGAGTTCCCGCTGCACCCGCATCATGGCGTGGACGCCCTCCTCCACCTCCGTCGCCGGCAGCAGCAGGACGAACTCCTCGCCGCCGAAGCGGGCGAGGAGGTCGGTGGGCCGGATCACGTCCTTGACCACGTTCACCAGATGGATCAGGGCATTGTCGCCGGCGTCGTGGCCGTAGGTGTCGTTGAGACGCTTGAAGTGGTCCACGTCCATGATCGCCACGCTCAAGGGCGCGGCGGTGCGATCGGCCCGGGCCATTTCCTGCTCGAAAGCGTCGCCCATGCCGCGGCGGTTCAGCGCCCCGGTGAGGTGGTCCTGCTTGACGATGGCGCTCACCTCGTCCAGTTCCGCCTCCAGGTGGCGCACCTTGTCCTCGGCCTCCACCACCCGGCGGCGAGATTCCTCCAGTTCGTCCCGGGAGCGCTGGATGTCGAGCTGGATGCCCTTGGTGTCCGCCATCAGGTCGCCGAGCAGGCGGTTGAGCTGGGTGATGTCGTTGGTCTGGCCGATTTCCGTGGCGTAGCGCTCGATCTTCTGGTGGTAGACGTCGGTGGTGGCGGTCATCTCCCCCAGGCGGTCGATGAAGCTGGCCACCATGGTCTTGAGGGTTTCCTTGGCGTCATGGAGCCCCTGCCGCAATACCCCCTGCTTGTACAGCACCTCCTTGAAGCCCTGCTCGGCGTCGTAGATCACCCGCAGATTGATGGGCTGGGAGATGATGTCCCGCACCACCTCCACCTGGCCGTGAAGCCACTGGTCGTCCGCCATCAGCTCGCCGATGTTCTCCACCAGCAGGCGCAGGAGCCGCAACAGGCCCTCCAGCACCTCGGCATCGGTTTCGTTGCGCAGGGCGAGTTTGATCCAGAACTGCTTGAGGTTCTTGGACAGGGCGCGGAGGGCCAGTTCGTCCTTCGCCCCCCGGGCCGACTCGGCCAGCCCCGTGGCCTCCTCGACCAGGTCGCGGAACTGGCTGATGCGCGGCACCACGCCCATCAGCAGGCTCTGGGACACGATTTCCCGCAGCTGCTCCACCGATTCGGCGCTGGGCGCCCCGGGGGCGGCTGCCGCAGGCTCGGCGGCGGGGGTTTCCGCCGCGGCGGATTCGGGCACCCCTGCCGCCTCCACCCCCATCGGCGCCGCGCGGTTCGCCGCCCAGGCCTGCACCAGGGCCTGGAGCTTGCTGTAGAGCGCCCGGGGGTCGGAGCCGAAATTGATCAGCACCCGCTCCAGGGCGGCGTGTTTCTTGGGCAGATTGAGGCCGCTCTGCTTGCGCTCCCACTGCTTGATGAGCTCCCCCACCAAGTCCGCCCAGGCGGGTGGCGCCTCGGCGGTAATCATGGCCGCCAGCTCCGCCTCCAGGGCCGGCCAATCCCGGGCGGAGAGGGACTTCTCCGCTTTCTTCAGGTCCGCCGGCTTGGCATACCCCCCTTCTCCCAGGAGGTGCAGCACCTGGCGCAGCAGATGCGTCCCGTCGGCGGCGGGAGCGGAAGGCTCCCCGGCGATCTCTTCATAGAGGGCGCGATAATTGTCCGGCGTCGGCGACAGGCGGCGAACCGCCAGGGCCTTGATGGTTTCCCGGGCGATGTCGATGGGGGTGGCGGAAGAGGCCATGGCAATGGAATGGTTGGAATTGCCCCGGATTATCAAGGCCCCGACCCACCGCCGTCAATTCGGGGAATCCCCAAGAACCTGTCCCAGAAAATCCTGAGCCGGGTTCTGACGTTGTACCGGGCAGACAATGGCCTTAGAATGGACCGAACGCTTCCCGTCCCCCCGACCATGCCCCGATACCTCCTGCCGCTCCTCGCCCTGCTCCTGCTGCCTTTCTCCGCCCGCAGCGACGAGTCCCTGGAAACTCCGGCCTCCCTGAAAAAGACCGTGGAGAGCTTTCTTTCCGCCCAGTTGGCCGGGCAGCCCGGGGCCGACTTCGCCCTCGGCGGCATAGACCCCCGCCTGCGCCTGCCCCGTTGCGCCAAGGCACAGGCTTTCGTCCCGGCGGGCTCGAAGCTGTGGGGCAACACCACGGTAGGAGTGCGTTGCGACGCGCCGGCCGCCTGGAGCATTTACGTCCCGGTGACGGTGAAGGTGACGGCGGGGACCGTGGTCAGCGTCCGCCCCCTGAGCCAGGGGCAGGTACTCTCCGCCGCCGACGTGGCCCTGCGCAGCCAGGACCTGACCCAA
Organism: Gallionellaceae bacterium UBA2239; assembly: GCA_002347615.1. Lineage (GTDB taxonomy): Bacteria > Pseudomonadota > Gammaproteobacteria > Burkholderiales > UBA9220 > UBA2239. The sequence continues at coordinate 4,734 of DDYH01000003.1, read as the reverse complement.
CTCCCCCCCGGCACGCTGACCGATCCCGCCGAGGCCGTGGGCAAGACCCTCGTCAGCCCCCTGCCGGCGGGCTATCCCTTGCGGGCGGACATGCTGAAGGCGCCCATGGCGGTATTCCAGGGACAAAACGTCCGGCTCACCGCCAAGGGGCCGGGATTCACCGTCAGCTCGGAAGGGAAAGCCATGGGCAACGCCGCCGACGGCCAGCCGGTGCAGGTCCGCACCCCTTCCGGCCAGGTGGTGAAGGGCATCGCCCGCAGCGGCGGGGTGGTGGAAATTCCGTTCTAAAACCCTTTTTCACCGCCAAGACGCCAAGGTTTTTTAACTCATTGAGGTAAGCCCCCGGCTTTGCCAGGGGACTCCGCAGGGTTTGACCCTATGCGGCAGTCATCTTGACAGGCGGGGGCATGCCGCCTTCCCCCTCCCCCTTGACAAGGGCAGGGGTGGGGGTGAAAGGGTGGAGGAAATGTTACCGCTTACCACCCCCATCCCAAGCTTCCCCTCCCGCCGCGGTCGCCGCGAAGCGGCGGGAACCCGGCGAGGACGCCCTTCAGGGTGCCGGGGAAGGGGTGTTACGAGCCGCCTTGGGCGACCCATGGTTTTATCGGCGCCTTTGAGGCGCTCACCCAATTTCGCCTGGCGTCCCAAAGGGATTTCCTTCGGTCGTCTTGGCGGTTAAGCCTTCCCCGTCTCGATCTCCGCCAGCACCGCTTCCACCGCCTCCCGGAAGCGCCGCACGTCCACCGGCTTGGTGAGGTAGTGACGGAAGCCGGCGGAAAGCCCGCGCTCCACGTCTTCCGGCATGGCATTGGCGGACAGGGCCAGCACCGGGATGGCGCGGGTTTCGTCCTGCTCCCGCAGGCGCGCCAGCAATTCGTAGCCATCGATGCCCGGGAGGTTGATGTCCACCAGGATCAGATCCGGCTTGCGATGGAGGGCGATTTCCAGCCCGGTGGGGGCATCGGGGGCGGTGAGCAGCCGAATGCCGCCAATCTGGCCGATCAGTTGATCCACCAGGCGGATGTTGGCGGGATTGTCTTCCACGTAAAGCAGCGTGTGGCGCAGGGGAGGGGCGGCTTTTCCGCCGGGAGCCGGCGGCCGGACCGCCTCCGCCTTGCCGGAGACGTAGACCCCCACCGGATTGGCAACGAGTTCGATCCAGAACGTGCTCCCCTCCCCGGGCCGGCTTTCCACGCCGATGGCGCCCCCCATCAGTTCCACCAGGTGCTTGGTGATGACCAGGCCGATGCCCGTCCCCTCCACCCCGGTATCCTCGGCGCCGAGGCGGTTGAAGGACTCGAACAGGGCGGACAGCTGCTGCTCCGGAATGCCTTCGCCGGTGTCGCTCACCGCCACCCGCAGGCGGTTGTCGGGCATTTCCCGGTAGGTGAGGGTGATGGTGCCGTTTTCACGGTTGTATTTGACCGCGTTGGACAGCAGGTTGAGCAGCACTTGTTTGAGACGGGTGCGGTCGGCGTAGACCCGGGGCAGTTCCAGCTCGAAGCTCTGGTCGAGGACGGTGATGCCCCGCTGGGCCGCCATGGGGGCGATGAGGCCGCGGCATTCCATGGCCAGCTCGGCGATGTCCACGCTTTCCAGCACCAGTTGCAGCTTGCCGGCCTCGATGCGGGAAAGGTCCAGCACCTCGTTGATGAGTTCCAGCAGGTGCCAGCCGGCCAGGAGGATCTGCTCCACGTTCTCCCGCTGCCCGGAACTCAGGGGCTCCAGAGGGTCGGACTCCAGCAGTTGGGCAAACCCCAGGATGGCGTTCATGGGGGTGCGAAGTTCGTGGCTCATGCGGGAGAGAAAATCGGACTTGGCGCGGTTGGCCCGTTCCGCCAGTTCCATGGCCCGCAGCAGTTCATCCTCGGTGCCCTTGCGCTTGATCACGTTGGCCAGGGTATGGGCCACCGCCTCCAGGAAGCTCACTTCGTCCAGGTTGTGGGCGTGGCCGTGCTCCAGATAGGTGACCAGCACCCCCAGCACTTTGCCGTCGGAAATGATCGGCACGCTGTAATGGCCGTGCTCCTCGATGCCCGGATAACGCATCTCGTGGCGCTCGTCCAGGCAGTGGGCGTAGACCGTCAGCTTTTCCACGGCCGCGCGGCCGCACAGGCAGCACCCCAGGGGCACCCGTTCGCATTGCCGGGCCGCCCCCAGGGAGAGGTTGCGCTGGGTAACCATGCGCAGGTCCCCCGCCTCCTGGTCCAGCAGGAACAGGGCGGCCCGGGGCCGGATGCTGAGCCAGGACACCCCCAGGATCACGTCCAGGGAGCGGTCCAGGATGTCCTCGATGGGGCTGGGGGTGATGGCCAGGGCGAGGATCTTGCGCAGGGCCTCTTCGGTTTCCCGGCCGATGCGCAGCTTGGCCTCGGCTTCGACGCGCTCGGTGATGTCGGTGCGGGCGGAGAGGTAGCGGTAGGGTCGCCCCTTCTCGTCGAGGAAGGGCACGATGGTGGATTCCACCCAGTAGAAGCCGCCGTCCTTCTTCTTGTTGCGCAGGACGCCGCGCCACACCTCGCCCCGGGAAATGGTTTCCCACATTCTGCGGAAGAATTTGGGCGAGTGGTAGCCGGAATTGAGGATGCGGTGGTTCCGCCCCAGCAGCTCTTCCCGGGAATACTGGCTGATTTCGCAGAACTTGTCGTTGACGTAGACGATGTTCCCCGCCGGGTCGGCGGCGCTGACGATGGCGTGCTGGTCCAGGGTGAATTTCTGCCGTTCCAGCTCGATGGACGCCCGCAGCAGGTTTTCGTTGTTCTCCTCCAGCACCTTCTCGTACAGCCGGCGCTCGGTGATGTCCCGGGCGATGACGAAGGTCCCCGACACCCCCTCCTTGTCCCAGATGGGCTGGGCCTGGAATTCGATACGGGTGGTCTTGCCCTCGCCGGTGACGCTGTCCAGTTCGGCGGTGAGGGGGTCCCCCTCCAGCACCCGGCGGAACAGCTTCCAGATGCGGTCCCGGTCGTAGTCCGCCACCAGGGGCAGAAAAGGCTGGCCCAGCAACTCCGCCTCGGGATAGCCGACGATGCGCTCCCCCATGGGGTTCATGGACAGAAAACGGCCCTGGCGGTCGAAGGAAAACACGCCGTCGAAGGAATTCTCGAACAGGGAGCGGTAGCGCTGCTCACTCTCCCACAGCTTGAGTTCGGCCTGCTTGCGGTCGGTGATGTCGGACAGAATCCACACGTAGTGGACGAAGCGTCCCCGGCCGTCCCGCACCGGCGACAGGCTCATCTCGACCCAGAACTCCTCGCCGGTCTTGCGGTAGCTCAGCATCTCGAAGGTGAAAGGGATGCCGGCATCGATCACCGCCCGGGTCTTGGCCACCGCGTCCGCCTCGGTGTCCGGCCCGAACAGGAAGCCCGGCGTGCGCCCGATCACCTCCTCCGCGCCGTATCCGGTGAGCCGGATGAAGCCGGGGTTGACCATGACGATGGGCTGGTGGGGACGGGTCACGTCGGTGACCATCAGCCCGCTTTCCACGCTGCCGAAGGCGGCGGCCAGCAGGCTGTTCCTCTCCAGCGCCCCTTGCAGGCCGGCCGTCGCCTCCTTCATCTTGCGGTAGCGGCTGATGCGGGCCACCGCCGCCGCCGTCAGCCGCCGCGGCTCCACCGGCTTGATGAGGAAGTTCTCCCCCCCCGCCTCGGTGGACACGCCGTGCTCCACGCCGTCCAGCAGGGCGATGAGGGGGATGTCGTGCCCCCCCTCCATCTGGCGGATCAGGGTGGCGAGTTCGAAGCCGTTGGCCCCCGGCAGTTCCTCGTCCATCAGCACCAGTTCCGGACGGAAGCGGGCGAAGGCTTCGGGCAGGGCTTCCGGCTCCGCCACCCGCTCCGTCTCCATGCCGGCCTGGAACAGGATTTCGGCCATGGCCGCCGCTTCCATGGGATCGTCGTCCACCACCAGCACGCGGTAGGGCTGAAGCTCGGCGCCGTTCCCCGCGACACGCAGCAGCTCGGCCAACTGGCCGGCATCCACCGGGCGCGGGAGGAAATGGGTGCCCCCCGCCCGCACCGCCCCCAGCCGGGCCGCCAAGTCGTCCCGGCCGGACACCGCGATCACCGGCACCGCCCGCACCCGCCCCTGCTGGGGGGCGACGAAAGCCCCCGGCTCGGTGGCCCCGTCGGGAGGGGCGTCCCAGTCCAGGATCACCGCCTCCGGCGCCGTTTCCGCCCAGGCGGCGAGGAACTCGTCGCAGCGGGCGATGCAGCGCACCGCGAACCCGGCTTCCGCCAACTGCCGCACCACGTCCCCCCACCCCTCCGCCGCAACGGTGAGCAGGTAGACCGGGGGCTGGTGCTGGGCGCCGTGCAGGGCTTCAGTCATGATTTCTTTTGCCACGAATCAACCTAGAAAAAGCTTTTTAGCCACGAATTAACCCAGATTATCCATTAGGACGCGAGATGATGGCGAGGTGGGTTGCGAGACAGTTTCGTTGCTTGCGAGGAGTTCATGGTTATTCCATGGACGACGAACAAGCGGCAAAAATGGCCGCAAACCGGCCGCCAGCGCTCGCGTAGGCGCGAAGCGCCGCCTAATGGATAATCTGGGTTCAATCCAGATTATCCATTAGGACGCGAGATGATGGCGAGGTGGGTTGCGAGACAGTTTCGTTGCTTGCGAGGAGTCCATGGTTATTCCATGGACGACGAACAAGCGGCGAAAATGGCCGCAAACCGGCCGCCAGCGCTACCGTAGGCGCGAAGCGCCGCCTAATGGATAATCTGGGTT
>DDYH01000007.1 GCA_002347615.1 Gallionellaceae bacterium UBA2239 | reverse complement strand
GTCCAAGGTTATTGAGTAATTGCAGTAAAGTAAGCCGGTAGCCCGTGGTTTGCAGCGGAAAAGCTGCGCGCCGCGGGCTGCCGGCTCCAATTTTCACAGGCCAATAGCTCAATTGGTAGAGCGTCGGTCTCCAAAACCGAAGGTTGGGGGTTCGAGACCCTCTTGGCCTGCCAAATTCAGTGCCGTCGCCCGAATGGGTGGCGGCCGCGTCGAGGCGGATGGGGCGGCAAGTAGAACGGCCGGCCGGACGCGCACTAGATAAGAGCTTGATGATTAGCACATCGGACAAGATCAGATTGGCGTTGGCCATCCTGTTGCTGTTGGCAGGGGTGGCCGTTTTCCATTACTTGGCCGACCAGGCGGCGGCGCTGCGTGTTGCGGCGGTGCTGGTGGCGGCGCTGGCGGCCTTTGGTGTGGCGTCGCTCACCGAGCCGGGCCGGCGGTTTATGGGCTTCGCCAAGGAAGCCACGGCCGAAGCCAAGAAGGTGGTGTGGCCGAGCCGCAAGGAAACCATGCAGACCACCGGCGTGGTGGTGCTGCTGGTGTTGTTGATGGCGATCTTCCTCTGGCTGGTGGATGCCGGCCTGGCGTGGGCGGTTAAAAACTTGATGGGCTGGGGGAGCTGATGTCTAAGCGTTGGTATGTGGTACACGCCTATTCCGGGTTTGAGAAGACCGTTCAGCGGACCCTGAAGGAGCGCATCGAGCGCGACGGGATGCAGGACCTGTTCGGCGAAATCCTGGTGCCGGTGGAAGAAGTGGTCGAAATGAAAAGCGGCCAGAAGAGCATCAGCGAACGCAAGTTCTTCCCGGGCTACGTCCTGGTCCAGATGGAAATGACCGACCAGAGCTGGCACCTGGTGAAGAACACGCCCAAGGTCACCGGCTTCGTCGGCGGATCGGCCAACAAGCCGACGCCCATCAGCGACAAGGAAGTGGCGGACATCCTGCATCAAATTCAAGAGGGCGTGGAAAAGCCGCGCCCCAAGGTGTCCTTCGAAACCGGCGAAACGGTCCGGGTTACCGAAGGCCCCTTCAGCGACTTCAACGGCACGGTCGAGGAAGTCAACTACGACAAGAGCAAGCTGCGCGTCTCGGTGCTGATTTTCGGGCGCGCCACCCCGGTCGAACTGGAGTTCGGCCAGGTGGAGAAGGTTTAACCCAGATTATCCATTAGGACGCGAGATGATGGCGAGGTGGGTTGCGAGACAGTTTCGTTGCTTGCGAGGAGTTCATGGTTATTCCATGGACGACGAACAAGCGGCAAAAATGGCCGCAAACCGGCCGCCAGCGCTCGCGTAGGCGCGAAGCGCCGCCTAATGGATAATCTGGGTTTAAGGCATCTGCCTTGAGGCGCGCTTTTGGCGCGTCGTTTCAACGGGGAGCCGAAGTCCGGTCTAGCCGCCGGATCGAGGCGTGACTACCCACTAGCGAAGGAGTGAATCGTGGCTAAGAAAGTTATCGGCTACATCAAGCTGCAAATCCCGGCCGGCAAGGCCAACCCCAGCCCCCCCGTGGGTCCCGCCCTCGGTCAGCGCGGCCTCAACATCATGGAGTTCTGCAAGGCGTTCAACGCGGCCACCCAGAACCTGGAAGTGGGTCTGCCCACCCCCGTGGTGATTACCGCCTACGCGGACAAGAGCTTCACCTTCGTGCTGAAGACCGCTCCGGCCACCGTGCTGATCAAGAAGGCCGCCAAGCTGGAGAAGGGCAGCCCCCGTCCCCACACCGACAAGGTGGGCAAGATCACCCGCGCCCAAGCGGAAGAAATTGCAAAGACCAAGATGCCGGATCTCACCGCTGCCGATATGGATGCGGCCGTGCGTACCATCGCCGGCAGCGCTCGCAGCATGGGTATTGAAGTGGAGGGCGTGTAAATGGCCAAGATTTCCAAGCGCGTTAAAGCGATCCGCGCCAAGGTTGATCGCCTGAAGTTTTATCCCCTGAACGACGCCCTGGCCCTGGTCAAAGAGACCGCCGGCGCCAAGTTCGACGAATCCGTGGACGTGGCCATCGGCCTCGGCGTGGACGCCCGTAAATCCGACCAGATGGTCCGGGGCTCCGTGGTGCTGCCCCGTGGTACCGGCAAGTCCGTGCGCGTGGCGGTGTTCGCCCAGGGCGCGGCTGCCGAGGCCGCCAAGGCTGCCGGCGCCGACGTGGTGGGTTTCGAAGACCTGGCCGAAGAAGTGAAGGGTGGCCGCATGGACTTCGACGTGGTCATCGCCGCTCCCGACGCCATGCGCGTGGTGGGTGCCCTGGGCCAGATTCTCGGCCCCCGCGGCCTGATGCCGAACCCCAAGGTGGGCACCGTCACCCCCAACGTCGCCGAAGCGGTGAAGAACGCCAAGGCCGGTCAGGTCCAGTTCCGTATCGACAAGGGTGGCATCGTGCACGGCACCATCGGCCGCGCCTCCTTCGAGCTGGACGCCCTGAAGGAAAACCTTCTGGCCCTGGTGGATGCCCTGCAGAAAGCGAAACCCGCCTCCTCCAAGGGCGTGTACCTGAAGAAAATTGCCGTCTCCAGCACCATGGGGATCGGCGTGAAAGTGGATCAGGCCTCTCTGAGCGCCTGATCGAAGCCGCCGCCCCGTTGACGGGGCGGTGGAAAAGGGCTTTGGGCTGCCGGGGTTCGCCCCGGCTGGCTATCAAAGACCGTAGGGACCTGGTGTTTCTTGGCCGGGTTTAAACGTGCAAGCGCCCTACGCAGATGGCGTTACCCGAAACAGGTCGGCAAGTGGATGTGCTCCTGAATCAGGTCGCCGAAAGGGTGGTGTGTGCTTTCAATGGTGCGCACCGTATTTTGGCTTGATAGGAGGAAGGACCTCATGGGTCTCAATCTGGAAGACAAAAAAGCCGTCGTGGCTGAGGTGTCGGCACAAATCGCCAACGCCCAGACTGTCGTCGTGGCCGAGTACGCGGGTATCGAAGTGGGTGATCTCACCGTCCTGCGCGCCAAGGCCCGTCAGTCCGGCGTGTATTTGCGCGTGCTGAAGAACACCCTGGTGCGTCGCGCTGTCGCGGATACCTCGTTCGCCCCCCTCGCCGAGCAGATGACCGGCCCCCTGATCTACAGTATTTCCGAAGATCCCGTGGCCGCTGCAAAGGTGTTGAACGAGTTCGCGAAGACCAACGATAAGCTGAAGCTGAAGAGCGGCGTCTACGCCGGCAAACTGCTCGACAAGGCAGGGGTGCAGGCGCTGGCCTCGATCCCGGGCCGCGAAGAGCTGTTGGCCACGCTGCTGGGCGTCATGAAGGCCCCGGTATCCGGTTTCGCCTGCGCAATGGCCGCATTGGCCAAACAGCGCGAAGAAGCCGCCGCTTAATCGTTTCCGTAAAGAATCTAGATCTAGGAGTGCATTGAAATGGCTATTAGCAAAGACGATATCCTCGAAGCCGTCGGCAACATGACCGTGATGGACCTGAACGACCTGGTCAAGGCCTTCGAAGAGAAATTCGGCGTTTCCGCCGCCGCCATGGCTGTGGCGGCCCCCGCTGCCGGCGGTGGCGCTGCCGCCGCGGAAGAGAAGACCGAGTTTGACGTGATCCTGACCGCCGCCGGCGCCCAAAAGGTCAACGTCATCAAGGCCGTGCGCGAAGTGACCGGCCTGGGCCTGAAGGAAGCCAAGGACCTGGTTGACGGCGCTCCCAAGGCCGTGAAGGAAGGCGTGTCCAAGGCCGACGCCGAAGCGATCCAGAAGAAGCTGACCGAAGCCGGCGCCACTGCTGAAGTCAAGTAATCGCTTCTCGCGAAACGCATGTGAAATGGCCGGCGGGCAACCGCCGGCCTTTCCTGCTTAGAGAGAACAGAGAGAACAAAAGTCAGCAAACGGAATCCAACCGCATCGGTTTTCTGTCTTTTGTTGTCTGCCGTACCCGGTACCACTCCATGGAGAGACTATGAGCTATTCGTTTACCGAGAGAAAGCGTATCCGCAAGAGCTTCGCCAAGCGGGCCAGCGTTCTGCCCGTGCCTTACCTGTTGGCGACCCAGCTGGATTCCTACAGAACTTTCCTGCAGGAGAACGTGGCTCCCGATCAACGTAAGACCGAAGGCCTGCAAGCGGCCTTCAATTCCATTTTCCCCATTTCCAGCCACTCCGGCAACGCCCGCCTGGACTTTGTCAGCTACGTGCTGGGCGAGCCCGCGTTCAACGTGGCGGAGTGCCAGCAGCGGGGCCTGACGTTCGCCGCCCCTCTGCGCGCCCGGGTGCGCCTGACCATCATGGACCGGGAAGCGTCCAAGCCGACGGTGAAGGAGGTGAAGGAGCAGGAAGTGTACATGGGCGAGATTCCGCTCATGACCGACACCGGTTCCTTCGTCATCAACGGCACCGAGCGGGTGATCGTGTCCCAGTTGCACCGCTCCCCCGGCGTGTTCTTCGAGCATGACCGGGGCAAGACCCACTCCTCCGGCAAGCTGCTGTTCTCCGCCCGCATCATTCCCTACCGCGGTTCCTGGCTGGACTTCGAGTTCGACCCCAAGGACTACCTCTACTTCCGCGTCGACCGCCGCCGCAAGATGCCGGTGTCGATCCTGATGAAGGCCCTGGGCTTCACCCCGGAGCAGATCCTCGACATGTTCTACGTCAAGGACACCTTCCACCTGGGCAAGAAGGGCGTGCAGTTCGAGCTGGTGCCCGAGCGCCTGCGGGGCGAGGTGGCTCGCTTCGATATCGCCGCCAAGGACGGCACGGTCATCGTCGCCAAGGACAAGCGCATCACCGCCAAGCATATCCGCGACATGGAGAAGGCCGGCATCAGCAAGATCGCCGTCCCCGACGAGTTTCTGCTGGGGCGTATCCTTTCCGCCAACATCGTGGACAAGGAAACCGGCGAGGTGATCGCCAACGCCAACGACGAGATCACCGAAACCCTGCTGGAGAAGCTGCGCCAAGCCGGGGTGGCCAAGTTCAACACCATCTACGTCAACGATCTCGACCAGGGTGCCTACATTTCCTCCACCCTGCGCATCGATGAAACCACCGACCAGTACGCCGCCCGCGTCGCCATCTACCGCATGATGCGCCCCGGCGAGCCGCCCACCGAAGAGGCGGTGCAGGCCCTGTTCGACGGCCTGTTCTTCAACGAAGAGCGCTATGACCTCTCCGCCGTGGGCCGCATGAAGTTCAACCGCCGCGCCTACCCGGAAACCCTGGACGACCGCGCCGCCGGCTGGATCAAGAATTTCCACAAGAGGGTCGGCCCCCAGGGCGGCGAAGGCCCCGGCGTCCTGTCCATCGACGACATCATGGCCGTGATCATGATCCTGGTGGAACTGCGCAACGGCCGCGGCGAAATCGACGACATCGACCACCTGGGCAACCGCCGCGTGCGGTCCGTGGGCGAACTGGCCGAGAACCAGTTCCGCGCCGGCCTGGTGCGCGTGGAGCGCGCCGTGAAGGAGCGCCTGTCCCAGGCCGAGTCCGAGAACCTGATGCCCCACGACCTGATCAACGCCAAGCCGGTGTCCGGCGCGATCAAGGAGTTCTTCGGCTCCAGCCAGCTGTCCCAGTTCATGGACCAGACCAACCCCCTGTCCGAGATCACCCACAAGCGCCGCGTATCGGCCCTGGGACCCGGCGGTCTGACCCGCGAGCGCGCCGGCTTCGAAGTGCGCGACGTGCATCCCACCCACTACGGCCGGGTGTGCCCGATCGAAACGCCGGAAGGCCCGAACATCGGCCTGATCAACTCCCTCGCCCTGTACGCCCGCACCAACCAGTACGGCTTCCTGGAAACCCCGTACCGCAAGGTGATCGACGGCAAGGTGAGCGACCAGATCGAATACCTGTCCGCCATCGAGGAAGGCCTGTACGTGATCGCCCAGGCCAATGCCGAACTGGACAAGAACGGCAAGTTCTCCAGCGAGCTGGTGTCCTGCCGCCGCCACAACGAATTCGAGCTGGCCACCCCGGACAAGGTGCAGTACATGGACGTGGCTCCGGCCCAGATCGTGTCCGTGGCCGCCTCCCTGATCCCGTTCCTGGAGCACGATGACGCCAACCGCGCGCTGATGGGCTCCAACATGCAACGTCAGGCCGTTCCTTGCCTCCGCGCCGAGAAGCCGGTGGTGGGTACCGGCGTCGAGCGCATCGCGGCGGTGGACTCCGGCACCGCGGTGCAGGCCCGTCGCGGCGGTATCGTGGACTACGTGGACGCCAGCCGTATCGTGGTGCGGGTGCACGACGAAGAAGCCCGTGCCGGCGAGGTGGGCGTGGACATCTACAACCTGACCAAGTACACCCGTTCCAACCAGAACACCAACATCAACCAGCGTCCCCTGGTAAAGGTGGGCGACATCCTCCAGCGTGGCGACGTGATCGCCGACGGCGCTTCCACCGACATGGGCGAACTGGCTCTGGGCCAGAACATGCTGGTGGCCTTCATGCCCTGGAACGGCTACAACTTCGAAGACTCCATCCTCATCTCCGAACGCGTGGTGGCCGATGACCGCTACACTTCGATCCACATCGAGGAACTGACCGTCGTCACCCGGGACACCAAGCTGGGCGCCGAGGAAATCACCTGCGACATCCCCAACCTGTCCGAGCGCATGCTGGGCCGGCTGGATGAATCCGGCATCGTCTACATCGGCGCCGAGGTGGAAGCGGGCGACGTGCTGGTGGGCAAAGTGACCCCCAAGGGCGAAACCCAGCTCACCCCGGAAGAGAAGCTGCTGCGCGCCATCTTCGGCGAGAAGGCCTCCGACGTGAAGGACACCTCCCTGCGCGTGCCGTCCGGCATGGCGGGCACGGTGATCGACGTCCAGGTGTTCACCCGTGAAGGCATCCAGCGCGACAAGCGCGCCCAGCAGATCATCGACGATGAACTGAAGGACTACAAGAAGGACCTGGCGGACCAGATGCGTATCGTCGAGGACGACGCCTTCGGCCGTCTGGCGCGCTTGCTGGAGGGAAAGAAAGCCAACGGCGGTCCGAAGAAGCTGGCCAAGGGCAGCGCCATCGGCCAGGAATACCTGGCCAGCATTCCCCGCCACGACTGGTTCGACATCCGCGTCGCCGACGAGGAAGTCAGCCGCCAGCTGGAGCAGATCAAGGAAGGTCTGGCCCAGAAGCGCGTGGAGTTCGACGCCGCTTTCGAGCTGAAGAAGAAGAAGCTCACCCAGGGCGACGAGCTGCCCCCGGGCGTGCTCAAGATGGTCAAGGTCCACGTGGCGGTGAAACGCCGCGTGCAGCCCGGCGACAAGATGGCCGGCCGTCACGGCAACAAGGGTGTGATCTCCAAGATCGCGCCGGTGGAGGATATGCCCTTCATGGCCGACGGCACCCCCATGGACATCGTGCTCAACCCCCTGGGCGTTCCGTCCCGGATGAACGTGGGCCAGATTCTGGAAACCCACCTGGGCTGGGCGGCCAAGGGCCTCGGCCTGCGCATCGGCGAGATGCTCAAGGCCCAAGCCAAGATCAAGGACGTGCGCAAGTTCCTGGATAAGGTGTACAACTCCAGCGGCAAGAGCGAGGACATCGCCTCCCTCACCGACGAACAGGTGCTGGATCTGGCCACCAACCTGCAAAACGGCGTGCCCTTCGCGTCCCCGGTGTTCGATGGTGCCACCGAAGAAGAGATCAAGGACATGCTGGAACTGGCGGGCCTGCCCCGCTCCGGCCAGGTGGCCCTGCAGGACGGCCGTACCGGCGAGACCTTCGAGCGCCCGGTGACGGTGGGTTATATGCACGTGCTGAAGCTGCACCACTTGGTGGACGACAAGATGCACGCCCGTTCCACCGGCCCCTACAGCTTGGTGACCCAGCAGCCCTTGGGCGGTAAGGCGCAGTTCGGCGGTCAGCGTTTCGGTGAGATGGAAGTGTGGGCACTGGAAGCCTACGGCGCCTCCTACACCCTGCAGGAAATGCTGACGGTGAAGTCCGACGACGTGTCCGGCCGCACCAAGGTGTACGAATCCATCGTCAAGGGCGAACACAAGATCGATGCCGGCATGCCGGAATCCTTCAACGTGTTGGTGAAGGAAATCCGTTCCCTGGCGATCGACATCGACCTGGACCGCTACTAAGAAGCTGGTAGCCGGTAGCCGGCGGCCTGTAGCAGAAAGGCCGCCGGCTCCGCCGGCAACAAATTGCTACAGGCTACAAGCTGCGAGCCACAAGCTCAGGAGACAGAAATGAAAGCACTGCTCGATTTATTCAAACAGGTAACGCAGGAAGAGGAATTCGACGCGATCAAGATCGCGCTGGCCTCCCCGGAGAAAATCCGGTCCTGGTCCTACGGCGAGGTCAAGAAGCCGGAAACCATCAACTACCGCACCTTCAAGCCGGAGCGCGACGGCCTGTTCTGCGCCAAGATTTTCGGCCCGATCAAGGATTACGAGTGCCTGTGCGGCAAGTACAAGCGCCTCAAGCACCGCGGCGTGATCTGCGAGAAGTGCGGCGTCGAAGTGACCCTGTCCAAGGTGCGCCGCGAGCGCATGGCCCACATCGAGCTGGCCAGCCCCGTCGCCCACATCTGGTTCCTCAAGTCCCTGCCGTCCCGCCTGGGCATGGTGCTGGACGTGGCCCTGCGTGACATCGAGCGCGTGCTGTACTTCGAAGCCTACGTGGTGATCGATCCCGGCATGACGCCCCTGAACCGCGCCCAGCTGCTGTCGGAAGACGACTATCTGGCCAAGCTGGAAGAGTACGGCGACGAATTCAAGGCGGTGATGGGCGCCGAGGGCGTGCGCGAACTGCTGCGCTCCCTGGACCTCAACGCCGAAGTGGAGAAGCTGCGCAAGGACCTGTCCGAAACCGGCTCCGACACCAAGATCAAGAAAATCGCCAAGCGCCTGAAGGTGCTGGAAGCGTTCCAGAAGTCCGGCATCAAGCCCGAGTGGATGATCCTGGAAGTGCTGCCGGTGCTGCCCCCCGAGCTGCGCCCCCTGGTTCCCCTGGACGGCGGCCGTTTCGCCACCTCCGACCTGAACGACCTGTACCGTCGGGTGATCAACCGCAACAACCGCCTCAAGCGCCTGCTGGAACTGAAGGCGCCGGAAATCATCGTGCGCAACGAAAAGCGCATGCTGCAGGAATCCGTGGATTCCCTGCTGGACAACGGCCGCCGCGGCAAGGCCATGACCGGCGCCAACAAGCGTCCCCTGAAGTCCCTGGCCGACATGATCAAGGGCAAGGGCGGCCGCTTCCGTCAGAACCTGCTGGGCAAGCGCGTCGACTATTCCGGCCGTTCCGTGATCGTGGTGGGCCCGCAGCTGCGCCTGCACCAGTGCGGCCTGCCGAAGAAAATGGCCCTGGAGCTGTTCAAGCCCTTCATTTTCCACCGCCTGGAAGTGATGGGTCTGGCCACCACCATCAAGGCCGCCAAGCGCATGGTGGAAGACGAGATTCCGGAAGTGTGGGACATCCTGGAAGACGTGATCCGCGAGCATCCGGTGCTGCTGAACCGCGCCCCGACCCTGCACCGCCTCGGCATCCAGGCCTTCGAGCCGATCCTGATCGAGGGTAAGGCGATCCAGCTGCACCCCCTGGTCTGCGCCGCGTTCAACGCCGACTTCGACGGCGACCAGATGGCCGTCCACGTGCCCCTGTCCCTGGAAGCCCAGATGGAAGCCCGCACCCTGATGCTGGCCTCCAACAACGTGATGTCTCCCGCCAACGGCGAGCCGATCATCGTGCCGTCCCAGGATATCGTGCTGGGCCTGTACTACATGACCCGGGAGAAGATCAACGCCAAGGGCGAAGGCATGTTCTTCCCCGACCTGGCGGAAGTGGCCCGTGCCTACGAAACCGGCCAGGCTTCCCTCCATGCCAAGGTCACCGTGCGTATCAAGGAATACGAGTGGGCCGAAGACGGCAGCAAGAAGGAAAAGATCACCCGCTACAACACCACCGTGGGCCGGGCCCTGCTGTCCGAAATCCTGCCCGTGGGCCTGCCCTTCAGCGTCATCGACAAGCCGCTGAAGAAGAAGGAAATCTCCCGGCTGATCAACACCAGCTTCCGCCGCATCGGCATCCGCGACACCGTCATCATGGCCGACAAGCTGATGTACACCGGTTTCGCCTACGCTGCCCGCGCCGGCATCTCCATCTGCGTCGACGACATGCTGATGCCGAAGCAGAAGGACGAGCTGATCGCCGCCGCCGAGCACGAGGTGAAGGAGATCGAAGTCCAGTACGCCTCCGGTCTGGTGACCCACGGCGAGCGCTACAACAAGGTGGTGGACATCTGGGGCCGCTGCGGCGACGTGGTGGCCAAGGCGATGATGGACCAGCTCGGTACCGAGACCGTGGTCAACCGCGAAGGCAAGGAAGTGAAGCAGGAGTCCTTCAACTCCATCTACATGATGGCCGACTCCGGCGCCCGGGGTTCCGCCGCCCAGATCCGCCAGCTGGCGGGTATGCGGGGCCTGATGGCCAAGCCGGACGGCTCCATTATCGAGACGCCGATTACCGCGAACTTCCGCGAAGGCCTGAACGTGTTGCAGTACTTCATCTCCACCCACGGCGCCCGTAAGGGTCTGGCCGACACGGCGTTGAAGACCGCGAACTCCGGTTACCTGACCCGCCGTCTGGTGGACGTGACCCAGGACCTGGTGGTGACCGAGGACGATTGCGGCACTTCCGAAGGCGTGGTGATGAAGGCCCTGATCGAGGGCGGCGAAGTGGTGGAAGCCCTGCGCGAGCGCATTCTCGGCCGCGTCGCAGCCACCGACATCGTCAACCCCGAAACCCAGGAAACCGCCATCGAGGCCGGCACCCTGCTGGACGAGGACAAGGTGGACCTGATCGAGGCCCTGGGCGTGGACGAAGTCAAGGCCCGCACCCCGCTGACCTGCGAAACCCGCTACGGCCTGTGCGCCAAGTGCTATGGCCGCGACCTGGGCCGCGGTTCCCTGGTGGGCGCCGGCGAGGCGGTGGGTGTTATCGCCGCCCAGTCCATCGGCGAACCGGGCACCCAGCTCACCATGCGTACCTTCCACATCGGTGGCGCGGCTTCCCGCGCTGCCGCGGCAAGCCAGATCGAGATCAAGTCCAACGGCACGGTGCGGTTCACCGCCCTGATGCGCTACGTCAGCAACGCCAAGGGCGAGCAGATCGTTATTTCCCGCAGCGGCGAAGTGCTGGTGCAGGACGACAACGGCCGCGAGCGCGAGCGCCACAAGGTGCCCTACGGCGCAACGCTGGCCGTGAAGGACGGTGAAACGGTCAAGGCGGGCAAGGTGCTTGCCACCTGGGACCCCCACACCCGTCCGATCATCACCGAATACGCCGGCCGTGCCCGCTTCGAGAACGTCGAGGAAGGCGTCACCGTGGCCAAGCAGATCGACGAAGTGACCGGCCTGTCCACCCTGGTGGTGATCGACCCGAAACGCCGCGGCACCGCCCAGGCCAAGGGTCTGCGTCCCCAGATCAAGCTGCTGGACGAGAAGGGCGAAGAGGTCAAGATCCACAACAGCGACCTGTCGGTGAACATCACCTTCCAGGTGGGCGCCATCATCTCGGTGAAGGACGGCCAGGAAGTGAACGTGGGCGACGTGCTGGCACGTATCCCCCAGGAAACCTCCAAGACCCGCGACATTACCGGTGGTCTGCCCCGGGTGGCGGAACTGTTCGAAGCCCGCTCCCCGAAGGATGCCGGCATGCTGGCGGAAATCACCGGTACCGTCTCCTTCGGCAAGGACACCAAGGGCAAGCAGCGCCTGGTGATCACCGACATGGACGGCGTGTCCCACGAGTACCTGATTCCGAAGGACAAGCACGTCACCGTCCACGACGGCCAGGTGGTGAACAAGGGCGAGACCATCGTGGACGGCCCGGCCGATCCCCACGACATTCTGCGCCTCCTGGGCGTGGAAGCCCTGGCCCGCTACATCACCGACGAAGTGCAGGACGTGTACCGTCTGCAGGGCGTGAAGATCAACGACAAGCACATCGAGGTGATCGTGCGCCAGATGCTGCGCCGCGTGACCATCGCAGAATCCGGCGACACCCGCTTCATTCAGGGTGAGCAGGTGGAACGTGCCGAGGTGCTGGAAGAGAACGAGCGCATCGTGGCGGAAGGCAAGGAGCCCGCCGCCTACGACTACATGCTGCTCGGCATCACCAAGGCGTCCCTGTCCACGGATTCGTTCATCTCCGCGGCCTCCTTCCAGGAGACCACCCGCGTCCTGACGGAAGCGGCGATCATGGGCAAGCGCGACGAACTGCGCGGCCTGAAGGAAAACGTGATCGTCGGCCGCCTGATTCCTGCGGGTACCGGTCTTGCCTACCACAACATCCGCCGTCGCCAGGCCCTGGGCCAGGATATGGCGGAGGGTCGTGGCATGGAAGAAGCGGTGGCCGGGGAATCCCACGAGGAAATGAACGGTTAGGCTTGACACTGTTGTGGATAGGAAATAGAATCCACAGTCTTTTTTGCGGGCAAGGTTTGCCCGTTGCAATGGGAATGGAACGATGCCGACGATTAACCAGTTAGTACGTAAGCCCCGCAAGGCGCCGCGGGTGAAGAGCAAGGTGCCGGCGCTGGAAGCCTGCCCGCAGAAACGTGGCGTGTGCACCCGCGTGTACACCACCACCCCGAAAAAGCCGAACTCCGCGCTGCGGAAGGTTTGCCGTGTTCGCCTGACCAATGGTTTCGAGGTCAGCAGCTACATCGGTGGTGAAGGCCATAACCTGCAAGAGCACTCCGTGGTGCTGATTCGCGGTGGCCGTGTGAAGGACTTGCCGGGTGTGCGTTACCACACCGTGCGCGGCAGCCTGGATACCGCCGGCGTGAAGGATCGCAAACAGAGCCGTTCCAAGTACGGCGCCAAGCGGCCTAAGGCGGCTTAATTAATTAACACCAGTTCTGAGGTTGACGAGTCATGCCAAGACGTAGAGAGGTACCGAAGCGCCACATTCTTCCGGATCCCAAGTTCGGTAACCAGGATGTGACCAAGTTCATGAACGTTCTGATGTTCGACGGCAAGAAGTCCGTTGCGGAAGGCATCCTGTACGGTGCTTTTGCCCAGATCGAAAAGAAGAGCGGCAAGAACCCCTTGGAAGTGTTTATCCAGGCTCTCTCCAACGCCAGTCCGATGGTGGAAGTGAAGAGCCGTCGCGTCGGCGGTGCGAACTACCAGGTTCCCGTCGAAGTGCGCTCCTCCCGCCGCAAGGCTCTGGCTATGCGCTGGCTGCGCGATGCCGCCCGCAACCGTGGCGAGAAGTCCATGGGGCAGCGTCTGGCCAACGAACTGATGGAAGCGGCGGAAGGCCGTGGTTCCGCCATCAAGAAGCGTGAGGACGTCCACCGCATGGCCGAGGCCAACAAGGCGTTCTCCCATTTCCGGTTCTAAAAAGTATCGACTGTTCAATCTTCAAAATCGCAGCCGTGACGCTGCGATTTTGATTTTTTTGTAGAGGCATTACCGTGGCACGTAAAACACCCATCGAACGTTACCGCAATATCGGTATCAGCGCCCACATCGACGCCGGCAAGACGACCACCACCGAGCGTATTCTGTTCTACACCGGCGTCTCCCATAAGATCGGTGAGGTGCACGATGGTGCGGCCACCATGGACTGGATGGAGCAGGAGCAGGAGCGCGGCATCACCATCACCTCCGCGGCGACCACCGCCTTCTGGAAGGGGATGGACGGTCGCTTCCCTGAGCACCGCATCAACATCATCGACACCCCGGGGCACGTGGACTTCACCATCGAGGTGGAGCGTTCCATGCGTGTGCTGGACGGTGCCTGCATGGTGTACTGCGCCGTGGGTGGCGTGCAGCCCCAGTCCGAAACCGTGTGGCGCCAGGCCAACAAGTACGGCGTGCCCCGGATTGCCTTCGTGAACAAGATGGACCGCTCCGGTGCCAACTTCCTGCGCGTCCATGACCAGATGCGCACCCGCCTCAAGGCCAACCCGGTTCCCATTCAGCTGCCCATCGGCGCCGAGGATACGTTTGCCGGCGTGGTCGATCTGATCAAGATGAAGGCCATTTATTGGGACGAGGCTTCCCAGGGCATGAAGTTCGACGAGCGCGATATTCCCGCCGAGCTGGTTGCCCAGGCTCAGGAGTGGCGCGAGAAGATGGTGGAAAGCGCTGCCGAAGCCTCCGAAGACCTGATGAACAAGTACCTCGAAGAGGGCGATCTGTCCGCCGAGGATATCAAGAAGGGTCTGCGTCAGCGCACCATCGCTTGCGAAATCATTCCCATGCTGTGCGGCTCCGCCTTCAAGAACAAGGGCGTGCAGGCCATGCTGGACGCGGTGGTCGAGCTGCTGCCGTCCCCGGTGGATGTTCCGGCCATCAAGGGCCACCTGGAGAACGATGCCGAGTCCGAGCGCCATGCCTCCGATGACGAGCCGTTCTCCGCGCTGGCGTTCAAGATCATGACCGACCCCTACGTCGGCCAGCTGATTTTCTTCCGCGTCTATTCCGGCGTGGTGAATTCCGGCGACACCATTTACAACCCGGTGAAGGGCAAGAAGGAGCGCATCGGCCGTATCCTTCAGATGCACGCCAACAACCGCGAAGAGATCAAGGAAGTGCGGGCCGGCGACATCGCCGCCGCCGTGGGCCTGAAAGAAGCCACCACTGGCGATACCTTGTGCGATCCCGACAAGGTCATCATCCTGGAGCGCATGGTGTTCCCCGAGCCCGTGATTCACGTGGCGGTGGAGCCCAAGACCAAGGCCGACCAGGAGAAGATGGGCATCGCCCTCAACCGCCTGGCCCAGGAAGACCCCTCCTTCCGCGTGCGCACTGACGAAGAGTCCGGCCAGACCATCATCTCCGGCATGGGCGAGCTGCACCTGGAGATTCTGGTGGACCGCATGAAGCGCGAATTCGGCGTGGAAGCCAACGTGGGTGCTCCCCAGGTGGCCTACCGCGAAGCCATCCGCAAGGCGGTGGAAGTGGAAGGCAAGTTCGTCAAGCAGTCCGGCGGTCGCGGCCAGTACGGCCACGTGTGGATCAAGATGGAGCCCAACGAGGCCGGCAAGGGTTTCGAGTTCGTGGACGCCATCAAGGGCGGCACGGTGCCCCGCGAATACATTCCCGCGGTGGAAAAGGGCCTGATCGACACGCTGCCCAACGGCGTGGTGGCCGGCTTCCCGGTGGTGGACGTGAAAGTCACCCTGTTCGACGGTTCCTACCATGATGTGGACTCCAACGAAAACGCCTTCAAGATGGCGGCTTCCATGGCGTTCAAGGATGGTATGCGCAAGGCCAGCCCGGTGCTGCTGGAGCCGATGATGGCGGTGGAAGTGGAAACCCCGGAAGACTACATGGGTAACGTGATGGGTGACCTGTCCAGCCGTCGCGGCATGGTGCAGGGCATGGACGACATCCCCGGCGGCGGCAAGGCGATCAAGGCCGAGGTGCCCCTGTCCGAGATGTTCGGCTATTCCACCACGCTGCGCTCCCTGTCCCAGGGCCGCGCCACCTACAGCATGGAATTCAAGCACTACTCGGAAGCGCCGAAGCACGTGGCTGACGCGATCGTCAACAAGAAATAACTTTTTGGATATAGGGAAAAATCATGGCAAAAGGCAAGTTT
>DDYH01000039.1 GCA_002347615.1 Gallionellaceae bacterium UBA2239 | reverse complement strand
CGAAGCGGGCATTTCGCTCGGCCTTCAACCAACGGGGGCCGTGGTGGAACAGTGGCGCAAGCCACATGAACCAGGCGTTCCCGAAGTCCTTCTTTGATCGATTAGGTCGGGTGTCGCTGCTCTATACGCTGCGACGACTCCAGTGTGTACAATGAACCGCCGGATGGGGAACCGCACGTCCGGTGGTGTGAGAGGGCGACGGGGGTAACCCCGTCCCCTACTCGATGGGAGGTCGGGATGGGCGGAAAGGGTGGTTGGCTGGTCTGTTTGTCGCTGACGTTGCTGGCGGTTATGCCGGCGGCGGGGGCTGATCGGGCGGTGGTGGCCGCCGCCGCCGGGCTGATCGGCAAGGCGGCCTATCGTCTGGGGGGCGAGGAGTTGCGGACGGGGCTGGATTGCAGCGGACTGACGCGGCTGGCGTATCTTCGTGCCCATCATCGGGAGTTGCCGCACCATGCGGCAGACCAGTATAAATTGGGCAGGCCGGTGGACAGGAAGGCGCTCCAGGCGGGCGATCTGGTGTTTTTCGGCCGCGGCGGGGAGGTGACCCATGTGGGCATCGCTACCGGCACCGGGCGCTTTATCCATTCGGCTTCCCGAGAGGGCGGAGTGGCGTTGACGCCTTTGTCCGACCCGTTTTACGAGGCGCTGTATATGGGGGCGAGGCGGCTGGGGAACTGAAAAAGAAAAAGCCCCGCATCGCTGCGGGGCTTTGTGCTGCTGGTGGGTCGTGAGTGGCTCGAACACTCGACCTACGGATTAAGAGTCCGCTGCTCTACCAACTGAGCTAACGACCCATTCGGGTTCCCTGAAAACTGGTGGGTCGGGAGAGACTCGAACTCTCGACCAACGGATTAAAAGTCCGCTGCTCTAACCAACTGAGCTACCGACCCGAAAGGCGCGCATTCTAGAGAGTAACCGTGCCTCCGTCAAGCCCTCGGCGTGGGGCGCGTGGGCGGGCGGTTTTTTCGGGGCAGGGAGTTTGGCGTAGAATACGCGGCTTCTATCGTTAATGACTTGAACTTGCCCATGGTCCGCACCCGTTTCGCTCCCAGTCCTACCGGTTATCTTCACATCGGCGGTGCTCGCACTGCCTTGTTCTCCTGGGCCTACGCCCGCAGGCACAAGGGGACGTTCATCCTTCGCGTGGAGGATACGGACCTGGAACGTTCCACGCCGGAATCGGTGCAGGCGATTCTCGACGGCATGAACTGGCTGGGCCTGGACTACGACGAGGGGCCGTTCTACCAGATGCAGCGCATGGACCGCTACCGGGAGGTGATCGGACAGCTGTTGGACGAGGGCAAGGCCTACCATTGCTATTGCAGCAAGGACGAGCTGGAGAAAATGCGCGAGGATCAGATGGCCGCCGGCCTGAAGCCTCGCTATGACCGCCGCTGCCGCGACAATCCTCACGCTGCCCGCCCCGGCGTGCAGCCGGTGGTGCGCTTCGCCACCCCCCTGGACGGGGTGGTGGTGTTCGACGATATGATCAAGGGCAAGATCGCGGTGCACAACCACGAGTTGGACGATCTCATCATCGCCCGGCCCGACGGCACGCCCACTTATAATTTCTGCGTGGTGGTGGACGATTGGGACATGAAGATCACCCACGTGCTGCGGGGGGACGACCATGTTTCCAACACGCCGCGCCAGATCAATATTCTCAAGGCTCTCGGCGCGCCGATTCCCCAGTACGGCCACATGCCGATGATTCTCGGCGCCGACGGCGAGCGCTTGTCCAAGCGCCATGGGGCGGTGAGCGTGATGCAATACCAGGAGGACGGCTACCTGCCGGAGGCGCTGCTCAACTACCTGGCGCGCCTGGGCTGGGGCCACGGCGACGCGGAAGTCTTTTCCATGGACCAGCTGGTGGAGTGGTTCGACGTGGGCGATATCAGCAAATCCCCCGCCAAGTTCAACCCGGAAAAGCTCCTGTGGATGAACCAGCAATACATGAAGACCGCCGACAGCGGACGCTTGGCGGAACTGGTGCTACCCTTCATGGAGGCCGACTGCTGTGATCCCGGCAAGGGTCCGGCCCTGCCCCAGGTGGTGGATCTGCTCAAGGACCGGGTCGCCACGGTGGAGGAATTGGCGGACGCGGCGGTGTATTTCTACCGCCCCTTGGAACCGTCGCCGGAGCTGATGGCGGAGCACGTGACGGCGGAAATCCTGCCGGTGATGGGGGAACTGGCCGAGCGCTTCGCCGCCGTGGAATGGAGCCGCGCCGCCCTGGCCGCGCTCCTCAAGGAAGTGGCGGCGGCCCGTGGGCTCAAGTTTCCCAAGCTGGCCATGCCCCTGCGCCTGCTGGTGACCGGCGAAACCCAGACCCCTTCCGTGGATGCGGTGCTGGAGTTGATTGGACGGGAGGAAGTGCTGCGGCGGCTGAACAGCCATCTGTAAAAGAAGGCCCCGTTCGCCCTGTTGTGTCGGAAAGCCGATACTTAACGGCCAAACATCTTGTGTGAGTTTAGCTTGCAAGTCTAACTTCTTGATGTTAAGTTGATTCCAAATAAAGCGAATTGGCAAAAGGAAGGAATGTGCGCAACCCGAAAAAAACCCTTGGGGCTTATGCCGCTGTATTAATGACGCTTTCCGCCTCCGCGGATGCCGCGGGGCTGGGGAAGCTAACGGTACTTTCCTCCCTGGGGGAGCCCCTGCGGGCGGAAATCGAGGTGCTGGACGTGGCCGGTCTGGATCTGTCCACGCTGACGGTACGCATGGCGCCCATCGAGGCGTTCAGCCAGTCCGGTATCGAGCGCACCGACGCCCTGTCCTCCATCCGCTTCACCCTTGAGAAGAAAAAACGCGACGGGGTGGTGGTCAAGGTTCATTCGTCCCAAAGCATCGGCGATCCCTTCCTGGATATGCTGGTGGAGTTCCGCTGGCCCACCGGCCGGCTGGTGCGTGAATACACGGTTCTGCTCGATCCCCCGGGTTATGCCAAGAAGGAAAGCTTTGCCCCCGCGGCGCTGCCGACCGTCGCCGATCAGGTGGCGGAAAAGCCCCTCGCAGCGCCCGAGCCGACTCCCCTTCCTCCGCCGGAAAAGGCCAAGCCTGAGCCGAAAGCGGTTCCTGCCCGCAAGGCGCCGGAGGCGGCCAAGCACGAAGGCGACAAGTACGGCCCGGTGAAAAAAGGCCAGAACCTGTATCAGATTGCCGGGGAGGTGAAGCCGGCCGAAGTCAGCCTGGAAGAAATGCTGGTGGCCCTGTACCGCTCCAACCCCGGCGCCTTCACCGGCAAGAACATGAACCGCCTGGTGACCGGCAAGATTCTTACCGTTCCTACCGCCGAAGAGGCGGGCGCCATCGGCGGCGTCGAGGCAAGGAAGGAAATTCGCGCCCAGGTTGCCGATTGGAATGCCTACCGCGAAAAGCTGGCATCTGCCGTGGATGCCGCGCCGGCCCCTGCCGCCAAGGAAGAGCCGGCCAAGCAGGCCGCTGCCGGCAAGATCACCACCAAGACCGAAGACAAGGCCGCCAAGCCCTCCCAGGATGTGCTGAAGCTGTCCAAGGCCGGGGCCGGCAAGGCGCCGGCGGGCGAGGACAAGCTGCGGGCCATGCAGGAGGACCTGCTGGCCAAGGAAAAGACCATCAAGGACGCCAACGAGCGCATCGCCCAGTTGGAAAAGACGGTCAAGGACATGCAGAGCCTGCTGGAGGTCAAGAACCAGAGCCTGGCTGCCGCACAGCAGCAGGCCAAGCCGAAGAAGCCCGAGCCCCAGGGGGCGACGAAGCCCGCAGCCAAGCCGGAAGAGAAAAAGGCGGGGGTTCCGGCCGAGGCTAAACCTGCCGAGCCCAAAGCCGCCGAAGCCAAGCCCGCCGAGAAGCCGAAAGCCAGGCCGGTGGCGAAGGCCGAGCCGCAACCCGAACCCTCCTTGATGGACCGGGTGATGGCCGAGCCGATGTATCTCGGCGGCCTCGGGGTCCTGGTGCTGCTGTTGATCGGCGGCGGCCTGGTGGCGCTGCGCAAGATTCGGGAAAAGCGCGCGGCCGGTTTCCAGACCAGCATGCTGAGCGGCGGCGACCTGGTCGCCCCGGCGGAAAAACCGGGTGCCGCGTCCGATACCTCCTTCCTGACCGATTTCTCCCAGGCCGGCCTGGGCACCATCGACACCAACGAGGTGGACCCCATCGCCGAGGCCGAGGTGTACATGGCCTACGGCCGCGACGGCCAGGCGGAGGAAATCCTCAAGGAGGCGATGCTCAAGGATCCGCGCCGCTATGAAATCCACCTCAAGCTGCTGGAAATCTACGCCGGCCGCAAGAACCTGACCGCCTTCGAGACCCTGGCCACCGAGCTGTACGCTGCCCTGGAGGGCCAGCACAGCCCGATTTGGGACAAGGCGGCCCAGATGGGCCGCGCCCTCGACCCCAATAATCCCCTCTACGGCACGGCCCCGGCGGCCCCGGCGGCCCCGGCGGAAGAGGACATGGAAAAGACCATGGTGCTCACCCCCGCCAAGATGGCGGCCCTGCAAGGAGCCCCCGTCCCGGAAGCGTCCCTGGCCGACCTGGACTTCAACCTGGAGCCGGAAGCCGCCACAACGGATGCGGCGGCGGTGGACATCGACCTGGGCGGGGCGGCGCCCGTGGAGGCCGAGGAAATGGTGGACCTGTCCCTGCCCGGGGAAGAAGCGGTGGGCCTGGGCGAACCGGCCCCCGCGCCGGAAGCCGCCCCCGCTCACGCCGAGGAAGAGGCCGGGCTGGATTTCATCCTGGAAGAGCCCGCCGTCGCGGCGCCTGCCCCCGGGGAGACGGCTGCCGCCGCCATGCCTTCGGACGTGGAAGCCCTTGATTTCGATTTCGAGGCCCTGACCGCCGCCCCGGCTGCATCCGCCGCGCCGGCGGAGGAGCCCGCTGCTGAAGCCGGGATGGAAGACATCCTGGAAATGGCCAGGCTGGCGGAACCCGCCGTCGAAATGCCCGATCTGGAAGTGCCCCCGGAACTGCCCGCCGAGGAAGCCCCGGCGGAAGCTCCCCTGGAAATGCCGTCAGCCGAACTGGAGTTGCCCGCGTTCGATGTTCCGGTGGAGGAGGAGTCCATCGAAGCAGCGCCGGCCCCCGTGGTCGAAGCGGAAGAGGCCGGGCTGGACTTCGACTTCAACATTGAAGAACCGGCCGCCGCCGAAGCGCCCCAGACTCCCGAGCCCGCCGTCCCGGAAATGGACCTTTCCGGCCTCAGCCTGGAACTGGAAGAACCCGCCGCCGCCGAGGCGTTGCCCGAGGCCGCCCTGGACGATAGTCGCTGGCAGGAAGCCGCCACCAAGCTCGACCTCGCCCGGGCCTACATGGAAATGGGTGACCGGGAAGGCGCCCGGGAAATCCTCCAGGAAGTGCTGAAAGAAGGCAACGACCAGCAGAAGCAGGACGCGCAGTCCATGCTGGCCGAGATGGCCTGATGCCCCACGGAGGCCGCCACCGGGCGGCCTCCTGTTTCCGATGCCCCTCCTCCATCCTTCCGCCCGCATCGCCGCCTGGATACTCTTCGCCGCCTTTGTCGGCTGGCTGAATTTCCCGGCATTGGCGGTGGTGAGCGGCGTTCTGGCCGTTTTCCTGGCGCTCCGTCGGCCGTCGCCCCTGCTGCGCCTGCTCTACCGCACCCGCTGGCTGCTGTTCTCGCTGGTGCTGCTCTACGGGCTGACCTTCCCCGGTCGCCTGCTGGCCCCCGCCTTGGGCGCCTTCAGTCCCACGTTCGAAGGCTTGGCGGCCGGGGGGCTCCAGGCTTGGCGCCTGACGCTGCTGTTGTCCGCCCTGGCCCTGCTCCACGCTACCTGTAACCGGGACTGCATGATTGCGGGCCTGTTTCGCCTGCTGTGGCCCTTCCGGCATCTGGGGGCGGACGTTTCCCGGGTGGCGGGGCGAATCTGGCTGACCCTGGAATACGCGGAAGACGCGGACAAATGGACCCGGGTCCAGTGGCACCGCCTGCTGGAGGGGGAACTGGACGATCCCGAGGAGCATCGGGAAGCGCGCATCCTCCGGGTGGAGGCGGGCCACGTGGGGTGGCGGGACGCCCTTGCCCTGGCGGCCCTGTTCCTGGCGTTGGGAGGGCTGGCGTTATGGTGAGAATCGCCCTCGGCCTGGAATACAACGGTGGTGCTTTCTGCGGCTGGCAAAGCCAGCCCGAGGGCTGCGGCGTCCAGGACGCCCTGGAACGGGCCCTGGCGGGAATCGCCGCCGAGCCCGTGCGGGCGACCACCGCCGGCCGCACCGATACCGGCGTCCACGCCCTGCACCAAGTGGTCCACTTCGATACCGCCGCCGTTCGCCCCCTGAGCGCTTGGGTGCGGGGCGTGAACGCCCTGCTGCCGGACAGCGTGGGGGTGCTGTGGGCGCGGGAGGTGCCGGAGGAGTTCCACGCCCGCTTCAGCGCCTTCGAGCGGCGCTACCAGTACCGGCTGCTGAACCGCCCGGTGCGCCCGGCCCTTTCCAACGGCACGGTGGGCTGGTTCCACCATCCCCTGGATATGGAGGCCATGGCCCGGGGGGCGGCGCACTTGGTCGGCGAGCACGACTTTTCCGCCTTTCGCGCCGCCGAGTGCCAGGCCAAGTCTCCGGTGAAGAACTTGCGCCAGCTGGAACTCAGGCGGGAGGGGGACCTGATCCTGTTCGACCTCGCCGCCAACGCATTTTTGCACCACATGGTACGCAACATCGTCGGCTGCCTGGTCTATGTGGGCAAGGGCAAGCATCCGCCGGAATGGATGGCGGGCCTGCTGGAGAGCCGCGAGCGGCGCCTGGCGGCCCCCACGTTTTCCCCCGACGGGCTTTATCTGACCGGCGTCGGCTACGATCCCAAGTGGGGATTGCCGGCGTTTTGAGTTATAGTTTCGCCTCCGGTTCTCTCTCGGTCCCCGATTAAGTCCATGACCCGCATCAAAATCTGCGGCATCACCCGCGAGGAAGACCTGTCGGCGGCGGCCCGCCTGGGTGCGGACGCCATCGGCCTGGTGTTCTATCCGAAAAGCCCCCGCTTGGTCACCGTCGAACGGGCGGCGGAACTGCTGCGGCGGCTGCCCCCCTTCGTCACCAGCGTCGGCCTGTTCGTGAACCCGACCGTGGAAGAGGTGAGGGCGGCCCTGGCCCACGCGCCGGTGGACCTGCTCCAGTTCCACGGTGACGAGCCGCCGGAATTTTGCCGCGCTTTCGGCCTGCCCTACCTCAAGGCGGTGCGGGTCAAACCGGGGCTGGATTTGGTACAATACGCGGCCCGCTACGCCGACGCCCGGGGGCTGCTGCTGGACGCCTTCGTCGAGGGGATTCCCGGCGGCACCGGCCGGTCCTTCGACTGGAGCCTGATCCCCCGCGACCTGTCCCTGCCGGTGGTGCTGTCCGGCGGGCTCGACCCGTCCAACGTGGGGGAAGCCGTGGAGCGGGTGCAGCCCTGGGCGGTGGACGTGTCCAGCGGCGTCGAGGCGGCCAAAGGAATCAAGGATGCGGCGAAAATCGCCGCGTTCGTGCAAGGAGTGCGCAATGCAACAGTATGACCAGCCGGACCAGCGCGGCCATTTCGGCCCCTACGGCGGCATTTTCGTGGCGGAAACCCTGATGGGCGCCCTGGACGAACTGAGCCAGGCCTACGAAACCTGCCGCAACGATCCCGAATTCATGGCCGAGTTCCATAGCGAACTCAAGCACTACGTCGGCCGCCCCAGCCCCATCTACCACGCCAAGCGCTGGTCAGAGCACCTGAACGGCGCCCAGATCTACCTCAAGCGCGAAGACCTCAACCACACCGGCGCCCACAAGGTGAACAACACCATCGGCCAGGCCCTCTTGGCCCGCTACATGGGCAAGAAGCGGGTGATCGCCGAAACCGGCGCCGGCATGCACGGCGTGGCCACCGCCACCGTCGCCGCCCGCTACGGCATGGAATGCGTGGTCTACATGGGCGCCGTGGACGTCAAGCGCCAGGCGGCCAACGTCTACCGCATGAAGCTCCTGGGCGCCGCCGTGGTGCCGGTGGAGTCCGGCTCCAAGACCCTCAAGGACGCTTTGAACGAGGCCATGCGGGACTGGGTGACCAACATCGAGAACACCTTCTACGTCCTCGGCACCGCCGCCGGCCCCCATCCCTATCCCATGCTGGTGCGGGACTTCCAGACCGTGATCGGCAAGGAGGCCATCGAGCAGATGCCGGAAATGGCCGGCCGCCAGCCGGACGCCGTGATCGCCTGCGTGGGCGGCGGCTCCAACGCCATCGGCCTGTTCCACCCCTACATTCCCTACGAGGAGGTGCGCCTGATCGGCGTCGAAGCCGGCGGCTTCGGGCTGGACAGCGGCAAGCATTCCGCCCCCCTCAACGCCGGCAAGCCCGGCGTGCTCCACGGCGCCCGCTCCTACCTGATGCAGGACGCCAACGGCCAGATCATCGAAACCCACTCCATTTCCGCCGGCCTGGACTACCCCGGCGTGGGGCCCGAGCACAGCTACCTCAAGGACATCGGCCGCGCCGAGTACGTGACCATCAACGACGACGAGGCCCTGCGCGCCTTCCACGACCTGTGCCACCTGGAAGGCATCATCCCGGCCCTGGAATCCAGCCACGCCCTGGCCTACGCCGCCAAGCTGGCGCCGACCCTGTCCCGGGACAAGGTGCTGCTGGTCAACCTGTCCGGCCGCGGCGACAAGGACATGGCCACCGTGGCCGACCTGGTCGGCATCAAGCTCTAGGATGGGGAAGTACGACAAGCTGTTGTTTCAAATACTGCGGGGGCTGTCGGACAGCAACATCGGGTTCGACGAGCTGTGTGGACTGTTGGAGCATCTGGGGTTCGAAAAAAGGACCCGCGGCAGCCATAATGTTTTCCGTAGGGCAGGTGTCGAAGAACAGATCAACCTGCAACGGGACGGAAGCAAGGCCAAGCCTTACCAAGTCAGGCAAGTGCGGGCTGTGATCCTGAGGTACCGCCTCGGAGGTGAAGCATGATCGACAGATACGAAATCATTATTTACTGGAGCGACGAGGACGGCGCCTTCATCGCCGAGGTCCCCGAGTTGCCCGGTTGCCTGGCCCACGGCGATAGCCGTGAAACCGCCCTGGCCAACGCCAAGGACGCCATCGCCCTGTGGGTGGAAACCGCCGCCGAACACGGCGACCCAGTGCCCCAGCCCAAGGGCCACCGTTTGATGTACGCCTGACCGATTGAATTTTATGAGCCGATTCGACGCCACCTTCTCCCGCCTCAAGCAACAGGGCAAAAAAGCCCTGATCCCCTTCATCACCGCCGGCGATCCGGCCCCCAAGCACACCGTGGCCCTGATGCATACCCTGGTGGAAGCCGGGGCGGACGTGATCGAGCTGGGGGTGCCGTTCTCCGACCCGATGGCCGACGGCCCCACCATCCAGCGCGCTTCCGAGCGGGCCCTGGCCCACGGCACCAGCTTGTCCATGGTACTGGAGATGGTGGCCGAGTTCCGCCAGAAGAATTCCGGCACCCCGGTGGTGCTGATGGGCTATGCCAACCCCATCGAGGCCATGGGCGTGGCCGGCTTCGCCGACCGGGCTTCCGCCGCCGGCGTGGACGGGGTGCTGGTGGTGGACTATCCGCCGGAGGAAAGCGCCGATTTCGCCGCCGCGCTCCACGCCAAGCATCTCGCGCCGATTTACCTGTTGGCCCCCACTTCCTCCAATGAGCGGGTGGCTCAGGTGGCCAAGCTGGCCCGGGGCTTCGTCTACTACGTGTCCCTCAAGGGGGTCACCGGTTCGGCCAACCTGGATACCGCCGAAGTGGAACGCAACGTGACCCGGCTGAAAGCCGCCTTGCCGCTGCCGGTGGGCGTGGGTTTCGGCATCCGCGATGCCGACTCGGCGCGGGCCGTGGCCAAATTCTCCGATGCGGTGGTGATCGGCAGCCGTATCGTGCAGGAAATCGAGGGCGCCAAGGTTTCAGAATTACAAAGCAAGCTGGCCGCTCTGGTCGCCGGGTTCCGGCAGGCCATCGACGAAGCCGGTAAATGATAGGGAGACACCCATGAGCTGGTTCCAGAAACTGTTGCCGCCGAAGATTCAACGCAAAACCGAAGGGGGGGCCCGGAAAGCGGTGCCCGAGGGTCTGTGGTCCAAGTGCCCCACCTGCGAGGCGGTGCTGTATCGGGCCGACCTGGAGAAGAACCTGGAGGTGTGCCCCAAGTGCGGCCACCATCACCGCATTTCGGCCCGGGCCCGGCTGAACATGCTGCTGGACCCGGAAGGGCGCTTTGAAATCGGGGCCGAGGTGCTGCCCACGGACAGCCTCAAGTTCAAGGACAGCAAGCGCTACCCCGACCGCCTCACCGAAGCCCGCAAGCAGACCAACGAAACCGACGCCCTGGTGGTGATGCAGGGCGCCATCAAGACCATCCCGGTGACGGTGGCGGCGTTCGAATTCAAGTTCATGGGGGGCTCCATGGGCTCGGTGGTGGGGGAGCGTTTCGTGCGCGGCGTCCACGCCTGCATCGAGCAGCGCATGCCCTTCATCTGCTTCTCCGCCAGTGGCGGCGCACGGATGCAGGAGGGCCTCACCTCCCTGATGCAGATGGCCAAGACCAGCGCGGCCCTGACCAAGCTGGCTCAAGCCAAGCTGCCCTTCATCTCCGTCCTCACCGACCCCACCATGGGCGGCGTATCGGCCAGCTTCGCCATGCTGGGGGACGTGAACGTCGCCGAGCCCAATGCCCTGATCGGCTTCGCCGGCCCCCGGGTAATCGAGCAGACGGTGCGGGAAACCCTGCCTGAAGGTTTCCAGCGCGCCGAATTCCTGCTGGAGCACGGCGCCGTGGACATCATCATCGACCGGCGCGAAATGCGGGACCGCCTGGCCAACCTCATCACCCTGATGCTGCGGCGGCCCGCCGCAGCGTAAAAGACTTGACGGGATTGACGGGATTTTCAGGATGGGCAGGATGAAACCCGAGTCCTGGGGTATCCTGTAAATTCCGCCCATCCTCTTCATTCCGTCCATTGTTTTCCGTGGTTCCTCAGACCCTTGCCGCTTGGCTGTCCTATCTGGAAAGCCTCCACCCCAAAACCATCGAGCTCGGCCTGGAGCGGGTTCGGGCGGTGAAGGTCCGCCTCGGGCTGGAGCCGGGTTTTCCCCTCATCACCGTCGGCGGCACCAACGGCAAGGGCTCCACCTGTGCCTTCCTGGAAGCCATGCTGTCCGCCGCCGGCCATCGGGTCGGCCTCTACACCTCCCCCCATTTGCTGCGCTACAACGAGCGGGTGCGGTTGTCCCGGCGGGAAGCCGACGACGAAGCACTGTGCCGGGCCTTTGCGGCCGTAGAAGCAGCCCGTGGCGACGCCGGCCTCACCTATTTCGAGTTCGGCACCCTGTCCGCCTTGTGGCATTTCGCGCAGCAGGGGGTGGACGTGGCCATCCTGGAAGTGGGCCTGGGGGGGCGGCTGGATGCGGTGAATGCCTTCGACGCCGACTGCGCGGTGGTCACCGGGGTGGACATCGACCATACCGATTACCTGGGGGATAGCCGGGAAGCCATCGGCTTCGAGAAGGCCGGCATCTATCGCCCCGGCCGGCCCGCCGTTTGCGCCGACCGGTCGCCCCCGGCGAGCCTGCTGGACCATGCCGCCGCCATCGGCGCCGACCTGCGCCGGGTGGGGCGGGATTTCGATTTCCACCTGGAAGGGGAGCGCTGGCGCTACGCCGGGCGGTGGTGGAGCCTGTCCTCCCTGCCGGTGCCTTCCTTGCGGGGAAGTTTTCAGCTTTCCAACGCTTCCGCCGCCATCGCCGCCCTGGAAGCCCTGGCGGAGCGGCTGCCGGTGGGGGGCGAGGCAATCGTCGCCGGCCTCACGCAGGCGGAAGTGGCGGGCCGCTTCCAGGTGCTTGCGGGGAATCCGCGCTTCATCGTCGACGTGGCCCACAATCCCCAGTCCGCCGCCGCCCTGGCGGAGAACCTGGTGGCAATGCCGTGCAGCGGCAAGACCTACGCCGTGTTCGCCATGCTGGGGGACAAGGACATCGCCGGCGTGGTCCGGGCGCTGAAGGATCACATCGGCCACTGGCTGGTGGCGGGCATCGATGCCCCCCGGGGCGCGTCGGCAGCGGAAGTGACGGAGGGGCTGCGGGAAGCGGGGGTGGCGGCGCCCGTGGAGGGCTTCGGCACGGTGGCGGAGGCCTGCCGCCGCGCCTGTGAACTGGCGGGGGAAAGTGATAGAATAGCGGCCTTCGGTTCCTTTTACACGGTGGCAGACGCTCTGCGTCAGCAAGCCAGGGTGACAGAGCATGGCGCAATCCCTTAGCGACGAGCAAATTCAACTGCGCGGAAAAGCCCGCCGCCGACTGGTGGGCGCCATCGCCCTGGTGCTGGTGATTTCCGCGCTCCTGCCGATGGTGCTGGACAATAAGCCGAAGCCGGTGAACCAGGACATCGCCATCGACATTCCCAAGCAGGATGACGGCGGTTTCGCCCCTTCCTCGCCCCCGGCCGGTTCCGCGGCCCCCGCTGTCCAGCCGATCCCCGTCATTCCTTCCCCGGTCGCCGCCGCGCCGGCGGAAAAGCCCGCCGTCGAGGCGCCGCCCAAGCCCGTTGTGAAGCCGGTGGAAAAAGCGGTCGAGCCGCCTGCCGCGAAGCTGGCGGAGAAGCCTGCCGAAAAATCTTCCGCCAAGACCGAGCCCCAGGACAAGAAATCCGCCGCCAAGCCAGCCGAGCCCGCCAAGAACGACGGCTTCGTGGTGCAGTTGGGGGCATTCTCCAATGCGGACAACGCCAAGCAGCTGCAATCCAAGCTGGCCGCCAATCGCATCAAGGCGTATACCGATACCCTCAAGACGGCTGCCGGCGACAAGCTGCGGGTGCGCGCCGGCCCCTACGCCAGCCGCGAGGAAGCCGACAAGGCCCTGGCCAAGATCAAGCAGCTCGGCCTGGACGGCAAAGTGGTCCCGAAATAACCCCCGTGGAGCGGCCTGCCCGGCCCCCGGCACAGCATGACGGTATTTGACTACGCGGTATTAGGCATCATCGCCATCTCCATCCTGCTGAGCGTGCTGCGGGGGGTGGTGAAGGAAGTGCTGGCGCTGTTGTCCTGGGTGGTGGCGTTCTGGATCGCCAGCACCTTCGGCCCCGAGGTGGCGACCATGCTGCCCAAGGATGTGCCCAATGACACCGTGCGGCTGCTGGCGGCCTTTGCCGGGTTGTTTTTCGCTTCCCTGCTGCTGATGAGCCTGGTGACCATCGCCGCCGCGGAACTCATCAGCACCCTCGGCCTGGCCCCCCTGGACAAGGGCCTTGGCGCGGTCTTCGGCTTTGCCCGGGGGGTGCTGGTGGTGTGCGTTCTGGTGATGCTGGCGGGAACCACTTCCCTGCCCAGGCAGGATGCGTGGCGGAACGCCATGTTCAGCGCCCCTCTGGAGGCTCTGGTGCTGGGCGTCAAAGGTTGGCTTCCGGAGGATTTTTCCAAGCGCATCCGCTTCGACTAGCGGCTGCGGTGTTTTTTTCTTTTTTCAGGCGGGCAGATTATGTGCGGGATTCTGGGGGTGGTGGCGAAAGGCCCGGTCAACCAATTGTTGTACGACGGCATGCAGGTGCTGCAGCACCGGGGCCAGGACGCGGCCGGCATCTGCACCGCCGAGGGAAACACCTTCCACATGCACAAGAACATGGGCCTGGTGCGGGACGTGTTCCGCACCCGTGACATGCGCAACCTGAGCGGCAACGTGGGCATCGGCCACGTGCGCTATCCCACCGCCGGCTGCGCGTCTTCCTCCGCCGAGGCCCAGCCGTTCTACGTCAACTCGCCTTTCGGCATCGTGCTGGCCCACAACGGCAACCTCACCAACACCGACCAGCTGAAGCAGGACCTGTTCCGCCAGGATCTGCGCCACGTCAACACCAGCTCCGATTCCGAGGTGCTGCTCAACGTGCTGGCCCACGAGTTGCAGGAAAACGTGGCCAACTGCAAGCTGGACGAGGCGGCGGTGTTCGCCGCCGTGGCCGGGGTGCACCGCCGCTGCCGGGGCGCCTACGCCGTGGTGGCGCTGATTTCCGGCTATGGCCTGGTGGCCTTCCGCGACCCCTTCGGCATTCGTCCCCTGGTGGTGGGCCGCTGCCAGACCCCCAACGGCCCGGAGTACCTGGTGGCCTCCGAAAGCGTGGCCCTGGACACCCTGGGCTTCGAGCGGGTGCGGGACGTGGAACCGGGCGAAGCGATCCTGATCGACCGGGACGGCAATCTCCACAGCCGCCAGTGCGCCGAGAGCCCGTCCCTCAACCCGTGCATTTTCGAATACGTCTACCTGGCCCGGCCGGACTCGGTGATCGACGGCGTTTCGGTCTACGAAACCCGCCTCCACATGGGGGAACTGCTGGCGGACAAGGTCAAGCGCGTCCTGCCCGACACCGAAATCGACGTGGTGATCCCCATCCCCGACACCAGCCGGCCCAGCGCCCTGCAGCTGGCCAACAAGCTGGGGGTGGCCTACCGGGAAGGCTTCATCAAGAACCGCTACATCGGCCGCACCTTCATCATGCCCGGCCAGGCCCTGCGCAAGAAGTCGGTGCGCCAGAAGCTCAACGCCATCGGCGTCGAGTTCAAGGGCAAGAACGTGCTGCTGGTGGACGACTCCATCGTGCGCGGCACCACCAGCAAGGAAATCGTGCAGATGGCCCGGGATGCCGGGGCGAAGAAGGTGATTTTCGCCTCCGCCGCGCCCCCGGTGCGCTACCCCAACGTCTACGGCATCGACATGCCCACCCGGGCCGAACTGCTGGCCACCGGCCGCACCGACGAGGAGATCGCCCAGGAGATCGGCGCCGACGCCGTGGTCTACCAGGACCTGGACGCCCTGGTGGAAGCGGTGAAGCAGGTCAACGGCGGCATCCAGTCCTTCGACTGCTCCTGCTTCGACGGCAAGTACATCACCGGCGACATCACCCCGGAATACCTGGCCCAGATCGAGGCCGCCCGCAGCTGCGCCACCGGCAAGGACGGCGAGAACCAGCAACTGGACCTCAACCTTTCCGCCGGGGGCGATTGACAGCCGCCCTGCCGGGCGGTAACTTCTCCATTGCGCCGATTTGAAATCAGCTTGCGGGCGCGTTAAAAATACCGCTAAAGCGAGGCCAAAGACCCGGTTTAGCGCAAGCTGACCGGGTTTTTTTTCACCGCGGAGGACGCGGAGGAACTTCAAAATCTTGACAGGATTTACATGATTTTCAGGATGAACAGGTTTAACCCAGATTGTCCATTAGNNCATGGTTATTCCATGGACGACGAACAAGCGGCAAAAATGGCCGCAAACCGGCCGCCAGCGCTCGCGTAGGCGCGAAGCGCCGCCTAATGGATAATCTGGGTTTAATCCTGCCAATCCTGTTCATCCTGTCCAAGACTTTCCTCTGCGTCCTCCGTGTCCTCTGCGGTTCAAGAATTTAAAAAGGGACTAAGGACGATGGAAAACGATTGGGATTTGGAAACCCTGGCGGTGCGCGCCGGCATCGAGCGCAGCCAGTTCGGCGAGCACTCCGAGGCGCTGTATCTGACCTCCAGCTTTGTCTTCGACAGCGCGGCCCAGGCGGCGGCGCGCTTTTCCGGCGCGGAGCCCGGCAACGTCTATTCCCGCTTCACCAACCCCACGGTGCGCCTGCTGGAAGAGCGCCTGGCGGCCCTGGAAGGGGCGGAACGCTGCGTCGCCACTTCCTCCGGCATGTCGGCCATCCTGGCCACGGTGATGGGGCTGCTCTCCGCCGGGGACCACGTGGTGGCCTCCCGGGGCCTGTTCGGCGCCACGGTGCAGCTGTTCACCAACATCCTGGCCCGCTTCGGGGTGGAAACCACTTTCGTTTCCCCCACCGACCCGGCGGAATGGAAGGCCGCCCTGCGCCCCAATACCAAGCTGTTGTTCGCCGAAACCCCGTCCAATCCCCTCACCGACATCTGCGACATCGCCGCCCTGGCCGCCATCGCCAAGGAAGCGGGCGCCTGGCTGGCGGTGGACAACTGCTTCTGCACCCCCATTCTGCAACGGCCCCTGGAACTGGGGGCGGACATCGTCATCCATTCCGCCACCAAGTACCTGGACGGCCAGGGCCGGGTGCTGGGGGGCGCCGTGCTGGGCAAGAAGGAACTGATGGAGCCGGTGTTCGGCTTTCTGCGTACCGCCGGGCCGACCCTCTCGGCCTTCAACGCCTGGATCATCGCCAAGGGGCTGGAAACCCTGAAGATACGCATGGAAGCGCAGTCTCGTAGTGCTCTGGAGCTGGCGGCCTGGCTGGAGGCCCAGCCCAATGTGGCGCGGGTGTTCTATCCCGGCCTGCCGTCCCATCCCCAGCATGAGCTGGCGCTGAAGCAGCAGAAAACCGGCGGCGCCATCGTCTCCTTCGAGGTGAAAGGCGGCCGGGAAGGGGCGTGGCGGGTGGTGGACGGCTGCCGCCTGCTGTCCATCACCGCCAACCTGGGAGACGCCAAGACCACCATCACCCATCCCGCCTCCACCACCCACGGCCGGCTCACTCCCGAGCGCCGGGCCGAGATGGGCATCGGCGAAGGCCTGCTGCGGGTGGCCGTGGGGCTGGAAGCGGTGGCGGACATCCAGGCCGACCTGGCACGGGGTCTGGGGAAATAAAACCTAGCAATACTGTCGGGATTGGCTACAAAGAAGGGATCAAAGCTATCCGGCATGGAGGTGCATCATGGTACTTCGATTGTCGATATTCTGGTCCACGTGGACGAGAGCTTTTCCCCGGAATACATGGCGAAGCTGGGGGACAGCGTGCGCGGCGACGAGTGCGTGGTTTCTGCCAGCGTGTCCCTGCGGGGCCCCCGCCTGATCTGCGTCACTTACAACCCCGCCTGCACCACCTCGGCCAAGATCGTGCAGCGCATCACCTCCCAGGGGGTGCGGGCCGAGGCCATCGGGCTTTGAGCCATGGCCTCGGCGCCGTTCTTCAGTAGCCCTTCTTGCTGTGGGCGTCGGGCAAAACCTTGTCGTCCGCCATCAGGGCCCACACCATCCGAGCGATGCTCTCGGGAGCGATCACGGAATGGCGGTTCCCGGAGGCGTGCAGTTTTTCCCTCAATTCACGCCGCACGTCAGCACTACCGGTAAGGTCGAAAATCACGTCCACCTTTTCCCCCTCGGCGATCAACCCGTCGAGGGTGACGATCTGGACGTGGTAGGTTTCCGCCATCTGCCGGCCCGGGGTGTCGTTCTGCTCCACGGCGTAGGCGACCTTGATTCCCTTGTCCACCACGCACATCAACTCCTCCAGAAACGCGGAACCGACCTTGCCCAGACCCACCACGGCGACGATTTGTTTGCTCATCATTTCCTCCCCCTATTTTGGTTGTTCGGAAGGGCCATTCTAGCCGATTGTTCAGTATCCCGCCTCTCTCAGCATGTAATCCACCGCCGACTGGATTTCGGCGCTGATCCGGGCCCGCTCCCCACGCCCTGCGGGCGTTTTTCGCCGGCCGTGGTAGGCGTTGGCGTACAACTCCTCCCGGCCCTGCTTGAGGCGCAGGCCCCAGGCTTTCCGGTCCCCCAGCAGCGGGGCGTCGTCCTTGCCGGGGACGTGGCAGGACGCGCACAGTTGCTCGAAGACCTGCCTGCCGTCCGCTGCCTGGGCGGGAAGGGCGAGCAGGGCCAGCAGGGTGAGGAAAGCTCTCATGGCGGTTTCCGGAATGGGGCCCCCCAGCATAGTTGACCGGCCGTGTCGCTGTCGAGACAATGGACGAGGCTCTATGGGAAAGGTGGCGTGATGGGGCGATGGCTGTGGTTGGCGGCGATGTGGGCAGCGGTTCTTCCCGCCCACGGACGGGACGGGTTCGAGGCGCGCCGCGCCCTGTTCGCCGATCGCTTCCACGCCCAGTTCATGGCGGCGGACAAGGACGAGAGCGGCACCCTGAGCAAGGAGGAAGCCCCCGCGCTGCCCTTCGCCATGCGGCGCTTCACCGCGCTGGACACCAACGAGGACGGGGAAATCTCCTGGGCCGAACTGGGGGGCTACACCGCCCAGTCCAAGGCGGCCAGGAAGGCGGCCATGGAGCAGCGGCAGCGGGCGATGCAAAGGCGCGGCGAACCGGCGGCGCCGGAAGAGGCCACTCCGTAGGAGCGCCCCATGGGCGCGACTGTCGCGCCCACGGGGCGCTCCGACGATTTTGGCGCCAGCACCAGCGCCACTTCCCGGTTGAGGCCGATGTTGTCCTCCATGGGCGTAGCGTTAACGACAGGGAGGTGGGTTTGTTGCGTTTGCGACATTCCCTTGCGTCAAATGTAACACCATGAATAATAGAGTAAATGATGCGTGATTGAGCCGTGGCACGGTTGTTGCAGAACCTGAGCCAAACAACCGACTCCGGGAGCAATCATGCAGGCCAGGATCATACCGATTTTCGAGAACAAGCCCGCCGGCGGCTGCGGCGCTACGGGCGGCGGGGGCAAGTCTTCCTGCGGTTCCGCCGCAGGCCGCGGCGACCTGTCGCCGGAAGTGTGGGAGAAGGTCAAGAACCATCCCTGCTACAGCGAGCAGGCTCACCACCACTTCGCCCGCATGCACGTGGCGGTGGCCCCGGCGTGCAACATCCAGTGCCATTACTGCAACCGCAAGTACGACTGCTCCAACGAGAGCCGCCCCGGCGTGGTGAGCGAAAAGCTGACCCCGGAACTGGCGGCGAAGAAGGTGCTGGCAGTGGCGGCGGAAATCCCCCAGCTCACCGTGGTGGGCATCGCCGGCCCCGGGGACGCCCTGGCCAACCCGGAAAAGACCTTCAAGACCTTCCAGCTGATCCAGAACAGCGCCCCGGACATCAAGCTGTGCCTGTCCACCAACGGCCTGGCCCTGCCGGACTACGTGCAGACCATCCAGGACTTCAACGTGGACCACGTCACCATCACCATCAACATGGTCGACCCGGAAGTGGGCGAGCGGATCTACCCCTGGATCTTCTATAAGCACAAGCGCTGGACCGGCCGCGACGCCGCCAAGATTCTCGCCGAGCGCCAGATGGAAGGCCTGGAGATGCTGACTTCCAAGGGCATCCTGGTGAAGGTCAACTCGGTGATGGTCCCCGGCGTCAACGACGACCACCTGGTGGCGGTGAACCAGGCGGTGAAATCCCGGGGCGCTTTCCTCCACAACATCATGCCCCTCATTTCCGAACCCGAGCACGGCACCCACTACGGCCTCACCGGCCAGCGGGGGCCCAGCGCCCAGGAGCTGAAGGCCCTCCAGGACAAGTGCGAAGGGGACATGAACCTGATGCGCCACTGCCGCCAGTGCCGGGCCGACGCCGTGGGCCTCCTGGGGGAGGACCGCAGCCAGGAATTCACCACCGACAAGGTGGCCGAAATGAAGGTCCACTACGACGCCGAAGCCCGCAAAGCCTACCAGGCCTTCGTGGAGAAGGAGCGGGAAGACCAGGAGGCCGCCATGAAGAGGGAGCTGTCCGGCCTCGCCGAAGACGCCGGCCACGCCAACGTGCTGGTGGCGGTGGCCACCAAGGGCAGCGGCCGCATCAACGAGCACTTCGGCCACGCCGGGGAGTTCCAGGTGTTCGAGTTGACGGCCGCCGGCGCCAAGTTCGTCGGCCACCGCCGGGTGGACCACTACTGCCAGGGCGGCTACGGCGAGGAGGAGACCCTGGAGACGGTGATCTCCGCCATCAACGACTGCGCCGCCGTGTTCGTCGCCAAGATCGGCCTGTGCCCGAAGAAGGACCTGGAGCAGGCGGGCATCGAGGCGGTGGAGGAGTACGCCCACCAGTACATCGAGCAGTCCCTGGTGGCCTGGTTCAAAGGCTACCTGGCCCGCCTGCGCAGCGGCGACGCCGTGGCGGTGGAACGGGGCCAGGGGTCCCTGCGCCAGGGGGCCTTCGTCGCCTGAAGAACGAATATTTTCTTATCCATTCAAGGAGAAAACCATGCCGTACAAGATCGTTGCCGAGGAATGCACCAACTGCGCCGCTTGCGAGACCGAATGCCCCAACGACGCCATCCTGGAGAAGAAGGGCACCTTCATCATCCTGGCCGAGAAGTG
Source organism: Gallionellaceae bacterium UBA2239 (assembly GCA_002347615.1). Lineage (GTDB taxonomy): Bacteria > Pseudomonadota > Gammaproteobacteria > Burkholderiales > UBA9220 > UBA2239. Next base: position 10,123 of record DDYH01000039.1, on the reverse strand, counting down.
CACCGAGTGCGTCGGCCATTACGACGACGCCCAGTGCGTGGAAGTGTGCCCGATCCCCGATTGCGTGGTGATCGACGAGCGCCTGCCCCGCTACGCCGCCTAAAGGAGCGCCGCCATGAACCTGACCATCACTCCCAAGGCCTCCCAGTTCATGCAGCGCATGGTCCGTTTCAGCGGCGTCGGAACGGGGGCCGGTTTCCGGCTGGTGGTGAGCCCCGGCGGCTGCTCCGGCCTGAGTTCCGAGTTCACGGTGGAAGCGGCGCCCCTGGCCGGCGACAAGCAGGTGGAAGCGGAGGGCATCAAGGTGTTCCTGTCCGCGGAGAGCGCCCTGCTGCTGGACGGCTACACCATCGACTTCGCCGACACCATGATGGAAACCGGCCTCAAGTTCCACAACCCCAACGCCCGCGGCGTGTGCGGCTGCGGCAGCAGCACCCCGGGCAACACCGACCCCACCACGGCGACGGTGAGCCTGGGCAGCATCGGGCGCCGCTGACCGGGCTTCCATGGACGCCGGCGAGGACATCGACCAGGCCCTGGACTGGCAGGGCCGGCCGGTGTCCTGCGCGGCCTGCGCCCACCGGGACTTGCTGGCGGAAGGGCGCTGCCAGCTGCGGCGGGCCTGCGTCCACGACCGCTACGCCAAGCGCATCGACCGCTTCTTTTACTGGAACCGGGAGCTGGCGGACGCTTACCTGACGCACCCCTACTTCGAGGTGCGGGCGATCGCGGCCAAGTTCGCCGACGTGTTCCACCTGCCGCCGCTGCTGGACGACCCGGACGAGACGGTGCGCTTCTCGGCGGTGATCCGCCTGCCGCGCAAGTATCTGCTGCGGATGCGCCGGGACCCGGACCGGGAGGTGCGCATCCGGGTGGCCTACCGGCTGGAGGGTGCAGACTTGGCGGAAATGCGCAGCGACCCGGATTACTACGTGCGCCTGATCGTCGCCCGGCGCCTGCCGCCCCCCATGCTGCACCTGCTGGCGGGGGATGAGGACCGGGAGGTGCGGCTGGAAGTGGCCCGCCGCATCGGCCCCGACTGGCTGCCCCGGCTGGCGGCGGACGAGGACGCCGACGTGCGGCTGGAAGCCGCCCGCCGCCTGGAGCCGGAAGCCCTGGCGCGGATGGCGGCAGACCCGGACTGGCGGGTGCGCTACGAGGCGGCCTGCCGCCTGGAGGCGGGCCTCTTGGCAGGCCTGCTGGACGACGAGGATGAACTGGTGCGGGAAATGGCCCGCAACAGACTGCAAGGAGGTGAACCATGAACATCGCCCGCGACAGCGACATCGTCGAACTCGACGGCCCCCCGGACTTCGAGTACGGCCAGAAGGTGCGTTCCCTGAAGAACGTGCGCAACGACGGCACCTTTCCCGGCATGGAGATCGGCGACATTTTGGTCAAGAAGGGCGACGTGGGCTACGTCACCAGCATCGGCACCTTTTTGCAGCAGTTCTACATCTACGGCGTGGATTTCTACGAGCGGGGCTACGTGGTGGGCATGAAGTCCCGGGAGCTGGAATCCGCCGAGGAGACAGCCCATGTTTGAGCCCCGCCAGCCTCAATACGCCTGGGGCCAGAAGGTGAGCTGCATTACCGACATCTACAACGACGGCTCCCACCCCGAGCGCCCCGACGACGAACTGCTGGCTCCCGCCGGGACCAGTGGGGAGGTGGTCAACATCGGCCACCACACCGAAAGCAACACCCCGATCTACCTGGTGGAATTCCCCGGCGGGCTGGTGGTGGGCTGCTTCGAAGAGGAGCTGGCAGTCGCGTAGCTTGGGCATAGATGCCCAGCTTCCGGGCCGGCGGGTGTCGGGCACGTGTGCCCGATCTACAGCGCTACAACAGCGGCAAAACGGCGTCGGGAAACACAAAACGACAAAAGGCGCCGCATGGAGGATGGTTCGGCAAGAACGAAACCAACCGGAGGGGACGCATGGGACTGTACAAAGGAATCGAGCTGGATGACGGGCTGGACAAGGTCATCCGCCACATGGGCAGCGCAGAGGAATACCGGGAAACCCTGCAAAGCCTGCAAGGGGTGTGGGACAACCTCACCCTGCTGGGGCAGCTGTCGGGCACCGGCACCGACATGAGCGCCACCCGCCAGGCCTTCCACGCGCTCACCACCGGCCTGCTCAACAACCTGGGCAACGAAACCCTGAAGAAGACCGTGCTGGAAATGAAGTCCAAGGCCCAGGTGGCGGTGGACATCATGATCCGCAACCTGTTCGAGCGCACCGCCGACATCGGCTTTCTCGCCACCGACGACGACATCCGCAACTACGCCGCCCTGGCGCCGGACCACCTGGCCAAGATCCGCCAGGGCTTCGGCGCGGAAAAGGAGCGTTTGCAAGCCGAGCTGGACGGCCTCACCGCCCGGCTCCAGAAGCGCTTCCGGGAATACGTGCAGAAGTATTCCGTCTACCACAACATCATCCTCCTGGATTGCGACGGCAACGTGCTGATCCAGCTCGATCAGACCAACCCGGTGGAGCGCTCCGACGACCCCCTGATCGGCGAATCCCTCCACACCGGCCGGGAGTACGTGGAAACCTTCCAGTCCGCCGACCTGATGCCGGGGGAGGCCAAGAGCCTGATCTACTCCTACCGCGTCACCTCGCCGGCGGACGGCGCGCCCCTGGGAGTGCTGTGCCTGTGCTTCCGCTTCCGCAACGAAACCGAGGGCATCTTCGCCAACCTCAAGGAAGACGAGGACTGGAGCGTCATCACCCTGCTGGACGGGGAGGGCCGTGTCATCGCCAGCAGCGACGAATGGCACATCCCCATCGGTGCCGCCATGGAACGGGTGCTGGACGCGGATTTCCGCGTGGTGCGCTTCGCCGGCCGGGAGTATCTCGCCGCCACCCGCCCCACCCAGGGCTACCAGGGCTACACCGGCCTGGGCTGGTACGGCCACGTGATGGTGCCCCTGGAGCACGCCTTCGGCAAGGACGCCTCCGACAAGCTCAGGCGGGTGTCGGCCCGGATGCTGGAAGACGTGATGAGCAGCCCCTCCCTGTTCACCGACGGCCTGCGCAACATCCCCCTCCAGGCGGACAAGATCCAGCGGGAGCTGAACCGTTCGGTGTGGAACGGCAACGTGCGCCAGAGCAGCGACAAGAAGGCCATCAACCCCGCCTTCTCCAAGATCCTGCTGTGGGAGATCAGCAACACCGGCCTCAAGACCAAGGACGTGTTCGAGCGCTCCATCGGCAACCTGCACCAGACCGTGGTGTCGGCCATCCTCCAGGACAGCCAGTTCCTGGCGTCCCTGGCCATCGACATCATGGACCGCAACCTCTACGAGCGGGCCAACGACTGCCGCTGGTGGGCCTTGCGCTCCCATTTCCGCGAGCTGTTGGCAAAGGGCGCCCTCGACGAGGAAGAAACCCGCACCATCCAGTCCACCCTGGCCCACATCAACAGCCTTTACACCGTCTACGACAACCTGGTGCTGTTCGACGGCCAGGGGCGCGTCCTGGCGGTGTCCAACCCGGACTGCCAGCCCTTCTGCGGCAAGGCCCTCACCGACGAGTGGGTGCGCCAGACCCTGAGCCTGAAGAATTCCCAGAGCTACGCCGTATCCGCCTTCGAGCCCTCGGCCTTGTACGGCAACCGGCACACCTACATCTACGGCGCCGCCCTCCACGACCTCAGCGACGGCCAACGGGTAGTGGGGGGCATCGGCATCGTGTTCGACGCCGCGCCCCAGTTCCAGGCCATGCTCCAGGACGCCCTGCCCCGCAACGGGGAAGGGGAGACCGTCCCCGGCAGCTTCGGCGTGTTCGCCGACCGGGAGCGGCGGGTGATCGCCTCCACCCACCCGGACATCGCCCCCGGCGGCCGCCTGGACCTGGACGACAAGTTCTTCTCCCTGCCCAACGGCGTTGGGCTGTCCAACATGGTGGAATACGGCGGCCACTACTATGCCGTCGGCTCCCGCCTGTCCAGCGGCTACCGGGAGTACAAGGGCCCCCTGGACGGCTACAAGAACGACGTGGCGGCCCTGGTCTTCGTCCCCCTGTGCCCGGCCAGCGCCGCCGAGGCCCGGGCGGCGGACCCCGCCCACGCCCGGATGCAGCTCCAGGCCGGCCGCACCGCCGGCATGGGCGACACGGTGGAAATCGCCACCTTCTTCGTGGGCGAAAACTGGTTCGGCATCCCGTCCCAAAGCGTGGTGGAAGCCATCGACCTCAACGGCCTCACCCCGGTCCCCGGCGCCCCCTGCTATCTGGTGGGCTACCTGCTGTACCAGGGCCTGCCGGTGCCGGTGGTGGACATCCGCCGCCTGCTGCCCCACCGGGAAGACACCGCGCCCCTGGCCGGCAACCAGGTGGTCATGGTGCGGGTGCGGGAGGACGAGAAGCTGGGCATCCTGGTCAACGCCCTGGGGGAAATTCCCGAAGTGCCGCGGGATTGGGTGGAATCCCTGTCCACCATGTTCGCCGGCGAGGGGGTGATCGCCGACAGCGTGGTGCGGCCCGACCCCGCCCGACCCCCCGGCGAACTGCTGCTGGTGCTGAACCCGGAAAAAATCTGCCACCGCATCCTGGCCCTGAAAGGACAAGCCCTGACGGCCGTCCCCAGCCCGCCCGCCAAGGGCAACGTGGCCGACCTCCGGCCCGCCGGCTGATGAAAACTGAAATTAACCACGAATTACACGAATTAACACGAATAAAAACATCTGGGTGTATGGCTTTGAGGGGTGTGCGTTAGCTAACTGGATTATTCGTGAACATTCGTGTTAATTCGTGGTTAATCGCTTTTTTGCAGAATCGTAGGTCTGGCACAACAAGTGCCCGACACCTGCCGGGCGGAAAGTTGGGCATATATGCCCAACCTACGAGTGTTAGAGTTTTTTTAAGGAGCAAGAAAATGAAAGTCATGATCCGCAAAGCCCCCTCCGGCGCCCTCACCGCCTACGTGGCGAAGAAGGACCTGGAAGAGAACATCGTCGAGATGGAAAAGCCCGAAATGTGGGGCGGCAACGTCACCCTCTCCAACGGCTGGGTGTTCGCCCTGCCCGAGATGGCCGCCGACACCCGGCTGCCCATCACGGTGGAGGCCCGCAAGCTGGGAGGGGACTGATGGCCCTGGAAACCGCCCTGATCGACGAAATCGGCGGCGCCCTGGAGGGGCTGGCGGCGGAGGGCAGGAAGCTGCTGCCCGAAATCCGCCGCCAGTACCCTGGCCTGCACTTTTCCCAGTGCGAAGCCGCGGACATGACCGACGAACCCTACCGCAAGGGGCCGCGCTTCGACCTTTACCTGGTGGACGGGAGCAACACCTGCCTCCACCTGACCCACGATCCGGCCGGGGCCACCGGCCTGGTGATCGCCACACATTGACGGGAGAACATCATGAGCATTGCACGTGATCTGGACGACATCCGCACCGCCCTGGCCGCCGGCCTGGCGATTCCCTACCTGGGGCCGGAAACCCTCGCCCTGTGCGGCGACAGCGGCCTTCCCTCCACCCCCGAAGCCCTGGCGGACAAGCTGTGCGCCAAGGTGTCGGTGCCGTTCAAGATTCGCCGCAACCTCACCGCCGCCGCCCAGTACATCGAGAACTTCAAGCACCGCAAGACCCTGGTGGCGATGATGAACGAAGCCTTCGCCGGCCGTGCCGAGCCGTCGCCCCTGCATCGCTACCTGGCGTCCCTGCCCCTGCCCCTGGTGGTGGAAACCTGGTACGACGGCACCTTCGCCGAGGCCCTTTCGGCCCGCGCCGACTGGGGCCGGGTCCAGGGGGTGAGCCGGGCCGAGCACCGGGACCAGTGGGTGAAGTATTTCGCCGCCGACGGCAGCGGAGCAGACGAAGCGGCCGCCCCCGGCTGGGCCACCCTGGTCTACCAGCCCATCGGCGCCGCCCGTCCGGCGGGCAACTACATCGTGTCCGACTCGGACTACGTGGAGGTGCTGACCGAAATCGACATCCAGACCCCCATCCCCGCCCGGGTGCAGGCGCTGCGGACGGGACGGGGCTTCCTGTTCCTGGGCTGCCGCTTCAACAACCAGCTCACCCGCAGCTACGCCCGCCAGGTGATGAAGCGCTCCGGCGACGGCCCCCACTGGGCGGTGCTGCCGGGGGAACTGGCCGCCAACGAGGCGAAGTTCCTGGAGGAGCAGAACATCCGCCGCCTGGACCTGCCCCTGGCCGGCTTCCTGGGCGCCCTGCTGGCCGCCGAGCCGGCCGCCGCGTAAAGGTTTCGTAGCGCAGGCGACCTCGCCTGCATTCGGTTTGAGAGGCAGGCGGGTCGCCTGCGCTACACAAGGGCAGCCGCCAGGGACAGGAAAAAATGGACGCCATCCGCTTCGACTTTGCCGCGCCCGACGACCTGCCTTCCCTGGTGGACCTGCTGGGGGAGCTGTTCCGCCTCGAAAGCGACTTCGAGCCCGACCCGGCCAAGCAGGAGAAAGGCCTGCGGCTGATCCTGGAACAGCCCGAAAGCGGCCGCATCTTCGTCGCCCGGGCCGGCTGCCGGGCGGTGGCCATGGCCAGCCTGCTGCTCACCGTCAGCACCGCCGAAGGGGGAAGGGCGGCCATCCTGGAGGATGTGATCGTGTCCCGGGCCTGGCGCGGCAAGGGGCTGGGAAAGCTGCTGCTGGAGCACGCTTTCCTCTGGGGAGCGGAGAACGGCTGCCTGCGCATCACGGTCCTGGCCGACCGGGATAACGCCGGCGCCCTGGGCTTCTATCGGGGCCTCGGTTTCCAGCCCTCGGCGATGACCGTCCTGCGCCGCTTCCCGGCGTGAATAACTGGCCGGTTTGTCGAATAACTTCCTTGATTTAATTAAATAATGTCATAAAATTGGAGTGGAAGTTTTCGAAAGGAGGGACAAAAAATGTTGTCCGTATCCGCTATCGGCCAGTACAGCAGCATGTATGGCAGCCTGTACGGCCTGACCGGCCTGAGCCAGACCAATCCGCTGTCTTCCGTCTACAGTATGGGGAGCCAGTTGGGGGTCGGGGCATCGGCTACGTCCCTTTATGCCATCAGCCGCCAGAAGGAGAGTTACCAGGTCAAGCTCTCCAGCTACGGGCAGTTGAAATCGTCCTTCGAAACCTTCCAGACCGCCCTGGACGCCCTCAACACCGGCCAGGAGGTGTCCCCCTTTAAAGCCACTTCCAGCACCGAATCGGTGCTGACCGCCGCGGCGTCCAAGGACGTGAAGGCGGCGGGCTCCTACAGCGTCAACGTGACCCAGCTCGCCACGGCCCAGACCCTGAAAAGCGGCACCGTCGCCGATGCCGATTCCACCATCGTCGGCGGCGGCAGCCTGAAAATCCAGGTGGGGACCTACAACTCCAACCTCAACACCTTCACCGCCGGCGAAAGCAAGGAAGTCACGGTCACCATCGGCACCGGCAACGGCACCCTGGGGGGCATCGCCAACGCCATCAACAACGCCAACGCCGGCGTGAAGGCCAGCGTGGTGGCGGCCACCGGCGGCGGCTTCCAGCTCCAGCTCACCGCCACCAACAGCGGCACCGAGAACACGCTGAAAATCAGCGCCTTCGACGTTTTCGGCACCCCGCAGACCGGCACCACCGGCCTCGGCCAACTGGCCTTCGACCCCACCGCCGCGGTGGGCAGCGGCAAGAACCTGACGCAAACCACCGCCGCCCAGAACGCGCTGCTCACGGTGGACGGCACGGACGTGGTGAGCCAGTCCAACACCGTTTCCGGCGCCATCAACGGCGTGACCCTCAGCCTCGCCACCACCGGCGCCACGGCGGTCACGGTGGACGTCAACCGGGACGTGGCGGCGTTCGAAGCCTCGGCGAAGAAATTCGTCGAGGCCTTCAACACCCTGCAAACGACGGTGAACACCCTGTCCCGGCGCTCGGTGGAGAACACCAACCCGCCGTTGGCCAACGACTCCGTCTCGGCCCGCCTGACCAACCAGGTGCGGGAGGCCATCGCCACCGCCACCACCGGCTTCGGCACCAGCCGGGTGACCCTGGCCGACCTGGGCATCACCCGCAAGGCGGACAACACCCTGGCCCTGGACACCGCCAAGCTCCAGAGCGCCTTCAACGCCAACCCCGAAGGGGCCACCACCCTGCTGGCCAACACCGCCCGGACGGTATCCGACATCGTCACCCGCGGCACCGGCGCCACCAGCCAACTGAACTTCGCCACCCAGAACATCGAGCGCTCGATCCAGGGGCTGCAAACCCAACGGGCGGTATTGCAGGACTACACCAACCTCACCGCCTTCGGCATGTCGGCCACGTCGGACTATTCCCTCTTCACCTACATGTTCTCCAGCGGCACCGCCGCCAGCATCGCCCGCTACGCCGGCATCTACCAGTTGTAGCGGGTAGGGGGGCATGGAGGCCCCGTCCTTCGGGACGGGGCTTTTTTTCTTGGTGCGCCCGGCAGGGCGCACTCACTTGGAGGTGGAAGTCCTCTACTCGCCCGGCAAGGGGAAGAGTTAGCTGAACGGCAAGGGTGTTCCGGGTGACTGGAAATCTGGAGGAAGCCGAAGGCAAAGCGCTGGCCTGACGAACAGGAGCGGACATGAGGCGGCACGGCGGCTTCCGACGGTTCCTGGCGCACCAGGTCCACGGCCCGGCCGCCGCTTTTCTCGGCCACGTGGCGCAAGGCGTCGAAATCCGCCTGGCTCGCCGCCGAGGCCGCGAATACCGGCGCTTTCAGGTCCGGAAAGGGCTGGGCGCCGAAGTTGCCGAGGCCGTGGGAAAAGAGCAGGTACTCCCTGGCATCGGGCACCGGCCGCAGGCTGCCGGGATGGGTGGCGCCGTCGTGGGCCACCGCTTCCAAGGCCTTGCGCAGGGGGCTCCAGTCGCCCTGGGTGATGGGAAAGGCCTGGGGCGCCTCGCTCTTGTCCCGGTACAGCACCAGCGTCACGGTGCCGCTGCCCATGGCCTTGAAATAGCGGTCGAGGAGGGCGAATTCCCTGGCATGGTCGCGGTTGGCCCGGAGCCCGAGGCATCCCAGAGCAGCGCCACGCGCTTGGAAAGGGGGCGTTTCTCCGCCTTCACGCCGGGGGCCGGAATCTTCGCCTGGAAACAGGTCTTGCCGTCGAAGTGCTGGGCGGAGGCCACGGCCCGGGTCGGGGCGGGCAGGGTCACGTCGAGCAAACCGCCGGCGGTGAACTGGTGCCGCTCCACCGTGGCCTCGTAGCAGCCTGTCGGGCTTTCCCCTGTAAAATGGCGCATCGTCCCTCCCCGGGGAGTTTCACCGCCGGTCCGATGGGGCTATCATCGCGGAAAACCTTCTGCGGAAAAAATCATGAAATCCAGACTGTTGCTTCCCTTCATGCTGCTTTGCGCCACCGCCGCCTGGGCCGCCGCGCCGGTGGAAGAGCGCCAGCTCAACATCAGCCCGGTGGAAAACGCCCAGCAAAAGGCCGACTTCGCCTGGAAGCGGATGAGCGACGCCGAACAGCAGGTGCGCAGCGCCGAGCAGGACCTGGCCGAAGCCGAACGCCAGGACCAGCAGGCCCGCCAGCGGGCGGAGGAGGCGGCGAAAAAGCTGGAGCAGGCCCGGAAGCAGCTGGCCGACGCCCAGGCCAGGAAAAAGACGGCCCAAGAGAATTGGGAGCGCACTTCCCGGGACGTGGGGCAGGCCTGGGGCGGCAAACCTGGGGCCAAGTGAGTGCAAGGGGCTGTGATGGATGAAAACAGAGGCCGTTGGTTTGACGGCCTTTGTTATTTGGCGGGTGGTAGGGAGCCTTGCTTCTTGCCGTTAAGCAGTGGGGGAAAATGGAGCGAAGCTGACCCCTTTGATCCTGCTGGTTGAAGGATTTGAGACCCCATTTGGTCTTGAACTGCTGGCGACAGTGCACTGGATCGCAAAGCATGAAGACTCAACCCAGATTATCCATTAGGCGGCGCTTCGCGCCTACGCGAGCGCTGGCGGCCGGTTTGCGGCCATTTTTGCCGCTTGTTCGTCGTCCATGGAATAACCATGAACTCCTCGCAAGCAACGAAACTGTCTCGCAACCCACCTCGCCATCATCTCGCGTCCTAATGGATAATCTGGGTTCAATGAACCGCCGGATGCGGAACCGCACGTCCGGTGGTGTGAGAGGGCGACGGGGGTAACCCCGTCCCCTACTCGATCCGGCGCTCGTCCCGCACCTGGACCC
>DDYH01000066.1 GCA_002347615.1 Gallionellaceae bacterium UBA2239 | reverse complement strand
ACGTCCAGCGTGACCTGTTTCAACGCACTGATCTTGCCGAAGAACCAGTGGTAGACCTCGGCCTGCACGCGCTCGTTAGCGAGCATGTCGAAACGGCCAAACATCCGCATGATGGCCTTGTGCCCGGCGGCCTTGGCCCAACCGAACAGCCGCACCAGCGTGCTGTCCATGCGCACCGTTTCCGCGTGAGCAAACCGGCAAGCGCCACACCAGATGGAGACAATGAATTGCTCGATCAGTTGCAGCGGGGCATAGCCCCGGTTCGACTTCGGCTCGGGCAAGCTCCAGCCCGCCGCTGCCTGCCGGAACCCCATGCCGTCGAGCATCTGCTTGAACAGCGCCAAACCACCCCAGGCCGTGACCTCACGGTGGCTGAAACTGACCGAATATCCTTCCCCCTGAAGTACTGAGCCCGCCATGATATTCACCTCTCCAGTTGATCCACAATGGCTTTCTCTAATGGTATCCATTAGAACCCGCTTCGCCCCAGTTCCACGGCGATCACTCACAGCTTGCACCAAATTCACGAAAAATGGCTAATGGACAATCTGGGTTCAATGAACCGCCGGATGCGGAACCGCACGTCCGGTGGTGTGAGAGGGCGACGGGGGTAACCCCGTCCCCTACTCGATCCTGTGCATAGAGCGCACCAAAACAGAGCTGTTATATAGGTCGAGCACCGTAACGGTGCGCACGAATTTTAAAAATTGCCGACTCGACGTAAATTGTCCATTAAAAACATGATGATTGGTTTGCGCTCCGAAACGGAACGATTTTTGCTTTTTATGACCGGTTTTGAATCAGCGAGGAAGTTATGGAGAATTTGAAAACCGGTAGCGATGTTCTGTTCATCCTCTTGGGCGCCATCATGGTGCTGGCCATGCACGCCGGCTTCGCTTTTCTGGAACTGGGCACGGTGCGCAAGAAGAATCAGGTGAACGCCCTGGTCAAGATTCTGGTGGATTTTTGCGTGTCGACGGTGGCCTATTTCTTCATCGGCTACGGCATCGCCTACGGGGTGGATTTCTTCTCCGGTGCCGATGTTCTGGCCCAGAAGAACGGCTACGATCTGGTGAAGTTCTTCTTCCTGCTCACCTTCGCGGCGGCGATTCCCGCCATCATTTCCGGCGGCATCGCCGAGCGGGCCAGGTTCAATCCCCAACTGGCGGCCACTTTCCTCCTGGTGGGCTTTGTCTACCCCTTTTTCGAGGGCATCGCCTGGAACCATCATTACGGCATCCAGGACTGGCTCAAGGCGACTTTCGGGGCTGAGTTCCACGATTTCGCGGGTTCCGTGGTGGTTCATGCCATGGGCGGCTGGATGGGCCTGGCGGCGGTGCTGATGCTGGGCGCCCGCCGCGGCCGCTATACCAAGGACGGCCTGATGACCGCCCACCCGCCTTCCAGCATTCCCTTCCTCGCCCTGGGGGCCTGGATTCTCACCGTCGGCTGGTTCGGCTTCAACGTCATGTCCGCCCAGACCATCGACGCCGTCAGCGGCCTGGTGGCGGTCAATTCCCTCATGGCCATGGTGGGCGGTACCCTGGCGGCGTTGGCGGTGGGCAAGAACGACCCCGGTTTCGTCCATAACGGCCCTTTGGCGGGTCTGGTGGCGGTATGCGCCGGATCCGACATGATGCACCCCTTGGGCGCCCTGGCGACCGGCGGCCTGGCTGGCGCCGTTTTCGTCTGGATGTTCACCATGACCCAGAACAAGTGGCGCATCGACGACGTTCTCGGCGTGTGGCCTCTCCACGGGCTGTGCGGCGCCCTGGGTGGCGTGGCCGCCGGTGTCTTCGGCCAGAAAGCCCTGGGGGGCATGGGCAACGTGAGCCTGATGTCCCAACTGATAGGCACCGGCCTCGGCATCCTGATCGCGCTGATTGCGGGCTTCACCGTCTACGGCCTGCTGAAAAAGGTGGTGGGTATCCGCCTCGACCCGGAGGAGGAATTCAACGGCGCCGACATCAGCATCCACATGATCGGGGCGACGCCGGAAGGGGAAGTGTAAGAAGCTGTCCTCAAATGACGCGGGTCCGCCCATCCCTTGCGGATGGACGGGCCCGCTGCATTTTTCATAGCCAGTCTGTTTAGATGTATTCGAAGGGATTGAGCTTCCATTTCTCTGGAAGCTCGTAGCCGACGATGCGGTCGGCGCCCCCTTGCCCCACCGGTTTGCCCAGGTCCACATCCCGGGGGGAGAGCTTGAAGCCCTGTTTGAGGTCGAAAATCACCCTTACCACCGGCTTCAGCAGACTTTCCTGGCCTTGTTCAATCACGATGCCCAGTCGGCCGCTCTCCAGGCTGACCAGGGAACCCACGGGGTAGATGCCGATGGTGCGGATGAAGCGCTGCACCAGTTCCTGGTCGAAGTGGAACTTGCTCCATTCGTACAGCCTGCGCAGGACGCCGGTGGGCTCCTCCCCCTGGTGGTAGATGCGGTTGGAGGTGAGGGCGTCGTAGACGTCGACGATGGACGCCATCTGGCCGAAGACGGAAATCTGATCGTACTTCAGTTGCCCGGGATAGCCGGTGCCGTCGTAGCGCTCGTGGTGCTGCCCGGCGACGATGATGGCGGATTCCGGGATGTTGGGGGTTTCCCGGAGAATCTCCTGGCCCAGGGTGACGTGGGCCTTCATCACCTCGAATTCCTTCTCGCTCAGGGAACCGGGTTTGTTGAGGATGGACAGGGGCACCTTCATCTTGCCGATGTCGTGCAGCAGGCCGCCGAGGCCGATTTCCCGGATTACTTTGGGGGCGAATTCCATGGCGTTGCAGAAAGACACCAGCAGCGCGCACACGTTCACCGAATGCTGGAAGGTGTAGGCATCCTTCTGCTTGATGCGCCCCAGGCTGATCAGGGCGTCCTGGTTGCGCAGGATGGATTCGGTGATGCGCTCCACCACCGGGTTCACCTGCTCCACCTCGATCTGCTTGCCCACCCGGATGTCGGTCATGATGGTATGCACCGCCTGGTTGGCTTCGTGGTGCACCTGGCGCGCCACCGTCAGTTCCTCCCTCATGGGGCGGGGGTGGGGGCGGATGGGCTGGGCTTCCACCACCTGGACCATTTTCTCGTGGACCTCCGCCTTCACCTCTTCCTCGGTCTGGGCGTCCGCTACGTCCAGGCCCAGGAGCGTGTCGATGTAGACCTCCCGGATGCCGTATTGGGAGAATTTCTGGATGTCCTCGTCGGTATGGACCTTGAAGCGGTTGCGCAGGAAGGGGTGTTGCAGCCAGCCGCAGTTCAGGTCATGGACGAACATGCCAGGGCGGAGCTGGTCGAACGCGACTTTCTTGATCATGGGGAGGCGCGGCTTGTGTTTTTCGCCAGCATAGGCCAAGTGCCGACGCTTGTTAAGCCTGGAGATGCTTCTGCGGATCGATTTTCCATTTCTCCGGGGATTCGTGGCCTACGATGCGGTCGCCACCCCCTTGGCCCAGGGGGCGGGAAAGGTCGATTTCCTTGGGGGCGACGGGGTAATTGCGCTTGGCGTCATAAACGATGCGCACCAAGGGTTGGAGCAGACTTTTCTCCCGTTGTTCCATCACCACGCCCAGCAGGCCGCTTTCCAGCATCACCAGGGTGCCCACCGGGTAGATGCCGATGGCTTTGGCGAATGATTGCGCCAGTTGGTGATTGAAGTGGAACTTGCTCCATTCGAAGATTTTGCGCAGGGCATCGGTGGGCTGCATGCCCTTGTGGTAGACCCGGTCGGAGGTGATGGCATCGTAGACGTCGACGATGGCCGCCATCTGGCCGAAGACGGAGATTTCATCGCCCTTCAGGCCGTCCGGATAGCCGGTACCGTCGAAGCGCTCGTGGTGCTGGCCGGCAACTTCCACCGCGATCTGAGAAATGTTGGGGGTGCGGGACAGGATATCCCGGCTATGCACCACATGGGACTTCATGTGGACGAACTCGGAGTCGGTGAGCTTGCCCGGTTTGTTGAGCACTTCGCCCCGTACCTGCATCTTGCCGATATCGTGGAGTAGGCCGCCGATCCCCGCCTGCCGAATGGCCTCGTGGTCCATGCCCCTGGCGCGGGAGAAAGACACCAGCAGGGCGCACACGCTTACCGAATGCAGGAAGGTGTAGTCGTCCTTGTTCTTGATTCTGCACAGGCTGAGGAGGGCGCTGTGGTTGCGCAGGACGGAGGCGGTGATTTTCTCCACGACAGGTTCCACCTGCTCCACCGCCACTTGCTTGCCGAGGCGCACATCCCGCATGAGGGTCTGAATAATCTGGTTGGCTTCCAGGTGCACCCGCCTGGCTTTGATGATTTCTTCGCTCAGGGGGAGGCGTTGCTCGGGTTTGGCGTCAGGGGTGGCCAGTTGGATGATTTCCTGCTCGATCTCGGCTTTGACTTCGGCCTCGTCGATGCCGTCTTGGATGTCAGCTCCCTTGCCGGTGTCGATGTATACCTCGCGGATGCCGTGCCGGAGGATGGTGCGGACCTGCTCCTCGCTCTCTACCTTGAAGCGGTTGCGCATGAAGGGATGGTCCATCCAGCCGCAATTGAGGTCATGGACGAAGATGCCGGGTTTCAGCTGGTCGGCACGGATTTTCTTGATCATGGGAGCGCCCTGGGCCTGGGACTATTCAACCCAGATTATCCATTAAGCGGCGCTTCGCGCCTACGGGAGCGCTGGCGGCGCGGCCATTTCAGTTCCGGCGTCCCATTCGCCTGCGGCGGATAGGAGCCTGCACGGAACTTCGTTTTCGCCCCTTGTTCGTCGTCCATGGAACCCCCCTGGACTCCTCGCAAGCAACGAAACTGTCTCCCAACCCACCTCGCCATCCTCTCGCGTCCTAATGGATAATCCGGGTTCAAAAAAAGATTAGACCGTGGCGCAGGGTGGGGTGTCTATCGGGACTTTTCCCTAAGGGATTATACGAACTTGGCCACCATGGCTTGCTCTGCCGATCCTTGCCAGGGTATCCACACCCGGTGGCCGGAGCCGGGGGCGATATCGATGGAAGCGCCGTCCCCGTTCCACATCGCCTCCAAGGACAGCTCCCGGTTGCCGGCGGGGGTAAGGATTTCCAGCCGGTCCCCGACCTGGAACCGGTTCTTCACTTCCACCTCGGCGCGGCCGGACGAGGGGTTGCTGCCGACGATGTCGCCCACGTAATGGCGCCGGCCCAGCAGGGATTGCCCGGTGAGGTAGTTCTGATGTTCGGCGGTGTGATGGCGCTGGTAGAAGCCGTCGGTGTAGCCCCGGTTGGCGAGTCCTTCCAGGTCGGATAGCAAGCCGAAGTCGAAGGGGCGGCCCGCCGCGGTGTCGTCGATGGCTCGGCGGTAGGCTTGGGCGGTACGGGCTACGTAATAGGCGGACTTGGTGCGGCCCTCGATCTTGAGGGAATCAATGCCGATTTCCACCAGCTTGGCCACGTGCTCGATGGCCCGCAGGTCTTTGGAGTTGAGGATGTAGGTGCCCAGCTCGTCCTCGAACATGGGCATCAGCTCATCTTTACGTTGGCCTTCCTCCAGCAGGAACACCCGGTCGGCTGACCGATGGCGGGCCAAGTCGCCGCATTCGGAGCGCAGGGGGACGATGTCGCCGTTGGGGGCTTCTTCCGCGCCGTGCAGGGTGTAGTCCCAGCGGCAGGAATTGGTGCAGGTGCCCTGGTTGGAGTCCCGGTGGTTGAAGTAGCCGGAAAGCAGGCAGCGACCCGAATAGGCGATGCACAGGGCGCCGTGGACGAATACTTCGAGCTCGATGTCCGGGCATTGCTGCCGGATTTCGCCGATTTCCTCCAGGGACAGTTCCCGGGACAGGATTACCCGGCTAATCCCCACTGCTTGCCAGAAGCGCGCCGAGGCGTAGTTGACCGTGTTGGCCTGGACCGAGAGGTGGATCGGCATGTCCGGCCATTTTTCCCGCGCCAGCAGGATCAGGCCGGGATCGGCCATGATCAGGGCGTCTGGGCCCAAGGCCACCGCCGGGGCCATGTCGGCGACAAAGGTCGACACCTTGGCGTTGTGGGCCATCAGGTTGGCGGTGATATAGAACTTTTTGCCCCGGGCGTGGGATTCGTCGATGCCGGTTTTCAGTTCCTCCAGGCGGAATTCGTTGTTGCGGGCCCGCAAGGAATAGCGGGGCAGGCCGGCGTAGACCGCGTCTGCGCCGTAGGCGTGGGCATAGCGCATTTTTTCCAGGCTGCCGGCGGGAAGGAGAAGTTCAGGGGCTGAGGGCATCATGTAGGGTGTGGTGATAAAATGGCCGGGCGCAGACATGCGCGATTCCGAAGAATATTCCAGAAAATCAAGGCTGAAATTATACCACCATGCCCGAGCCTTCCTTCGTCCACCTCCGTCTGCATAGCGAATATTCCATCGTTGACGGCATCGTGCGCATCGACGATGCGGTGAAGCGTGCCAAGCAGGACGGCATGCCGGCCCTGGCCCTGACCGACCTGTCCAACCTGTTCGGCATGGTGAAGTTCTACACCAAGGCACGGGGGAAAGGGGTCAAGCCCGTCATCGGCTGCGACGTGTGGGTGGAAAACGAGGCCAATCGCGACCAGCCGGGCCGTTTGCTGCTGTTGTGCCAGGATCGCCAAGGCTATTTGCGCCTGTGCGACCTCCTGACCCGCGCTTACCGGGGCAACCAGCATCGGGGCAGGGCGGAGCTTTCTCCGGCGTGGCTCGCGGAAGGCGGCACCGAGGGGCTGATCGCCCTGTCCGGTGCCCATTGGGGCGACGTGGGGCTGTCCATCCTGGCCGGCAACGACGAGCGCGCCGAATTGCTGGCCCGGCAGTGGGCGGGCCTGTTTCCCGGGCGGTATTACATCGAGCTGCAGCGCACCGGCCAGCCGCAAACGGAGCTGCATGTGCAGAAGGCCGTTCGGCTGGCCGGGAAGCTCGATCTGCCGGTGGTGGCCACCCACCCGGTGGAGTTCCTGGACCCGGACGACTTCCGCGCCCATGAAGCCCGGGTGTGCATCGCCGAGGGTTATGTCCTCAACGACCGGCGGCGACCGAAGAAATTCACCGAGCAGCAGTACTTCAAGAGCCAGGCGGAAATGGGGTCGCTGTTCGCCGATTTCCCCGAGGCCCTGGCCAACAGCGTGGAAATCGCCAAGCGCTGCAACCTGTCGATCCAACTGGGCAAGAACTACCTGCCCCAGTTCCCCACTCCCGAGGGCATGACCCTCGACGACTACCTATGCCAGCGGGCCGCCGAGGGGCTGGCGATCCGCCTGGAAGAGCTTTTTCCCGACCCCGCGAAGCGGGCCGAGCAGGAGCCCCTCTACCGGGAGCGGCTGGAATTCGAGACCAAGACCATCGTGCAGATGGGCTTCCCGGGTTACTTCCTGATCGTGGCCGACTTCATCAACTGGGCCAAGCACAATGGCGTCCCCGTGGGGCCGGGGCGGGGTTCCGGCGCGGGCTCCCTGGTGGCTTACTCCCTCGGCATCACCGACCTGGACCCGTTGCGCTACGCCCTGCTGTTCGAGCGCTTTCTCAACCCGGAACGGGTGTCCATGCCCGACTTCGACGTGGACTTCTGCCAGGACAACCGCTGGCGGGTGATCGAATACGTGCGGGACACTTACGGCGCCGACGCCGTGTCCCAGATCGCCACCTTCGGCACCATGGCGGCCAAGGCGGTGGTGCGGGACGTGGGCCGGGTGCTGGACCTGCCCTACAACTTCTGCGACCAGATTTCGAAGCTCATCCCGGCCCAGCCGGGCAAGCAGTATTCCCTCGACGAAGCCCTGGAGATGGAGCCCCAGCTCAAGGAGCGCTATGACAGCGAGGAGGAGGTGCGGGAGCTGTTCGAACTGGCGCGCAAGCTCGAAGGCTTGACACGCAACGTGGGCATGCATGCCGGTGGCGTGCTGATCGCGCCGGGCAAGCTGACCGATTTCTGTCCTTTATATGTGGCGGCCGGCGCCGATTCGGTGGTGTCCCAGTACGACAAGGATGACGTGGAGGCCATCGGCCTGGTGAAGTTCGACTTCCTGGGCTTGCGCAACCTCACCATCATCGAGTTGGCGGTGAAGTACATCAAGGGGCTGGACCCGACTTTCGATGGGGTGCTGGACACCCAGCATTTCAACGACCCGGCGGCCTACGAAGTCTTGAAGAAGGCCAATACCACCGCCGTGTTCCAGTTGGAATCGGAGGGCATGAAAAAGCTGCTGGCCAAGCTCCAGCCCGACCGCTTCGAAGACATCATCGCCGTGCTGGCCCTCTACCGTCCCGGCCCGCTGGGCTCCGGGATGGTGGACGACTTCATCCTGCGCAAAAAGGGCCAGCAGGCGATCGATTACTTCCATCCCGCCCTGCAAGCCTGCCTCACGCCCACCTACGGGGTGATCGTGTACCAGGAGCAGGTGATGCAGATTTCCCAGATCATCGGCGGCTATACCCTGGGCGGGGCGGACATGCTGCGCCGCGCCATGGGCAAGAAGAAGCCCGAGGAGATGGCCAAGCACAAGGGCATCTTCATCGAGGGCGCGCTCAAGAACGGCTACGAAGAAAAGATGGCCGGCTTCCTGTTCGACCTGATGGCCAAGTTCGCCGAGTACGGCTTCAACAAGTCCCATACGGCCGCCTACGCGGTGGTGTCCTACCAGACGGCGTGGCTCAAGGCTCACCACACGGCGGCATTCATGGCGGCGACCTTGTCGTCGGAACTGGATAACACGGACCAGCTCAAGGTGTTCTACGAGGACACCTTGGCCAACGGGGTCAAGGTGTTGCCGCCGGATATCAATCTGGCGGCCTACCGCTTTGAGCCGGTGTCTCGCTCTGAAATCCGTTACGGCCTGGGGGCCGTCAAGGGTACGGGTGAGGCGGCGATCGAGGAGATCGTCCGGGTGCGCAAAGAGAGCGGGCCGTTCCAGGACCTGTTCGATTTCTGCAACCGGGTGGACAAGCGCATCGTCAACCGGCGGGCGATCGAGGCGCTGATTCGCGCCGGCGCCTTTGATTCCCTTTGCGATCACCGCGCCAGCCTATTGGCTTCCGTGGGGCTGGCGATGGAGGCGGCAGAGCAGCAGAACCGGGCCGCCGGCCAGTCCAGCCTGTTCGGTTCCGCGGAACAGCCGGTGCAGGCCATGTCCCTGGTGGCGGCCCCGCGATGGGGCGAACGGGAACAGCTTCAATATGAAAAGGCCAGCCTGGGCTTCTACTTCAGCGGCCATCCTTTCGACGCCTGCCGCAAGGAAGTGCAGGGCTTTGTCCAGACCAAGCTGGCCGATTTGGCGCCCAGGCAGCAGCCGGTGCTCATGGCGGGCATCATCGCCGCCACCCGCACCCAGAGGACTCGCCGCGGTAAGATGGCTTTCATTACCCTGGATGACCATACCGCCACGGTGGAGGTGTCGGTGTTCAACGAATTGTTCGACGCCAACCGTCGTTTCCTGGCGGAGGACCAGTTGTTGATCGTGGAAGGCAAAGTCAGCCACGATGATTATTCCGGCAGGTTACGGGTGGTGGCGGACAAGGTGTATGACTTGGCGGGGGCGCGCAGCCAATACGCCCGCGCAATGCGGCTGTTCCTGAACGGGGATGCCGATGCGGCCCGGTTGAGGGAGGTATTGGAGCCCTATCGGGGGGGCGCTTGCCCGGTAGTTATCTATTATAAAAACGGGGCCGCAATGTGCGAGATCGCGCTAGGTGAAGGCTGGAAGGTCCGTCTCCACGACGCACTTCTTCAGTCCCTGCAGGAATGGCTTTCGCCGGAAAGAGTGATGGTTGCCTATCAATAGACGACAAATCAGCCGGTTACCGGGGTGCCTCGAAAAGAGTTGAAAAAGTGGGTTGACGGCATCGAAGGTTGCTGTAGAATGCGCACCTCTTCG
>DDYH01000010.1 GCA_002347615.1 Gallionellaceae bacterium UBA2239 | reverse complement strand
CCATGCCTGGCGCACCGAAAAAAAGGGAGCCATTCGGCTCCCTTTTCTATCCTGCTTGAGCAGAAGGATTACTTCACCACGGCGTTCAACTCGCCCTTGGCATAGCGCAGGATCATGTCGTCCAGGGCGATGGCCTTGATCTTGCTGGCCTGGCCGGCGGAACCGAAGGCTTCGAAGCGGGCCTTGCAGATGTCCTTCATGGCCTTGCGGGCGGCGGCGTAGTACTTGCGGGGGTCGAAGTCCTTCTTGTTCTCCGCCAGGTACTTGCGGATGGCGCCGGTGGAGGCCATGCGCAGGTCGGTGTCGATGTTCACCTTGCGCACGCCGTGCTTGATGCCTTCCACGATCTCTTCCACCGGCACGCCGTAGGTCTGGCCCATGTCGCCGCCGAATTCGTTGATGATCTTGAGCCATTCCTGGGGAACGGAGGAGGAGCCGTGCATCACCAGGTGCACGCTGGGGATGCGGGCGTGGATTTCCTTCACCCGGTCGATGCGCAGGATGGCGCCGGTGGGCTTGCTGGTGAACTTGTAGGCGCCGTGGGAGGTGCCGATGGCGATGGCCAGGGCGTCCACCTGGGTGGCCTTGACGAATTCGGCGGCCTCGTTGGGGTCGGTCAGCAGCTGGTCGTGGGACAGGACGCCTTCGGCGCCGTGGCCGTCTTCCTTCTCGCCGTGGCCGGACTCCAGGGAACCCAGGCAGCCCAGTTCGCCTTCCACGGACACGCCCACGGCGTGGGACATTTCCACCACTTTGCGGGTCACGTCCACGTTGTACTGGAAGCTGGACGGGGTCTTGCCGTCGGTCATCAGGGAGCCGTCCATCATGACGGAGGAGAAGCCGGAGCGGATGGCCTGGATGCAGACGGCGGGACTGGCGCCGTGGTCCTGGTGCATCACCACGGGAATCTCGGGATGGGCTTCGATGGCGGCGGAAATCAGGTGGCGCAGGTAGGCTTCACCGGCGTATTTGCGGGCGCCGGCGGAGCCCTGCATGATCACGGGGCTGTCGCACTCGGCGGCGGCTTCCATGATGGCCTGGACCTGTTCCAGGTTGTTGACGTTGAACGCCGGCAGGCCGTAGCTGTGTTCGGCGGCGTGGTCGAGAAGTTGGCGCATGGATACGAGCATGGTTCCTCCAGTTTTGTTGGCTTCAAACAGGTTATTGCTTAAGGGTTTCGTTTTTATTTAGGTCAAATCGCCAGATCGGGCTGGTCCGCGCCGACGCGAACGATCTTCATGGTATTGGTGCCGCCGGACTTGCCCACCGGCTCGCCGATGGTGAGGAGGATCAGGTCCCCGTCACGCACCGCGCCGCGCCGACGCAGTTCGTCCACGCCCTCCTTGAGGACCTGTTCGCTGTCGTTGGTGCTGGGCTTGAAGTTGATCGGGTACACGCCGCGGAACAGGGTGACTTTGCGGCGGGTGTCCACTTCCGGCGTCAGGGCGTAGATCGGCACGTCGGCGCCCAGGCGGGACATCCACAGGGCGGTGGAGCCGGTCTGGGTCATGGCGGCGATGGCCTTCACGTTCAGGTGGTAGGCGGTGAACATGGTGGCCATGGCGATGGATTCGTCGATGTGGTTGAATTCCTGGCTCAGGCGGTAGTCGGTGAAGGACGATTCCCGCTCCTTCTCCGCTTCGATGCACACCCGGCTCATGGCCTCCACCGTTTCCACCGGATACTGGCCGGCGGCGGTTTCGGCGGACAACATCACCGCGTCGGTGCCGTCGATCACCGCGTTGGCCACGTCGGACACTTCGGCCCGGGTGGGAATGGGGCTGGTGATCATGGATTCCATCATCTGGGTGGCGGTGATCACCAGCTTGTTCTTGTTGCGGGCCGCGCGGATCATGCGCTTCTGCAGCGCCGGCACCGCGGCGTCGCCCACTTCCACCCCCAGGTCGCCCCGGGCCACCATGATGGCGTCGGAGGCATCCAGAATGTCGTTCAAGTGGGTAATGGCCTCGGTGCGCTCGATCTTCGCCACCAGCAGGCTCTTGCCGCCGGCGGCCTGCATCAGGCGGCGGGCCAGCAGCATGTCGCTGGCGTCGCGGGGGAAGGACACCGCGATGTAGTCGGCCTTGAGGGCCGCCGCGGTCTTGATGTCCTCCATGTCCTTCTCGGTCAGCGCCGCGGCGGACAGGCCGCCGCCCTGCTGGTTGATGCCCTTGTTGTTGGACAGGGTGCCGCCCTGGGTCACCTTGCAGATGATCTCGGCGCCGTCCACCTTCTCCACCCACATCTGGATGCGCCCGTCGTCCAGCAACAGGGTGGAACCCCGGCGCACGTCCCGGGGCAGGTCCTTGTAGTCGAGGCCGACCCGCTCCTGGTTGCCCAGTTCGCAGTTGGCGTCGAGGATGAAGCGGTCGCCCTTGGCGAGCTGGATTTTGCCGTTCTCGAACTTGCCGACCCGGATCTTGGGGCCCTGCAGGTCCACCAGCACGCCCACGGCGCGGCCCCGGGAGCGGGCGATGGAACGCACCTGCTCGGCGCGGCGGATGTGGTCGTCGGCGCTGCCGTGGGAAAAATTGAGGCGGACCACGTCCACCCCGGCCTGGATCATGTTGTACAGCACATCCTGGTCGTCCGATGCCGGCCCCAGGGTGGCGACAATCTTGGTTCTGCGTAGCATTTTTCTAATTCCTCGGGCCGTCGGCCCGATGTGTTAAGTATGTGCGGCCCCTCTCTGCGGGGGGCTTGCTGCCCGCGGGCGGCAACGCCGCCCGCATCGGGCGATCAACCTTTGGCGCGTTTTTCCAGGATGTCCACGGCAGGCAGGACCTTGCCTTCCAGGTATTCCAGGAAAGCGCCGCCGGCGGTGGAGATGTAGGACACCTTGTCGTAGATGCCGTACTTCTGGATGGCGGCGATGGTGTCGCCGCCGCCGGCCAGGCTGAAGCCGGGGGCGTTGGCGATGGCCATGGACACGGTCTTGGTGCCTTCGCCGAACTGGTCGAACTCGAACACGCCCACCGGGCCGTTCCACACGATGGTGCCGGCCTTGGCGATGATGTCGGCCAGCTGCTGGGCACTCTTCGGGCCGATATCAAAAATCATGTCGTCGTCGGCCACGTCGCCGGCGTTCTTCAGCACGGCGGGCTCGTTGGCGTCGAACCGCTTGCCGCACACCACGTCCACGGCGATGGGGATGCTGGCGCCGCGCTTGGACATCTTCTCCATCAGGGCCTTGGCGGTGGGGATCAGGTCATGCTCGCACAGGGACTTGCCGACGTTCTTGCCGGTGGCGGCGAGGAAGGTGTTGGCGATGCCGCCGCCGACCACCAGCTGGTCCACCTTCTCGGACAGGGCTTCGAGCACGGTCAGCTTGGTGGACACCTTGGAGCCGCCGACGATGGCAACCATGGGGCGGGCGGGGTTGGCCAGGGCCTTGTCCAGGGCTTCCAGCTCGCCGGTGAGCAGCAGGCCGGCGCAGGCGACGGGGGCGAACTGGGCGATGCCGTAGGTGGAGGCTTCGGCGCGGTGGGCGGTGCCGAAGGCGTCCATGACGAACACGTCGCACAGGGCGGCGTATTTCTTTGCAGTCTCTTCGACGTTCTTCTTCTCGCCCTTGTTGACGCGGCAGTTCTCCAGCAGCACCACTTCGCCTTCGGCCACGTCGAAGCCGCCGTCCACCCAGTCCTTGATCAGGCGCACCGGCTTGCCCAGCTTGGCGGCCATGACGTCGGCCACGGGCTTGAGGGAAATCTCCTCGGACCACTCTCCCTCGGTGGGACGGCCCAGGTGGGACGTGACCATCACCTTGGCGCCCGCCTTCATGGCGTGCTCGATGGTGGGCATGGACGCGGTGATGCGGGCGTCGGAGCTTACCTTACCCTCTTTGACCGGAACGTTGAGGTCGGCGCGGATGAAAACCCGTTTGCCCTTCAGGTCCAGGTCGGTCATTTTAATTACGGAGGCCATTTTTCTCTCCCTAGCATGTGTGTGAAATCAACCGCCAAACCGCTCCGTGAAACCGTTTGGCGGGGGATTTCGGAAAAACGGGGAGGCATCCGCCTCCCCGCTTCCCAAGCACTTCGATTACTTGGCGACGTGCTGCACCAGGCGCAGCATGTTGCAGGTGTAACCGTACTCGTTGTCGTACCAGGACACCACCTTGACGAAGGTGCCGTCCAGGGCGATGCCGGCTTCGGCGTCGAAGGTGGAAGGAGCGCTGTTGCCGACGAAGTCGGTGGAAACCACCTTCTCTTCGGTGTAGCCCAGCACGCCCTTCAGGGGGCCTTCGGAGGCGGCCTTCATGGCCTTGCAGATGTCCTCGTAGGAAGCATCCTTGTTCAGCTCCACGGTCAGGTCCACCACGGACACGTCGGAGGTGGGAACGCGGAAAGCCATGCCGGTGAGCTTCTTGTTCAGCTCGGGCAGCACCTTGCCCACAGCCTTGGCGGCACCGGTGGAGGACGGGATGATGTTTTCCAGGATGCCGCGGCCGCCGCGCCAGTCTTTCTTGGACGGGCCGTCAACGGTTTTCTGGGTGGCGGTGGCGGCGTGCACGGTGGTCATCAGGCCGCGCTTGATGCCCCAGTTGTCGTTCAGCACCTTGGCCACGGGAGCCAGGCAGTTGGTGGTGCAGGAAGCGGCGGAGACGATGGCTTGGCCGGCGTACTTGTCGTGGTTCACGCCGTACACGAACATCGGAGTATCGTCCTTTGCCGGGGCGGACTGGACCACCTTTTTGGCGCCGGCGGCGAGGTGGGCCTGGCAGGATTCGGTGGTGAGGAAGAAGCCGGTGCAGTCGATGACCACGTCGGCGCCCACTTCGTTCCACTTCAGGTTGGCAGGCTCTTTCTCGGCGGTGAGGCGGATCTTCTTGCCGTTGACCACCATGTTGCTGCCGTCCACGGCGATGGTGCCGTTGAAGCGGCCGTGCACGGAATCGTACTTCAGCATGTAGGCCAGGTAGTCGGGGTCGAGCAGGTCGTTGATGGCGACGATCTCGATCTCGGGGAAGTCTTTGGCGACAGCGCGGAACACCATGCGGCCGATGCGGCCGAAGCCGTTGATACCCACTTTAATTGCCATGTTTTTCTCTCCTTATTTAGTAATACCTAAAGCTTACCGCGAAGGATGCAAGGGGCCGCGAAGGAGACCTTCGCGGCCGTTGCGGTCGGAAATTACAGAACGCCCTTGACGGTGTTCACCCCATTCCGGCTACGGCCGGGCGCTTTCGCGCCCTTAACGTTCGCTGCGCTCACGTTAGCCTGCGCCGAAATGTGGTCAAGCATTGTTAGAGAATCCCCTTAACAGTGTTGACCACATTTTCGACGGTAAAGCCGAACTCTTTGAACAGCTCACTGGCCGGGGCGGACTCGCCGAAGCGGTTCATGCCCACCACGGCGCCTTCGCCCACGTACTTGTACCAGCCGTCGGTGACGCCGGCCTCGACGGAGACGCGCTTGGTGCCCTTGGGCAGCACGCTTTCCTTGTAGGCCGCATCCTGGCGGTCGAACACGTTGGTGGAGGGCATGGACACCACGCGGGTGTGGACGCCTTGCTCTTCCAGCACCTTCTGGGCATCCAGGGCCAGCTGCACTTCGGAGCCGGTGGCGATCAGCACCACCTTGGGCTTGCCGCCCTTGGCTTCGCTCAGCACGTAGGCGCCGCGGCGGACAGCGGCGATCTGCTCGTCGCTGCGCTTCTGGAAGTTGAGGTTCTGGCGGGACAGGATCAGGCTGGTGGGGCCGTCCCGCTTCTCCACGCCACAGGCCCAGGCCACGGCGGTTTCCAGTGTGTCGCAGGGGCGCCACACGTCCATGTTGGGGATCAGGCGCAGGGTCGCGGTCTGCTCCACCGGCTGGTGGGTGGGGCCGTCTTCGCCGAGGCCGATGGAGTCGTGGGTGAAGACATAGATCACCCGCTGCTTCATCAGGGCGGACATGCGCAGGGCGTTGCGGGCGTATTCCGAGAACATCAGGAAGGTGCCGCCGAAGGGCAGGATGCCGCCGTGGAGCGCCATGCCGTTCATGATGTGGGACATGCCGAACTCGCGCACGCCGTAGGAGATGTAGTTGCCGGGCTCCTTGCCGTGGACGTGGTGGCAGCCGGTCCAGTTGGTCAGGTTGGAACCCGTCAGGTCGGCGGAGCCGCCCACGAATTCGGGCAACGCCGGAGCGAGGCCGTTGATGGCGATCTGGGAAGCCTTGCGGGTGGCGACGGTTTCGGCCTTGTCGTTCACGGCCTTGATGAAGCCGGCCACGTGGTCCTTCCAGTTGGCGGGCAGTTCACCGGCCATGCGGCGCTTGAACTCGGCGGCTTCGGCGGGGTAAGCCTTGGCGTACTCGGCGAACTTGTTGTTCCACAGGGATTCCAGCCCTTCGCCCTTGGTGCGGCAGTCCCAGCCTTCGTAAATGTCGGCGGGGATTTCGAAGGGGGCGTGGTTCCAGCCCAGATGCTTGCGGCAGGCTTCCACTTCGTCGTTGCCCAGGGCGGCGCCGTGCACGTCGTGGGTGCCTTCCTTGTTGGGGGAACCTTTGCCGATGATGGTCTTGCAGCAGATCAGGGAAGGCTTGTCGGTGACCTTCTTGGCTTCCTGCACGGCGGCGTCAATGGCGGCGGAGTCGTGGCCGTCCACGTTGGGGATAACATGCCAGCCGTAGGCTTCGAAGCGCTTGGGCGTGTCGTCGGTGAACCAGCCCTCGGTGTGGCCGTCGATGGAGATGCCGTTGTCGTCCCAGAAGGCGGTGAGCTTGCCCAGGCCCCAGGTGCCGGCCAGGGCGCAGGCTTCGTGGGAGATGCCCTCCATCATGCAACCGTCGCCCATGAATACATAGGTATGGTGGTTGACGATGTCGTGGCCGGGCTTGTTGAATTCGTTGGCCAGCAGCTTTTCCGCCATGGCCATGCCGACGGCGTTGGTGATGCCCTGGCCGAGGGGGCCGGTGGTGGTTTCCACGCCGGGGGTGTAGTTGTACTCGGGGTGGCCCGGGGTCTTGGAATGCAGTTGACGGAACCTCTTCAGTTCCTCGATCGGCAAGTCGTAACCGGTCAGGTGCAGCAGGGCGTAAATCAGCATCGAGCCGTGGCCGTTGGAGAGCACGAAACGGTCGCGGTCAGCCCACTTGGGGTTGCTGGGGTTGTGGCGCAGGTGATGGTTCCACACCACTTCGGCGATTTCCGCCATGCCCATGGGGGCGCCAGGATGGCCGGAGTTAGCTTTTTGCACCGCGTCCATGGCGAGGAAGCGGATGGCGTTGGCTAATTCAGTACGAGTTGCCATAAGTCTATCCTTGTGTGTTAAGCGTCATGTCCCTTGGCCGTCTGGGCGGCCTTGGGGCGTGTTACCCGAATTTTTAGTGACAAAAACCCTCCGAAATGCGCGTTCGCGTAGCGGGGGTTCCACCGGGAACTACAGGCATTTCAAGAGGGGAGGGCGACCTTTTGGGTCTGTATGTGTTCTTGAAAAGTAGCCTTGATTATGACCTAGGCGCCTTCGATTCCGCAATAGAATGTTTTTATCCCCCGGTCTCGCGGGGTTATTCGGCTGCCACGGCCCGCACCCAGGCCCGCCAGGAACGGAAAAGGCTGGGATGGAGGGCCGTAATCACCGAACGGCACCAGGGGTCGGCGGCCCAAAAATCGCCGCCGTCCAGGAGGCAGACCGAGCCGCCGGCTTCCTCCAGGATCAGGCTTCCCGCAGCGTAATCCCACAGCTTCTGGCCGCCGTGGAGGTAGACGTCGAAACGGCCCGCCGCCACATAACACCAGTCCAGGGCGCTGGCGCCGAAGTTGCGCTGGGAACGGTAGGGCGGATCCACCGCCAGCCTCTCCCGCAACCGGCGGGACAGGCGCTTGAGGTCGGCACCGGCGATGGCGGCACCCAGGCCCGCCGGGCAGAAGGACTTGATCGGAAGCCGCTCGCCGTTGAGCCACGCCCCCTTGCCCGCTTCGGCGCAGAACATCTCGTCCGCCACCGGGTCGTACACCGCCCCCAGCACCGGCTTGCCGCCCCGCATCAGGGCCACGGAAACGGCGAAATAAGGCAGGCCGTTGATGAAATTGGAGGTGCCGTCGATGGGGTCCAGGCACCACAGGCCGTCCCGCCCGCTTACCCACTGGCGATGCTGCTCGGCGTCGGACATCTCCTCCCCCAGCACCGGGCAGGGGGCGATGGCCTGCAGGGCGGGAATCAGGGCGGCCTGGGCGGCGATGTCCGCCTCGGTGCAATAGCTGCCGTCGTCCTTGTGCTGCCGCGCCACCTTCAGGTAGCGGGGCATGATCTCCTGGACGGCGACGCGGCGGACGGCGTCGGTAAGGGCGGGGAGCATAGTTACAGCCGGTAGCTGGTAGCACGCAGCGGGTAGCTTTAAACCCAGATTATCCATTAGGCGGCGCTTCGCGCCTACGCGAGCGCTGGCGGCCGGTTTGCGGCCATTTTTGCCGCTTGTTCGTCGTCCATGGAATAACCATGAACTCCTCGCAAGCAACGAAACTGTCTCGCAACCCACCTCGCCATCATCTCGCGTCCTAATGGATAATCTGGGTTGAATGCACCGCCGGATGCGGAACCGCACGTCCGGTGGTGTGAGAGGGCGACGGGGGTGACCCCGTCCCCTACTCGATCCAGCGCTCGTCCCGCACCTGGACCCAGCCGTCCGCCACCCGCACCGCCATCACCG
>DDYH01000051.1:11861-38860 GCA_002347615.1 Gallionellaceae bacterium UBA2239 | reverse complement strand
GCAATACCCCGATCCGCGCCATTCCTCTCCCTTCGATGGCCCTCACGCCCTCGGGCGGGGAAACCCGTCCCAGGGCGCAGAAACGCTCCTCATATAATGAACCCAGATTATCCATTAGGCGGCGCTTCGCGCCTACGCGAGCGCTGGCGGTCGGTTTGCGGCCATTTTTGCCGCTTGTTCGTCGTCCATGGAATAACCATGAACTCCTCGCAAGCAACGAAACTGTCTCGCAACCCACCTCGCCATCATCTCGCGTCCTAATGGATAATCTGGGATGAACTCAATATAGTTCGTCGTCGCGTCGGATGGGCGGCAGAAACAAAAATGCCCTGGCGGGAGCCAGGGCATCGGGGGGCGGGAGGCCAGGTCATGCCGCCTGGGGAACGGCGTTTGCAGTCGCCTGCCTGCGAGCGCTGCGTTCGTCCAGCCAGTTCTTGCCGGCGATCATCAGTCCCAGGCCGATGAAGGCGCCGGGGGGGAGAATGGCGAGAAGGAAGCCGGGGTAGTCGGCGGGGGCCAGGTGGATCACCCAGGATTTGGCGGACTCGCCGAAGGCCAGCTCGATACCTGAGAACAGGGTGCCCTTGCCGAACACTTCGCGGATGGCGCCCAGGGCGCCCAGGGTGAGGGCGAGGCCGAAGCCCACGGCGAAGCCGTCCACCATGGAGGGCAGGACCGGGTTCTTGGAAGCGAAGGTTTCGGCGCGGCCCAGCACGGTGCAGTTCACCACGATCAGGGGCACGAAGATGCCCAGCACCACGTACAGGGCCTGCATGTAGGCGTTCATCACCAGCTGGATGATGGTCACCAGCACCGAGATGATGATGATGAATACGGGAATGCGGGCTTCCGCCGGCACCCAGTTGCGCACCAGGGAAACGGCGGCGTTGGAGAAGATGATTACCACGGTGGTGGCCAGCCCCAGTCCCAGGCCGTTGACCACGGTGGAGGACACCGCCAGCAGCGGGCACAGGCCCAGCAGCATCACCAGGCCGGCGTTGTTGTGCCACAGGCCTTCCTTGAGAATCTGGGCGTAGGGGGTGCTCATGATGCGGCTCCTTGTCCGGCGGCGGCCGGCGGGTTGGCGAACAGCTTGTCCTTGTTTTGCTCGAAGTAGCCCAGGGCCTTGTGCACCGCCTTGACGATGGCCCGGGGAGTGACGGTGGCGCCGGAGACGTGCTCGAACGCGCCGCCGTCCTTCTTCACTTTCCATTCCTTGTCGGCGGTATTGGCCAGGGACTTGCCGCCGAAGACCTCGATCCACGGGCTGCGGGCGATTTCGATGTAGTCGCCGAGGCCCGGGGTTTCATTGTGGGACACCACGCGCACGCCGGCCACCTCGCCGTTGGCGTAGACCGAGACGATGAGCTTGATCCTGCCGGCGTAGCCGTCCGGGGCCACCGCCTCGAACACCGCCGCCGCCGGGGCGCCGCCCTTGCGGGCGCGGTACACGGTGGTGGGGTCGAAGGTGCCCAGTTCCGGGGTCGGTTCCAGGACCAGGGTGTCCTGGAGGATGTCGTTGTCGTAGGCGCTGGCGGGCAGTATCTGGCCGATCAGCTTGAGCTTGGCCCGCTCTTCGTTCTTGGCGATGTCGGCCTTGGTGGCGTCGAAGGTGAAGGCCAGCAGGGCGGTGCCGATGGCGGCGAAAATCAGCAGGCTCAGCGCGGTGCGCAGGGAAACCTGGAGGGGCAGGGGCAGGGCGCTCACTTGGAAGCCTCCTCGTTTTTCAGGTGGCCGAAGACCCGGGGCTGGGTGTAGGTGTCGATCAGGGGCACGAAGGCGTTGAGGATCAGCACCGAGAAGGCGACGCCGTCAGGGTAGCCCCCCAGGACGCGGATGACGTAGGTCAGGGCCCCGGCGGCGAAGCCGAAGATCAGCTTGCCCCTGGGGGTGGCGGCGGCGGTTACCGGGTCGGTGGCGATGAAGAAGGCGCCCAGCATGGTGCCGCCGGTGGCCAGGTGGAACCAGGGAGCCACGTAGTGGTCGGCATCCTTGAGGTAGAAGAAGGCGCCCATCAGGAACAGTCCGCCGAGGAAGGCCAGGGGGATGTGCAGGCTGATGATCCTGGCGCGCCACAGGTAGATGCCGCCCAGGAGGTACATGGCGGCGATCCACATGGAGCCCTTGCCGCCGATGACGTCGAAAATCGGCATCTGCAGCACTTCGCTCACGGTATGGTGCAGGTGGAGCTGGGTCTTCAGGGTGTCCAGGGGGGTGGCCATGTTGATGGCGTCCACCTCCATGCCGGCGGGAAGGGCGCCGGTGAGCATGTAGGCCAGCTGGTCGCCGAAGCCCAGGTGCACGCCGGCCAGGACCGTGGGGGCGGGCCAGTGGGTCATGTAGGCCGGGAAGGAGATCATCAGGGCGGCGAAGCCCACCATGGCCGGGTTGAACAGGTTGTTGCCCAGGCCGCCGAAGAGGTGCTTGGCGAACACCACGGCGATCACGGTGCCGACGACGATCAGCCACCAGGGCGACATGGGAGGGATGGACAGGGCCAGCAGCCAGGCGGTGAGGAGCACGCTGCCGTCGGTGACGAAGGGCTTCACCGGGTAGGCGCGCAGCCGGATCATGGCCGCCTCCACCGCCAGGGCGGTGAGGCTGGCGATGGTCAGGCTGATGAGGATGGAGGGGCCGAAGGCGATGACGTAGAACACGATGCCGGGCACCAGGGCGGCCATGACCCGGAACATGGTCCCGCTGACGCCGTGGCCCTCGAAAATATGGGGTGAACTCATGGATTTCCTCTAAAAGCTGGACCCGGATGCCGGGCTCAGGCCTCTTCTTTTATCGTTTCGGCCGGGGCTTCGGGGGCCGCGTCGCCTTCGGCCTTCTTGGCCTTGGCCCGCTCCACCGCCGCGGCGATGGCGGCCTGCTTGGCCGCCTTCTCCTCGGGGCTTTCGCTCTTGGCCGCGGCGGCGGCAGCGAGCTTGGCGGCTTTTTCGGCCTTTTCCCGCTCCAGGCGCTGCTGCTTCAGCTCGCTGCGCTGACGGGCCATTTCCGCGGCGCGTTTTTCGCGGTCGCGTTCCATGAGTTCGCTTTTGGCGTAACGGAAATACTGCACCAGCGGAATGTTGCTGGAGCAGACGTAACTACAGCAGCCGCACTCGATGCAATCGAACACGTTGTAGGTGCGGGCCTTGTCGAAGTTCTTGCCGCGGATGAACCATTGCAGCTCGTAGGGACGCAGGCCCACCGGGCAGGCTTCGGCGCAGTGGGTGCAGCGGGTGCAGGGCATGGCCGCCGGTTCCGGCGGGAACAGGGCGTCGGAGGCGGCGATGAAACAGTTGCTGCCCTTCTGCACGTGGTAGCCGCTGTCGGGCAGGGGCATGCCCATCATGGGGCCGCCCATGATGTAGCGGTTGGTGTCCGGCAGGGCGCCGCCGGCCAGGGCCAGCAGGTCGTCCAGGGGGGTGCCGATGCGGGCCTCGAAGTTGCCCGGCTGCTTCACGTTGCCGGTGATGGTGACGACGCGGGAGATCATCGGTTCGCCGTGGTTCACCGCCCGGTGCACGGTGTACACCGTGGCCACGTTGGTGCACACCACGCCGATCTGGTAGGGACGGCCGCCGGAGGGCACTTCCTTGCCGGTGAGAATCTTGATCAGCTGTTTCTCGCCGCCGGTGGGGTAGAGGGTGGGGACGGCGAGGATTTCGATGGCCTTGCCCGCGGCGGCCTGCTTCATGGCGCTCACGGCCTCGGGCTTGTTGTCCTCGATGCCCACCAGGGTCGCCTTGGGCTGGAGCAGGTGCTGGAGGATTTCGATGCCCTGGACGATTTCGTCCGCGCGCTCGCGCATCAGGCGGTCGTCGCTGGTGATCCAGGGCTCGCATTCGGCGGCGTTGATCACCAGGGTGTCCAGTTGGCCCTGGACCCCCAGTTTGATGTGGGTGGGGAACACGGCGCCCCCCAGGCCCACCACGCCGCAGTTGCGGATGTGGTCCAGCACTGCCTGGGTGGGGGCGGTCTGGTAGTCGATGGGGGCGTGGTCGATCCAGCGGTCCTCGCCGTCGGCCTCGATTTCCACGCACAGGTCCGGCAGGCCGGAGGGGTGGGGCACGGCCATGGGTTCCACGGCGATCACGGTGCCGGAGGTGGGGGCATGGACGGCGGCGGACAGGAAACCAGCGGGTTCGCCGATCATCTGGCCCTTGAGCACCTTGTCGCCCACTTGCACCAGGGGCTTGGCCGGGGTGCCCATGTGCTGGCGCAGGGACACCGTCAGGCGCTTGGATACGGGGGCCTGGACGATGGGTTGGGCATTGGATTCCGCCTTGTGCTCGGGCGGATGGATGCCGCCGTGGAAGGTATGCAGGGTTCTCATGCGACTTTTTTCACCTCTTTGACTTCATAGGTGGGGTATTTCCACTTCCAGGTGCTGATGTCGGTGGGCACCGGTTCCATGATGATGCATTCCTCCACCGGGCAGGCGGGCTCGCACAGGCCGCAGCCGGTGCAGACGGAGGAAATGATGGTGTGCACCTGCTTGGTGGTGCCGATGATGGCGTCCACCGGGCAGGCCTTGATGCAGGCGGTGCAGCCGATGCAGGCCTTTTCCTCGATGAAGGCCACGGCCTTGGGGGCGGGTTCGGCGGAATCGCCGCCGGGGGGCTCGTAGGCCACGCCCACCAGGTCGGCGATGGCCTGGCCGGCGCCGGGGCCGCCGGGGATGCACAGGTTGGGCGTCGCTTCGCCGCTGGCCACCGCCTCGGCGTAGGGCCGGCATCCGGGGTAGCCGCACTGGCCGCACTGGGTCTGGGGCAGCAGGGCGTCGATCTGGTTCACGATGGGGTTGCCCTCCACCTTGAACTTGATGGAGGCGAAACCGAGAATCGCTCCCAGGACCACGGCGATGCACGCCATCACGATAATTGCCGTCAGCATGGTGTGCCTTCCTTATTTCACGAGGCCGGAGAAGCCGAGAAACGCCAGGCTCAGCAGGCCGGCGGAAATCATGGCGATGGGGGCGCCGCGGAAATAGACCGGGATGTCGGCCGATTCCAGACGCTCGCGCATGGAGGCGAACAGCACCAGGGCGAGGGTGAAGCCCAGGGCGCCACCGAAACCGTAGACCACCGATTCGACGAAATTGTGTTTGGCGCTGATGTTGAGCAGGGCCAGACCCAGCACGGCGCAGTTGGTGGTAATGAGGGGCAGGTAGATGCCCAGGGCCTGGTACAGCACCGGGCTGCTCTTCTTGATGAACATTTCGGTGAACTGCACCACGCCGGCGATCACCACGATGAAGGACACGGTCTGAAGATAGGACAGCTCCGGCCCCAGGAGATAGGTGTTGACCAGATAGGTGACGGAAGTGGCCAGGGTGAGCACGAAAGTGGTGGCGGCTCCCATGCCGATGGAGGTTTCCACCTTCTTGGAAACGCCCATGAAGGGACACAGGCCCAGCATCTTGGTCAGCACGATGTTGTTCACCAGCACGGTGCCGACGATCATCAGCAGATAACTTTCCATCTCTCTCCCTGCGCCCAGGTCATATATAAGATATAAAAGATAATACCAAAAAATAACGTGCGATTTTACTTTTCACGCTTCATTTAGGCAACGATTTTTCCATAACATTCCATCATCTTACGTCTCCACCATGGGCGCCGCGCCTACATCAGCGAGGCGGCGGCTTCCTCCGGCGGCAGGTAGTCGTAGCCCAAATCCTCCGCCACGTGGGCCTCGGTGACCCGGCCCAGGCAGACGTTGAGGCCGTTCCGCAGCCCTGCGTGCCCCTGGAGCGCCTGCTTGGCCCCTTTTTCCGCCAGCATCCGGACGAAGGGCAGGGTGGCGTTGGCCAGGGCCTGGGTGGCGGTGCGGGCCGCCGCCGCCGGCATGTTGGTGACGCAGTAGTGCACCACCCCTTCCTCCACGTAGGTCGGCTCGCTGTGGGTGGTGGGGCGCGAGGTTTCGGCGCACCCCCCCTGGTCGATGGCCACGTCCACGATTACCGATCCCGGACCCATGGTCTTTACGGTTTTCCGGGTAAGCAATTTCGGTGCCCGTTTCCCGGGAATCAGTACGGAACCGATGACCAGGTCCGATTCCCGTGCCACTTCCTCGATGGCGGCGGGCTCGGAATAGCGGGTCTTGAGGCGGGGGCCGAAGAGGTCGTCCAGTTGGCGCAGGCGCTCCAGGTTGATGTCCACCAGGGTCACGTCGGCTCCCAGCCCCAAGGCCATGCGGGCGGCCTGGGTGCCCACGGTGCCGGCGCCGATTACCGCCACCCGGGCCGGGGCCACGCCGGGAACGCCCCCCAGGAGCACGCCGCTGCCGCCGCTGGCGAGCTGGAGAGCGGTGGCGCCTGCCTGGATGGACAGTCGTCCTGCCACTTCCGACATGGGGGTGAGCAGGGGCAGGGCGCCCCGGCTGTCGGTCACCGTCTCGTAGGCGATGCCGGTGACCTGGGCATCGAGCAGGGCCTGGGTGAGAGCCGGATCGGGGGCGAGATGGAGGAAACAGAACAGGACTTGTCGCTTTTTCAACAAGGGGAATTCCGCCGCCTGGGGCTCCTTCACCTTCACCACCAGGGGGCAGTCGTAGACTTCGGCGGCGCCGGCCACCACCAGGGCGCCGGCGGCCCGGTAGTCGTCGTCGCTGTAGCCGATGCGCTCGCCGGCGCGGCTTTCCACCCGCAACTGGTGGCCGGAACCGGCCAGCAGGCGGACCCCGGCGGGGGTGATGCCCACCCGGTATTCGTGGTTCTTGATTTCCCTCGGGACGCCGATCAGCATGGACGGGCTCCTTTCGCTGGTTAAGAGCCTAACTTAGGCTTCAATAGTAAACCGAAATAATCGGGAATTGCCAGCGGCCGGCGCCGCCGGTCAGCCCAGTGCCCGGCAGGCCTCCCCGATCAGGGCCGGGCCCCGGTAGATCAGCCCGGAATAGACCTGCACCAGGCTGGCGCCGGCCCTTTCCTTTTCCGCCGCGTCCAGCCCTTCCAGGATGCCGCCCACGCCGATGATGGGAATCTTGCCGTCGAGGGCCAGGGACAGCTGCTTCACCACCGAGGTGGATCGGGTGCGCAGGGGGGCGCCGGACAGGCCGCCGGTTTCCCCTCCGTGGGGGAGGTTTTCGACCCCCTGGCGGGAGAGGGTGGTGTTGGTGGCGATGACGCCGTCGATGCGGTATTGCAGCAGCAGGTCGGCGATCTGGATGATTTCCGCGGTTTCCAGGTCCGGCGCGATCTTCAGCGCCAGGGGCACGTAGCGGCCGTGGGTTCGGGCCAGGATTTCCTGTTCGCCCTTGAGGGCGGCCAGGAGCTGCTCCAGTTCGCTGGCCTGCTGGAGCTGGCGCAGGTTCTTGGTGTTGGGGGAGGAAATGTTGACGGCCACGTAGCCGGCGTGGGGGTAGACCTTGCGCAGGCCGATGAGGTAGTCGTCCACCGCGTTTTCGATCGGGGTGTCGAAGTTCTTGCCGATGTTGATGCCCAGGATGCCCCGGTATTTCGCCCCCTTGACGTTCTCCACCAGGCGGTCCACGCCCTGGTTGTTGAAGCCCATGCGGTTGATGATGGCCTGGGCCTGGGGCAGGCGGAACAGCCGGGGCTTGGGGTTGCCCGGCTGGGGCCGGGGGGTGACGGTGCCGATCTCGATGAAGCCGAAGCCCAGGGCGGCCAGGGCGTTGATGTGGTCGCCGTTCTTGTCCAGTCCGGCGGCGAGCCCCACCGGGTTGGGGAAGTCCAGGCCCATCACGGTCCGCGGCCGGCATGGGGGTGCTCCGCCGAGGAGCGGGGAGAGTCCGAGCCGATGGGAAAAATCCAGGGCCCTGAGGGTCAGGCCGTGGGCGGTTTCGGCGTCGAGGCCGAAGAGCAGGGGGCGGATGAGGGGGTACATGCTTCCGATTATAAGCCCACCGGGCTTGCGGCGTCAGGTGAGGGCGTGGGGGTTTTCCACCATCTGCTGGTAGATCAGGCTCTGCAGGATCACGCTGTCGTTGGGCTCCAGGTCCTGGAACTCGATGCCGTGGTGGATGAAGGCGGGCCTGCCCGGGTTGGGGTTGTCGTCCTCGAACACCGCCCGGATGACGCCGTTGACGCTGAGCAGGGCGTCCACGTTGTGCAGGTGGACGCGGAAGGCGAGGCGGAGCACGTCGCCTTTCGCCCCCAAGGGCTGGCGGCCGTCGAGGAGGGCGCCGGAGGCGCTGACGTTGGCGATGATGGCGGACTTGGGGTCGGTTCCCGGCGCCTGATCCGTCTTGAGGACGGAGGTGATGATGCGGGTCCTCACCCGGGGCGCCTTGCGGATGATCATGCCTTGCACGGCTTCGGGGAAGGAGAGGTGGAAATACTCGTAGGGCAGCTTGCTGATCTTGTTGATGGTGGCGGAAAAGCCGAAGGCGTTCTGGCCGGAGAAATAGCGGATGATGATGGTCTCCCCTTCCTGGAGGGGCAGGCGAAGGCCGTTGGCGTAGGGCGGGGTGACCAGGATGCTTTGCCCGTCCAGGTAGCCGATCAGGCGCACGGTGAAGCGTTCCTGGGTGAGTTGGGCCGGGGGCTGGATTTGCAGCCGGTCACCCACCTTGAGCCGCATGTCGGCAAAGAGGAAGGCCTCTTCCCCCGGGGCCTTGCTTTCCTTTTCGGGCTCGCCGGGCAGGGTTTCCGGCTCTCCTTCCTCCCATACCAGGGTGCGCAGGGGGCAGTGGTCCATCAGCAGCAGCAGCTGGTCCTCAGTGGCGACCGTTTCTCCTTCCATCATCAGCAACTGGCCGTCCTGGTCGAAAATGGACCAGGCCAGGGGGCTGCCCACCTGGATTTCTCCTTCTTGCACCGGAATCAAACTCATAAGCTACCTGCGATCTTCAAAAAAGCCATGAAAACGGATTATGCCGTAGCGGGTAGGTCGACGCCATGCGCACCGTTACGGATTCACCCCATGTGCCGGAGCGGGGAGGGGGTATAATGAGCCCATCAAATGCAAACGGTCCCATGATGGAAATCACCACTGCACTCCTCCAAAAGTACAGCAAGCCCGGCCCCCGCTACACCTCTTATCCCACCGCGCCCTATTTCTCCGAAAGCTTCGGCGAAGTCCGGTGGCTGGAGGAGTTGCGTGCCACCCAGGACAGCGGCCGCGACCTGTCCCTCTACGTGCACATTCCTTTCTGCGACACCCTGTGCTGGTACTGCGGCTGCAACATGGTGGCCACCCGCAACTACAGCCGGGCCACGGAATACCTCGATTACCTGTTCAAGGAGATCGACGCCGTCGCCGCCCTCACCAATCCGGCGCGGCAGGCGAAGCAGCTCCACTGGGGCGGCGGCACGCCGACCTATCTGCACCCTGACGACATCCGCCGCCTGTTTGCCCACATCGCCTCCCGCTTCCCCATTTCCGCTGACGCCGAGAAAAGCTGCGAAATCGACCCCCGGGAACTGACCCGGGAGCACGTGATGGCCCTGCGGGAATCCGGCATCAACCGGGTCAGCCTGGGTGTCCAGGACCTGGACGCCACGGTGCAAGAGGCCGTCAACCGGGTGCAGCCCGAATCCCTGATCCGGGAGGTCTACGGCTGGATGCGGGAGGCCCGCTTCGACAGCATCAACATCGATCTCATGGTGGGCCTGCCCCACCAGACGGTGGAGGGCTTCCGCTCCACCCTGGAGCGCGTCGTCGACATCAACCCGGACCGGCTGGCGGTGTTCAACTACGCCCACGTGCCGTGGATGAAGAAGCACCAGCTGCTGATCCAGGAAGAGTCCCTGCCCGGCCTGGAAACCCGCATGGCCCTCCAGCAGCTCATCATGGAAAAGCTCACCGCTGCCGGCTACGTCTATATCGGCATGGACCATTACGCCAAGCCCGACGACGAAATCGTCCGCGCCCAGGAAGCCAAGACCCTGTACCGTAACTTCCAAGGCTACACCACCCACAAGAACAGCGACCTCTACGCCTTCGGCGCTTCCAGCATCAGCCAGACCGACGAGGTGTTCGTCCAGAACCACAAGGATATCAAGCGCTACCAGGGGCTGGTGACCGAAGGCCGCCTGCCGGTGGAGCGGGGCCTGCGGGTCAGCGCCGAGGACAAGCTGCGCCGGGATGCCATCACCCGCATCATGTGCGACCTGGAACTGGACAAGGCCGCCTTCGGCCGCCAATGGAACATCGATTTCGATGCCTACTTCGCCGATGCCCTGGCGGAGTTGAAGGAGATGGAAGGGGACGGCCTGGTGGAGCTTTCCCCCGGCAAGGTCGCCGTCACTCAAATCGGCCGCATCTTCCTGCGCAACATCGCCATGCCCTTCGACGCCTACCTCAAGGCCAAGGCGGACGACAAGCCGCGCTTCTCGAAGACCTTGTAACCCCCTAGCGGGGGTGCTTCTCGGCCACCATCTCGTCGATCAGCCCCACCACCTCGCGGCTGGCGTTCTCGGCCGCATGGATGGTGGCCACCATGTTTTCGCGCAGGGCGAGGTCGCTTTCCCAATCACCGCCGGATAGGGCCACCGCCTTGTGGACATTCTCGTGCACTTTGGCATGGGGCTTGTCCAGGCGGCTGAAGGCTTGGGTGCCGCCGAACAACTCCTTGCCGCGCCCTTCGTGGTACCACTTGCCCAGCCGGCAGGTGTGGTGGTCGGTTTTCACCACGCCAGCCTCTTCGCTGTCTCCGCCTTTTTCCATCGCCACGTAGGCGTTCTGCATGTAAATGATGTGGTCCATTTTCACCAGGGAACCGAAGGAGCGGTCCTTGGCGCGGCTCAAGCGGCCGATGGTGTTTTCCGAGGCGGAGGCGAATTCGGAGAAGCGGCCGCGGAAATCCGATACCTGGGTGCTGATGCTGGAAGTCAGGTCGCTGGCGGTGGAGGTTTCCTGCTGCATGGTGTCCACCCGTTCGCGGAAGCGGCGGGTGATGGCAGCGATTTCCTCCGTGGAGCCCTTGGTTCGCTCGGCCAGTTTTCGTATCTCGTCCGCCACCACGGCGAAACCCCGGCCGCTTTCCCCGGCCCGGGCGGCTTCGATGGCGGCGTTCAGCGCCAGCAGGTTGGTCTGGTCGGCGATGTCGGAGATGATTTGCAGCGCCTGGGTGATGGCCTGGCTTTCCGCTCCCAGGGCCTGGGCCGCCTCGGCCACTTCATGGACGCGCTGGTTGATGCTGGCCAGGGACTGGCTGATGCCGTCCACGGCTTCCCGGCTTTGGACGGCCGCCTCCAGGTTGGTGCTGGCGATGCGTTCCACCTGGTCCATCTCTTCGGATACGCTGAGGAGGTCTTGCTGGTTGAGCCGGAGGTTGCGTTGCAGGTTGACCGTGTTGAGGCCGTGCAATTGGGAAGACAGCTCGTTGCGGGAGATGTGGCGGGTGTTTTCCTCCATGGCCTGGATGGCGAGGTTGATCTTGTCCAGGGAGACGGCGAATTGGCCGGGCATGCCGTGGGACAAGGCCTTGCGGTAGTACGCCCCTTCCGTCACCAGCTGGAAGCAGGTGTTGACCTCCTTGAAATAGGTTTCCACCAAGTCCAGAAAATCATTCAGTTCCCATGCCACGCGACCCACTTCCCCCAGGCCGGCGGTGCGGGTGATGCGGTGATGCAACTGGCCTTTGCGGGAAGCATGCAGCGCGTCGTTCATCCGATTCAGGGTGGTGATGGGGGCCTGGGCGTGACGCCAGGCGTAGTAGGAAAAGGCTGCGCTGATGAGCGGAAAAAACATCGCCACCCACTCGAACCCATGTTCAAAAAAGTACCACAGGGTGAAGGCGACGGTAAGCAGGGTAAATACCAGGCAGACGATCAAAAACTGCCGGTTGAGATAGGGGGTGTGGTGGCTGATGCCTTTGCCGTTGGCGGTCATGGTTATCGTTCCGTTGGGTTGGCAGTGCGCGAGCTTTAGAGGCCGAGGATGAAGCGGTCGTAGGTGGTGCCGAGGCTTTTCAGTTTGTCCTGGACAAAGCGCAGGGACGCATCGGGGGCGCTGGCCGGGCCGGCGCGGCGTTCCACCTCAAGCATTTCCTGGTAGAGGGGGGCGATGACCTGGAGGGCCGCTTTCTGGGGTTTGCGCCGCACCGAGAAATATCCCACCACTTTGCCGTTATGGTCCCGGTCCGGCGTGATGTTGGCGAACACCCAGTAGTAGTGGCCTTCGGAAGTCATGTTTTTGACGTAGGCGAAAAACTCCCGCTCGGCTTTGAGGGTGTCCCACAGCAGTTTGAACGCGCCCCGCGGCATGTCGGGATGGCGAACGATGTTGTGCTGCTGGTTCATCAGGTCCCGCTCGCTGAAGTTGGCGATGCGCATGAAGGCGCGGTTGGCGTAAGTGATGCGGCCGGTGAGATCGGTTTTGCTGACGATGATGTCGTCGTCGCTCAGCGCAATTTCTTGCTGGGTGGGTGTTATGCGGGGCTTCATTCGGATGCGTTTTCCCTGGATTGTCGGTCAGTTTAGCTTAACTAGAAATCGGCCCTCTGCGGAATAAGGGTTTTTCCCTATTCAAGAAATTATTTCAACAGGCGCCAGAGCGCCGATTTCGGCGAGGACCGATTCGGGTTCCAGTTTTTCCAGGCAGTCCAGATGGCCTTTGGGACATTGGCGTTTGAAGCAGGGGCTGCAGGGAAGGCCGAGGGTGGCGATGCGCGCCTTGTCGGAAAGGGGCGGGGTGAACACCGGGCTGGAGGAGCCGAAGACCGCCACCAGAGGCTTGTCCAGGGCGGCCGCCACGTGCATCAACCCGGAGTCGTTGGTGACCACGAATTCGGCCAGGGACAGCAGGTCGATGGCTTCGGCCAGGTCGGTGCGGCCACACAGGTTCAGCGCTTTGCCTTCGGAGAGTTGCGCGATTTCGGCGCCCATGGCCTCGTCCTTGCCGGAGCCGAACAGCCAGATATCGTAGGCGTCCGCCAGCTTTCGGGCGAGATCGGCGAAGTGCCGCGCCGGCCAGCGCTTGGCGGGGCCGTATTCGGCGCCGATGCAGAAGGCGGCCACGGGCTTTTTGGGGGCCAGCTCCAGCTTGGCCAGGGCTTTTTCCACGCCTTCCCCGGA
This sequence comes from Gallionellaceae bacterium UBA2239, assembly GCA_002347615.1. Taxonomy (GTDB): domain Bacteria; phylum Pseudomonadota; class Gammaproteobacteria; order Burkholderiales; family UBA9220; genus UBA2239. Next base: position 25,887 of record DDYH01000051.1, on the reverse strand, counting down.
CGGGGTGATCCGGGGATGGGGCACCGGGCGAGCGAGGGGGGCATGGGGGCGTTCGGCCAGCTGGGCGAAGCGCTCCACCATGCGGGGCAGTTCCTTCTTGTCCAGGAAGCGGGCGTCGTTCAGCAGCCAGAGGCGGAATTCGCCGATGAAGCCGGTGCGCAGGGGAATGCCGGCAAAGAAGGGCACCAGGGCGGATTTCCAGGAGTTGGGCAGGACGATGGCCTGGGAATAGGCTCCCTTCTTCAGGGCACGGCCCAGTTCCCGCCGCAGCTTGAACTTGAGTTCGCCGTGGGCCAGGGGGTTGATTTCCACCCGCCGCACCTCCGCCATGCGCCGAAACACCGGCGCCACCCAGGCGGGGGCGAAGAGGTCGATTTCCAGGTCGGGACGCTGTTCCTTGAGGCGGCGCAGCATCGGCTGGACCATGACGGCGTCGCCCACCCAGGCGGGGGCGATGACGAGGATTTTGGGCATCAGGTATTCACCGCGGAGGACGCAAAGGACGCGGAGGAAAAACAGGTATGACCCCTGCGTCCTCCGCGTCCTCTGCGGTTCAAGATTTTATTTAGTGGTGCCCTTTGGGCAACTCGCCGGTGAACTTATAGCGGGTGCTGCAATAAGGGCAGACGATCTCGCCGGTTTCTTCCACCGGCAGGTACACCCGGGGGTGGCTGCTCCACAGGGGCATGGAAGGGGTGGGGCAGAACAGCGGCAGATCGGCCGCCGTCACTTCGACTACGGTTTGGGGGCTGCGCGCGGCTTCCATCGTTGCTCCTTATTCAAGTAGCGCAGGCGACCTCGCCTGCATGCGGGCGCCAGCCCGCCTCGCGGCGGGCGATGCAGGCGAGTCGCCTGCGCTACGACAACTTACAGGTAGGTCAGCCAGTCCTGGTGCTTGGGCGACCGGCCGGTGACGCAGTCGAAGTACAGGGACTGGAGCTTCTCGGTGATGGGGCCGCGGCGGCCGGCGCCGACGGTGCGGCGGTCCAGTTCGGCGATGGGGGTCACTTCGGCGGCGGTGCCGGTGAAGAAGGCCTCGTCGGCGCAGTACACTTCGTCGCGGGTGATGCGCTTCTCAATCACCGGGACGCCGATTTCGCCCGCCAGGGTGATGAGGGTGTCGCGGGTGATGCCTTCCAGGCAGGAGGTGAGGTCGGGGGTGTACAGCTTGCCCTTCTTCACGATGAACACGTTCTCGCCGGAGCCTTCCGCCACGTAGCCTTCTACGTCGAGCAACAGGGCTTCGTTGTAGCCGTCGTTCTCGGCTTCTTTATGGGCGAGGATGGAGTTGGTGTAGCTGGAGCTGGCCTTGGCGCGGCACATGGTGATGTTGACGTGGTGCCGGGTGAAGGACGAGGTCTTGACGCGGATGCCCTTTTCCAGGGCTTCCTGGCCCAGGTACGCACCCCACGGCCAAGCCGCGACGATGACATGCACCGACAGCCCCTTGGCGGAAATGCCCATGGCTTCGGAGCCGTAGAACACCAGCGGGCGCAGGTAGCCGGATTCCAGGTTGTTCTTGCGCACGGCCTCCAGTTGGGCTTCCATGATTTCTTCGCGGCTGAAGGGAATTTTCATGCCGAAGATGTGGGCCGAATTGAACAGGCGGTCGGTGTGCTCTTGCAGGCGGAAGATGGCGGTGCCTTTGTCCGTCTTATAGGCGCGCACCCCTTCGAATACGCCCATGCTGTAGTGCAGGGTATGGGTCAGGACATGGGTGGTGGCTTCCCGCCAGGGAACCATCTTGCCATCGTACCAGATGAAACCGTCACGGTCGGACATTGACATGGTTATTTGCTCCGAAACATAAGCTTAAAAGTTGAAACGGTGATTGTAACGCAATTTTCATCCGGCCGTCAGGCCGAACACCGCCTGCCACAGGGCTTGCACCGCCTCCCGGTGGTTTTGCAGGGGGGCCGGGTCAACACGGGAATCCAGGGTGTCCTGCAAGCGCAGCTGGTGCTGGGTTTGGCGCAGCAGGCGGTAGGCGTCCCGGGCTTTTTCGGCCAGGTCGGCGGGAATCAGGCCCCGTTCCGCGGCCAGCTTCAGCAGGGCCAGGTTGCCCACGTTGCGGGTCAGTTCCGGGTGGGCGTGGCTGTGGGCCAGGACCAGGAACTGGACGATGAACTCCACGTCGATGATGCCGCCGCGATCCTGCTTGATGTCGAACTGGTCGGGCTTGGTGGAGTGGCTGCCGAGCATTTTCTGCCGCATTTCCAGCACTTCCTGCCGCAGTTTGGCGGGGTCCCGAGGGTGGGTCAGCACCTCGTGGCGGATGCGGTCGAAGGCGGCGCCGATTCCGGGGTCTCCGGCGCAGAAGCGGGCGCGGGTCAGGGCTTGGTGCTCCCAGGTCCAGGCATTTTCCTTCTGGTATTTCTCGAAGGCCTCCACCGTGCTCACCAGCAGGCCGGCGGCGCCGTCCGGACGCAAGCGCAAGTCGGTTTCGTAGAGCAGCCCGGCGGGGGTGAAGCTGGTGAGCCAGGTGTTGATGCGCTGGCCGAGCTTGGCGTAGTTTTCCTGGGCATCCGGGTGGTGGTCGTCGTAGAGGAAGATGATGTCCAGGTCCGAGGCGTAGCCCAGTTCCTTGCCTCCCAGCTTGCCGTAGCCGACGATGGCGAAGGCCGGCGTCTCCCGGTGTTTCACCCGCAGCCCGTTCCAAGCCAGGCGCAACACCTCCTCCAGGACCAGGTCCGCCAGTTCGGACAGGTAGTCGGAGAGTTTCTCCAGGGTCACCATTTCCGCCAGGTCCTGGGCCACCAGGCGGAAGGTCTGGGCCTGCTTGAACTGGCGCAGGATGTCCATCTGGCGCTCGGTATCGCCCTCGGCGGCGTCCAGTTGGGCGCGCAGGGACGCGGCCAGTTGAGCCCGGTCCTGGGGGGCGAGGAGGTCGCGGCTGTCCAGCAGTTCGTCCAGCAGGATGGGGTGCAGGGCGAGGAACTGGGACACCCAGGGACTGGCACTGCACAGGCGCGCCACCTGGTGCAGAGTCTGGGGGTACTCGGTCATCAGGGCCAGGTAGGAACTGCGGCGGCTGACGGTTTCCAAGAGATGCAGCACCCGCTCCAGGGTTTCGTCCGGGTTGTTGAAGCGGGCCGCCACCTCCACCAGGGGCGGCACCAGGGCGTCGATGCGGGCGCGGCTGGCTTCGGGCAGGTGGGCATAGCGGGCGCCGTGGCGGAAGCTCTCCAGGCGCCGCCGGCTTTCCTCCGGCCGGCGGTAGCCGATTTCTCCCAGGGTGGCGGCGGCATCGGGCTCATTCAGGGTGCCTTGCCACAGGGGGGCGAGGGGGTGGCTTTCCTGGCTGCTCTGGGGGGCGGCGAAAATCTGTTCGAAGTGGCGCTCGATTTTGGTCCGGTGCGGGTCCAGGACTTCCATGAAGGCGGCGTAGTCGGCGAAGCCCATGGCTTCGGCGATGAGCTGCCGGTCGGCATCGTTCTGGGGCAGGGTCTGGGTCTGGGCGTCCTCCAGGTATTGCAGCCGGTGTTCCAGGTTGCGCAGGAAGACATAGCCGTCGCGCATTTCCCGCACCGCCTGGACGGAAATCAGTTCCTTCTCCTCCAGCAGGTCCAGCATGGCGGTGGTGGGCCGCAGCTGCAGTTCGGGGCGCTGGCCGCCGCGGATGAGCTGGAATACCTGGACCGCGAATTCCACTTCCCGGATGCCGCCGGGGCCGAGCTTGATATTGTCGTGCAGTTCCCGCTTCGCCACTTCCCGCCGTATCTGGGCGTGGAGTTCGCGCATGGAGCCGAAGGCGCCGAAGTCCAGGTATTTGCGGTAGACGAAGGGAGTCATGAAGGCCATCAGCTCGTCGCCCCCCTCGCCGCAGATCACCCGGCCCTTGGTCCAGGCGTAGCGTTCCCACTCTCTGCCCTGGGTTTCGTAGTACTGCTCCAGCATCGGGAAACTGCCCACCAGGGGGCCGGAATCGCCGTAAGGGCGCAGGCGCATGTCCACCCGGAAGACGAAGCCGTCGCCGGTGCCTTCCGCCAGGGCGGCGATCAGCTGCTTGCCCAGGCGGGCGAAGTATTCGTGGTTGGAAAGGCGGCGGGGGCCGTCGGATTCCCCTTCCTCCGGGTAGGCAAAGATGAGGTCGATGTCGGAAGAAACATTGAGTTCTCCCCCTCCCAATTTTCCCATGCCGACTACAATCAAGTCCTGGGGCTTGCCGCTTTCCTCCCCGATGGGGGTCCCGAACTGGGGCCGCAGCCATTCCGTGAGGCAGCGGTGGGCCCGGGAAAGGGTGGCTTCCGCCAGGGTGGTGGCGGTATCCATCACCTCCCGCAGATGGGCGAGGCCGGCCAAGTCCCGCGTGATCAGGCGCAGCAGCACTTGCTTGCGCAGCCGGCGCAGGGCGGATTTCAGGCTGTCCTCGTCGGTGATCGGGCAGTTGTCGAGGAAAGCATTCATTTCCGCCGCGCTCCACGGCGTGTGGAGCGTGGCGAGCAGGGCAGGTTCCAGGGCCGGATCGGCCTGGATCAGGCGGGCAGCGTAGCGGCTGTGGGCCAAAGCATGGGCCACCCGTTCGCTGTCGTTTTCAAGGGGTCGAAGAGGTGTGACGGGGAGTGGGGGGGTATTCATTCCTGGGAATCCGGGTAAAATGGGAGCCCGTTTTGCGGTTTAAATTAAAAAAATACGCCTGGCCTGCGCAAAACACACACAACATGCCGGGGCGCCGACACACATTCGACATGCGACAACAGTAACATCTTATGGATATATCGGGATGGCAGGTCTTGCGCCGACAACCGTATCGGTAGCGAGAACCGGGACCATCCTACCAAAAACGCCCTAGGAGAGAAAATGTCGACCATTGAATCCGTGATGACCGAAAACCGGGTTTTCGAGCCCTCGGAAGCATTCACGCAGCAGGCCAATATATCGGGAATGGACGCCTACAAGGCGATGATGGCGGAAGCCGAGCAGGATTATGAAGGCTTCTGGGCCAAACACGCCAAGGAAACCCTGCTCTGGCACAAGCCCTTCACCCAGGTGCTGGACCAAAGCAACGCCCCCTTCTTCAAGTGGTTCGCCGACGGCGAGCTGAACGTTTCCTACAACTGCCTGGAACGGCACCTGGAAACCCAGCCCAACAAAGTCGCCATCATTTTCGAGGCCGACGACGGGCAGGTCACCACCTACACCTACAAGCAGCTGTACCACGAGGTCAGCCGCTTCGCCAACGCCCTCAAGGCCCTGAAAGTGGCCAAGGGCGACCGCGTCATCATCTACATGCCCATGGGCCCCCACGCCGTGATCGCCATGCAGGCCTGCGCCCGCATCGGCGCCATCCACTCCGTGGTGTTCGGCGGCTTCTCCGCCAAGAGCCTCCACGAGCGCATCATCGACGCCGGCGCCAAGCTGGTGATCTGCGCCGACGAAGGCCCCCGCGGCGGCAAGAACGTGCCCCTGAAAGCGGCTGTGGATGAAGCCATCGCCATCGGCGGCTGCGACACCCTGCAAAACGTGGTGGTGTACAAGCGCACCGGCGGCAGCATCAACTGGAACCCCAATCTCGACCTGTGGTGGCACGAAATCACCGCCAACCAGGCCGACACCTGCGAACCGGTGTGGGTGGAAGCCGAGCATCCCCTGTTCATCCTCTACACCTCCGGCTCCACCGGCAAGCCCAAGGGCGTGCAGCATTCTTCCGGCGGCTACCTGCTGGGCGCCATGCTGTCCATGAAGTGGACCTTCGACCACAAGCCCGACGACGTGTTCTGGTGCACCGCCGACGTGGGCTGGGTCACCGGCCACACCTACGTCACCTACGGCCCCCTGGCCATGGGCGGCACCGAGATCATCTTCGAAGGCGTGCCCACCTACCCGGACGCCGGCCGCTTCTGGAAAATCATTCAGGACCACAATGTCACCACCTTCTACACCGCGCCCACGGCGATCCGCTCCCTGATCAAGCTGGGCGCCGACCTGCCCAAGCAGTACGACCTGTCCAGCCTGCGCCTGCTGGGTTCCGTGGGCGAGCCCATCAACCCCGAAGCCTGGATGTGGTACTACAACACCGTGGGCCAGGCCCGCTGCCCCATCGTGGACACCTGGTGGCAGACCGAAACCGGCGCCCACATGATCGCCCCCATGCCCGGCGCCACGCCGCTGAAACCCGGCTCCTGCACCTTCCCCCTGCCCGGCATCATGGCCGCGGTGGTGGACGAAACCGGCCAGGACGTGGAACTCGGCAAAGGCGGCATCCTGGTGATCAAGAAGCCCTGGCCCTCCATGATCCGCACCATTTACGGCGATCCCGAGCGTTTCACCAAGAGCTACTACCCGGAAGATTTCCAGGGCAAGTACTACCTGGCCGGCGACGGCGCCAACCGCGACATGGACGGCTACTTCTGGATCATGGGCCGTATCGATGACGTGCTCAACGTGTCCGGCCACCGCCTGGGCACCATGGAAATCGAATCCGCCCTGGTGGCCAACCCCCTGGTGGCCGAAGCCGCCGTGGTGGGCCGTCCCGACGACCTGACCGGCGAAGCCATCGTGGCCTTCGTGGTGCTGAAAAACCACCGCCCCAGCGGCGATGAGGCGAAGGCCATCATCAAGGAACTGCAAACCTGGGTGGGCAAGGAAATCGGCCCCATCGCCCGACCCAAGGACATCCGTTTCGGCGACAACCTGCCCAAGACCCGTTCCGGCAAGATCATGCGCCGCCTGCTGCGCTCCATCGCCAAGGGCGAGGAGATCACCCAGGACGTGTCCACCTTGGAAAACCCGGCCATCCTCCAGCAGCTGAAAGAGGCCGTTAAGTAATACGAGGCATCCTTCGATGCCGCGGGATGGACGGGTTTCGGCGCAGGCTAACGTGAGCATGGCGAACGTTAAGCCTGCCGCTGCGGCGGCAGGCGGCCATAGCCAAAACCCGGCCATCCTCCAGCAGCTGAAGGAAGCGGTGAAGTAATGCCAGCCTGACCGCAGCGGGCCGGAACTAATCTTCCGGCCCGCTTGCCTTATGGGCTGTCGACAACAAGAGCATGAATTAACCGGATTGAGGATGGTACAAAAGAAACTCAAGGCAGTGGGGTCTTTTCTGGGTTCTTGGTACGCCTTCGTTCCTGCCGGCGTCTGGCTGTGGGCCAGGCGCCTTTTTCTTTTCGGCGGCGGCGTCTTCGCGCTGCTGTTCGCCGCCGCCGTGCTGGCCCTGCGCTACTGGCTGCTGCCGGACATCGGCCTCTACCGTCAAGACATCGCGGCGGCCCTGACCCAGGCCACCGGCCATCCCATCGACATCGGCGGCATCGCCGGCGATTGGGAGGGCTTGCGCCCCCGCCTGGTACTGGAGAAGGTGACGGTCCACGACCTGGACGGCAAGCCGGCCCTGGAACTGGGGCACGTGGAAAGCGTGCTGTCCTGGAGGTCCTTGCTCACCGCCGACGTGCGCTTCCATACCGTGGCCATCGACCGTCCCATGCTGGCGGTGCGTCGGGAGCCGGACGGCCTGATTTACGTGGCGGGAATAGCGGCCAACCGTCCCGGGGATAAGAGCCATTTCCTCGACTGGCTGCTGCGCCAGCACCGCATCGTCATCCGTGACGCGGAAATCCATTGGCAGGACAACCTCCGCCAGGCGCCCATGCTGGAGCTGCGCAACGTCAACCTGCGGGTGGAGAACCACGGCAGCCGTCACCAGTTCGGGCTCAAAGCGGTGCCCAATCAGACCTGGGTGTCCCCGGTGGACATCCGGGGCGATTTGCGGGGGGATTCGGCGGAAGAGCCGGGTAGTTGGCGCGGGCGGCTCTACGCCCAGCTCAACTACGTGGACCTGATGCCGCTCCAGCAGTGGCTTCCTTTGCCCCTGGAAGTATCCCGGGGCAGCGGCGGGATGCGGGTGTGGTTCGGCTTCGACGGCGTCCTGCCGACCGAAATATCGACGGACCTGCGGCTGAGCGAAGTGAAAACCCGTCTTGCCGCCGATCTCCCCGAACTGCAACTGGCCGCCCTCAGCGGACGCCTGGGGTGGAAGCGGGTGGGGGACAGCGGCTTCGAGTTGCAGACCCGCAAGCTGGCCCTGGTAGCCCAGGGGGGCATCGCGGCGGGCCCCACCGACCTGACGGTGCGCTACGTTCCCGCCGACGGGGGCGATCCGGCGGAAGGGGCCCTGAAGGCCAACGGCCTTGCCCTCGGGCCCCTGTTGAAGCTGGCCGATTACCTGCCCATGCCGGCGGAAAGCCGCAAGCTGCTGGCGGACGTATCCCCCCAGGGCAGCTTTTCCGACTTCGCCATGGAATGGGAAGGGGAGTGGGCCGCCCCCGAGAACTACGAGGTCCAGGGGCGCTTCGCCAACCTGGGAATGAAGCCCTGGGGCAAGCTTCCCGGCCTTTCAGGCGTGAGCGGCAACCTGGATGCCACCCACAAGGGCGGTTCCCTGTCCCTCACCTCCCGTAACGCCCGGCTCGACCTGCCGAAAGTGTTCCGTACTCCCGTGGAGCTCGACTCCCTCACCGCCCAGGTGGGATGGACGATACGGAACAAGATCGTGGCGGTGGACCTGAGCAGCATCGCGTTTTCCAACAAGCACCTTTCCGGCACCGCCTACGGCACGTACCAGTCGGCCGCCGTCGGACCGGGCAGCATCGACCTCAACGGCCGCCTGAGCCTCTATGACGGCCGCTACGCCGGCCGTTACATCCCGCTGGTGGTGGGGGAAGATGCCCGCCGCTGGCTGGACCGGGCCTTCCTGTCGGGCCGGTCCGACGACGCCCGCCTGCGCCTCAAGGGCAATCTGTCCGACTTCCCGTTCGCCGACAACAAGAAGGGCATCTTCCAGGTGACGGCCAAGGTGGCTGGCGTCACCTTGGACTACGCCGACGGCTGGCCGAAAATCGAGCGCCTTACCGGGGACCTGCTGTTCCAGGGGGTGCGGATGGAAATCAACGCCCGGGAAGGCTACCTGTCCGGGGTGAGGATCAACCGCGCCAAGGCGGTGATCGCCAATCTGGAGTCCGTGGAGGAGCTTCTGGAGGTGGAGGGGGAAACCGCCGGAGCCACCGATTATGCTCTGCGCTTCGTCCACGACAGCCCGGTGCGGGCCAAGGTGGAGGGATTCACCGACGGCATGAAAGCCAGCGGCGACGGCCGCCTGTCCCTCAAGCTGCGCCTGCCCCTGCGCAATATGGACGCCAGCACTGTCAGCGGACGCTATCAGTTCGTCGACAACCGCATCGTGGGGGAAGGCATTCCCGCCTTGGAGCAGGTGAACGGCACGCTCGAATTCAGCGAGTCCCACGTCCGTTCCCAGAACGTGGCGGCCCAGATTTTCGGCGGCCCGGCGGTCATCAACGCCGCCAGCCAGCCCGACGGCACGGTGCAGATTGCGGCCAGCGGCAAGCTCACTGCCGCCGGCCTGCAGAAGACCCTGCCCGGGGGGCTGACCCGTGCCCTTTCGGGGGCGGCGGACTGGAAGGCGGCGATCCGGCTGGAGAAAAAGGCCGCCAACCTGACGCTGGAATCCAGCCTGGACGGCCTCGGCTCCAGCCTGCCCTATCCCTTTTCCAAGCGGGCGCGGGACGCGGTTCCGCTGAAGATCGAGAAAAAAATGAGCGGCCCGGGACGGGACCTGGTCACGGCCAGCTACGGCAATTTGCTGTCGGCCGTGGTGCAACGCCAGGAGACGGGGGGCATGATGCGGGTGGGCCGGGGGGCGGTCAGCGTCGGCAAGCCTGCGGCCCTGCCCTCCCAGGCGGGCCTGTGGCTGACCGGGAGCCTGGATGCCATCAATCTGGACCTGTGGCAGGATGCCCTTGCGGGCGGACAGAGCGACGCCGCCATGCCCTTCGATGGCGTGGCGGTGACCCTGGGCCGGGGGACCCTGTTCGACCGGGAATTTCACGATATCCGCTTCGATGCACGCATCCTGGGGCGGGTGTGGGCCACCTCGCTGCAATCCCGGGAAATCACCGGCGACATCCGCTGGGACCCCCAGGGCCGGGGTAAGATCACCGCCCGCCTGAAGCATCTGGAGATTCCCCCCGATTCCCCCTCCCTGCGGGATGCGCCACCGGCGGAAACGGCAAAGGAACTGCCGACCCTCGACGTCGTCGTCGACACCATCGAAGTGAAGCAGAAAAAGCTCGGCCGGCTGGAAATCCTGGCCAACTACGATACCGGAACCACGTCCTCTCTGGTGGATGACGCCTGGGTGGTGGACCGTTTCCGTCTCGGCAACCCCGATTACACCCTGGACGCCAAGGGCCGTTGGCTCAACTGGATGCGGGCACCCCGGACCAACATGAATTTCCATCTCGATGTGGGCAATCTGGGGCGCTTCCTGGCCATGCTGGGCTATCCGGAAATGATCGCCCGGGGCGAAGCGAAGCTTTCCGGGCAGTTGTCCTGGGCCGGCGGGCCGAAGGATATGGACTTTCCCTCCCTCAGCGGCGCCCTGGAGCTGGAGGCGCGTAACGGGCAGTTCCTCAAGGTGGACCCGGGGTTGGGCAAGCTGATCGGCATCGTCAGCCTGCAAGCGCTGCCCCGGCGGGTGACGCTGGATTTCCGCGACGTGTTCAGCGACGGCTTCGCCTTCGATGCCATTTCCGGTTCCCTGGCGGTCAACCGGGGGGTGGTGGACAGCCGGGATTTCCGCATGGACGGCCCCGCCGCCAAGGTGGCCATCAGCGGCCAGATCGACCTGGCCAATGAAACCCAGAACCTCCAGGTCCAGGTGGCGCCCCAGTTGAGCGACAGCGTTTCCCTGGCTGGCGCGGCCCTGGGGGGGCCGGTGGTGGGGGTTCCCCTCTATCTGCTGCAAAAAGCCCTCAAGGACCCCTTGGGGCAGATCATTTTCTATCGCTATGCCATCTCCGGAACCTGGGGCGATCCCAAAGTGGTCAAGCTTTCCGCTTTGACCGAAAAAAGGGCGGGAGAGGAGTAAGCCGTCCGCAAACCGGGCGGGCGCGATAGAATGGCAGGTGACATGATTGAAATCGGAAAGCGCCAATGACTACTCAAAGCAGTTTCGCCAAGAAGAAGACCCGCAGTTCCGCCGTTGCCAAGGTCAAGACCCCGCCGGGGGTGTGCCGGGTGGCGGCGATCCAGATGGCGTCCGGTCCCAGCGTGGCGGGTAACCTGGAAGAAGCCGGGCGGCTGGTGGAGCAGGCGGTGAAGCAGGGGGCGAACCTGGTGGTGCTGCCGGAAAATTTCGCCATCATGGGATTGCGGGACAAGGACATCGTCGCCAGCCGCGAAGGGGAGGGTAAAGGTCCAATCCAGAAGTTCCTTGCCGACACCGCCAAGAAATTCAGAATCTGGCTGGTGGGGGGCTCGGTGCCCATGGAAGCGGCGGCCAAGACCAAGGTGCGCAACGCCTGCCTGGTGTACGACGACAAGGGCAAGCTTGCCGCCCGCTACGACAAGATCCACCTTTTCGGCCTCGACCTGGGCAACGAGCACTACCGGGAGAAGGACGCCATCGAGCCGGGGGACCAGGTGGTGTCGGTGGACACGCCGTTCGGCAGGATAGGGCTGTCCATCTGCTACGACCTGCGCTTTCCGGAACTCTACCGGGCTTTGGGCGAGGTGGACCTGATCCTGATACCCTCCGCCTTCACCGAAACCACCGGCAAGGCCCATTGGGAAACCCTGGTGCGGGCGCGGGCGGTGGAGAACCTGGCCTACGTCATCGCCCCGGCCCAGGGGGGCTACCATATCAACGGCCGGGAAACCCACGGCCACAGCATGATCGTGGACCCCTGGGGGGTGGTGCTGGACCAACTGCCCCGGGGTTCCGGCGTGGCGATCGCCAACATCAACCGCAACTACCAGGCGTCCCTGCGCAAGAGTCTGCCGGCGTTGCGGCACCGCACCATTCACCAATGCTAGAGCCAAAGGAAGCGCAAAAAAACCGTTCGTGCTGAGGTGTCGAAGCACGAACACCCTATGGAACGGCGAGTTGTTGTTCACCCTTCGACAGGCTCAGGANNGAACGGTTAGAATTAATCAGCGCTCCCCTGCGCCTCCATGCCAACGGGATGAACTTCCCGGAGGCGCAACTATCGGAATTATCATGACCACCGAAATTCACATCCCCAACAGCGAAACCCTGCTGGAAACCGCCCGCGACTGCCTGCTGGTTCCCTACCACCTGGAAATGGGGCAGCTCTCCGGCGTGCTGGACAGCATCATGACCCGCCACGTGGACTACGCCGACCTCTACTTCCAATACACCCGGGCGGAAAGCTGGAGCCTGGAGGAAGGCATCGTCAAATCCGGCAGCTTCAACATCGACCAGGGCGTGGGGGTGCGGGCCGTGGCGGGGGAAAAAACCGCCTTCGCCTACAGCGACGACATCAGCCTGCCGGCCCTGGCCCAGGCCGCCGAAGCCACCCGCGCCATCGCCGCCCGGGGGGCCGACCGCAAGTGCCATGCGGTGGAAGCTCCCAACGCCACCCGGCTCTATCAGCCCCACGACCCCATCGCCAGCCTGAAGGACGCCGAGAAAGTGGCCCTGCTGGAGAAGCTGGAGCGCCGGGCCCGTGCCATCGATCCCCGCATCATCCAGGTGATGGCCTACCTGGCGGGGGAGTACGAAGTGGTGCTGGTGGCCCGCAGCGACGGCCACCTGGCCGCCGACGTGCGGCCTCTGGTGCGGTTGTCCCTGCAGGTGATCGCCGAAGCCGACGGCCGCCGGGAGCAGGGCAGCGCCGGGGGGGGCGGACGCTTCGACTACGCCTATTTCACCGACGAGGTGATCGACGACTACGCCAAAAAAGCGGTGCACCAGGCCCTCATCAACCTGGACGCCAAGCCCGCTCCGGCGGGCTCCATGACGGTGGTGCTGGGTTCCGGCTGGCCCGGCATTCTGCTGCACGAAGCCATCGGCCACGGCCTGGAAGGGGACTTCAACCGCAAGGGCAGTTCCGCCTTTTCCGGCCGCATCGGCGAGCGGGTGGCCGCCACCGGCGTGACGGTGGTGGACGACGGCACCATCGCCCGCCGCCGCGGCTCCCTCACCATCGACGACGAGGGCAACCCCACCCAGAATACGGTGCTGATCGAAAACGGCATCCTGCGGGGCTACATGCAGGACAGCCTGAACGCCCGTCTGATGGGCATGGCCGTCACCGGCAACGCCCGGCGCGAATCCTTCGCCCACATCCCCTTGCCGCGCATGACCAACACCTACATGCTCAACGGCGACAAGAACCCGGAGGAGATCATCGCCTCGGTGAAGCACGGCCTGTACGCCGCCNNGGCGGCGGCCAGGTGGACATCACCAGCGGCAAGTTCGTGTTCTCCGCCGCCGAGGCCTACATGATCGAGGACGGCAAGATCACCTATCCGGTGAAGGGCGCCACCCTGATCGGCAACGGCCCCGACGTGCTGACCCGGGTGTCCATGATCGGCAACGACATGGCCCTGGACCCCGGCGTCGGCACTTGCGGCAAGGAAGGCCAGAGCGTGCCGGTGGGCGTGGGCCAGCCCACCCTGCGCATCGACGGACTGACCGTCGGCGGCACCGGTTGAGGGGAAAACCGTTTCGGCAGGAGGTGGATGCTTTTTAACTGAAAAGTAAAAAATATGTGCTTTAATGAACTTGGCATCCCTCTGAGAGCAGCCTGCGTAACCGCGTGAGCAGCACAGCAGGTTTTGGAGGAAACCTGAAACGTGTGTTAAGGAGACTTAAATAATGGCCGAATCGAAAACTGCAAGCACCACTAAAAAACCCGCCGCCGTCAAAGCTTCCGCTCCCGCCGCCGCCAGCGCCANNGCCAAGCCGGCTGCTGCCAAGACCGTTGCCAAGCCTGCCGCCAAGGCAGCCAGCAGCAAGGTGACCGCCACCAAGCCCAAGGCGCCGAAACTGAAGGTGACTCCCGAGCAGCGCCATTTCATGGTCGCCGAAGCCGCCTACTACCGCGCCGAGCGCCGGGGGTTCGAAGGGGGTTACGAATGGCAGGATTGGATGGATGCCGAGATGGAAATCGACCGCATGATCCAGGCCAAGGAATAAATTCCACCCTCAGACCTCATGACGAGTCGAACGCGCCGTACCTTCGGGACGGCGCGTTTTATTTAT
>DDYH01000051.1:0-11836 GCA_002347615.1 Gallionellaceae bacterium UBA2239 | reverse complement strand
CCTAATGGATAATCTGGGTTTATGGGTGGTAGACCCAGTGGTTGAGTTGCCGCCGCGCTTCCTCGGTCACGTCCGAAGCGGTGAGCCCCACCGGCCCCACGCCTTGGGCTGCCAATCCGTCCGCCGCCGCGCCGTGAAGGTGGACGGCGAGCAGCAGGGCGTCTTCCGGCGCCAAGCCCTGGGCGAGGAAGGCGCCGGCCATTCCCGCCAGAACATCCCCCATTCCCGCGCTGGCCATGCCCGGGTTGCCTGAGGCGTTGACGAACCAGCGCTCGTCCAATAAAGCGACGACGCTGCCTGCTCCTTTGAGCACAGCGGGGGTGCGGAATATTTCCGCCAGGGCCAGGGCGGCGGCGATCCGGTCTTGTTGAACATGGGTGACGGTCGTGCCGAGGAGGCGGGCGGCTTCGGCCGGGTGAGGGGTGAGCAGGGCAGGGGCGCTTCGCTCCTTAAGCCGCCGGCACAAGCTTCCATCGTCGGCCAGCAGGTTCAGGGCGTCGGCGTCCAGCACCAGGGGCGTTTCGGTTGTCAGCCAGTGGCCGAGCCAGCGCCGGGCCTGGGGGGATCGGCCAAGGCCGGGGCCGATCACCGCGCAGTCGATATCCAGTTCCGTCAGGCGCTCGGGGGTGCCCAGCATCAGTTCCGGTTGAATGAAATCCACGGGAGGGAAATTTTCCGCCAGCATTCCGACATATACCCTGCCTGCCCCCAGCTTGAGGGCCGACCGGCCGGCAAGGAGGGCGGCGCCCGCCATGGATTCCGCGCCGCCGACGACGGCCACGCTGCCGTAGCTGCCCTTGTGGCTGTTGCGGCGGCGGGGCGGCAGCAGGCGTTCGACGGCGGAAGTCTCCAGCAGGTGGCCAGGCGGGCCGGGCAAATCGAGGCCGTCCAACCCCAGGGTCCGCAGCAGGATTTCGCCGCAGCAGTCCGGTCCGTCCAGGGTGAACAGGCCGGGCTTGAGGGCGATGAAGGCAACCGTGCAATCCGCCAGGACGGCTGCGCCACGCGCCACGCCGGTGTCGCCGTCCAGGCCGCTGGGCACGTCCAGGGCCAGCACCGGGCGGTCCAGGCGGTTGACGTGTTCCACCAGTTCCCGGTAGCGGCCGGTCAGGTCCCGCTCCAGGCCGATGCCGAACAAGCCGTCCACCACCAGCCCCCATTCCTTTCCGGAGGGGATTTCGTCCAGCAGTTCGCCGCCGGCTTCCCGCCATGCGTCGAGGGCCGCCTTGGCGTCGGGGGAGAGCCTATCGGCGTCGCCGGCGAACACCAGCGCCACGTCGTACCACCAGGACTTGAGATGGCGCGCCACCACCAGGGCGTCCCCGCCGTTGTTGCCGGGGCCGGCCAGGACCAGCACCGAGGCAAGATCACCCAGCCGGTCCCGGGCGATCTCCGCGGCAGCCAGGCCGGCCCGCTCCATCAGGTCGCGGTGGCCCCCGGCGACGGCGCATCGCTCGATTTCGCGCAGTTCTTTCGCGCGGCAGAGAGGGGGGGCGGGGTGGGCCATGGTTGTTATCTTGCGGAAAATATTCCCAAGCATAATCGTATCTTCGGCACGAAGGAACCTTGTTCCGTCATTGCCTCCTACGAAGATTCCGGTCCACTACGCCCTGAAGGACGTGTGGAACCGTATACGAGCAGAGCGAAGCAATCTCGCTTCCCGGCACGTCGCAAAGAACGGGATTACTTCGTCGCTCCGCTCCTCGCAATGACACGTCGGCTTAAAGGTAAGAATGGCGCCGCTTCGGCGGCTCCGCTATAGTTCGGAAAAAACCAGGGAGAACCCATGTCCGTCCGCAACGTCGCCACCACCCCGTTCAACGACCAGAAGCCCGGCACTTCCGGGTTGCGCAAGAAAGTGCCGGTGTTCCGGCAGCCCCATTACCTGGAGAATTTCATCCAGTCCATTTTCGATACCCTCGCGGCGCCTTCGGGCAGCACCCTGGCCCTGGGGGGGGATGGCCGCTTCTACAACCGGGAGGCGATCCAGATCATCCTGAAAATGGCCGCCGCCAACGGCTTCGGCAAGGTGATGGTGGGGCGGGGCGGCATCCTCTCCACCCCGGCGGCGTCCCACGTCATCCGCAAGTACGGGCTCTACGGCGGCCTGGTGCTGTCGGCGAGCCACAACCCCGGCGGGCCGGAAGGGGATTTCGGCATCAAGTACAACATCGGCAACGGCGGCCCGGCGCCGGAAAAGGTGACCGAGGCGGTGTTCGCCCGTAGCAAGGAGATTACCCAATACCGCCTCCTGGAAGCCGCCGACGTGTCCCTGGATGCGCTGGGTGAAACCAAGCTCGGCGATATGACGGTGCAGGTGATCGACCCGGTGGCCGACTACGCCGACCTGATGGAATCCCTGTTCGATTTCGCCGCCATCCGCGAGCTGCTGAAAAGCGGCTTCCGCATGCGCTTCGACGCCATGCACGCGGTGACCGGCCCCTACGCCAGGGAAATCTTCGAACGCCGCCTGGGCGCCCCGGCGGGCACCGTGGCCAACGGCGAGCCCCTGCCGGATTTCGGCGGCGGCCATCCGGACCCCAACCTCACCTACGCCCACGACCTGGTGGAAGAGCTGTTTGGCCCCGATGCTCCCGATTTCGGCGCCGCCTCCGACGGCGACGGCGACCGCAACATGGTCCTGGGCAAGCGCTTCTTCGTGAACCCTTCCGACAGCCTGGCGCTGATCGCCGCCAACGCCACCCTGGCTCCCGGCTATGCCGCCGGCCTGGCGGGCATCGCCCGCTCCATGCCCACCAGCGCGGCGGCGGACCGGGTGGCGGCGAAGCTCGGCATCCCCTGCTTCGAAACCCCCACCGGCTGGAAATTCTTCGGCAACCTGATGGACGCCGGGCAAGTGACGGTGTGCGGCGAGGAGAGCTTCGGCACCAGCTCCAGCCACGTGCGGGAGAAGGACGGCCTGTGGGCGGTGCTGTTCTGGCTCAATATCCTGGCCAAGCGCAAGCAACCGGTGGAGGACATCGTCCTTGCCCACTGGGCGGAATACGGGCGCAACTTCTACTCCCGCCACGACTACGAGGCCCTGCCCACGGAAGCCGCCAACGGCCTGATGCAGCACCTCAAGGACAGCTTCCCCGCATTGCCCGGAAAAACCTTCGGCCGCTATACCGTGAAGGCCTGCGACGACTTCGCCTATACCGACCCCATCGACGGTTCCGTGAGCCGCAACCAGGGCCTGCGGGTGCTGTTCGAAGACGGCTCCCGCATCGTGTTCCGCCTCTCCGGCACCGGCACCGAGGGGGCTACCCTGCGGGTCTACCTGGAGAGCTTCGAGCCCGACCCGGCCAGGCAGGGAGTGGACGCCCAGGAAGCGCTGGGAGAGCTGATCGCCATCGCCGGTGAGCTGTCGCAGCTCAAAGCCCGCACCGGGCGCGAAGCGCCGACGGTGATTACCTGAGTTGGGCCTTTACATCACCAAGGGAATAGCCAGTGTCGATTGATTCCTCCTACTACGTGTATGCGCTCAAAGACCCGCGTAGCTCGCCGGCATTGCCCTTTTACATTGGCAAGGGTACCGGTACTCGCTCGTTCGACCACTTGGTTAAACCCGACAACACCCGAAAGGGGCTTCGCATCCAAGAGATTGAAGCTTCTGGGGCCAAGGTTCTCGTTTCACGACTCGTTGATTCATTGACCGAACAACAGGCAATGAAGCTTGAGGCCGAACTCATTTCTTCCTTTGGAACAATTGACACCGGCGGGTTGCTCACAAATTCCGTCCTCCCATCCGGCCTCGGGAAGAAGTCCCGCACGTCTGTGGTTTTGCCATCCGGTGCAAAGGAAAAGGCCCAACTCGGCCTCGCTCTGCTAAAGGAGGCGGTACTCGAATTCGCAAAGGTCAATCCAAAGGGAATATCAAATTCCGATGCTGCAAGTCTCTTGGGGCTCCGCAGCGACTACGGCGGTGGATCGAAAGACTATCTGTCCTACAGCGTCATTGGCCTCCTCATGAGAGAAGGAAAGCTTGAGCGTGACAAAACGTCCAGAAAGCACATCGCCCGTGTCGAGTAATGGCCCACCCATCATTCCACCGGGCCTGTCGCGGCAAGCCGCGCCAGGCCAGTGAATTCAACCGATAGGCATCCATGGATTTAGTGCTGATCCTGGCGGTGGTGGCCATCGCCATCGTCCTCCTGTTCGACTACACCAACGGTTTCCACGACGCCGCCAACATCGTCGCCACGGTGATCGCCTCCCGGGCCATGACGCCGGTGCAGGCGGTGGTGGTGGTGGGGACCTTCGAGTTCCTCGGCCCCCTGCTGGGGGGCACGGCGGTGGCGGACACCATCGGCAAGTTCGTGGACCTGTCCGACCTGCCCGCGGCGGAAGCCCTCACCATTCTCCTGTGCGGGCTGGTGGGGGCCATCGCCTGGAACCTCATCACCTGGTGGCGGGGCATTCCATCCTCCTCCTCCCACGCCCTGGTGGGGGGGCTGGCGGGGGCGGTGGTGGTGTCGGCGGGGGCGGATCACGTGGTGTGGGGCTTCCACGAGTTGTTCGTGCGGGGCCATGTGACCGGGGTGGTCAAGGTGTTGCTGGCCCTGGTGCTGTCGCCTCTGATCGGCTTCTGGGCGGGCTTTGCGTTGCACCGGCTGGCGGGGCTGCTGCTGCGGGGGGCGCGGCCGTCGGTGAACCGCTACCTGCGCTGGAGCCAGTTCGTGACGGCGGCGGGGCTGGCCTTTTCCCACGGCGCCAACGACGCGCAGAAAAGCATGGGCATCATGACCCTGGTGCTGCTGCTGGGGGGCTTCACCTACAACTTCGAAGTGCCATTCTGGGTCATGCTGGCCTGTTCCGCCGCCATCACCCTCGGCATCCTGTCCGGGGGCTGGCGCATCGTGCGCACCCTGGGATTTTCCATCTACAAGGTGCGGCCCCTGCACGCCCTGGATTCCCAGCTCACTTCGGCGGCGGTGATTTTCGGCGCTTCCCTGGCGGGGGCGCCGGTGTCCACCACCCACGTGGTGGCCACCTCCATCATGGGCATCGGCGCGTCGGAGCGGCCCAAGGCGGTGCGCTGGGCCAAGGCGGAGGACATCGTGGTTACCTGGCTGATCACCATCCCTGGCGCGGCCCTGGCCTCGGTGGCCGCCTATTTTTCGGTCCGTGGCGTGGTCTGGCTGGCGGCGTAAAGGAGTTGAACAGATGAACGGAAAGAAAGCGTCCCTATTCAAGCGGCTGATCGACCGGGTGTTCCCCAAGTCGCCGGATTTCTTCACCCTGCTGTCGGAGGAGAGCGACAAGGTGTCGGAAACCGTCGACCTCCTGGTGAAATTCATGGAAACCAACGATCCCGCGGTGGGGGAAAAGGTGCGGGAAAACGAGCACGCGGCGGACAAGATCAAGGCCCGCAACATCCACATCCTGAACGAAGCCTTTTCCACCCCCATCGACCGGGAAGACATCTACCGCGCCATCGCCGACCTGGACAACATCGTGGTGTACTGCAAGACCACGGTGAGCGAGATGCACGTGCTGGAAATCGGGCCCAACCGCCATACCCTGGAAATCGCCCGCCAGATCAAGGAGGGCGTGGATGCCCTGGTGGAAGGCTTTGGCAAACTGGGCACCGAACCCCTGGCGGCGGAACGCCACGCCGATGACGCCCGCCGTGCCGACCGCAAGGCGGAGAAGCTCTACCGCAATGCTCTGGCCGACCTGTTCCAGGGCGACGACTACCTCAACATGTTCAAGTGCCGGGAAATCTACCGCCACCTCGCCAACGCGTCCCACCGCATGGCCCATTGCGCCAATACGCTGCACGACATCGTGGTGAAGATTTCCTAGGACGGATCACGCCGCTCCGGGTGGTACTTCATGTCCTCACCGAGGACGTGGTCGTGCAGCCAATGGGTGAGGAAGTCCAGGGTCTGCCGGCCGATGTGTTCTTTTTCACCGAGGAAGAATTGGACCCGGAGGTCGTCGATTTTCTTGACCATGGTTTCGTGCAGCTGGCGGTGGTGGGGAAGGTCGGGGTAGCCGGTGGCTTCCATGTATTCCTCCTCCCGCTCGAAGTGCTCCTGGGTGTAGCGCACCAGTTCGTCCAGCACATGCTCCACTTCGGCGGCGTCCCCCAGATCATCCATGGAAGCCAGCCGGTCGATGAGGGTGACCAGGAAGCGGTGGTCCCGGTCCAGGTCCTCCACGCCCACGCTCATGGTGCTGTCCCACTGGAATTTTTTCTGCTGTTCCACGATGCTTCCCATCCCCTGCGTTTTATCGGTTTTTTGCCATTATATGCCCTCTCCGGCCGGAAAGCGCGCCCCGGTCGGCCTCGAATCGGGAGGGGTTTTCGGGTATCATTCGCCTTATTTTTCCTCACTTTCCGGTTAATTCATGTCCGAGCCCATCCGCCTCCGGGGCAGCAATGCCCTCTCCGCTTTCCGCTTCGCCAAGCTCCTGTCCCAGCTGCAAGCCGCCGTTCCCGCCCTCGACCACCTGTACGCCGAATACTGGCATTTCGTCGAGGCTTCCCGGCCCCTGGAGGAGAGCGAGCGGCGGACCCTGGAACGCATCCTGACCTACGGCCCGGCCACCAATCAGGAAGAACCCCGAGGCGAGCTGTTCCTGGTAACGCCGCGGCTGGGCACCCTTTCCCCCTGGTCCACCAAGGCGTCCGACATCGCCAAGCACTGCGGCCTGGGCGGCGTGGCACGCATCGAGCGGGGCGTGGCGTACTTTCTGGCCAAGAAGGACGGCTCGGCCCTCACTTCTGAGGAGAAGGCGGCCCTGGTGCCTCTGCTCCACGACCGCATGACCGAAACCGTGCTGCCCAAGCCGGAGGATGCGGCCAAGCTGTTCCACCACGTGGCGCCCCAGCCGCTCGCCAGCGTGGACATCCTCGCGGGCGGCAACGCGGCCCTGGAAGCGGCCAACAAGGAAATGGGCCTGGCCCTGTCCCCGGACGAAACCGACTACCTGGTGGAAAACTTCAGCCGCATCGGCCGCAACCCCACCGACGTGGAACTGATGATGTTCGCCCAGGCCAACTCGGAGCACTGCCGCCACAAGATTTTCAACGCCGACTGGGTGATCGACGGCGAGAAGCAGCCCCATTCCCTCTTCGGCATGATCCGCAACACCCACCAGCAAAGCCCCAGGGGCACGGTGGTGGCCTATTCCGACAACTCCTCCGTGATCGAAGGCGCCAGGATCGAGCGCTTCTACCCCGGTGAGGCCAACCGCTACGGCTACGTGGAGGACGAAACCCATATCCTGATGAAGGTGGAAACCCACAACCACCCCACCGCCATTTCCCCCTTCCCCGGCGCGGCCACCGGCTCCGGCGGCGAAATCCGCGACGAGGGCGCCACCGGCACCGGCTCCAAGCCCAAGGCCGGCCTGAGCGGTTTCTCGGTGTCCAACCTGAACATCCCGGGCTTCACCCAGGCCTGGGAAGAGCCGGCCTACGGCAAGCCCGGCCGCATCGCCTCGGCCCTGCAGATCATGATCGAAGGCCCCATCGGCGCCGCCGCCTTCAACAACGAATTCGGCCGCCCCAACCTGGCGGGCTACTTCCGCACCTTCGAGGAAGACGCCGCCGGCGAGCGCCGCGGCTACCACAAGCCCATCATGCTGGCGGGCGGGGTGGGCAATATTTCGGCCAAGCATTCCTTCAAGCAGGACGCCCCCACCGGCGCCCTCTACATCCAGCTCGGCGGCCCCGGCATGTTGATCGGCCTGGGCGGCGGCGCGGCGTCCAGCATGGACACCGGCGCCAACGCCGAAAACCTGGACTTCGACTCGGTGCAGCGGGGCAACCCGGAAATGCAGCGCCGGGCCCAGGAGGTCATCGACCGCTGCTGGCAGCTGGGGGACAAGAACCCCATCCTGTCCATCCACGACGTGGGGGCGGGCGGCCTGTCCAACGCCCTGCCGGAACTGGCCCACGGCGCCGGGAAAGGCGCCTGGGTCAAGCTGCGGGACGTGCCCAGCGAGGAACCGGGCATGTCCCCCCGGGAAATCTGGTGCAACGAGGCCCAGGAGCGCTACATGCTGGCGATCCGCGCCGGGGACCTTGGCCTGTTCAAGGCCCTGTGCGAACGGGAGCGCTGCCCCTTCGCCGTGGTGGGCACCGCCACCGAGGACCTGCACCTCACCGTGGAGGACAGCCACTTCGGCAACAAGCCGGTGGACATGGAGCTCTCCGTGCTGCTGGGCAAGCCCCCCAAGATGACCCGGGACGTGAAGCGCGTCCAGCGGGACCTGCCGGCCTTTAACTTCGACGGCATCGACCTCAGGGACGCCGCCTACCGGGTGCTGCGCCTGCCTTCCGTGGCGGACAAGACCTTCCTGATTTCCATCGGCGACCGCACCGTGGGCGGCATGACCGCCCGGGACCAGTTCGTCGGCCCGTGGCAGACCCCGGTGGCCGACGTGGCGGCGACCTTGATGGGCTACCACACCACCCGCGGCGAAGCCTTCGCCATGGGCGAGCGCACCCCCCTGGCCCTGATCGACGGTCCGGCTTCCGGCCGCATGGCGGTGGGGGAGGCGGTGACCAACATCGCCGCCGCCCTGATCGACGACATCGGCGACATCAAGCTCTCCGCCAACTGGATGGCCGCGGCCGGCCACCCCGGCGAGGACGCCATTTTGTACGACACGGTGCAGGCGGTGGGCCTGGAGCTGTGCCCGGCCCTGGGGATCAGCATCCCGGTGGGCAAGGACTCCATGAGCATGAAAACTGTCTGGACTGAGACCGTCAGTCCAGGCAGTTTCGGCGCAGACTTACCTGCGGAGCAGGTTAGTCGGAACCAGAACGGTGGGGGAACCGTAAACAAGGCGGTGACTTCGCCTTTGTCCCTGATCATCTCCGCCTTCGCGCCTACCCCCGATGCCACCAAGACCCTCACGCCCCAGCTGCGCACCGATGCCGGCGACACCGACCTGCTCCTGATCGACCTGGGCGACGGCCAGTGTCGCCTGGGGGGCTCCGCCCTGGCCCAGGTTTACAAGCAGCTGGGCAACGCGGCGCCGGACGTGGACGACCCGGCCCGGCTGAAAGCCTTCTTCGCCGCCATCCAGGGCTTGAACCGGGACGGCAAGATTCTGGCTTA
Organism: Gallionellaceae bacterium UBA2239; assembly: GCA_002347615.1. Classification (GTDB taxonomy): domain Bacteria; phylum Pseudomonadota; class Gammaproteobacteria; order Burkholderiales; family UBA9220; genus UBA2239. Next base: position 2,756 of record DDYH01000051.1, on the reverse strand, counting down.
TCACGACCGCTCCGACGGCGGCCTGTTCGCCACCCTGTGCGAAATGATGTTCGCCGCCCACGCCGGCGTGACGCTGGAGCTGGACGAGCTGTGCTTCGCCCGGATCCAGGCCGATGCCGAGGCCAGCGGCGAGGAGCTCGATCCCCACGCCCTGAACCTGCCGGCCCTGTTCGGCGTGCTGTTCAACGAGGAGCTGGGGGCCGTGCTCCAGGTGCGCCGCAGCGATACCTCGGCGGTGATGCAGGCTTTCTTCGATCTTGGCCTGCGCTCCGAACTGCACGTCATCGGCAGCGTCAACCAGGACGACGCCTTCCGCATCCTGCGGGACGGCCAGCCGATGTTCGACGAGGGCCGGGTGGACCTGCAACGGGCCTGGTCGGAAACCACCTTCCATATGCAGCGCCTGCGGGACAACCCGGAGTGCGCTCAGCAGGAATTCGACCGTCTGCTGGATGCCAAGGACCCCGGCCTGAGCGCCGAGCTCAGCTTCAATCCTTCTGACGATATTGCGGCGCCGTACATCGCCAAGGGCGCCAAGCCCCGTATGGCTATCCTGCGGGAGCAGGGGGTCAACGGCCAGGTGGAAATGGCCGCCGCCTTCGACCGCGCCGGTTTCGAGGCGGTGGACGTGCACATGAGCGACGTCATCGAGGGCCGCGTGTCCCTCAAGGACTTCCACGGCCTGGTGGCCTGCGGCGGCTTTTCCTACGGCGACGTGCTGGGGGCGGGCGAGGGGTGGGCCAAGTCCATCCTGTTCAACGGCCGCGCACGGTCCGAGTTCGAGGCCTTCTTCCAGCGCCGGGATTCCTTCGCCCTGGGCGTGTGCAACGGCTGCCAGATGATGAGCAACCTGCACGAAATCATTCCCGACGCCGATTCCTGGGCCCACTTCGTGCGCAACCGGTCGGAGCAATTCGAGGCCCGCTTCGTCATGGTGGAAGTGCCGAAATCCCCGTCCCTGTTCCTGGACGGCATGGCCGGCAGCCGCCTGCCCATCGTCGTGGCCCACGGCGAAGGCTACGCCGAGTTCCGCGATGCGGCCCATCTGCAAAGTGCTCAGCCCCTGGTGGCCCTGCGCTACGTGGACAACTACGGCCGGCCGACGGAAACCTATCCCTTCAACCCCAACGGTTCGCCCCAGGGCATCACCGGCCTCACCACCCCGGACGGGCGCTTCACCATCATGATGCCCCACCCCGAGCGGGTGTTCCGCGCCGCCCAGTACTCCTGGCGGCCGGAAGGCTGGGGGGAGGACGGCCCCTGGCTGCGCATGTTCCGCAACGCCCGGAAGTGGGTGGGCTGATTCAAGGATGAAGGACGAGGGTGGAAGGATGAAGGTTCCGCCCCATTCTTGAATTAGCTCCCCGCGTCGCCCATATTGAGAAGTGGGGCGGCTCACTGGACACGGGGATCATGCAATACAAGGACTACTACAAGACACTCGGCGTGGGGCGTGATGCGACGCCCGAGGCGATCAAGAAGGCCTACCGCCTGCTGGCGCGCAAGTACCATCCGGACGTGTCCAAGGAAGCCAACGCCGAGGAGAAGTTCAAAGAGGTGGCGGAAGCCTACGAGGTGCTGAAGGACGCCGAAAAGCGCGCCGCCTACGACCAGCTCGGCGCCTACCAACCCGGCCAGGACTTCCATCCACCCCCCGACTGGGAACAGCATTTCGGCCCCGGCCATTTCCATTTTTCCTCCCGCGGCGGCGGGGGGGATTTCAGCGATTTCTTTTCCGGACTGTTCGGCATGGGCATGGGTGGCGGCCGCTCCGGCGGCGGCTTCGCCATGCAGGGGCAGGATTTCGAGGTGCAGGTGGCGGTGAGCCTGGAAGATGCCCTCCACGGCACCGAGGCCACCCTCCAACTCAACATCCCCGAGATGGGTGAGGGTGGGGCGCTGACCCGGGTGCCCAAAACCGTCAAAGTGCGCATTCCAAAGGGGGTGACCGACGGCCACAAGCTGCGGGTTCCCGGAAAGGGGGGCAAGGGCATGGGGGGGGCGCCGGACGGGGATTTGTACCTCCATATCCAGCTCAAACCCCATCCCCTGTTCAAGCCCAGTGGCCACGACCTGTACCTGGAAGTGCCGGTGGCGCCTTGGGAAGCAGCTTTGGGGGCCACGGTGGAGGTTCCCACCCTGGAAGGCCGCGCCCGGATCAAGATTCCCCCCGGCGCCCGGCCGGGGCAGAAATTGCGGCTGACCGGCAAGGGCCTGCCCAAGCACGGCCATGGGTCGGGAGACCTCTACGCCGTGGTGCAGGTGGTGACCCCCGACCATCCTTCGGACCAGGAGAAAGCCCTGTTCGAGGAACTGGCCAAGGTTTCCAGCTTCAACCCGCGGCGCCATTTCGGAGGAGCGTGAGATGGAATTCGACCCCATTGCCGAGAGCATTTCCCTCATGGAGGAGGGGCACCCCCTTACCCTGGCCGACTTGGTGCGCATTTCCGGCCTGGAGAATGAGGAAGTCCTGGAACTGGCGGAGTTCGGCGTGCTGGAGGAGGTGGAAGGGGGCATGTCCCCCCGCTTCGCCGTCGGCAGCCTGACCCTGGCCCGAACCGCCGGGCGCCTGCGGCGGGATTTCGGCGCCAACCCCGCCGGCATCGCCCTGGCCCTGACCTATCTCCAGCGCATCGAGGAACTGGAAGCCCGGCTGCGGGAACTGGAGTGCCAGTTGTTGCGGTGAAATCCCACCAAAACAAAGCCCCTTGCCGTTTCCGGCAAGGGGCTTCTTGTTGGTGCGCCAGGCATGGCGC
>DDYH01000055.1 GCA_002347615.1 Gallionellaceae bacterium UBA2239 | reverse complement strand
CCGCGCCATGCCTGGCGCACCGAATACAAAAAAGCCTGCATATCGCAGGCTTTTTTGTTGCATTGGCGCTACGCCTTATCGAACAGGAAACGCCCGTCCCGGCAGTCCACCTTGATATGGTCCTTGGCGCCGAACCGGCCGGCGAGGATTTCCTTCGCCAACGGGTTTTCGATCTGCTGCTGGATGGAGCGTTTCAAGGGCCGCGCGCCGTACACCGGGTCGAAGCCGGCGGTGGCCAGTTCGGCCAGGGCGGCTTCGGACACCTCCAGCTTCATCTCCAGGGCCGCCAGCCGCTTGTCCAGGTACTGGAGCTGGATGCGGGCGATGGACTTGATGTGGTCCTCGGCCAGGGCGTGGAACACCACCACCTCGTCGATGCGGTTGATGAATTCGGGGCGGAAATAGTTCTTCACCTCGGCCATCACCGCCAGCTTCACCACCTGGTAGTCATCGCCGGCCATCTGCTGGATCATCTGGGAACCCAGGTTGGAAGTCATCACCACCACGGTGTTCTTGAAGTCCACGGTGCGGCCCTGGCCGTCGGTCATGCGGCCGTCGTCCAGCACCTGCAGCAGCACGTTGAACACGTCCGGGTGGGCTTTCTCCACCTCGTCCAGCAGGATCACGCTATAGGGCTTGCGGCGCACCGCTTCGGTGAGGTAGCCGCCCTCCTCGTAGCCCACGTAGCCGGGAGGCGCGCCGATGAGGCGGGCCACGGAATGCTTCTCCATGAACTCGCTCATGTCGATGCGGATCAGGTGCTCCTCCGAGTCGAACAGGAAGCCCGCCAGAGCCTTGCACAGCTCGGTCTTGCCCACGCCGGTGGGGCCCAGGAACAGGAAGGAGCCGTAGGGCCGGTTGGGGTCCGACAGGCCGGCGCGGGAACGCCGGATGGCGTCGGCCACCAGCCGCACCGCCTCGTCCTGGCCCACCACCCGCTCGTGGAGCTTGTCTTCCATCTTCAGCAGCTTGTCCCGCTCCCCTTCCATCATCTTGGACACGGGGATGCCGGTGGCCCGGGACACCACCTCGGCGATCTCCTCCGCCCCCACCTGGGTGCGCAGCAGCTTGTGCTGGACGACCGCCGCCTCGGTAGTGCTGTCGGCGTGCTTGAGCTGGGCCTCCAGCTGGGGAATCTTGCCATACTGGATTTCCGAAACCTTCTGCCAGTCGCCGCGGCGCTTGGCCTCCTCCATTTCCACCTTGAGCTTGTCCAGCTCTTCCTTGATGTGCTGGCTGCCCTGGACCTGGGCCTTTTCCGCCTTCCACACTTCCTCCAGGTCGGCGTACTCCTTCTCCAGCTTCCGGATTTCATCTTCCAGCAGGGCGAGGCGCTTCTTCGACGCCTCGTCCTTCTCCTTCTTCACCGCTTCCCGCTCGATCTTGAGCTGGATCAGGCGGCGGTCGAGCTTGTCCATCACCTCCGGCTTGGAATCGATTTCCATCTTGATCCGCGCCGCGGCCTCGTCGATCAGGTCAATGGCCTTGTCCGGCAGGAAGCGGTCGGTGATGTAGCGGTTGGACAACTCCGCCGCGGCGACGATGGCCGGGTCGGTGATGTCCACCCCGTGGTGCAGTTCGTAGCGCTCCTGCAGGCCCCGCAGGATGGCGATGGTGTCCTCCACGCTGGGCTCGTCCACCAGCACCTTCTGGAATCTCCGTTCGAGCGCGGCGTCCTTCTCGATGTACTTGCGGAATTCGTCCAGGGTGGTGGCGCCGATGCAGTGCAGCTCGCCCCGGGCCAGGGCCGGCTTGAGCATGTTGCCGGCGTCGATCGCCCCTTCCGCCTTGCCGGCCCCCACCATGGTGTGGAGCTCGTCGATGAAGAGGATGATGCGGCCCTCGTCCTGGGCCACTTCCTTCAGCACCGCCTTCAATCTTTCTTCAAATTCGCCTCGGTACTTGGCCCCGGCCAAGAGGCCCGCCATGTCCAGCACCAGCACCTTCTTGTTCTTCAGGGTTTCCGGCACCTCGCCGTTGACGATGCGCTGGGCCAGGCCTTCCACGATGGCGGTCTTGCCCACGCCGGGCTCGCCGATCAGCACCGGGTTGTTCTTGGTGCGGCGCTGCAGCACCTGGATGGCGCGGCGGATTTCGTCATCCCGGCCGATCACCGGGTCCAGCTTGCCCTGGCGGGCGCGCTCGGTGAGGTCCAGGGTGTATTTCTTCAGGGCCTCTCGCTGGCCCTCGGCTTCGGCATTCTGCACGGATTCTCCTCCACGTACGGCATGAACGGCTTGCTCCAGGGCGGGGCGGGATACGCCGTGCTCCTTGAGCAGGCGCCCCACCTCCCCCTTGTCCTGGATGGCGGCGAGCAGGAACATCTCCGAGGCGATGAAGGCATCGCCCTGCTTCTGCGCCTCCTTGTCGGTGACGTTGAGCAGGTTGTTGAGGTCGCGGGAAATGGACACCTCGCCGCCGGTGCCTTCCACCTTGGGCAGGCGCTCCATGGATTTCCGCAGTGCCTCCCGCAATGCCCCCACCTGCCCCCCGGCCCGCTGGAGCAGGGAAGCGGTACTGCCGTCCTCCTGCTGCAACAGCGCCAGCATCAGGTGCTGGGGTTCGATGTAGGGGTTGTCCAGGCCCACGGCCAGGCTCTGGGCGTCGGACAGGGCCTGCTGGAACTTGGTGGTCAGCTTGTCGAAGCGCATCGGCGTTTCCTTTCCCAAGGTAAATTCGATTACTCCCTAAGTGGGGAGAGCCCCCACCGATTTCAAGCGCCCGGCCGAACAATTTTTGGGCTAAACTTGCGCCAGCCCTTATCCAGCATAGCCTACCCCATGATGCCCCCCGACCTCACCGCCGCCCTCCGCCGCACCGTTGCCGACGCCCTGGCCGAGGACACCGGCCCCGGCGACCTCACCGCCCAGCTGATTCCCAACCACAAGCAGGCCGTCGCCCACGTGGTCTCGCGCCAGAAGGCGGTGCTGTGCGGCCAGGCCTGGTTCGACGAGTGCTTCCGCCAGGTGGACAGCCGGGTGGAAGTCCATTGGTGCGCCGAAGAAGGCGCCTGCATCGGCGCCGACCAGGTGCTGTGCGAAATCCGCGGCCCCGCCCGGGCCCTGCTCACCGCCGAGCGTCCGGCGCTAAATTTCCTCCAGACCCTCTCCGCCACCGCCACCGCCACCCGGCGCTACGTGGAGGCGATCAAAGGCACCCAATCCAGAATCCTGGACACCCGCAAGACCCTGCCGGGCCTGCGGCTGGCACAGAAATACGCGGTAAAAACCGGCGGCGGCGAAAACCAGCGCACCGGCCTCCACGACGGCATCCTGATCAAGGAAAACCACATCATGGCCGCCGGCGGCATTCGCCAAGCCCTGGAACAGGCAAAAAAAATCGCCCCGCAGGGCGTGTCGATCCAGATCGAAGTGGAAAGCTTAAGGGAACTGCGCCAGGCCCTGGACGCCGGCGCAACACTCATTCTGCTGGACAACTTCCCCCTGCGGGCCATGCGGGAAGCGGTGCAGCTCACCGCGGGCCGTGCCGAACTGGAAGCCTCCGGCGGCATCACCCTGCGCAACGTGGGCGCCATCGCCAAAACCGGCGTGGATCGCATCTCCATCGGCGCCCTGACCAAGGATATTCAGGCGGTGGACTTGTCCATGCGCTTCGAGAAGTAACGGACTTCATCGTAAAAAAACAAACGGTTGCACCTCCCACTATCGGTACGCTATATTGGTATCAATATTTTTCCTACCAATCAGGGGCAACGATCATGCAAGCCGAGAAACTGTCCGTTTCCCTCCCCGCCGGACTGGTGGGATTCATCGAGCAATACCGCGCCACCCATGCCTTGAAAAGCCGCTCCCAGGTAATCAGTGAGGCGCTGGAACTCCTGCGCCAGCGCGAACTGGAATCGGCCTATAGGGATGCGAGCCGCGAAACCGACGCGGATTTCGACGTTGCCCTGGCGGATGGATTGAGCGATGAGGCGTGGTGAAATCTGGCTTGCCGACCTGGGCCCGACCAAGGGCTCCGAAATCGCCAAGCGCCGCCCCGTGCTGATCGTGAGCAACGACGCCAACAACCGCGCATCCAGCACCGTCACGGTGCTGCCCGTCACGTCGAACGTAGCGCGGGTCTACCCCTTCGAAGTCTTTCTGGCTGCCGCCGAGAGTGGCCTGCCCAAGGATTCCAAGATACAGGCGCAGCAAATCCGCACCATCGCCAAGGAACGGATAAGCGGCAACGCCATCGGGAAATTAAGCAAGGAAAAGTGCCGGGAAGCCGATGCAGCCATCAGGCTGCATCTGAACCTCTGAGCGATCACTTCACCCAGGTCACCACCTCTTCCAGCGGCTGGCGGGTCTTCGCCGACTGGGGGTTGATGCGGTAGCCGAAGGCCACCATCACCGCCAGACCGCACTTCCCGGTGTCCAGCACCCCCGCCTTGGCCAGGGTCGCCTCGGTGGCATCCACGTCATAGCCCTCGATGGGACAGGAGTCGATGCCGATCATGGCGGCGGAAGTCATCATGTTGCCCAGGGCGATGTAGGCCTGCTTGCAGGACCAGTCGAACAGGGCGCGGGGGCTTTCCGTCAGCTTGAAGTCCGATTCCTGGAACTTGCGGTAGCGCTCCCCCTTCATCGCCACAATGTTCTCCGGAAGTTTCTGGATATCCACCATCATGTGGCGGACGTGGGCGGCGTCGAAGCGCATCCCCTCTTTGCGGCAGAAAATCGCCACCACATGGCTCGCCGTCGGCAGCTGTCCCTGCCCGCCCCACACCGTGGCCTTCAACGCCTCCCGCAAGGCCGGGTCCTGAATCACCACGAAACGCCAGGGCTCGAAACCGAAGGAACTGGGCGACAGACGACCGGTTTCGAGGATCAGATTGAAATCGGCATCGCTGATTTTCTTGGTGGGGTCGAAGGTCTTGCAGGCGTGGCGAAAATGGAAGGCGGCGAGAATGTCTTCCCTGGCGATCATGGCGGGCTCCGTTGAATAGCGGTTGTTCGGGTTGGTGTCGCAGATTATCCGACATTGTTGCGGATCGCGGGAGGGGGAATCGGAAGGATGGGGCATCGTGGCGCGGGAATTCCACATCCGCGATACCTGGTCGATGAACTGATCGTGGTGTTTGACGTGAAGGTCGCGAGATGGGGTTGCGCAATTCCCGACTCCTCCATGAGGCGTTCTTCCTCATCGAAGTGGCATTTAGCGTAATCCGCGAGTTGGGCGAAGATCGCCTGTAGCGTATCGCCGTCAGCCGTTTTGCACTCGATCAGGGAATCCCCCAGCTGATTGATCGAATCCACCAGGCGGTGATGCTGCTCGTCAACCAGTTGCAGCCCGGTAGTAACGTGTTCATCCCAAACGAACGTGTCCATCCGTATCAGCTTTCCTTTCCGCCAATGACCCGCTCGCCGGCTACCGGTTTCAGGTCCGGGAGCATGGGTGATTCGCACGAATGGTATAGCTTGCGCCTTTATCCCTTCTATTATTCAACTAGCCGCCCGCCGATTGTTTCCGAGGCCGATTGCCGACCCGGCGGGCAATCGCAGAAGCGTTGAAACCCGAAGGATAGCCATGATCCGGAACCCCTCGCGTTCCCGTTGGATGACGGCATCTCCCGCCGGAGAGGCCGGCGGGTCCTTGGCCGACTTTCCGCCATGAGACCCACGCCAGGAATCCTCGCCCCGGCCCTCTTTTCCCTGTTTGCGCTCGGTTTCTTCCCGAACGCCCTGGCGGCCAGCAACGACCCCTCCGGCCTCCCCACCTCCCAGGCGAAGAGCGACGCTGCCCCTGCCGATGAAGGCATCCGTTTCTCCTGCGCGCAGGACCGCCTGAGCCCTATCGAGGCCGACATGGCCGCCTACCTGGCTTCCCTGGGCATCGCCCCCGGCCTGGTGGCAGCACGGATAAATCCAGCGCAAGAAACGCTGGTCTTCACCCTGAACACGCCCAAGGACGACTTCGACACCCGCCATCTCAAGGACCGGCCCGAGTTTGCGATCCGCGACAGCGTCGTCCGTCTTCCGGCGAAGAACGGGAAAACGCGCAAGGTGGTGACGGTGTCCCGCAAAGAAATCCTGCTGGCCCTTCTCCAACACGGGCGCCTCACGGAATTCAGCGGCCGGAACTGCGACCTGGACGCGCTGAAGGAACTGGTGGCCATTCGCCAGAACATCGTGGCCTGGTCGGAAAACCTGAACTGGGTCTGGCCCGACGGAGAGTCGGCCGAATGGAATACGAAATACTGGCGCCGCGGAACGCCCCTTCCCGGGGCCGCCCTTCACCTTGCCTTCGGCGATGCTTTCGTGAACCAGGGCAAATATTCCATCGGCTGTTACACCGCGACCAAGCTCGTCGTGGTCCAGGGGGTGCTGGACTATTACCGCCGGGTGAAGAAGGACCCATCCCGCCGGAGGCAAGTGGAAGCCCGCCTCGCCTCCGACGGGGACCCCTTGGTGGATGTTGAACCTGGAAAGATGTGGTCCTTCGAAAAGGATTTCGACCCGGCCGAACTGGCCCGCCCCGGCAAAATCGTCCGAATCCAGTATGGCGTCGCCCCCAGGAATTTCGTCCCCGGCGACTGGGCCTACCTGTTGAACACCGACCCGGTCTCCTCCCTGAAAACCGGCTATGAGGGCTCCAGCACGATTTATCTCGGGCGGAATAAATTCGCCGATTATTTCAACGACAACGGCCACTCCTACACCTACCGGGAAAAACTGAATGAGGTATACCAGTGGCGGAACGGCGTTTTCAACCGCTACCGGGATGCGGACAAAGCCAAGCCTCTGTCCGATGAGGACTTCGAACGGCTGGGCAGGCCCCCGGACGAAGGCGGGCTGGTGATGGATTTCCGGGCTTTCCCCGATCCCCTCGCCCGCGGCGAAGAACCGGGCATCAGGCAGTCTTCCTTGCCAAGCGACTAAGGCGCCAGTTCAAACACCGCCTTACCCGTCGCCTTATCGATCTTTACCTGAATCTCGCAATAGGCGCTCAGTGGTTCGGGTTCATACCCGCAACTGCAGCCGGTAAGAATCTCTGCGAAGAAAACCCCGACCTTGGCCCGAATCTCCCCTTCCCCTTCTTCGACCCTCAGGACGGTGGCGGTAATCGGGCTATCGTCCACGTGACAGGAAGCCGCGTCAGCCAAAGGCAAGACACCGGGAGGCAGATTCTCGATTTCGTTTTTCAGGGTTTGCGCGAAGGATTCGGACGGCCAAGCGCGGAGGGAATGGGTAAGCGGGGGCATAACTCGCGTAGTTTCATTAAACCCAGATTATCCATTNNGTTCGTCGTCCATGGAATAACCATGAACTCCTCGCAAGCAACGAAACTGTCTCGCAACCCACCTCGCCATCATCTCGCGTCCTAATGGATAATCTGGGTTAAACGCCGATCGTTCAGTAATGCAAGCTGATTGTCATCTCCAGGTTTCGCCCGCTGTACGGAAAGCCGGCGGCAGAGAACGAAGGCGCGCCGAGCAAGGCCTTTGCGTCGTTTGAAAAACCGTAGCCCTCCGTTGGCACACCCAGCCAGTTGGCATCGAGTTTACCGTTCATGTTTTCATCATGAATGACGGCAAGCGCATAGGTTCCCGGCGGGATGTCTTCAAAGTCGCAGCGCGCCTGCTTATCCAGAACTTTTATTATCATAATATTGGTTGCGGAGTGCAGATACTCCGTAGGAAAACCGACAGACGATTTGAACAGCGCGCAGGCTACAGCTCCCGTGCTGTTTCTGATGTCCAGAATCTTCACGTGGATTCCGGGGCAGCCTGATTGCGCAAAGGCGATGGCGGGAGGATTCGCCAACGCAAGCACTATATACCATGCAGCCCATCGAACCCCCATGGAGACACGCATCTCCGGATGCTTGGCCGTGGAGACTCCCTCGGGCTTCCTAATGCTTGACTCAGTCATGATCTTCCTCCCGGCACTAAACCGACCTAGCCTGAGTGGGTCATAGCGAGACACGGACCTCCCTGGACCAGGTGCCTAACGACTCGGGGCGGCCATTCAACCCAGATTATCCATTAGGACGCGAGATGATGGCGAGGTGGGTTGCGAGACAGTTTCGTTGCTTGCGAGGAGTTCATGGTTATTCCATGGACGACGAACAAGCGGCAAAAATGGCCGCAAACCGACCGCCAGCGCTCGCGTAGGCGCGAAGCGCCGCCTAATGGATAATCTGGGTTCAACGCTTCTTGCGTGAGAAATGGGATATCCGCCAGCGGAACCGACCGGTATCCGGCGATTGCCAACGCCACCGTACCTCCCGTCTGCAAGGCAGTTCGTCCCATGAGCTGTCTCCCAGAAAGTTATAGCTTCGCCATAACCAGTAGTGACTATAGAAATTCATGCGGTGGAGTACAAACACGGCCGTTAGGTTAGGTGCGTCACCATGCCCGAAGACTGGAGGAATAGCTGATCGGTTGGCTTCCTTCGGATAACCCGACACGCCCAAGGTAAATAAGCAAAACGGTCCGCCGGGTTTCACCAAGGCGGCCATTCAGCATTCAGAATGGGTTCCCCGAAAACCGGGACAGTTCGCCATTAACTCTGCGATTAGCAATATTTTTTTCCTAATCTATGCTTTAACCATCACGGCTTAAACCCAGATTATCCATTAGGACGCGAGATGATGGCGAGGTGGGTTGCGAGACAGTTTCGTTGCTTGCGAGGAGTTCATGGTTATTCCATGGACGACGAACAAGCGGCAAAAATGGCCGCAAACCGGCCGCCAGCGCTCGCGTAGGCGCGAAGCGCCGCCTAATGGATAATCTGGGTTAAATTCTCAGGTCCATTTTCCCTATCAGGAGATTCATCATGGTTAAAAGAATTTTCGCACTGCTGCTCTCGATGCTGTTCCTGGCTGGCGTGACGGCGACACTTACCGCTTGCAACACGGTCGAAGGCGCGGGAAAAGATATTGAGCAGGGTGGTAAAGCAATCAAAGACGAGGCGAATGCGAACAAGTAATAAAAATCGAATGCGCAATGCATGGGTAATGGGCGCGACATGCGGCTTGAGTGACGGGGAAACTGCTCTCGCCGGCCCGGTCCCCGGCACCCCAATCCGGGAGCCGCTGGCCGGCCGATATGGCCGCCTATTGAAACAATGACGCCCGGCTTCTGGCTACCGGCAGAGGTGGCTTCCAAGAAGAATCGGGAATTCCAGTCAATTCGCAGGAGTGGCAAACATGCTTGAAACTATTGCGGTCATCCTGGTCATCCTTTGGTTACTGGGTTTGGTTTCCTCGTACACCATGGGCGGATTCATCCACATTCTCCTGGTCATTGCGATCGTGGTGATACTGATTCGCGTCATTCGTCGTTGAGCGGCATGGCCTTTTCTCCGGACACCGTTGGATCAGGCTCAATAGATACTGGTTTCAATAACCGCTGCCAGCCGGTCAGCCGCCGCCAGGCCAAGGGGAAATCCCACCCCGAAGCAGTCCCTTCGAGTTGGAGTTAGAGGGTGGGCTTCATTCAGATGAGACTCCAGGGCAGGGAAAGCCCTTCAAATCCTCCCGTGGCTGGCTCAGAAGCGCACCTTTCCCCATAACAACATAACGTTACCGTAGCCTTGTCCTCCTGGAACGTAGATCGAGTCAAGGGAGAACTTCTGATATTCCAGCGAGACTATCGGCAGGGGCCCGGGAGTGGGGGTTCCGTCGAGTACGATACGGAACCGGCCCGGAACGACTGGCAGAGAGGCCCATATATTATCGCTACGGCCATGGGATAAGGCGCCATGAACTTATTGCCTTAACCTCATGTATAAATTGCAATAAAATCGGCCTCGAAAATAGCTTGCGTACAACCCGCTAATGGCCCGAGTGGCGTGCCGAAGATATTTACGCCGTTACCTCCGCCCGGTGCGGGGACGTCCGCCACCGGGACGGGCACGGGGCTTTTCGCCCCGGCCGACGCCCCGTCGGGGAGCCCTCTCGGACACTACGGTTTCCTCCGGCAACTCCAGGCCGGCCCAGCGCATGACCATGGTCACGTCGGGGGCCTCCAGTTCCAGGGTCTTGCCCCGGCCAAGGCGGGGGGGCAGGTTGATGATGCCGAAGCGGGTGCGCATCAGACGGCTCACCTTGAGGCCCACCAGTTCGAACATGCGCCGCACTTCCCGGTTGCGCCCTTCCCGCAGGATGACCCGGTACCAGTGGTTGACGCCCTCGCCGCCGGCATCCTCCAGCTGGTCGAAACGGGCGAGGCCGTCTTCCAGTTCCACCCCCTGCTTGAGCTGGTTGATTTGCGCCGGTTCCAGTTCGCCCAGGAGGCGCACGGCGTATTCCCGCTCCACTTCGAAGCTGGGATGCATCAGGCGGTTGGCCAGGTCGCCGGAGGTGGTGAAAATCAGCAGGCCGGAGGTGTTGAAGTCCAGGCGGCCGATGGCGATCCACTTGGCGCCGCGCATGCGGGGCAGTTGGTCGAACACGGTGGCGCGCTTTTCCGGGTCGTCCCGGCTCACGATCTCCCCTTCCGGCTTGTGGTAGATCAGGATGCGGGGGGCCTTGAAGGCGGAGCGGCGCTGGATCAGCTTGCGGTCGACGCGAATCTGGTCGTCGGGAGTGACGCGCATGCCCAGGGTGGCGGGCTTGCCGTTGACGGTGATGCGGCCACGCTCGATCCACTCCTCCATTTCGCGGCGGGAGCCGATGCCGGCCTGGGCCAGCACTTTTTGCAATTTTTCCGCCTGGACGGCGGGGGAAGCGGGGGCTTCCGGCTTTCGAGTCATGAAATTTCCTTGGCTGTGAATGCCGCCACTATACAGGCAGCAAGGGTTTCTCGCCCTCTTCCAGGGGCGGCAGTTCGGTGAGGGATCGCAGGCTGAGGTCGTCGAGAAAGCCCTTGGTGGTGGCGTAGAGGGCCGGTCGGCCGGGGACTTCCCGGTGGCCCACGACGTCGATCCAGCCCCGCTCCTCCAGGGTCTTGAGGATGTGGGAGGACACGGCCACGCCACGGATTTCCTCGATGTCGCCCCGGGTCACCGGCTGCTTGTAGGCAATAATCGCTAAAGTTTCCAGCACGGCGCGGGAGTACTTGGGGGGCTTCTCGGGGCTCAGGCGGTCGAGGTATTTCTGGTACTCGGGCCGGGCCTGGAAACGCCAGCCGCTGGCCACTTGGGCCAGCTCCACGCCGCGGCCGGTCCAGTCCTGGCGCAGCTCCTCCAGCACCTTGCGCAGGGCGTCGGCGGCGATGTCCTCGTCGAACAATCGTTTCAGTTCGGACACGGTCATGGGCTCGCCGGCGGTGAGCAGGGCGGTTTCCAGGATGAGTTTGACTTCCTTCAGGTTACGCATCGGCTTCTTCGGTGACGGCTTGGCTGTGGCGGACGTAAATCGGGGCGTAGGCTTCCTGCTGGGAGACCTGGGCCAGCTTTTCCTTCACCAACTCCAGCACGGCGAGGAAGGTCACCACCATTTCCGGCACGCCGCCGTTGGGGTTGAACAGTTCTTCGAAGGGGACAAAATCCCGATCCTGCAACTTGCGCAGCACCAGGATCATATGCTCCCGCACCGACAGTTCCGCCCGCGTAATCCGGTGATGCTTGTTGACCTTGGCCTTGGCGAGAATGGCTTTCCACGCCTCCACCAGGTCGTCCATAGCCACTTCCGGCAGGCGCTCCTGCACCACCTTTTCCACCCACACTTCCACCAGGGAGAAATTCCGCCCCGCCTGGGGCTGGCTATCCAGGCGCTGGGCGGCGAGTTTCATCTGCTCGTATTCCAGCAGGCGGCGGGTGAGCTCGGCCCGGGGGTCTTCCTCGTCCTCAATGGCGGTTTCGGGCCGGGGCAGCAACATGCGGGACTTGATCTCGGTGAGCCACGCCGCCATCAGCAGGTATTCCGCCGCCAGGTCCAACTGGGCGGCGCCCATAGCCTCCACATACGCCATGTACTGGCGGGTAAGCCGGGCCATGGGGATATCGAGGATTTCCAGGTTGTGCTTGCGGATCAGGTACAGCAGCAGGTCCAGGGGGCCTTCGAAGGTCTCCAGGAAGACTTCCAGGGCCTCGGGCGGAATGTACAGGTCCGGCGGCAACTCGGTGACCGGCTGGCCGTAGACCTTGGCGAAAGGCGCCGCTTCGAGGATTTCAACCATGTTTTTCACCGCCAAGATGCCAGACTCAATGGCGGGAATTATACCCGCATCAAGACCTTGGCGCAGGCAACCTCGCCTGCATTCCCGCCCCAAAGCGGGCCTGCGGCCCATGCAGGCGAGTCGCCTGCGCTACTTCAGGCAAAAACAATCTTCACCACGTCCCGGAAATGGCGCACGAAATGGGCGGTGAAGCCTTCCTTGATGTGGTCCGGCAGTTCCTCGAAATCCCGCCGGTTGGCTTCGGGCAGGATCAGTTCCATCACTTTCACCCGCCGGGCGGCGATGACCTTTTCCCGCACGCCGCCGATGGCCAGCACTTCGCCGGTCAAAGTCAACTCGCCGGTCATGG
Source organism: Gallionellaceae bacterium UBA2239 (assembly GCA_002347615.1). Lineage (GTDB taxonomy): Bacteria > Pseudomonadota > Gammaproteobacteria > Burkholderiales > UBA9220 > UBA2239. The sequence continues at coordinate 2,336 of DDYH01000055.1, read as the reverse complement.
CCAGGGGGCGGTCGATCTTTTCCTGCCGGGCCAGGGACAGCAGGGCGGCGGCCATGGTGATGCCGGCGCTGGGGCCGTCCTTGGGGGTGGCCCCTTCCGGCACGTGGAGGTGGACGAAAGCCTCGTCGAAGAAGGTGGGATTGCCCTTGAACGGCTTGAGATGGGAGGCGATGTAGCTGTAGGCGATTTCCGCCGACTCCTTCATCACGTCCCCCAGCTGGCCGGTGAGCTTGAAGCCCCGGTTCTTGGTGTGGACCAGGGTGGCCTCGATGGACAGGGTGGCGCCCCCCATGGCCGTCCACGCCAGGCCGGTGACCACGCCCACGCCGGTGAGGAGCTTTTCCGGCACGAACACCGGCTTGCCGAGGTTTTCCTCGATTTCCGGCACGCCGACGCGGAGCGGCCGCTCCTCGCCGTTGACGAACCTCACCGCCGCCTTGCGCACGATGCGGCCCAGCTGTTTTTCCAGGTTGCGCACTCCCGCCTCCCGGGCGTAGCCCTCGATGATGCGGCGCACGGCGGGCTCGCTGAGGGTGATGTCGCCCCGCTTGAGGCCCGCCTTCTTGAGTTCCTTGGGCCACAGGTGGTGCTTGGCGATGCGCACTTTTTCCGAAGTGATGTAGCCGGACAGGCGGATCACCTCCATCCGGTCCAGCAGCGGCGCGGGAACCGTGTCCAGCTGGTTGGCGGTGCACACGAACAGCACCTTGGACAGGTCGAAGCGCACGTCCAGGTAGTGGTCGAGAAATTCCACGTTCTGCTCCGGGTCCAGCACCTCCAGCAGGGCCGACGCCGGGTCCCCCTGGTAGGAGGCGCCGATCTTGTCGATCTCGTCCAGCATGATGACCGGGTTGGCCACTTCCACTTCCTTGATCGCCTGGAGGAACTTGCCCGGCATGGCGCCGATGTAGGTGCGGCGGTGGCCCTTGATTTCGGCCTCGTCCCGCATGCCGCCGAGAGAGAAGCGGTAGAACTGGCGCCCCAGGGCGTGGGCGATGGAGCGGCCGACGGAGGTCTTGCCCACGCCCGGGGGGCCCACCAGCAGCAAAATGGAGCCGGACACCTCGCCCTTCAGCGCCCCCACCGCCAGGAACTCGATGATGCGCTCCTTCACGTCGTCCAGGCCGTCGTGGTCCCGGTCCAGGATGCGGCGGGCGCGCGTGAGGTCCAGCTTGTCCTTGGAGTACACCCCCCAGGGCAAGGAGGTGAGCCAATCCAGGTAGTTGCGGGTGACGGCGTATTCCGGCGAGCCGGATTCCAGGATGGAGAGCTTCTGCATCTCCTCATCGACGCGCTTTTGCGCCGGAGCCGTGAGGGTGAGCTTGGCCAGGCGCTCCTGGAAGCGCTCCACGTCGGCGGTGCGGTCGTCCTTGGCCAGGCCCAGTTCCTTCTGGATGGTCTTGAGCTGCTCCCGGAGGAAAAACTCCCGCTGCTGCTTGGTCATCTTCTCGTCCACCTGCTCGCGGATTTGCGATTGCAGGCGGGCCACGTCCAGCTCCTTCTTGATCAGCACCAGCACCTTCTGCATCCGGTGGCGCAGGTTGATCGCCTCCATCACCTCCTGCAACTCCTCCTTGGTGGAGGTGGTGAGGCTGGCGGCGAAATCGGCCAGGAAGGACGGCTCGTTGGGGTTGAAACGGGCGAGGAAGTACTTGAACTCCTCGCTGTACAGGGGGTTGAGGGGGATCAGCTCCTTGATGGAGTTGATGATCGCCATGGCGTAGGCGCGGACCTCGTCCTCCTTGGCCGCCCCTTCGGCCGGATACTCCACCTGGGCCACGTAGGGCGGAGTTTCGGAAATCCAATGGACGATGCGGAAGCGGGTTACCCCCTCGGCGATGAACTGGATCTTGCCGTCGGAGCGCATGGGGTGGTGCATCCGCACCACGGTGCCGACTTCATAGAAATCCTTGGGTTTGGCGTCCTCGGCGCTGGTCTGCTTCACCAGGGCCAGCCCCACCATCTTGTGGGGGCTGTCGCCGATTTTCTTCACCGTCTCCATCCACGGCCCCTCGTTCATCAGCAGAGGCACGGACTGGGCGGGAAAAAACGGCCGCTCGGACAGGGGCAGGATGTACAGGGTGGGCGGCAGCACCTTGGCCGGCACCACCAAATCGGCGCGCAGCCGTTCCTCGTCCTCGCCGGGGTTGAGGATTTCGCCTTCGATCGGTTCCTGTTCGCTCATGGTTATTGTCTATGCGTGAGGGTACCGTCTTAATATGGGTGCCCCCGGCGACAACTTCAAGAGCGTTTAAGCTGCAAGAGCCATCACTCTCAAACCCGAAGGCTTCTACTGGTACTCCTTAAACCCCGATTGAGTCCGTAAACTGCTGTAA
>DDYH01000008.1 GCA_002347615.1 Gallionellaceae bacterium UBA2239 | reverse complement strand
AACCCAGATTATCCATTAGGCGGCGCTTCGCGCCTACGGTAGCGCTGGCGGCCGGTTTGCGGCCATTTTCGCCGCTTGTTCGTCGTCCATGGAATAACCATGGACTCCTCGCAAGCAACGAAACTGTCTCGCAACCCACCTCGCCATCATCTCGCGTCCTAATGGATAATCTGGATTGAACCCAGATTATCCATTAGGCGGCGCTTCGCGCCTACGCGAGCGCTGGCGGCCGGTTTGCGGCCATTTTTGCCGCTTGTTCGTCGTCCATGGAATAACCATGAACTCCTCGCAAGCAACGAAACTGTCTCGCAACCCACCTCGCCATCATCTCGCGTCCTAATGAATAATCTGGGTTCAACGTGGTGGACAAGGTCGTCCGGCGGTTCACCTACGGCGGCGTCACCCGCTTCCTCGCCAATGCCTTCTCGGGCGCCAAGGCGCAGTGGCGCGCCCGGCAGTTCGAGCGTCATCCCCACGTGGACGAGAAGCGCCTCCTGCCTTTCTGGGGGGGCACCGTGCGCGACAACGGCTCCGAGGTCATCGACCAGTGTGAACGAAAACCCGGACCACCGCCCAGGAATCCGGCTGCGGCCATCGCCTGGTCAAGGCGGTGAACCTGGATACGCCGCTTGCGCTGCTGGCGCCGAAGGCCGGTTGGGAAGGAGCGCCCCTTGGGCGCGACCGTCGCGCCCAAGGGGCGCTCCTACAGGCAGGATCAGGCGGCTAATCCCCGCAGCCGTAGTACACCGTGTATCCCGCGCTTTCGTCCCAGTTCAAGGGCGAGGCCAGGGCGCTCTGGGCGCGGGCGATGTCCTCCGCCGCGCCGTGGGCCACCAGCACCACCCTGCCGGCCCGGGCTTCCGCCTCGAAGGCCTGGATGTCCTCTTCCGGGATGCAGCTTCGCGCCGCCGCGTCCAGTTCCCCGAACCCCTCCACCGTCGCCGTGCCCTCGGAACGCCCGCCCACCAGGGCCAGGCCGGCGCCGAGCCCGGCCGCGTGAAGTTTGCGGATGTCGGCCTCGGCCAGGCGGGATTTGGCGTAGGTGGCAACCAATGAATTTTTCGCTGACATGATCGAACCCTCCTTGGGGGAACTTGTGCTTGATTCATGTCTAGCAGAATTCCAGACTATTTCAATCGGTATTTGCCCGCGGATCAGCCCCCCGCCAGCTTCACCCGCTTCTCGTAGGCCTCCCGGGCGATCGCCACGTCCTCCAGGAAGCCCGGCAGTTCCTCCAGCAGCAGGGCCTGGGGGCCGTCCACCAGGGCCTTGGAGGGGTTGGGGTGGAAGTCCACCAGGATCATGTTGGCGCCGGCGATGACCCCCTGGGCGGTGACGTGCTGCACTTCCAGCAGGCCGTCGGGGGCGCGGAAGCGGCCGCCGACGGAGTGGGAGGGGTCGATGCATACCGGCATCCGGGTCAGGCGCTTGACCGTGGGCACGTGGGCGAAGTCCACCAGGTTGCGGTGGGGGTCCCCCATGTTGGTCTTCATTCCCCGCAGGCCGAACACCACCTTGCGGTTGCCTTCGGAGGCCAGGTATTCGGCGGCGTTGAGGGATTCGTTGAGGGTGATGCCGAAGCCGCGCTTGATGAGGACCGGAAATTCCTGCTGGCGGCCGCAGCTTTTCAGCAGTTCGAAGTTCTGGGTGTTGCGGGTGCCGATCTGGAGCATCACTCCCGTCGGCTTGCCGGTCCGGTCCAGGGCCTCGCGGATTTCGTCCACGTGGGACTCGTGGGTCACTTCCATGGCGATCACCTTGATGCCGTACTTCCCCGCCAGCTCGAACACCCAGGGCAGGCAGGCGGCGCCGTGGCCCTGGAAGGCGTAGGGGCTGGTGCGGGGCTTGTAGGCGCCCATGCGGGTGCATACCTGGCCGTTGTCCCGCAGGGCCTTCATCATCGCTTCCACGTGTTCCGGCACGTCCACCGCGCACAGGCCGGCGAAGACGTTGAGGTTGTCCTGGCCGAAGCGCACCCCGTTGTAGTCGAAGTGGGTGGAGCGATGGTCGTCCTTGTGGCGGCCCAGGACGCGGTATTCCTCGGACACCCGCACCACCCGCTCGACGCCGGGCAGCGCCGCCATCTCGTCCAGGGACAAAGGGGCGGTGTGGCCGATGAGGTAGATTTCGGTGAGCAGCTGTTCCTCGCCGCGCTCGCTGTGGATGCGGTAGGAAATGCCCGGCAGGCCGGCGAGGTGGCCGGTGAGCTGGCGGAATTCGGCGCCGGCGGGGTCGATGTCGGGGGTGAGGATGAGGATCATGGTGGCTTCCGTGGGTGATTGCGTGAATGCGCCAAAGGCGCTCCTCGTCCCCCTCCCCCGCAGGCGGGGGAGGGCTAGGGGAGAGGGAGACTTCATTGTAGCCGACCCCGCCTGCATCGGGCCGTAGGCCCGCCTGACGGCGGGCGATGCAGGCGGGGTCGGCTGCGCTACAGGGGCAGCTGGACGGGGGGCTTCACCCCGGATTTCCTCAGGGGGATGAGGCGGCCGTCGAAGCCCTTGCCCTGGAGCTTGGCGAGGTCGCTTTCGGCCTGCCCTTTCGTCTCGTAGGGGCCCACCCGCAGGCGCCAGTAGCGGCCGTCGGGCTGGTCTACGCTGCCGAAGTAGCAGGAGAAGCCCAGGGGCTCGATCTGCTTGCACAACCGGGCGGTTTCCCGGGGGTCCTTGAAGGCGGCGAGTTGGACGAAATACACCGTGGTGACGGCGGCGGGTTTGGCGGCGGGTTTTTCCCTGGGGGGTAGCCCGGGCTTGGCCGCCTGGATGGCCTTTTCGATGGCGCTTGCGGGCTTTGCGGCGTTTTTTTCCTCCGTGGGCTTGGGCTGCGCCGGGATTTCGGTTTTCTTGGCCGGGGCGGGGGGCGCCGCGGCGGGCGCCGGCTGGGCGGGGGGGGCGATTGGCGCGGCAGCCGGGGCGGTGGCCGCGTCTTCCGTCGGTTCCTTGATCACCAGGCTGCGGCTGTAGAAATAGCCGGTGACCAGCACCCCCAGCATGGCCGCGACCAGCACGCCGCCCATGAGGTAGTGGCGCAGTTGCAGGCTGTCCTCGTGGCGGCTGTAGGCTGGGTCCGGGGGGAAAAGGGTGGCCTGCCGGTCGTCCTGTTGCGCCGCTTCCGTCGAGTCCTTGCTGCCGAACATGCCGTCCCCTTGGTTTTATTGAGTTTGCCGTAAAAATATCACGCCAAGGCGCGAACCGGAAGCCGTTGGGGCCATCCGTTTCCGCTAGAATTCAGCTCTTTCCCTACTCGAACCCGCTTTATGGACACCGTCTCGATTCGCACCGCGGTGGAACGCTGCTGGCAGCAGGACGTTCTGCCCTCCCTGATGGATTTCATTCGTATCCCCGCCATCTCCCCCCTGTTCGACGCCCAATGGGTGGAAAAGGGCCATATCGAGGACGCGGTGACCCTGGCGGTGGACTGGTGCCGGGCCCAGCCCATCGCCGGCCTGCAACTGGAAGTCGTGCGCCTGGAAGGCCGCACCCCCCTGCTGTTGATCGAGATTCCGGGCCAGTGCGACGAAACCGTCCTGCTCTACGGCCACCTGGACAAGCAGCCGGAGATGGTGGGCTGGCGGAGCGACCTGGGCCCGTGGAAGCCGGTGATCGAAGGCGACAAGCTCTACGGCCGGGGCAGCGTGGACGACGGCTACGCCCTCTATTCGGCCCTCACCGCCATCCGCGTGCTCCAGGAGCAGGGCATTCCCCACGCCCGCTGCGTGGGCGTCATCGAATGCTGCGAGGAGAGCGGCAGCTACGACCTGCCCCATTACATCGAACGCCTGGCCCCCCGCATCGGCACCCCGTCCCTGGTGATTGGCCTGGATTCCGGCTGCGGCGACTACGAGCGCCTGTGGTGCACCGTTTCCCTGCGGGGCCTGATCAACGGCAACCTCACGGTGGACGTGCTCACCGAAGGGGTGCACTCCGGCGACGCCTCCGGCACCGTGCCGTCCAGCTTCCGTATCATGCGGCGCCTGCTGTCCCGCCTGGAGGACGAGGAAACCGGCCGCATCCTGCCGCCGGCCTTCCATCGGGACATCCCTCAAGGCCGGGTGGAACAAGCCAATCGCGCCGCCCAGGTGCTGGGGAGCGCGGTCCACACCAAGTTCCCTTTCGCCGAGGGTGTCGAGCCCACCAGCCGCGACCCGCAACAGCTGATCCTCAACCGCGCCTGGAAGCCCGCCCTGTCCGTCACCGGCGCCGGCGGCCTGCCGCCCCTCGACAACGCCGGCAACGTGCTGCGCCCCCGCACGGCCCTCAAGCTCTCCCTGCGCCTCCCGCCTTCCTGCGAGCCGGAAGCCGCGGCGGCGGAGCTGAAAACCCTGCTGGAATCCGACCCCCCCTACGGCGCGAAAGTGGAATTCCACGCCGAGCAGAAAGCCCCCGGCTGGGACGCCGCCCCCCTCGCCCCCTGGTTCGAAGCGGCGCTGGACCGGGCCTCGGAAACCTATTTCGGCAAGCCCGCGGTATTCATGGGCGAAGGGGTCACCATCCCCTTCATGGGCATGCTGGGGGAGCGCTTCCCCCAGGCCCAGTTCCTCATCACCGGCGTCCTCGGCCCCGGCTCCAACGCCCACGGCCCCAACGAATTCCTCCACCTGCCGGCGGCCCAGGCCCTGACCTGCTGCGTGGCGGAAGTGCTGGCGGCCCATTGTTCCCAATGACCCTCCCCGACTACCAAGGCGGTTCCCTCGCCAACCTGATGGCTTCCCTGCGGGCGGCCCTGGGGGAACCGTCGCCGGTCTATCCGCCCCTGCGCCAGTTGCAGCCGGAGGAGATCGCCGGGGCCCGCAACGTGGTGTTGCTGGTGGCGGACGGCCTGGGGGAGGCGATGCTGCGGCGCTTCGGCGAGGGTGGCGCCCTGGCCCGGCACCAGCGGGGGACCCTGACTTCGGTGTTCCCCTCCACCACCGCCTCCGCCGTCACCACCTTCATGACCGGGGAGGCGCCCCAGCAGCACGGCCTCACCGGCTGGTTCACCTATTTGGCCGAAGTGGGCAGCGTGCTGGCGGTGCTGCCCTTCCGCGCCCGCTTCGGCGGCGCCTCCCTGTCGGCGGCGGGCATCGAGCCCCGCCGGCTGTTCGGCTTCACCCCCCTGTTCGACACCCTGGCGGTGCCCTCGGTGGTGGTGGCGCCGGAATGGATCCTGGGCACCGACTTCAACCATGCCGCCAGCGGTTCCGCCCGGCGCCTGGGCTACAAGAGCCTGGCACAGCTGTTCTCCTCGGTGGCCGACGTGGTGGAGGCCCCGGGGCAGAAATACGTCTACGCCTACCTGCCGGACATCGACTCCCTCGCCCACGAGCACGGCGTCACGAGCGCCAAGGTGGCGGCCCGTTTCGCCGAATTCGATGCCGCCTTCGGCGCCTTCCTGGAAAGCATCCGGGGCACCGATACCCTGGTGATCGCCACCGCCGACCACGGCCTGATCGACACCGCCCCGGACAAGCTGCTCCACCTCAACGACCATCCGGAACTGGCGGAAACCCTGGTCCTGCCCCTGTGCGGCGAGCCCCGGGCCGCCTACTGCTACGTCCACCCGGACCAGACCGGGCGGTTCGAAGCCTACGTCTCGGACAAGCTGGCCCACTGCGCCGACCTGCACCGCAGCGAAGACCTGCTGGCCCGGGGCTTCTTCGGTCTGGGGGCGTCTCATCCGCGGCTGGCGGGGCGCATCGGCCACTACCTGCTGCTGATGAAGGACAACTGGGTGATCAAGGACCAGGTGGCGGGGGAGAAGCCCTTCCGCCACATCGGCGTCCACGGCGGCGTCAGCGAAGAGGAGATGGTGGTGCCGTTGGTGGTGGTTAGGGTGTAGCGCGGGCGACCTCGCCTGCTTTGTTGTGCGCTTCGCGCGGTTGTTTGGGTGTCGGGCAGCCCCCGAAACCCAAATCATCCCGCGCGAAGCGCGACAAAACAAAACCAAGAGCAGGCGAGGTCGCCTGCGCTACAGCACACCCTTTCTCGGTCCGCGAAATCCCGAAGCCTTGACGGAAGTCAAAGCCCCGCCGGCAAGGCTGGCTTATTCTTCGCTTCATCGGGAGACGGAGTCGAGGAATGCCCACCCTGCCCTTTTACCACCCCCACGGCAACGAAGTCGCCCTGTTCGAGCACGCCTGGCGTAACCGCCTGCCCCTGCTCATCAAGGGCCCCACCGGCTGCGGCAAGACCCGCTTCGTCGCCCACATGGCGGCGCGGCTGGGGCGGCCTTTGTACACCGTGGCCTGCCACGACGACCTCACCGCCGCGGACCTGGTGGGGCGGCACCTGATCGGCGACGGGGCCACCTACTGGAGCGACGGGCCCCTGACCCGGGCGGTGCGGGAGGGGGGCATCTGCTACCTGGACGAGGTGGTGGAGGCGCGCAAGGACACCACCGTGGTGCTCCATCCCCTGTCCGACGACCGGCGCATCCTGCCCATGGAGCGCACCGGGGAAACCCTCTCGGCGCCGCCGGAATTCATGCTGGTGGTGAGCTACAACCCGGGCTACCAGAATTTCCTCAAGGGCATGAAGCCCAGCACCCGCCAGCGCTTCGTCAGCGTGAGCTTCGACTTCCCGCCGCCGGAGCGGGAGGAATCCATCCTCGCCGGCGAAACCGGCATCGACCCCCTGCTGGCGCGGCGCCTGGTGAACCTGGCCCAGGCCTTCCGCGCCCTCAGGGAGCACGACCTGGAAGAGGCCGCCAGCACCCGCCTCCTGGTCTACGCGGCAACGCTCATCCAGAGCGGCCTCGACCCGGTGGAAGCCTGCCGCGCCGCCGTGGTGGAGCCCCTGTCCGACGACCCGGAAACGGTGGAGGCGCTGATGGAAGTCGCCCACGCCACCTTCGGCCGATGAGCAATGCGTTCACCGCAGAGGCACGGAGGCGCAGAGAAAGCCAAACCCCATCGGCTGTCATTGCGAGCGCAGCGAAGCAATCCCTCGCCGGCCATGGATTGCCGCGTCGCCTGCGGCTCCTCGCGATGACGAAGCTCCGGCTAGCCATTTCGGAAACATGAGTAAAATCCAGCGCTACCGCCTTTTCGCCCAGGCCGGGTTTTTCATCCTGTTCGCCCTGGCGCCGGTGTTCGACCTGTTCCGCCTCGACCTCAACCTCAAGCACCTGATCTTCTTCGGCCTGGACTGGACCCTGGGGGTGGACGACTTCGTCGCCGGCAGGATCGGCGCCGGCCAGGTGACGCTGAACCTGCTGCTGCGGGGCCTGCTGCCCATCGCCCTGATCGTGGGCGGCGGGGTGTGGGTGTCGTGGAAATACGGGCGGCTCTACTGCGGCTGGCTGTGCCCCCATTTCTCGGTGGTGGAGACGGTCAACCGCCTGCTGCGCCGCGCCTGCGCCAAGCAGAGCATCTGGGATCGCCACCCCATCCCGGAGCGCAACCCGGACGGCAGCGTGACCAAAGCCAACCCGGCCTACTGGCCCCTGGTGGTGGCCGTGAGCCTGGCCTTCGCCTTCGCCTGGGCGGTGGTGCTGCTCACCTACCTGCTGCCCCCGGCGGAAATCTACGGCAACCTGTGGCGGGGCACCCTGACCCGCAACCAGGGCGTTTTCATAACCGCCGCCACTCTCGTTTTTTTCATCGAATTCCTCTTCGCCCGCCACCTGTTCTGCCGCTTCGGCTGCGCCGTCGGCCTGTTCCAGAGCCTGGCCTGGATGGCCAACCGCCGCGCCCTGGTGATCGGCTTCGACCGCCGCCGGGCCGAGGCCTGCGCCAGTTGCGACGCCGCCTGCGACAACGTCTGTCCCATGCGGCTCAAGCCCCGCACCATCAAGCGCCACATGTTCACCTGCACCCAGTGCAACCGCTGCGCCGAAGCCTGCTCCCAGGTGCAGATCGCCAGCCCCCAGGGCACCCTGCTGAAATGGGTGCAGGACGAGTGCGCCCTGGACAAGTCGGCCCGGGATTTCGGCCACCGCATCGACATCCCAGATCGATGTTTCAAAGTTGAACCACGAATGAACACGAATAAAAAACGGGGTTGAGGTCAATTCGTGTTCATTCGTGGTTAATAAGGAATTTATGGAAGAACACGTCGGCCGTCTTTGGCACCGCCTCATCACCCGGGCCGCCGGCCGCCGCCATCCGGAGGCGGCGGTGGGGCTGGAGGAACTGGGGCGCATCGCCGCCATCCTGTTCCGCGCCCTGGGGGGCGACGGCGGCCTGGAGGTGAAGCCCGCCGCCGCCCTGCGCCACGGCGCCCGGCGGGGAATCCTCGCCCGGGTGGCCGGCAGCGGCGACAAGGCGGAGCTGGCGTGGCGGGACGATACCGTCCTGGCTCTGCCCGGCGCCGTGGACCTGTTCCCCGAGCGGAGCCTGAACCGGGACCTCTACCTGTGGCTGATCGCCCTGGCGGCGGCCCGGAGCGACGAGGCCGACTGGTTCCGCGCCAGCCAGGCGGCGGCGCTTCAGGTGTTCCAACGCTTCCCCGGCATGGCGGCCCGCTACCGGCGGCTGGTGGAGCCGGCCATCGGCCTGCGGCCGGCTCTGCGCTCCCTGCCCTTCGACGAGATGGCCCGGGAAGAGGCCATCCGCGCCGCCCTGCGGCAGCCTGGCAGCATCGCCGAGCTGCCCCCCGCCAACCGCCCCCCCTGGCCGGTGCCCCTGTGGCTCCATCCCCAGCCGCCCGCGGCCCCGGCTGCCGGGGCCGTCGGAAAGGAAGGGGGCGGCGAGGGCGGCGGCTCCCGCCGCAAGGGCGACGGCAAGCGCCGCCAGGCCGAGCGGGTGGAAATGCCGGACAACAAGAACCCCTTCCTGCTGTTCTTCCGGGCCGAGAGCGTGCTGTCCTGGGCGGAATACGTGAAGGTCAACCGGGCCACCGAGGAGGACGACGGGGAGGGGGCGGAGCGGGCCGCCGACGACCTGGAGGTGATGTCCGTGGCCCAGGACGGCCAGACCACCGCCTCCTCCGTGCGCTTCGACCTGGACCTGCCCTCCGCCGCCGTGGACGACATTCCCCTGGGGGACGGCATCCTCCTTCCCGAGTGGCACTACAAAAAGCAGGCCCTGCTGCCGGACCACTGCCGGGTCCAGCCCATGGCGGCACGGAATGCGCCCCCCTGCGACTTGCCGCCGGAGCTGGCGAAAACCGCCAGGCGGCTGCGCAGCCAGTTCCAGGCCCTGGCCCCCGCCCGGGTGTGGGTCAAGGGCCAGCACGACGGCGCCGAGCCGGACCTGGACGCCTGCGTGAATCTCATGGCCGAACGGGCCGCCGGCATCCCCGCCGCCGACCGGGGCCTGTACCGGGACCACCGCGCCCGGGACCGGGACCTGGCCTGCCTGCTGCTGGCGGACCTGTCCCTCTCCACCGACGCCCACATCAGCGACCGGCAGCGGGTGATCGACGTCATCCGCGACAGCCTGTTCCTGTTCTCCGAAGCCCTCTCCGCCACCGGCGACCGCTTCGGCCTCTACGGCTTTTCATCGCTGAAGCGCCACCAGGTGCGTTTCCACGCCATCAAGGGCTTCGGCGAGGATTACGGGGCGGAAGTGCGGGGCCGCATCGCGGCGGTGAAGCCCGGCTACTACACCCGCATGGGGGCGGCGGTGCGCCACGCCTCCGGCCTCCTCGCCCGGCAGCCCGCCGGGCGCCGGCTGCTGTTGATCCTCACCGACGGCAAGCCCAACGACCTGGACCACTACGAGGGCCGCTACGGCCTGGAAGACACCCGCATGGCCCTGCTGGAAGCCCGCAAGGCCGGCCTCCACCCCTTCTGCGTCACCATCGACGAAAAGGCCGGCGGCTACCTGCCCCACCTGTTCGGCCCCGGCGGCTACGTGGTGATCCGCAACCCGGCGGAACTGCCCCGGGAACTGCCGGCCCTCTACGCCCAGCTGACCCGCTAATCCGCTGCTGTGGCTCTCTTCTCCCTTCCCTTCGACAGGGGAGGGTGGGGGTGAGGTTTTTGGTGGATACGTAAAACTACGCACTGTTTCCCCGCCGAAAGAGTGGTTATATTCGGTCAGAAGCCATTCTCAGCGAGGGGGAGGGGATTCGCAATCCTGACGGAATTCAAGCTGACCTCTTTGATCTTTATCTATATCTATCGAGAGGGATACCGCGCGAAAGCGGCACGGCGCCCCTAGTGTCAAACCCCATTTCCAACCCCATCGAGGCCCCGCACTATGCAAGCGAAGGTGAAAGCAGCAACTGCAAAGAAGCCCGCAGCAAAAATCGCAGCAGCGAGGAAGCCCGCGGCCAAGAAAGCAGCAGCACGACCAGCGGCAAAGAATGCGACATTCGCGGCAAAACCAGAGCCCGGCTACAACCCATCGAAAGGAGGGATATTGTGGTACCTGCCGGAAGTGAATCACCCGGCGGGTTCTTCCGGGAAGGGGTTTAGGGGGCTTTGGCCCGCCTCTTTTTGATGAAAAACGCCGAGTCATAGGCGCCCAACCGCTCGGATTCCGGCTGATGTGTATTGCGCCGCGCCCTTTCCTCGGACTACCATGGCGTTAAACGGCGGAGATTCAAGTAGATGGGTAAGGGGCCTGCTGCCGCAGTGGCTAAATTCGGTGGTGTCCAAGAAGAACGGGTCAACTCGTACATAACGTATTGTGAACCAAGGCAGACTTCCTACCGATAGGGCCGCAGACGTGCACCGATGGCGCATGGTCCATCTCATTGTTCTGCTGTGGCTGGTGTCCCTTGCCGGTCCGGTGCTGGCGTCATCAGTGGGGACGGGGGCGTCTCCCGATATCCTGGCCGTCATCTACGACAAGGGCGGCGAATCGGCGGTGGGGGACTTTTCTGGCATCCTCGCTGGTATCGAGGATACCCCAAATGTGGTGGTATACCGGGTGGCGCTGAATACGAGCAAGCGTGGACTGGCGGTTGCTCCCCGTGCCGATGTCTACCGGCCGATTCATCTTGCCTTCAACGACCAGAGCGGCATTGCCGTCCTCTATCCGGATATCGGCGAACCTTACCGCAGCGTTTTCTCCCGCATTATCGAAGGCATCGAAGACAAGACCAAGGGCCGGGTGGCGACCTACGCCGTCGGCGCCGCCCAAAATTCCCAGGACCTGACCGCGGAACTGCGGCGCCAGAATGTCCGGGTCGTTATTGCCCTCGGCCGCAACGGGCTGAAGGCCGCCGCCAACCTGGACCGGGATATCGGCGTGGTGGTGGGGGGCGTGCTCTCGGTGCCGGAGTCGGAAACGCGGGGCATGTCGGTTTTCAGCCTGGCCCCGGATCCCGTCCTGCTTTTCGATCGTCTCAAGGCGCTGATGCCGTCCGTCCGGCGGGTGTTCGTGGTGTACGACCCGCGTCAAAACGCCTGGCTGATCCGCCTCGCCCGCGAAGCCGCCAAAGGCCATGGGCTGGAGTTGGTGGCTCAGGAGGCGACGGACCTGAAATCGGCGATGCTTCTTTACCAGGGGAATCTGGCCGCCGCGGACCCCAAGAGGGATGCGATTTGGCTGCCTCAGGATTCGGTTACCGTGGATGAATCGTCGGTGCTGCCCCTGGTTCTGCAGGAGGCCTGGAACCGCTCCCTGGTCGTCTTTTCCAGCAGTGTGGCCCATGTGAAGCGGGGCGCACTGTTCTCCCTCTATCCGAACAATATGGGGCTGGGGCGCAACCTCGCCGATTCCGCCCTCGGTCGGGTTTCGTCCGGCAGCACGCCGGCTGGGGCCATCAGCCCTCTGAAGGAAGTGCTGATGGCAGTCAACGTGCGCACCGCCGGCCACCTCGGGCTGGGCATCGGCCCGCGGCAGCAGCAGGCTTTCGACATGGTGTTCCCCGAACCATGACCCTCCTGGCCCGGGTTCTTCGCGACACCTCGTTCCGACGGCAGATCAGCTATGTCGTTGCCCTGGCGGTGCTGAGCCTGGCGTTCGCCTCTTCCTTGGTCACCTCGTGGCAAGGCGGCCGGCAGATACGGACCGACTTGCAGGAACAAGGGCGGCAAGTGGCCGAAAACCTGGCGCGCCAGAGCAAGCTGGCGCTGATTTACGATGCGGCGGATAACGCGATGGAAGCGGTAGCCGTGACCCTGGAGTTTCCCGACGTCATCGCCCTGGAAATTCGCCATGCCGATGGGCGCCTATTGCTTGGCCGGGGAGCAAAGGGGGCTTACCCGCCGTCCCAGGCGGAGAAACCCATCGCGTCGCGGGACGGCGCCTATCTCGAAGGCGAGTCGGAGGATTCCTGGCGCTTTGTGGCGCCGGTTATGGCCGGCGGCGTGGCCGAATCGCCTTTCGAAGTGACCGAGCGGCCCCGGGAGGCGCTGGGCTATGTGCGCGTGATCCAGAGCAAGGCGACGCTGGAGCGTATGCGGAGCGAAATTTTCGCCGTCAACTTCGCGGTTTCCTTCTTTTTTGCCTTCTTCTGCCTCCTCGTCGTTCGTAGCCTCACCTCCCGCCTGACGCAGCCCCTGGGCCGGCTCTCTGCCGCCATGGCGCGGGCCGAGGCAGGTGCCAGCGAGGTGCGGGCGGTGCCGGGCGGCCCCAGGGACATCGTGGACATGGCCCTGGCCTTCAACAAGATGATGGCGGTGCTGGAGGAGCGGGAGCGCTACCTGCAGACCCTGCTGGACAACTTGCCGGCGGCCGTCGTGGTCCATGGGCCGGACACGGCCATCCGCTATGCGAATCCGGCCGCAAGAACCTTCTTCGGCCTGTCGGAAACGTCGTCCCGCGCCGCCCCCCTGTGGCGCTTCGTGCGTGAGGACGGCTCGGAGATGATGCCCCAGGAGTACCCGGTCAACCGCGTGGTCGCCGACCGGCTCCCCCTCTACGACCAGACCGTGGGCATCGTCTGCTCGATCTCCACCGAGCCCCGCTGGGCGTCCGTCAGCGCCTTCCCGGAAGTCGACGGGAAAGGCAACCTGGAGCAGATCATCGTGTGCCTGGTGGACATCACCGAGCGCAAGCATTACGAGCAGGCCTTGGAACTGGAGACGGAGGAGTGGACCCAGGCCATGGACGCCTTCCCCGACGTGATTTACCTTCTGGACACCAGGCGCCGCCTGGTGCGGGCCAACAAGCGGTTCTATGCACTGACCGGCACCGACCCGGCCGATGCCGTCGGCAAGCCCATCGCGGACCTGATCCATACCACGGGCGCGGAAGAACTCTGCCCCATCTGCCTGGCCCAGAAGGAAAAACGGGATGCCGTCGTCACCCTGGAGGCCGACCATCCCGCCAACTCCACCCAGCTTCCCATCGAAGCGACGGTCAAGATCATCCGCGACCAGTCCGGCGAGGCCCATTACCTGCTGACCGCCATCCATGACCTCACCAACGTGCGCAGGTACGAGGAGGAACTGCGGCGCCTCAACGAATCCCTGGAACAGCGGGTGCGGGAAGAAGTCACCAAGAACCGGGAGAAGGACGCCATGCTGATCCAGCAGTCCCGGCTCGCCACCATGGGGGAGATGATGCACAACGTGGCTCATCAATGGCGCCAGCCCCTGGCGGCCATGACCCTGGTGCTGCACAACATCAAGGACGACTTCGCCTTCGGCGAACTGACCAGTGAATCCCTCGACCGGCAGATTGAACAGGGTACGCTCATGGCGAAGAAGATGTCCTCCACCATCGACGATTTCCGCAACTTCTTCCGTCCCGACCAGGCCGTATCGCGCTTCGACCTGGTGGAGTCGGTGCGGCAGGCGATGAACCTGGTGGACGCCAGCTTCCGCAACGCCCAGATCGAAATCGCCGTGGAGGCGGCCGAGCCCATCCTGGTGGAAGGATTCGCCAACGAATATTCCCAGGTGCTGCTCAACGTGCTGACCAACGCCAAGGATGCCATCGGCCATGGAAAGCCGGGCGGAAAGGTCACCCTCGTGGTGGAACGGGATGACGGGGCGGGGGTGGTGCGCGTCCGGGACAACGGCGGCGGCATCCCGGAAGACATCCTGCCCAAGATTTTCGACCCCTACTTCACCACCAAGGAAAGCGGCACCGGCATCGGGCTCTACATGTCCCGCATGATCATGGGCCACATGCACGGCCACATCACCGCCCGTAACGCCGATGGCGGAGCCGAGTTCGTCATTTCCGTTCCTCTGGCGACCGACGCCTGATTCCCGCAATCCAACGTTGCCAACCCCCGAGAATACGGATATATACTTACAAGCCAATAAGCTGGACCGGTGCCAGCGCGCAATGCGGGCACCCACTGGCAACCTGACGTAACCGGGGGGTAACAGTCATGAGGGGGTCGGCGGTACGGGCCAGCGACAAGGGGAACGGGGTCACGGGCGAAGGGGTGGCTGACCTGCTGGTGGCCTATCTGGAGCAGATCGGCGTCGAATACGTCTTCGGCATTCCCGGCGGCGCCATCGAACCCCTGTACGACGCCCTGGCCCGAAGCGCCCGCCGGGGCGGACCCCGCCACGTTCTGGCGCGCCACGAGTCGGGAGCCGCCTTCATGGCCGACGGCTATGCCCGGGAAACCGGACGCATCGGCGTCTGCTGCGCCACCTCCGGGCCGGGGGCTACCAACCTCATTACCGGCGTCGCCTGCGCCACCGAAAACAGCGTGCCCCTGCTGGCCATCACCGGCCAGCCGGCCCTCCCTTCCTTCGGCAAGGGGGCGCTGCAGGAATCCGCCTGCACCGGCACCAACACCCTGGGCATGTTTCGCCACTGCACCCTCTACAACTCCCTGGTATCCCATCGGGAGCAGGCGGAAAGCAAGCTCGTCAACGCCTTGGCCAGCGCTTACCAGACTCCCCAGGGGGCGGCGCACCTGACCTTTCCCGTCGACATCCTGCGCAGCCCGGTCAAGTCGGGGCCGGCCTACGATTTGCGTTCCCTGTTGCAGCGCCCGTCCCTGCTGGACGAAGGGGCCGTGCGGCAGCTCTATGCCGAGTTGCGCCAAGTCCGGCGGGTGGTTTTCCTCGTCGGCGCCGGCTGTGGCGAGGCCATGGATGCCATCCTTGAGCTGGCCCGCCTGCTGGGGGCGGAGCTGATCACCACTCCCGACGGCAAGGGCTTGCTCAACCCGCGACACGGGGCCTATCGCGGGGTTTTCGGCTTCGCCGGCCACGAAATGGCCAGCGCGGCGCTGCGGGAGGAGCCCGACCTGGTTCTCGCCTTCGGCGCCAGCCTGGGGGAATGGACCAGCGGCGGCTGGTGCGACACCATCCTCAACCAACGGCTGATCCACATCGACTCCTCCGAGGACCACCTGATGCGTTCCCCCATGGCGCGCCTCCACGTGCGGGGGCGTATCCACACCGTCTGCGACCGGCTGATCTACCTCTTGCGCGGCGAAGGCCGCGGCCCCCAAAGGAAGAGGACTTCGTGCAATCCGGAGGACCGGCTGCTGGAGCGGGAAAAGTTTCTTTCCGACGCCGTCCCCATCAAGCCCCAGCGCCTCATGCGCGAACTGGGGCGGCGCTGCCCCGCTCCCGTCCGTTTCGTTGCCGATGCCGGCAACAGTTCCGCCTGGGCCATCCACTATCTCGACGTGCAGGACCGGCACCTGGCCCGGCGTTACCATCCCACCACGGACGACGACGCCATCGAGGAACGGACCCGCCGCAACGGTTGGTTGGGGGTGACCATGGACTTCGCCCCCATGGGCTGGGCCATCGGCGCCTCCATCGGCATGGCCCGGGGCAACCCCCGTTGTCCGGTGGTGTGCCTCACGGGGGACGGCAGCTACCTGATGAACGGCCAGGAAATCACCGTCGCCGCCCAGGAAGGCTTGACGGTTCTGTTCGTGATCCTCAACGACGGCTGCCTGGGCATGGTGAAGCACGGCCAGCGCCTCGCCGGCGCCGAACCCACCGCCTTCCAGTTGCCCCAGGTGGACTACGGCCGGCTGGCCGAGACCTTGGGCATTCCCGGCTTCGTTATTCGCTCCCCGGCGGATTTCGACACCTTGGACATGGAGGCCATTCTCCTGCGCCCCGGCCCCACCCTGCTCGACGTGCGCATCGATGGCGAAGAGGTTCCTCCCATGGGACTGCGCATGAAGACCCTGGGAAGCGTGACATGACCGCCGACGCCATCCGCACCCGCATCTGGCTGGAAGAGCCGGAATCCGACAATCCCTTCGCCGCCCGGGCCGCCTACTGCCGGGGGTACGATGTCTACGGCGAAATGCTGGGACGGGCACGGTGGGTGGAGATGCTCATTCTGCTGTTCCGGGAGGAAGCGCCGACCACAGCCGAAGCCGATCTCCTCGAGGCCCTGGCCGTCGCCCTGGCCAACCCCGGCCCCCGGGATCCGGCGGTCCACGCCGCCATGGCCGGCGGCGTCGGCGGTTCCACCGCAGCCTCCTGCCTGATGGCTGCCCTGGCGGTGGGGGCCGGGCAGTACGCCGGCGGGCGGGAGGTGTTCCTGGCCATGGAAGCCTGGAACGCCTGCGGCACCGACCTCGACGCTTGGCGGCGGCGCTTCGCCGCGCCAACTTCGGAGGAGGTCTCGATCTGGCCGGCCCCCCGGCACCCCCCGGGCTTCGACCCCCACGGCGTATCCACACCGACCCCGGTCAAGCAAGCCCTGGCCGGCCTCGCTTTCGTCAGCCCCGGCCCCCGGCTTCCCTGGCTGGAGCAACAGCGGGCGGAACTGGAAGCCGCCGCCGGGCTTCCCCTGGCCCTTTCCGGCGTCGCCGCCGCCGCCTTCGCCGACCTGGGGTTCACCCCGGAGCAGGGGGAAATGCTCCATCTCCTGCTGCGCCTGCCGGGGGCCGCCGCCCACGCCCTGGAACAGCGCGGTTACGGGCACAAGAAATTTCCTTTCTTCGCGGTGGAACTGGAAGGGGCGGGGGCATGAAAGGCCCGGATTTCCTGGCCGGGCAGGTCGGCGTCCTGCGGACGCGGATGGGGGCCGCCTTCGTCGGCAGCAAGGCGGTGTTCCGGGGCCACGACCTGCACGCCGACCTCCGGGGCATGGACTGGGTCGAGCTCTACGTCTTCGGCATCACCGGCCGGCGCTACACCCCGGAGCAGGTTCGCATGCTGCACGCTCTCTGGACCCACACCAGCTACCCCGACGCCCGCATCTGGAACAACCGGGTGGCCGGGCTGGCCGGGACCGCCCGCAGTACCGGCAGCTTGGGGCTGGCCGCCGCCCTGGCGGTGTCGGAAGCGTCCATCTACGGGCGGGGCATTGATATCCGCGCCATCGATTTTCTAATCCGCGCCAAGCAGCATGTGGACGGCGGCGGCAGCCTGGCGGAAAAGGTGGAACAGGAACTCAAAGCCCGGCGCAGCCTCGCCGGCTACGGCCGCCCCATCGCCGCCGGGGACGAGCGCATCGAACCGACCCTGGCCCTGGCCCGTTCCCTGGGGCTGGCCGATGGCCCCTACGTCCGGCTCGCCTTCGCTATCGAAGAGACCCTGCTCGCCGGGCGGTGGCGCCAGCGCCTGAACTACGGCGGCTTGGCCGCGGCCCTGGCGGCGGATTTGGGACTCTCCCCACGGGAGTACTACCTGTTCATGTTCCCCGCCTTCCTCGCCGGCATGGCGCCCTGCTACCTGGAAGCGGAGCAGCGTCCGGAGGGCGGCCTGTTTCCCCTGGACTGCTCCCACGTCCGCTACGACGGGGTAGGCAAGCGTCCCTGGCAAACAAAGGATTGAACCGAATGGACAACGCCTCCAGCACCCGCCACCATCCCCTTCCGGTGAAGCTCGTCAACGGCGCGGTGCGCCTGATGAACGTCTTCGGACGGGGGAACGTCGACCTGTCCGAAGACGGCCTGCTGGCCGCCGCGCGGAAGGGGACGGGGCTCGAGCGTTTCGGCGACGAGGGCTTCCTGCCCGGCCTGCGCGTTCTGCTCCCGGCGCTGGAGGCCGAGGCCCGGCTCAACCCCTTCGGCCGCCTGCACGCCAAGGCGGAAATCACCGCCTCCCTCAAGAACCGGCTGTGGGCCGACGCCTGTTTCGAAGCCCATCCGGAAATTTTGCAGCGGAAAATTTCCGCGCCCATCGTCATCGTCGGGCCGGTACGCTCCGGCACCACCCGCCTGCACCGCATGCTGGCGGCCGATTCGCGTCTGCAGTGCCTGAAGGCCTGGGAAGGTTTCAATCCCGCCCCCCGGAGCGGAGAGCGGGATTCGGATGGGGCGGTTCGCCGGGCCGAAGTGGAAAAGTTCCTGGGGCTGGGGCGGCGCCTGAATCCCGGCGCCTTCACCGCTCACCCCATGGAGGCGGACTGGGCCGAGGAGGAACTGCTGCTGCTCAACCATTCCTTCTCCGGCCTGTCGCCCCTGGGCCTCTACCACATCCCCAGCTACCGCGACTGGTTCCTGGGCAGCGACAGGACCCCCGCCTATGAATACATGGCGAAGCTGATGAAGCTGGTGTCCTGGTCCCGGGGCGACCCGGAGGACAAGCGCTGGGTGATGAAAACCCCCCAGTACATGCTGGACCTGGACACGCTGGTCAAGGTCTTTCCCGATGCCAAGCTGGTGTTCACCCACCGGGACCCCTTGAAGACGGTGGCGTCCACCCTGTCGCTGATGTGGAACTTTGCCGTCCACAACACCGATCTTCCCCTGCGCAAGCCGATCCGGGACACTTGGCTGGGCCTGTGCGAGGAGATGGCGCACCGCAGCATGACGGTGCGGGAAGCCCTTCCCCCCTCCCGGCAGTTCGACGTCCATTACGGGGACATGAACCGGGACTGGCGAGGCGTAATGAGGAAGCTCTACGATTTCGCCGCCCTGGAATTCAGCGCCGAAGCCGAGAACGCCCTGGGCGCCTGGCTTGCCGAGAGCGAACGGGAAGGCCGCCACCGGGGCCATCGTTATGCGCTGGAAGACTTCGGCCTGAGCCGGGGCGAAGTGGATGCCCGCATGATGTTTTATCGGGAACGCTACGGCATCCCCTACGAAGATGGAAAAGCATGAGGCGGGACCGGGATGGGCGGCTTGCGTCACGTTCGCCCAAGAACGTAACATAGGGGCCTTGCGCCTATACGCGGGTGCCGGGCCGAATAATAAGAAGGGGGGATAAACGTTATGCGAAAACCTCAATACCGTGCGCTGTACGCCCTCGTTGCCCTCGCCTGGGCAGCCCCCGCCACGGCCCAGCTTTCGGAAGAAGAGGAGCTGGCGCTGGTCTACGGCGACAAGGATACCGTCTCCATTGCCACCGGCAGCAAGCAGGACCTGCGCCGCGCCCCTGCCGTGGCCTCGGTCATCACCGCCGAGGACATCGCCGCCATGGGGGCCACGGACCTGGACGAAGTGCTGGAATCGGTGCCCGGGGTGCACGTTTCCCGCAATGCGGTGGCCTATGCTCCCCTCAACATCATCCGCGGCATCTACAGCGCCAACAACCCCCAGACCCTGATGCTGCAGAACGGCATCCCCACCACCACCATGTTCACCGGCGGCAAGGGCAACGTGTGGGGCGGCCTGCCCCTGGAAAACGTGGCCCGGATCGAGGTCATCCGCGGCCCCGGCTCCGCCCTCTACGGCGCCGATGCCTACGCCGGGGTGATCAACATCATCACCAAGACGGCGGAGGAAACGCCGGGCACCCGTTTCGGCGCCCGGGCCGGTTCCTTCGACACCTGGGACACCTGGGTGCAGCACGGCGGCAAGTTCGGGGCGGTGGACGTGGCGGCCTATTTTCGGGTGGGCGACAGCGACGGTTTCAGGGAGACCCTCTCCGCCGACGCCCAGAGCGCCAAGGACCGTACATCCGGCACGTCCGCCTCCCTTGCCCCCGGCCCGGTCAACGTGGGCCGCAAGGCCGTGGACGGCAGCCTGGACCTGGCCTACGACAAGTGGCGCTTCCGCGCCAGCTACAAGCTGCGGGACGACGTGGGCAGCGGCGCCGGCGTGGCCTCCGCCCTGGACCCGGTGGGCAGGGGGAAGAGTGAGCGCATCACCGCCGACCTGTCCTGGACCGACCCCCACCTGTCCCAGGATTGGGGCGTGGGCCTCCTGGCCAGCTACCTGGAGTACAACGATACTACGCCGGTCAACTACCTGCTCTACCCGCCGGGCACCAAATTCGGCGCCGGCACCTTCCCGGACGGCTTGATCGGCGGCCCCAACAAATGGGAACGGGACCTGCGGCTTTCCGCCTTCGCCACCTATTCCGGCTTCAGGAACCACCAGCTGCGCCTGGGCATCGGCCACGACGACCTGGACCTGTACAAGACCGCCAACTTCAAGAACTACCTGATCGTCGGCGCGCCCCCGTTTTTCGTGCCCACCGGGCCGGTGATCGACTACACCGACATCCAGCCCTTCATGACCCCCCAGCGGCGCAAGGTCGATTATTTCTATATCCAGGACGAGTGGCGCTTCGCCAAGGACTGGACCGTCACCGCCGGGGTGCGCCACGACGAGTTCTCCGACGTGGGCGGCACCACCAACCCGCGCCTGGCCCTGGTGTGGGACGCCACCCTGGACCTGACCGCCAAGCTGCTTTACGGCCGCGCCTTCCGCGCTCCCGCTTTCCTCGAGCTGTACAGCATCAACAACCCGGTGCAGCAGGGAAACCCCAACCTGCGCCCGGAAACCATCCGCACCCTGGAAGCCGCTTTTGCCTGGCGGGCCCGCAAGGACACCCAGGTCAACCTGAGCCTGTTCCACTACGAGATGCAGGACATCATCCGCACCGTGACCAACCCGTCGGGAGTGGGGTCCACCTACAACAACACCGGTGGCCAGAACGGCCGCGGCCTGGAGCTGGAGACGGTGTGGGACGCCAGCCGCACCCTGCGCCTGACGGGGGCCTATTCGTTCCAGCGCTCCATCGACGAAAGCACCGGCAAGGACGCCGGCTATGCACCCCATCATCACGTGTACCTGCGCACCGACTGGCGCTATCCCAGCGGCTGGTTCGCCAGCGCCCAGCTCAACCGGGTGGTGGACCGCCATCGCGCCCCCGGCGACAACCGGGCGCCGGTGCCCAACTACACCACGGTGGACCTGACGGTGCGCAGCCCCGCCAAGGGCAAGTGGGACTTCACCGCGTCCATCCGCAACCTGTTCGACGCCGAGGTGCTGGAACCCTCCCTCGCCCCCGGGTTGATTCCCAACGACCTGCCCATGGCGCCCCGGTCCTTCTATTTGCAGGCGGTCTATAAGCTATGACCGGGGCCGCGGGGCGAGGCTGATGGATACGCATCCCAGCACCCGCTACCACTCCCCGCTGGTCAGGCGCTTCAACCGGGTCACCCGCTGGTTCAACCGGGTGGGGCTGAGACGGGTGGATTTGTCGGCAGACGGGCTCCTCGCCCGGGCGCGGAAGGAAACCGGCCTGGACCGCTTCGGCGACGAAAGCTTCCTGCCGGCTTTGAGGGTGCTGCTCGACGCCCTGGAGCAGGAGGCCAAGCTCAACCCCTTCGGCCGCTTCATCGCCCAGGGGCGCATTCTCCGTTCCCTCAAAAACCGGCTGTGGGCCAACGCCTGTTTCGAGGCCCATCCGGAAATTCGGCAGCGCAAGATTGCCGCCCCCATCGTCATCATCGGCCCCCACCGCTCCGGCACCACCCGCATGCAGCGCATGCTGGCCGCCGATACGCGACTGGCGCATCTTAAGACCTGGGAGGGCTTCAATCCCGCCCCCCGCCCGGGCTGGCCGGAAGAGGGAGATACGGCGCGGCGGGACGAGATCCGGCATATGCTCCAGGGGGCTCCCCAGGTCTATCCCGGGGCTTTCACCGCCCATCCCATGGACGCGGACTGGCCCGAGGAGGAGATGCTGCTGCTGAACCACGCCTTTTGCAGCTTTTCCTTCTTCGGCGCCTACACCCTTCCGGGCTATTACCGCTGGTTCCTGGAGGCCGACAAGACCGCCGCCTACCGCGACATGGCGGACCTGATGCGGCTGATTTCCTGGTCCCGGGGCGACCCGGAGGACCGGCGCTGGATACTGAAGAACCCCCAGCACATGCTGGACCTGGACCTGCTGCTGAGGACCTTCCCGGATGCCAAACTGGCGTTCACCCACCGGGACCCCCTCAAGACCGTGGGCTCGGTGATGTCCCTGATGTGGCGCTACACCGTGCAGCACACCGACGCCCCTTGCCGCGCCCCGGTGCGGGACGTCTGGCTGGATTTCTGCGAGCAGATGGCCCGCCGCAGCATCCGGGCGCGGGAGGCTATCCCCCCATCGCAGCAGCTCGACGTGCAGTACGAGGACATGAACCGGGACTGGCGGGGGACGATGGGGCGGGTCTACGATTTCGCCGGCCTGGACTTTACCGCCGAAGCCGAAAATGCCTTGGGCGGCTGGCTGGCCGAAAGCCGGCGGGAGGGCCGCCACGAGGGCCACTCCTACGCCCTGGAGGACTTCGGCGCCACCCGGGACGAAGTGGACGCCCGCATGGGGTTCTACCGGGAGCGCTATGCCATTCCCTATGAAGGCGGGAAGGGGTGAGCTATCCTATGCCCCCTTCAAACCCGACGGATTCCATTCATGGCCCTGAAAGCCACCATCTACAAAGCCGAACTCCAGGTGGCAGACCTGGAGCGGCATTACTACCAGGACCATAACCTGACCCTGGCGCGCCATCCCTCCGAGACCGACGAGCGCATGATGGTGCGCTTGCTGGCTTTTGCCCACAACGCCCACGAGGGCCTGGAATTTGGCAAGGGCTTGAGCGACGCGGAGGAGCCGGACCTGTGGCAGCGGGATCTGACCGGGGCGGTGGAACGCTGGATCGAAGCGGGGCTGCCCGACGAGCGGCGCATCCTCAAGGCCTGCGGCCGGGCGGACCAGGTGGTGGTCTACGCCTACGGCGGGCGGGCGGCGGAACTGTGGTGGAACCAGGTGGGGCCGAAGCTGGCCCGGGCGGCCAATCTGACGGTGTTCAGCCTGCCCTGGGCCGCCACCCAGGATCTAAGCAAGCTGGTGCGGCGCACCATGCGCTTGCAGGCCACCATCCAGGAGGGCCAGGTGCTGGTGACCAGCGAGGACGGGTCGGTGGCGGTGGACCTGGACGTGCTGCGGCGGCCGGCTCAATAGGGCCGGTTTTGCCGATAGCGACGCGATTTTTCACGGAGAAGGGAAGCATGACGAAACGCATCATCCTGGCGGCGCTCCTGGCCCTGGCGCCGCTGTTCGCCCAGGCCGACGAGACGACGCCGGAAAAGCGCCAGGACATCCTGCGCCTGATGGAAGCCGGGCTGCAATCCTTCGGCACCTCCTACGACCAGTTGTTCGTGGGCGCAGCGGCGGACAACTTCAAGGCCAAACTGGTGCGCTCCATCCGGGTGGAGAATCCGGAGAAGGCGAAGGAGGCCATGGCCAGCCTGAACCGGGAAATCCTCGCTTTCACCCGGGAAGTGGTGGAAAAATCCGGCGGCCCGGTGGACCGCATGGTGGCGGCTTACAACGAGCGTTTCAGCGACGAGGAAATCCGGCAGTTGCTGGCCTTCTACGATTCCCCCCTGGGCAAGCGCTACCTGGCAGAGACGGTGACCATCCTGTCCGAGACCGGCAATTTCTACGACGCCTGGACCAAGGTCTACGGCGACGAGTTGAAGCAGCGGCTGGAAGAGGTGGCGAAGCAGGAAGGATTCGGCGTCGAATTCCGTTAGTCCAACGGTTTTCCCGTAGCGCAGGCGACCTCGCCTGCATCGGGCCATGGGCCCGCCTTCCGGCGGGTAATGCAGGCGAGGTCGCTGCGCTGCAAAGGCGGCTTCAGCAGCAGCGCCGAATCCCGCCCCACTTCCGTTCCTGCTCCCGTCTGAAGTATTCCTTGCGCGACAGCACCGGCTCGCCCGGATGCGTCGCCGCATGGTGGGCCAGATAGCGCTCGTAGGCGTCGTCGCCGGAGAGGCGGCGAATCGCGTTCCATAGCGCATTCAATCGTTTCTGCATATCAATCCCGCACCCAGTCTTCCACCAGCCGGCTTGGCTCGTGGGGCGATTCCGACAGGGGCGGGACTTTCTTGCCCTGCAGGTGGCGGGCGCAGACCCGCAGCATGTCGAGGATGATGGTCCACAGCATGACCATGAAGAACATCGTCAGCCAGGCGTCCAGGCGCTGGTTGAAGATCAGCTGGGGCGCCACCGCGGCCTTTTCCGGGGGCAGGGCGCCGGCGGCGAGTTTTTCCGCCAGGCTGTCGGCGGCGGCGAAGAAACCCACCCGCAGGTCGGGGCTGAAAATCTTTTCCCACGCCGCGCTGGTGGTCACCATCGCCAGCCAGGCCAGGGGCACGCCGGTGACCCAGGCGTATTTCAGCTTGCCGGATTTCACCAGGATGCCGGTGGCGACGCACAGGGCGATGGCCGCCAGCATCTGGTTGGAAATGCCGAACAGGGGCCACAGGATGTTGACGCCTCCATTCGGGTCGATGACGCCGATGTAGAGGAAGTAGCCCCAGGCGGCGACGACGGCGCCGGAGGTGAGCAGCACCGAGGGATACCAGGAGGTCTGCCCCAGCTTGGGGGAGAAATTGCCCAGGAAATCCTGCAACATGAAGCGCCCCACCCGGGTGCCGGCGTCCAGGGTGGTGAGGATGAACACCGCTTCGAACATGATGGCGAAGTGGTACCACAGGGCCAAGAGGCCCTGGCCGAAGGCGCTGCCGAAAATCGACGCCATGCCCGCCGCCAGGGACGGGGCGCCGCCGGTACGGGCGAAGAGGGTCTTCTCGCCCATCTGCCGGGCCAGGGCTTCCATTTGCTCCACGGTCACCGGGAAGCCCCAGGAGGAGATGGTCGCCACCGCCTCCGCCGCCTCCTTGCCGACGACACCCGCCGGGCTGTTGATGGCGAAGAACACGCCGGGGTCCAGCACCGTGGCGGCGATCATCGCCATGATGGCGACGAAGGATTCCAGCACCATGCCGCCGTAGCCGATCATGGGGATGTCCCGTTCGTTGGCCAGCAGTTTCGGCGTGGTGCCGGAGGCGATCAGGGAGTGGAAGCCGGATACCGCGCCGCAGGCGATGGTGATGAAGACGAAGGGGAACAGGGTGCCGCCGAAGATCGGCCCGCTGCCGTCGATGAAGGGGGTCAGGGCGGGCATTTTCACTTCCGGGTGCATCACTACGATGGCGACCGCCAGCAGGGTGATGGTGCCCAGCTTCATGAAGGTGGAAAGGTAGTCCCGGGGCGCCAGCAGCAGCCACACCGGCAGCACGGCGGCGATGAAGCCGTAGGCGATGACGAACCAGGCCAGGGTCAGGCCCTCATGGTCGAACAGGGCGCGCAGGGTTTCGTGGTGGTCGATCCAGCCGCCTCCCGCCACCGCCGCCAGCAGCAGGCCCACCCCCAGCAGGGAGCCCTCCAGCACCCGCCCCGTGCGGAGGTTGCGCATGTAGAGGCCGACGATCATGGCGATGGGAATGGTGGCGGCCACGGTGGAGGTGGCCCAGGGGCTGTGCTTCATGGCGTTGACCACCACCAGCCCCAGCACCGCGATCAGGATCACCATAATCATCAGGGTGCTCACCAGGGCGGCCGCGCCGCCGATGGGGCCCAGCTCGTCCCGGGCCATCTGGCCCAGGCTGCGGCCGTCCCGGCGGGTGGAGAAGAACAGGATGGTCATGTCCTGGATGCAGCCCCCCAGCACCGCGCCCACCAGTATCCACAGGGTGCCCGGCAGGTAGCCGAACTGGGCCGCCAGGGTGGGGCCGATCAGGGGGCCGGGGCCGGCGATGGCGGCGAAGTGGTGGCCGAACACGATCCAGCGGTTGGTGGGGACGAAGTCGCGGCCGTTGTCGAAGCGCTCCGCCGGGGTGGCGCGGGTACTGTCGATGACCAGCACCCGGGCGGCGACCCAGGCGCCGTAGAAGCGGTAGGCCAGGGCGTAGACGCACAGGGCGGCGGCGATGAACCACAGGGTGTTGATGCTTTCGCCCCGGTGGAGGGCGATGCCGCCCACGGCGCCGGCGCCTCCGACGGCGACGGCGGACCATAGGGCGAGGGAGGTGAAGCGGCGTTCCATGGCGTTATAAATTCCGGGTGTTTTCCAGCGCCCCCAGCCACCGGCCCAGCAAGGCCGCGTGGCCCTCCAGGCGGGAATGGATGGCTTCGGCCACGTCTTCGTTGTAGGTATGGGCGGTAAGATTTCGGTCGTCGATCATGACCAGGGCGTTGCGGGCGTCCTCTTCGGTGAGCAGGCCGTTCTGGACGCAGGCGCGGATGACCGGCTTAGGGCTTGCCAAGTCCAGGCCGAAGGCTTCCGCCAGCACCGCCTGGGCCGCCTTCCATCCGGCTTCCACGGTGTATTCGAAGCGTTGGATGGCGGCGTCCCGCTCCACCTTGGTGGGCGTTTCGATGACGGTCAGCTCCTCCAGGGTGGCGAGGGCTCGGCGTGCCACGGCCAGCCTTTGGTTCAGTCGTTCCATGGAATGCCCTCCCGGTTTACGGCGGCGATCAGCGCTTCCCCCGCCTCGCTCAAGTCCACCAAATCCACTTCCAGCAGGCAGTTGCTTTGTTCCAGCTCCTCCCGCACTTCGGCCAGGAGGCCGGGGGGCAGAGGACACTTGGCCCGCACGGCCACGTCGATGTCGGAAAACCGTCGTGCCTTTCCCCTCGCACGGGAACCGAACAGATACAGGTCGGCCACCTCGGGGGGCAAATGGCGGCGGATGATGCGGTGGGCGAGGTCGATGTCTTGTTCTACGGCCATGGCGTTCCTTCCTCCGAAGGTTTTTTCCCCGTGGCGCATAATCATACACAATCCTGCCGGCGGCGGAATTGGTAGAATAACCGCCTTCACCATAAGGATTCCGCAATGCAAAGGGATTTGCGCCACCTGCTGGGGATGGCGGGGGTGCCCTCCCACGACAACCCCCGGGCCTACGATTGGGAAAAGCGGCTGCACTGGATCATGGTGGGCGTGGCCCTGCTGGCCATTCCCGCCTTCTATCTGGAGGATATTGCCGCCGCCGCCGAACTCCGGCTCCTGGGCTGGGAGCTGGATGCCTTCATCTTCGGCGCGTTCAGCGTCGAGCTGCTGCTGATGCTGTCCCTGGTCCAGCAGCGGCGCCTTTACCTGCGCCGCAACTGGCTCAACCTGGTGATCATCGCCGGTTCCGGCCTCGGCCTGGTGGGCTCTGGCCTGGAATGGCTGCCGGTGGTGCGGCTGCTGCGGGTGGTCTACGCCGGGCTGATCCTGGCGCGCCTGCTGGCGTCCGTCCGCCGCCTGCTTTCACCCAGCGCCATTCCCAGCCTGCTGCTGCTGTGGCTGGCGGCGCTGATGGTATCGGGGGCCGCCTATCTGTGGCTGGAGCCCAGCGTGGAGAGCTTCGGCGACGGGCTGTGGCTGGCCTTCACCACCGGCGCCACGGTGGGCTATGGCGACCTGGTGCCCACCACGCCCCTGACCCGGGTGCTGTCGGTGGTGATCGTGCTGATCGGCTATTCCATCCTGTCCCTGGTGACGGCGAGCATCGCCGCCATCTTCATCGGCGAGGACGAGCGCCTGCTGCGGCGGGAGATGCACGGCGACATCAAGGCCCTGCGGGAGGAGATTACTGCCCTGCGCCAGGAGCTGGAGCAGCGGGACGGGGGAGCCCGGGCGCCGGGCGCCGAAGCGGGCGAGAAATCGGACGACGTAACCTGAGCGGGTTCCCTCGTGCTAAAATTCGCTTTTCGCAAAGCCAGTTACAAGGAAAGTTGATGTTTACCGCCAAGACCATCAAGGATTTCGACCCCGAACTGTGGACCGCCATGGAAGGCGAGCGCCGCCGCCAGGAAGACCACATCGAGCTCATCGCCTCCGAGAACTACACCAGCCCCGCGGTGATGGAAGCCCAGGGCTCCGTGCTGACCAACAAGTACGCCGAAGGCTATCCCGCCAAGCGCTACTACGGCGGCTGCGAGTTCGTGGACGTGGCCGAGCAACTGGCCATCGACCGCGCCAAGTCCCTGTTCGGCGCCGAATACGCCAACGTCCAGCCCCATTCCGGTTCCCAGGCCAACGCCGCGGTGTACATGGCGATGCTCAAGCCCGGCGACACCATCCTCGGCATGTCCCTGGCCCACGGCGGCCACCTGACCCACGGCGCCTCGGTCAACTTCTCCGGCAAGGTGTTCAACGCCGTCACCTACGGCCTGAACGACAAGGAAGAGATCGACTACGACGAAGTCCAGCGTCTCGCCACCGAGCACAGGCCCAGGATGATCGTGGCCGGCGCCTCCGCCTACGCCCTGGTGATCGACTGGAAACGCTTCCGCAAGATCGCCGATTCCGTCGGCGCCTACCTGTTCGTGGACATGGCCCACTACGCCGGCCTGGTGGCCGCGGGCGTGTACCCCAGCCCGGTGGGCATCGCCGACTTCGTCACCACCACCACCCACAAGACCCTGCGCGGCCCCCGGGGCGGCCTCATCCTGTCCTCGGCCGAGCACGAGAAGGCGCTGAACTCCGCCATCTTCCCCAACATCCAGGGCGGCCCCCTGATGCACGTCATCGCCGCCAAGGCGGTGGCCCTCAAGGAAGCGGCGAGCAAGGAATTCAAGGCCTACCAGGAGCAGGTGATCGCCAACGCCCAGGTGATGGCGAAAGTGCTCCAGGAGCGCGGCCTGCGCATCGTCTCCGGCCGCACCGAGAGCCACGTCTTCCTGGTGGACCTGCGGGCCAAGCAGATCACCGGCAAGGACGCCGAAGCCGCCCTCGGCAAGGCCCACATCACGGTGAACAAGAACGCCATCCCCAACGACCCGGAAAAGCCCTTCGTCACCAGCGGCATCCGCATCGGCTCCCCGGCCATGACCACCCGCGGCTTCAAGGAGATCGAGGCCGAGCAGCTGGCCAATCTGATCGCCGACGTGCTGGACAACCCCATGGACGAGGCGGTGCTGTCCAAGGTCGCCAACGAGGCGAAGGCGATGTGCGCCAAGTATCCGGTCTACGGAAAATGAGGGACTAGGGACTAGAGGCTAGGGACTAGAAGCAATGCGGTTTCCTAGTTCCCAGTCCCCAGCCTCTGGAGTAAACCATGAAATGTCCCTTCTGCGGCGCCACTGACACCCAGGTCATCGACTCCCGGGTCAACGAGGAGGGGGACAGCATTCGCCGCCGCCGGCGCTGCCAGGCGTGCAACAAGCGCTTCACCACCTACGAGGTGGTGGAACTGCGCATGCCCCAGCTGGTGAAAAGCAACGGCAGCCGGGAGGAATTCTCCCGGGACAAGCTCCGCGTCGGCTTCTCCCGCGCCCTGCACAAGCGCCCGGTGTCCGCCGAACTGGTGGACGAAGCCATCGAGCGGGTGGTGCAAAAGCTCCTCTCCCTGGGGGAGAAGGAAATCCCCGCCCGCCAAGTGGGCGAGCTGGTGATGAACGAACTGCGCAAGCTCGACAAGGTGGCCTACATCCGCTTCGCTTCCGTCTACCGCAGCTTCCAGGACGTGGACGACTTCCGGGACGCAATTAAAGACCTGGACAAATGAGCCGCCAAGGCGCCAAGGCCGCCAAGAAATTCGTTAAACAAAAAACTTGGCGCTCTTGGCGTCTTGGCGGCTAGTTTTTATGTTCTTCGCGCAAGACCACGGCTTCATGGCCCACGCCCTTCGGCTGGCGGAAAAGGGCCTCGACACCACCACCCCCAACCCCCGCGTCGGCTGCGTCCTGGTCAAGGACGGCCGGATCGTCGGCGAAGGCTGGCACGAGCGAGCGGGCGAACCCCACGCGGAAATCCACGCCCTGCGGGCGGCGGGGGCCCAAGCCCAAGGCGCCGTCGCCTACGTCACCCTGGAACCCTGCAGCCACCACGGCCGCACCCCGCCCTGCGCCGCAGCCCTGATCGACGCCAAGGTCGCCCGGGTGGTGGCCGCCATGCAGGACCCCAACCCCCTGGTGGCGGGAAACGGCCTGTCCATGCTGGAACTGGCGGGCATCCCCACCGCCTGCGGCCTGCTGGAGCAGGAGGCGCGCCGCCTCAACGCCGGCTTCATTTCCCGCATGGTCCGGGGCCGGCCCTGGCTGCGGGTGAAGATCGCCGCCAGCCTGGACGGCAAGACCGCCCTCAACAACGGCAAGAGCCAGTGGATCACCGGCCCCTCCGCCCGCCACGACGTGCAGGCCCTGCGGGCCCGCTCCTGCGCCATGCTCACCGGCGTCGGCACCGTGCTGGCGGACGACCCCCAGCTCACCGTGCGGGAAATCGAAACGCCCCGCCAGCCCCTGCGGGTGGTGGTGGACAGCCGCCTGCAGACGCCAACCGGGGCGAAGATACTTCACGGCGGTGGAACCCTGATCGCCGCCATGGCAGGCGTCGACTCCCGCAAAGCCGAGCACCTGCGTGCCGCCGGGGCGGAAGTGCTGGAGCTGCCGGAGCGGGACGGCCACGTGGACCTTGCCGCCCTGCTGGCCGAACTGGGGCGGCGGGGGATCAACGAAGTCACGGCGGAAGCCGGCGCCCGCCTCAACGGCGCCCTGCTCAAAGCCGGGCTGGTGGACGAGATCGTGCTGTACCTCGCGCCGATCCTGATGGGGGACAAGGCCCGGGGCCTGTTCGACCTGCCGGAGCTGGCCGAAATGGCCGGCAAGCGGCATCTTCGCGTGCTGGATACGCGCCAGGTGGGGCAGGATTTGCGCCTGACCCTGGTGCCCACGGAGACTGCGGCATGAGACGTGGGTTGGGCACATGTGCCCAACATTTGCCGGTCGGCGGAGGCTCGTGTCGGGCATGTATGCCCGACCTACGAATTCCCGCGGAGAGCGTGGCGTGAGCTTCAAAGACCACTTCTCCAAACAGGCCGCGGATTACGCCAAGTTCCGGCCCCATTACCCAACCGCCCTGTTCGACTGGCTGGCACAGCAGGCGCCGGGGCGCGAACTGGCGTGGGACGCGGGCACCGGCAGCGGCCAAGTGGCGGTGGAACTGGCGCGGCTGTTCGAGAAGGTGGTGGCCACCGATCCCAGCGCCAGGCAGATCGACAACGCCGAAGCCCACGCCCGGGTGGAATACCGGGTGGAGCCGGCGGAGCGCAGCAGCCTCGAACCCGCCAGCGTGGACCTGGTCACCGTCGCCCAGGCCCTGCACTGGTTCGATTTCCCCGCCTTCTACGCCGAAGCCGAGCGGGTGCTGAAACCCGGCGGCGTGCTGGCGGCTTGGTGCTACGGGGTGCTCCGTACCGGCACCGAGGTAGACGAAATGTTGGATTTTTTCTATTCAGAGACGGTCGGTCCTTACTGGCCGCCGGAGCGCCGACTGATCGAGGAGGGCTACCGCACCGTACCGTTCCCCCTGCCGGAAACGGCGGCGCCGGAATTCGCCATGGAGGCGGAGTGGGACATGGACGACCTGCTGGGCTATTTCGGCACCTGGTCGGCGGTGCAGGGCTACCGGGAGGCCAAGGGCCGGGGCCCGGTGGCGGAAATCCGGGAACGCCTGGCGGCGGCCTGGGGTTCTCCTGGGGCCAAGAAAGCAATAAAATGGCCGGTCCATTTGCGCATCGGGCGCAAAAAGGCATGAAGGCATTCACCGCAGAGGACGCGGAGGGGCGCAGAGGAAAGGCAATAAAGGTTTTCCCTTTGCGTTCCTCCGCGTCCTCTGCGGTCCAAGATTTTTATGATTTGAGGTAATCAATATGTTCACCGGTATCGTCCAAGCCGTCGGCAAAATCGAGAAACTGGAGCCCCTCGCCCAGGGCGTGCGGCTCACCATCCGCTCCGCGGGCCTGGACCTGTCCGACGTGTCCCTGGGGGACAGCATCGCCGCCAACGGCGTGTGCCTCACCGTCATCAGCAGGGCCGGCAATGACGGCTACCAGGTGGACGTGTCCCGGGAGACCCTCAACTGCACCGAGGGCCTGGGCGTGGAAGGGGGCGAGCTGAACCTGGAGAAGGCCATGCGCCTCAACGACCAGATCGGCGGCCACCTGGTTTCCGGCCACGTGGACGGCGTGGGCACGGTGGTGGCCTTCGACCCGGTGGGCGAATGCTACCTGCTGCGCATCAAGGCGCCCCTGTCCATCGCCAAGTACATCGCCTATAAAGGCTCCATGACGGTGAATGGCGTCAGCCTCACGGTGAACTCGGTGGAGCACGACGAATTCACCATCAACCTGATTCCCCACACGCTGGAGGCCACCACCCTCAAGCACCTCAAGGCGGGCTCCAAGGTCAATCTGGAAGTGGACCTGATCGCCCGCTACGTAGAACGCATGATGGATTTCGAAGGGAAAACCAAGGGACAGGATTAACGGGATAAAGGCGGATTGACAGGATTTCTCCTGTGAATCTTGGAAATCCTGTTCATCCTGTCTGAATTGAATCCGCGAATTGGAAAAAAGATGACTATAAGCAGTACCGAAGAAATCATCGCCGAAATCAAGGCCGGCCGCATGGTCGTCCTGGTGGACGAGGAAGACCGGGAGAACGAAGGCGACCTGGTGATGGCCGCCGAATTCGTCACCCCGGAAGCCATCAACTTCATGATCCGCCACGCCCGCGGCCTGGTGTGCCTGACCCTCACCGAGGACCGCTGCCGCCAGTTGGACCTGCCCCTGATGGTGTCGGCCAACAAGCTGGCCCTGGGCACCAACTTCACCGTCTCCATCGAGGCGGCGGAAGGGGTGACCACCGGCATTTCCGCCTCCGATCGGGCCAAGACCATCCTGGCGGCGGTGAACAAGAACGCCAGGCCCTCCGACCTCAACCAGCCCGGCCACATCTTCCCCCTCAAGGCCCAGAAGGGCGGCGTGCTGGTCCGCGCCGGCCACACCGAAGCGGGCTGCGACCTGGCCTCCATGGCCGGGGTGGAGCCGGCGGCGGTGATCTGCGAGATCATCAAGGAAGACGGCGAAATGGCCCGCCTGCCGGACCTGCTGGTGTTCGCCAAGGAGCATGGCCTCAAGATCGGCACCATCGCCGACCTGATCCACTACCGCAGCAAGCACGAGCGGCTGGTGGAGCGGGTGAGCGAGCGCACCGTGGAGACCTGCTTCGGCGAATTCAAGCTGATCGGCTATCGGGACCAGATTGCCAACGAAGTGCACCTGGCCCTGGTGAAGGGCGACATCGCCCCCGGCGACGAGGTGCTGGTGCGGGTACACGAGCCCCTGTCGGTGCTGGACCTGCTGGACACCCACAGCTTCGAGCACGCCTTCAGCGTCCCCGAAGCCATGAAGGCGGTGGCCGAGGCCGGCAAGGGCGTCATCATCCTGATGCGCCGCACCGAAACCGGCGAGGACCTGCTGCAGCGCCTCCAGCGCAGCGAGCCCAAGCCCGCCTCCAAGGTGGACCTGCGCAACTACGGCATCGGCGCCCAGATCCTGCGGGATATTAATGTCACCAAGATGCGCCTCCTGGCCGTCCCACGCAAGATGCCGAGCATGACCGGCTTCGACCTGGAAGTGACGGGCTATCTGGAACCCAAGCGGTAATTTCAGTCTTTCGTTGCAAAGGAAAGGCAAAACCTTAGTAGACAGGATGGGGTGATCCTGTTCATCCTGAGCATCTTGTTAATCCTGTCGAAATTGATTTCCAAGGAAAATACATGGCACGTTACGACAACATTTACGAAATCGAACCGAACCTCAACGGCCACGGCCTGAAGATCGGCATCGTCATGAGCCGCTTCAACATCGACGTGTGCGAGGGCCTCCTGGGCGCCTGCCGCGACGAACTGGCGAAGCTGGGCGTGGCGGAATCCGACATCACCCTGGCCACCGTCCCCGGCGCCCTGGAGCACGCCCTGGCGCTGCAGAAGATGGCGAAATCCGGCAAGTTCGACGCCCTTGTCGCCCTGGGCGCGGTGATACGCGGCGACACCTACCACTTCGAGCTGGTGGCCAACGAATCCGGCTCCGGCATCACCCGCGTCGGCCTCGATACCGGCGTGCCCATCGCCAACGGCATCCTCACCACCGACACCGACGAGCAGGCCCTGGCCCGCATGGCGGAAAAGGGCGCCGACTGCGCCAAGGCGGCGGTGGAGATGGCCAAGCTGCTGAAATCCCTATGAGCCAAGCCAAATCCTCCGCAACCGGCGCCAAGAAAAGCCGGCGCAAATCCCGCGAATTCGCCCTCCAGGCCCTCTACCAGTGGAAGGTGGGCGGCGACCCGGCGGGCACCGTCATGGCCCAGATGGCTGAGGAGAAGGAATTCTCCAAGGTGGACGAGGAGCACTTCACCGGTCTGGTGCGAGGGGTCACCGCCCACGTGGACGAGCTCAACGCCCTCCTGGCGCCCCACATCGACCGCAAGGTGGGGGAACTGTCCCCGGTGGAGCACGCCCTGCTGCTGCTGGGCGCCTTCGAGCTCCAGCACCATCCCGAAATCCCCTACCGCGTCGTGATCAACGAGGCGGTGGAGCTGGCCAAGAGCTACGGCGGCACCGACGGCCACAAGTTCGTCAACGGCGTGCTGGACAAGCTGGCGGCGCAGTTGCGGGCGGTGGAAGTGGCGGCCCGGGGAGCAAAACCTTAAACCCAGATTATCCATTAGGACGCGAGATGATGGCGAGGTGGGTTGCGAGACAGTTTCGTTGCTTGCGAGGAGTTCATGGTTATTCCATGGACGACGAACAAGCGGCGAAAATGGCCGCAAACCGGCCGCCAGCGCTCGCGTAGGCGCGAAGCGCCGCCTAATGGATAATCTGGGTTAAAAACAATTTAGCCGCCAAGACGCCAAGAACGCCAAGTAAAGAAATCGAAAATCTTGGCGCCCTTGGCGTCTTGGCGGCTCATTTTTCGTTGGGGCAATCAGCGTGCCTTCGGAATTCGACCTCATCAAGCGTTTCTTCACCCGCGACACCCCCGGCGCCCTCCTCGGCGTGGGGGACGACGCGGCGCTGCTGGCCCCGTCTCCCGGCATGGTCTTGGCGGTGTCCGCCGACATGCTGGTGGAAGGGCGGCATTTCTCCCCCGGCGACGGCCCCGGCTCCGTGGGCCACAAATCCCTGGCGGTGAACCTGTCCGACATGGCGGCCATGGGGGCCCAGCCCCGCTGGGCGCTGCTCTCCCTGGCCCTGCCGGAAGCGGACGAGGCGTGGCTGAAGGGCTTTGCCGGCGGCTTCTTCGGCCTGGCGGAAAAGTTCGGCGTCGAGCTGGTGGGGGGGGATACCACCCGGGGCCCCCGCAACATCTCGGTACAGATCATCGGCGAAATGCCGGCGGACCAGGCCCTGCGCCGGGACGGCGCGAAAGCCGGGGACGAAGTCTGGGTCTCCGGCCGTATCGGCACTGCCGCCGCGGCCCTGGCCTACCGCCAGGGCAAGCTGGAGCTGGACCCCCTGGAAGCCGCTTCCTGCCTGCCCGCCCTCTACGTTCCCCAGCCCCGCATCGCCCTCGGCCTCGCCCTGCGGGGCATCGCCAGCGCCGCCATCGACATCTCCGACGGCCTGCTGGCGGACCTGGGGCACATCCTGGAACGCTCGGAAGTGGGTGCGGAAATCGCTTTCGAAGCCCTGCCGGTGAACGATGTGATCGCGGCGCGCCTGGATTCCGATAGCGTGCGCCGCTGCGTCCTGGCCGGGGGCGACGACTACGAGCTGTGCTTCACCGCCCCCGCTTCCCGCCACGGCGAAATCGCCGCCCTGGCCGAGGCGCTGGAACTGCCCCTCACCCCCATCGGCCGCATCACGGCGGACTCGGGCCTGACGGTATTGAAAAACGGCCAGCCCCTGGCCGTGGGAGCCACCGGCTTTGACCACTTCAGTGAATAAAAAAAGTCGCGTGGCGACACTTTGTCCCCCTCTCCCGTCCCGCCGTGGTCGCCGCATCGCGGCGGGCACCTGGCGAGGACACCCCTTGCGGGTGCAGGGGGAGGGCAGGGGTGGGGGAAAACCATGACCATGAATCCCGACTGGCGCTTCCTCCTGCGCCACCCCGCCCATTTCCTCGCCTTCGGCCTGGGCTCCGGCCTGTCCCCGGTGGCGCCGGGCACCGCCGGCTCCCTGCTGGCCATCCCCCTTTATCTCCTGCTGGCCTGGGCCGTGCCCATGCCCTGGCTGCTCGGCTTAGTGGCGATCGCCTTCCTCGCCGGCATCTGGTTCTGCGACGTGGCGGGCAAGTCTCTCGGCGTGGTCGACCACGGCGGCATCGTGTGGGACGAGATCGCCGCCATGTGGCTGATCCTGGCTTTCACCCCGTTGTCGTGGGAATGGTATACCGCGGCCTTCCTCCTGTTCCGTCTGTTCGACGTGTGGAAGCCCTTTCCCATCCGCGTGATCGACGAGCGCACCACCGGCGGCTTCGGCGTCATGGTGGACGACCTGCTGGCGGCAGGCTATGCCCTGGCGGTGCTCAAAGGCATGGAGGCATGGCTGGCATGAACGACCAACTGTTCGAACTCGCCCGCCTCCTGGGCGAGGAACTCAAGGCCCGAAACCTGTGGCTGGCCACCGCCGAATCCTGCACCGGCGGCTGGGTGGGGGAGGCGGTGACGGCCGTTTCCGGCAGCTCCGCCTGGTACGACCGGGGCTTCATCACCTACACCAACCAGGCCAAGCAGGACATGCTGGGAGTGTCCGCCGAGACCCTGGGCGCCCACGGCGCCGTGAGCGAAGCCACGGTGCGGGAAATGGCCCTCGGCGCCCTGGCCCACAGCCGCGCCCAGGTGGCGCTGGCCATCTCCGGCATCGCCGGCCCCACCGGCGGCACCCCGGAAAAGCCCGTGGGGCTGGTGTGGTTCGCCTGGGCGTTCAAGGACGGCCGGGTGGAGGCCGAGCAGCGGGTCTTCGCCGGCGACCGCCAGTCAGTTCGCCGCCAAGCGGTGGAATACGCCCTGAAAAGACTGCTGAAGCTCCTGTAGCGCAGGCGACCCCGCCTGCCTCTCAAACCAAATGCAGGCCAGGCCGCCTGCGCTACAGGTCAGGCCGTTGATGGCGCCCTTCCTCTGGCGCACAATGCAGGCCATGGACCGCCTCTCCCGCATCTACGCCCTCCACCGCCAGCTGGCCGGCCGCCGCTACCCGGTTTCCCACAAGGCGCTGGAACAGGAACTGGGCTGCTCCCGGGCCACCGTCACCCGCATCATCCAGGACCTGCGCAATTTCTTCGCCGCCCCCATCGAGTACGACCGGGAGGCCAACGGCTACCGCTACCAGCAGGGCAAGAGTTTCGAGCTGCCGGGCCTGTGGTTCAGCGCCGAAGAGCTGGAAGCCCTCCTCGCCATGCAGCGCTTGCTGGGCGGGCTTCAGCCCGGCCTGCTGGACAGCCTGCTGGCCCCCTTCCGCCAGCGGGTGGAGTCGGTGCTG
>DDYH01000069.1 GCA_002347615.1 Gallionellaceae bacterium UBA2239 | reverse complement strand
GCGCCCTGCCGGGCGCACCAAAAATAAGGGCCGGTTCCCCGGCCCGTGTACTTCAAGCGCTTACCGGTCTTCCGGCGGCAATCGTTCCGGCCGCAGGTCGAAGATGGAGAACCGTCCGGGAGCGGAGGTGGTCACGGTTTCCAGCAGAGTGCGGTACAGGGTCAGGGGCACGTCCCGGCCGCCCAGGCCTACGGCATAGTTGAACAGGCGGGGCGGATGGGCCATTTCGGCCAGCACGTTGCGTACTTCCGCTCCCACGATGCCCCCCGAACCCATGGACAGCGCCCGCTCCAGCACCACCACGTCGGTCAGCCCTTCGAAGGCCTGTTTCAGGGCGTCGATGGGGAAGGGGCGGAAGCTGCGCAGGCGGATGATTTTCGCCGGCGGCAGGTCGGCGTACTCGTCCATGGCGTCCCGCAGGGTGCCCTGGATGGAACCCAGGGTGACGATGCCGATTTTCGCGTCTTCCGGGCCGTCCACCTTGACCAGCCCGCCGGTGCTGCGGCCGGTGATGGCGCTCCATTCCCGGTCGGCCTCCAGGATCATGTCCTGGGCGCGGAGCAGGGCCTGGTGGTGGGAGTGGCGCGCTTCGCTGTAATGGTCCGGGGACACCAGGGTGCCGATGCTGATCGGGTTGAAGGGGTCCAGGGTGCGGGAATAATGGTAGGGCGGCAGGTAGCGGTCCACCTCCTCCTGGCTCGGAATGTCGATGGGCTCCAGGGTATGGGTGAGGATGAAGCCGTCCATGCACACCATCACCGGCAGCTCCGTGGCTTCGGCGATGCGGTAGGCCTGGATGCTGGTATCCACCGCTTCCTGGTTGTCGGCGCAATAGAGCTGGATCCAACCCGCATCCCGCACCGCCATGGAATCCTGCTGGT
Organism: Gallionellaceae bacterium UBA2239; assembly: GCA_002347615.1. GTDB lineage: Bacteria > Pseudomonadota > Gammaproteobacteria > Burkholderiales > UBA9220 > UBA2239. The sequence goes on along the minus strand of DDYH01000069.1, from coordinate 188,053 downwards.
CGTTCCAGATCGACAGGGGGGAGGAAATGGCCCGGTTGGCGCAGGTCATGACCAGGGGCACCCGCAGGCCGGCGATGTTGTACAGCACTTCGCTCATCAGCAGGATGCCCTGGGAGGCGCTGGCGGTGTAGGCGCGGGAACCGGCGGAGGCCGCCCCCAGCGCCACGGAGGCGGCGGAGAATTCGCTTTCCACGCTGACGAACTCGCATTTCAGCTTGCCGTCCGCCACCAGCTTGGAAATGTTTTCCACGATGTGGGTCTGGGGGGTGATGGGGTAGGCCGCCACCACTTGGGGGCGGCACATGGCCACCGCCTGGGCGACGGCCTGGGAGCCTTCAAGCACCTGCAACATGGGCACTCTCCTTCCACAGGCCGGCAGGCACCATCGATGCGGCCTCGCGGATCAATTGGGTGTTTTTGTCCGCCACTTCGCCCTTGAAACGGCGGTTGACCGCTTTTTCCAAAGCATCCACCGGCATCATGTCGGTGAGGGTTAGGAAGGCGGCGAGCAGGGCGGTGTTGGGCACCGGCCGGCCGAGGATGCGCTTGGCGAGGCTGGAGGCGGGCAGGGCGACCACCGGCACTTTCCACTGCTCGGTCAGGGCCTCCGATGGCTGGCTGGAGTTGACCAGGATGCCGCCGCCGGGCAGCAGTCCGTCGGTGACGCCCGGCACATGGAGCAGGGCCTCGTCCTGGATGATGAGGAAGGCCGGGGACTGGACCTGGTTGCGCCGCCGGAAGGGTTTTTCGGCGATGCGCACGAAAGCGGTGACGGGTGCGCCGCGCCGTTCGGCGCCGAAGTTGGGAAAGGCTTGGCAGTAGCGGCCCACCTCAAACGCGGCGGTTGCCAGCATATAGGCGGCCGCCACGTTGCCTTGCCCGCCACGGCCGTGGATGCGGATCTCGATCATGGGGAAAGTCACCCTCCTTGGGTTGTTTTATTGCGCTTGGTATCGGGGGGTACCATACTTCTGGTTAGCCGGACCTCAATGAAATCTAGCACCTAAATCCAGGGTAGGCAAAACCGCTTCGAGGGCCATGATATGGGAAGAATATTGCGCCGATGTTTCCTCGCTATGCTGCTGCTTGCCGCGCTTCCCGTCGGCGCCGAGGAGATGGTACTGGAAGTCCTGCCCCTCAAGTACCGCAGCGCCGAGGAAATTCTTCCCATCGTCCGTCCTTTCGTGGCGCGGCAGGGCACGGTGAGCGGCATGAACAACCGCCTGATCGTGCGCACCACCCCGGCCAATCTGGCCGAGCTGCGCCGCCTGCTGGAAGACCTGGACCGGGCGCCGCGCCGCCTCCTGATTACCGTGCGGCAAAGCAACGACCGCAGCGAGGAGGGTAGCCGGGCCAGCCTTGGCGGCGAACTGGGAGGGGGCCGGGGGCGGATCGTGCTGCCGGAGGACAGATCGGACAAAGGGGCGGCGGTGGAATACCGCCAGGGCGAATCGGCGCTGCGGGCCAAGGTGTACGGCACCCGCTCCGCCGAGACGGGGGGCGAAACCCAGCAAATCCAGGTGCTGGAAGGAAGGTCGGCCTATATCCAGGTGGGCCAGACGTTGCCGGTTTCCCAGCGCCAGGCCGTCATTTCCGGCGGCAAGGTGGTGGTCTACGACACGACCGCCTATCAGGATGCTACCCGGGGTTTCTACGTCCTGCCCCGGATCAGCGGCGACACGGTGACCCTGGAAATCAACCCTCAGCGCAACACCCCCGGAACCCGGCCGGGAGAGATCAATGTGCAGCAGATCAGCACCGTGGTGTCCGGCCGCCTGGGCGAATGGCTGGAAGTGGGGGGCGTCGATCAGGAGAGCCGCGCGGAGGGCAGCGGCACGGTGTATTCCACCCGCAGCTTGAGTGCCGACCGGCGGCAGGTGCTGCTGAAGGTGGAGGAACTGCCCTAATGGCCCGGGTCCAGCCGCTGCATCTCGGCCTGCTGGCATCCCTGGCGCTGATCCTGGCCTGGTCCGGCTACCACCCGCGGGACGCTTTCACCTGGCTGCTGGAAACCCTGCCGGCCTTCATCGCCGTGGCCTTGCTGGCGGCGGTCTATCCCCGGTTCCGCTTCACCACCCTGGTCTACGTCCTGATCTGGCTCCACGCCGTGGTCCTGGCCGTGGGCGGCCATTACACCTACGCCGAAATGCCCCTGTTCAACTGGCTGCGGGATGCGGCCGGCCTGGGGCGCAACCATTACGACCGGGTGGGGCATGTGTTCCAGGGTTTCGTCCCGGCCATGGTGGCGCGGGAAATCCTGCTGCGCCGCTCTCCCCTGCGGCGGGGGAAATGGCTGTTCTTCCTGGTGACCTGTGTCGCCCTGGCGATCAGCGCCTTCTACGAACTGATCGAGTGGTGGGTGGCGGTAGCCTCGGGCAGCGCCGCCACCGCTTTCCTCGCCACCCAGGGGGACGTGTGGGACACCCAATGGGACATGTTCCTGGCGTTGAGCGGGGCGCTGGCGTCCCAGCTCACCTTGGCCCGCTGGCACGACCGTCTGCTGGCCAGGCTATGAGCCGCTGCTTCGTCGGCACCTCCGGCTGGCATTACGACCACTGGCAGGGGGCCTTTTACCCGGACGGGCTGCCGAAAAGCCGCTGGCTGGAATACTACGCCGGACGCTTCGACAGCGTGGAGATCAACGGCAGCTTCTACCGTCTGCCCAGCGAGCAAGGGGTGGCAGACTGGCGCGACGCCACTCCCGAAAATTTCCGCTTCGCCGTCAAGGCCAGCCGCTTCATTACCCACATGAAAAAGCTACGGGAAGTGGATGATGCGCTGGATGTTTTTTTGGACAGGATGTCTCTCCTCGGCGGCAAGCTGGGCCCGGTGCTGTTCCAGTTGCCGCCCCGCTGGCGGGTGGATGTGAAGCGCCTGGAAGCCTTCCTTGCCCTCCTGCCCCAGGGGCGGGAATGGGCCTTCGAGTTCCGGGACCCGTCCTGGCACTGTGACGAGGTGTACCGCGTGCTGCGGGCACACAATGCGGCCTTCTGCGTGTTTGACCTGGCCGGCTTCACCTCGCCCGCCGCCGTCACCGCCGATTTCGCCTACCTGCGGCTCCACGGGCCGGGGGCGGCCTATTGCGGCCGCTACGGCGAAAGCGGCCTGCGTCCCTGGGCGGAATGGCTGGAAAGGCAGAACCTTCCCTGCGCCTACGTCTATTTCGACAACGACCAGGCCGGCTACGCGGTCGAGGATGCCCGGCTGTTCCGCCGGATGGCGGTGGTGCCGCCGTGCTAACATAGGCGCTTTTCCGCAATTCCTTCCATGCACGATCTCGACGCCATTTTCCACGACGGCGACCTCCTGTCCCAGGTCACGCCCGGCTACCGGCTGCGCCCCCAGCAGCTGGAAATGGCCCGCAAGGTGAAGCAGGCCATCGACGGCCACGCGGTGCTGGTGGCCGAGGCCGGCACCGGCACCGGCAAGACCTTCGCCTACCTGATTCCCGCCTTGCTGTCCGGGGGCAAGGTGATCGTCTCCACCGGCACCAAGACCCTCCAGGACCAGCTGTTCCAGAAAGACATCCCGGCGGTGCGGGACGCCCTCAAGGTGCCGGTCACCGTGGCGATTCTCAAGGGCCGCGCCAACTACGTCTGCCATTACCACCTGGACCGGGCGGCCCACGAAGGCCGCTTCATGAGCCGGGACGACGTGCGCTACCTGCCCCTGATCCAGGCCTACGCCGGCAATACCGACAGCGGCGACCGCAGCGGACTGTCCACGGTGCCGGAAAGCGCCGGCATCTGGTCCTATGTCACCTCCACCCGGGACAACTGCCTGGGGCAGGACTGCGGCTGGTACAAGGACTGTTTCGTGATGGAGGCCCGCAAGCGGGCCCAGGCGGCGGATGTGGTGGTGGTCAACCACCACCTGTTCTTCGCCGACGTGTGGCTGCGGGACGAAGGGGTGGCGGAACTGCTGCCCGCCTGCAACACGGTGATTTTCGACGAGGCCCATCAGCTGCCCGAAACCGCCAGCCTGTTCTTCGGCGAGAACCTGTCCACCGGCCAGTTGCTGGAACTGGCCCGGGACACCACCGGCGAGGCCCTGGTGTCGGCCAAGGATTTTCCGGCCCTGCCCGAGGCGGCTTCGGCCCTGGAAAAAGCGGCGCGGGACCTGCGCCTGTCCCTGTCGGAGGAAAACGGCAAGCTGCCCTGGCAGCGGGCCAGCCAGTTCAAGGCCTTCCAGGGGGCGCTGGAAGGGCTGTCCGGCAAGCTGGGGGAGCTTGCCAAGTTATTGGAATCCCAGGCCCAGCGGGCGGAGGGGCTGGAGAACTGCTGGCAGCGCTGCGCCGTAGTGGTCCAGCGGCTGCAACGCTGGCGGCAGGAAGAGAGCGACGGCTACGTGCGCTGGGTGGAGGTCACCGGCCCCGGCCTGCAACTCAACGCCACCCCCCTGTCGGTGGCGGACATTTTCCGCAAGCAGCTGGAGGGCAGCCAGCGGGCGTGGATATTCACCTCCGCCACCCTGGCGGTGAAGGGGGATTTCAGCCACTACCGGGGCGAGATGGGCCTGGATGAAGCGGGAACGGCTTGCTGGGACAGCCCCTTCGATTATCCCGCCCAGGCCGTGCTCTACGTGCCCAAAGGGCTGCCGGCGCCGAATTCCACCGGCTACACCGAGGCGGTGGTGGATGTCGCCCTGCCGGTGTTGAAGGCCAGCCGGGGCCGGGCCTTCCTGCTGTTCACCAGCCTGCGGGCCATGAACCTGGCCCACGAATGGCTGACGGAGGCCTTCAAGCGGGAGGGTTTGGATTATCCCGTGCTGATACAGGGGGAGAGCCCGCGGAACGAACTGCTGGAGCGCTTCCGCCGCCTGGAAAATGCCGTCCTGCTGGGCAGCCAGAGCTTCTGGGAGGGCGTGGACGTGCGGGGCGAGGCCCTGTCTCTGGTGGTGATCGACAAGCTGCCCTTCGCCCCCCCCGACGACCCGGTGCTGGCGGCCCGCATCGACCATCTCAACAAGCAGGGGCGCAACGCTTTCATGGAATACCAGCTGCCTCACGCCGCCATCACCCTCAAGCAGGGGGCGGGGCGCCTGATCCGCTCCGAAACCGACCGGGGGGTGCTGATGATCTGCGACCCCCGCCTGGTGGACAAGCCCTACGGCCGGCGCATCTGGCAGAGCCTGCCGCCCATGAAGCGTACCCGGGAGCTGGACGAGGTGGTGCGCTTCTTCGAACAGGGGTGAAGGGCGTGGCCCGCTGGCTGGCGGCGCTGCTGTGCTGCTGGGCGGTGCTGGCCCAGGGGGCGGAAATCCGCAGCCGCTTTCTGCTCCAGGAATCCCCCGTGGCGGGCTTCCGTTACCACGAAGGCCAGGAAGTGTGGGACCAGATGCGGGTGGGCGACCCCCTGGCCCTGGTGCGGGAGCCGGACAACCCCCACGATTCCAAGGCAGTGCGGGTGGAGTGGCAAGGACGCCTGATCGGCTACGTGCCCCGTAGCGACAACGAGGCCCTGGCCCGTTTCCTCGACCAGGGCATGAAGGCCGAAGCCCGCATCGTGCGCCTGAAACAGGCCAGAAACCCGCGGCAGCGGGTGCTGTTCGAGGTGTTCCTGGAAGTGCAGGACGGTAGCCGTTAGCGTATCATGGCGCCTTTTCTACCAAGCTGAATCCGGCATGTCCGTCCTGTTGTGGATACTCCTGGCCAGTTTTGTCGGCGGCGCCCTGAGCGTGCTGACGGCGGCCTTTTTCGCCTTTTCCGCCCGGGCCTCCTGGGTGCCGCGGCTGGTCAGCTACGCCATCGGCGCCCTGCTGGGGGCGGTGTTCCTGGAAATCCTGCCCCATGCGTTCGAGGAGGCGGAGGACATCCACGCCCTGACCGGCACCATCCTGCTCGGCATCCTGGCCTTCTTCGTGATGGAAAAGCTGGTGTTGTGGCGCCACTGCCATACGGAAGTGTGCGAGGCCCACGGCATGGAGCCCCACGACCACGGCCGCAGCGGCCTGATGATCATCATCGGCGACACTTTCCACAACTTCGTGGACGGCATCATCATCGCCGGGGCTTTCCTGGTGGACGTGCAACTGGGCCTGGTCACCGCCGTGGCGATCATCGCCCATGAAATTCCCCAGGAAGTGGGGGATTTCCTCATCCTGCTCCATTCCGGCTACAGCCGGCAGCGGGCCTTCCTGTTCAACCTGGGGTCGAGCCTGGCAACGGTGGCGGGGGGGCTGCTGGCCTACTTCACCTTGCAGGCGATCCACGGCTGGATCGCCTATCTGCTGGGGATTGCGGCGGCGAGCATGATCTATGTGGCGGTGGCGGACCTGATTCCCGGCCTGCACCGGCGGGCGGCCCTGAAAGCCACGGTGGAGCAGGTGGCCTTAATCGGCTTGGGAATCGGCTCCATCTGGCTGACCGGGAACCTGGTCGGCGGCCACGGCTGACCGGCGCCGGCGCGGGATGCCGATGAGCCACAGCAGCAGGGTCAGCGGCAGGACGCCGTACCAGAAAAAGGTCATGATGCCGGCGACGACGCTGGTTTCCACCAGAGCCATCATCAGCACCACATAAATCCAGCCGATGGCGACGATGTACATGGCGCTATTGTACCAGCGCCTTCCCCGATCTGCCCCTGCGGCTTTCTCCCTTCTTTCGCCCTCGATCCGGGCCGCGATAATCGGGCGCCACAATTGCGATTTGCTTTAACCCAGATTATCCATTAGGACGCGAGATGATGGCGAGGTGGGTTGCGAGACAGTTTCGTTGCTTGCGAGGAGTTCATGGTTATTCCATGGACGACGAACAAGCGGCAAAAATGGCCGCAAACCGACCGCCAGCGCTCGCGTAGGCGCGAAGCGCCGCCTAATGGATAATCTGGGTTTAATGGGCTCTACGAGGGTTACATTTTTTAACCGGCTGGCGTCAGGAGTCTAGGCATGGATGTCCACCATCTTGTTCGTTGGCGGCCGGGGGCAATTGGGCGATGGATTCTCCTGGTCGTTTCCCTGTCAGCGATTCCGCTGGTCGGTTGGGCGCACTTCGCCAGCGGCAGGGAGATCGAGTTCCATGCTTTTTATTTGCTGCCGGTGGCGGTGGCTTCCTGGTATGGGGGCCGGGGAATTGGCCTGTTCACGGCTTGTTTGAGTGCCGCCGACTGGCTGGTGACGGAATACCTCCTGATGCCTCCGGAATCGTCCCTATGGGTGCCTCTGGTCAATGAAATCCTGCGTTTTGCCATCCTGGCTGTGGCGGCGCTGACCTTTGCCCAGCTACGGCTGGTGCTAGACCGGGAAATCGAACTGGCCCGCCGCGACCCGCTGACACGCCTGCTCAACCGTCGCGCCTTCGAGGAAATGTGCGAGCTGGAAATCAAGCGCGCCAACCGTTACGGCCATTTCCTGACGGCGGTGATGATGGACCTGGACAACTTCAAGGAGGTCAACGACACCCTGGGGCACCGGACCGGCGACGAACTGTTGCAGGAGGTGGCGAGGGTACTGACCGCCCGCATGCGGGCCTTCGACGTGGCCGGCAGGCTGGGGGGCGACGAGTTCGCTCTGGTGCTCCCCCACACGGATTGGGCGGGGGCGGAGCACTTTGCCGGCCAGCTGCGGGACGCCATCCTGGAAACCATGAAGCGGCACGGCTGGCCGGTAACCGTGAGCGCCGGCGTGGCTGTTTTTCCCACAACACCTCGGGACGTGGCCGCCTTGCTCAAGCCTGCCGACGATCTCTTGTACCGGGCCAAAGAGGAAGGAAAGAACGCCATCCGTGCGGCCGTCCAGAAAGCCGAGGGGGGGTGAGGGATGGATTTTCTTCCCCAATGGCCACCTGACATCAACCTCTTTATCCTCTTCGGCGTTATCCTGCTGCTGGGGCTGGTGGGGGGGAGCTGGCGTGGCGCACAGGCTTTCTGCCCCGCATTAGCGGCTTCATTTTCATCGGCTTGGTGATGGGGCCCAGCGTGACGGGAATACTGACTCCGGAAATGCTGGCCGAGGCGGATGTCTTCGTTGATATCGCCCTGGCCCTGATCCTGTTCCAGCTCGGTTATCAACTGCATTTCCGCCAGGTTTCCCGGGACCGCTCCCTGCTTATTCAGGGAGTGCTGGAAAGCGCTTTGTCCTTCACCTTGATTTATCTCGCCCTGGCCGAGCTCGGCGTAAGCCGGATGCACGCCGCGCTGGCCGCCGCTGTGGGCATATCCTCCTCTCCCGCGATAATCCTGCTGGTGGCCCGGGAACTGGATGCCGGTGGGCCGGTGACCGACCGGGCCATCAGCCTGGTGGCGATCAACAACATCCTGTCCTTCTTCGCCTTCACCGCCATCCTCCCTTTTCTGCACTACCGGAGCAACGCGGGGTGGCAAACCGCCCTGCTCCAGCCCGTGTACCGGTTGGCCATATCCGTGCTGCTGGCCTATCTGGTGTTCTGGGTCTACCGGCGCGTCGCCCAGCTGATCGGCTGGAGGGAAAGCGCCCAGTTCGCCCTGCTGGTAGGGGTGATCGTCGCGGCCGTCGGCATGGCGAAGCTCCTGAATTGCTCGGTGCTCCTCACCCTTCTGGCCCTCGGTATCATGGCCCGCAATTTCGACCAGGAAGGGCGGCTGATGGAGGTGGAGTTCGGCTACGGCGGGCAGCTTTTCTTCATCCTCCTGTTCGTCATGGCCGGTGCCAAACTGCATGTTCACGAACTGGCGGTGGCCGGCGGCGCGGCACTGGCTTTCGTGGCGGCCCGCATCACCGGCAAGTGGGCAGGCGTGTTGTTGCTGTCCCGGCCGGCGGGGCTTTCAGTCCGGCAGGGAAGCATGCTCAGCCTGACCCTGGTGCCCATGGCAGGGCTGGCTATTGGCCTGGTGCAGAGCACCTCCGACATGTATCCCGACTTCGCCGAAACCCTTTCCGCCATCGTGCTGGCGGCGGTGGCGATTCTTGAAACCGCCGGCCCGATCCTGACGGAATTCGCCCTCAAGGGGGTGGGGGAGGTGAAACGGGACGCGGAGATTGACCACTGATGGCGGCATAATAGATAGCCTGGGAAGGTGTTCCCGGGATGTCGCCGGGGAACTCTCCCGTGCCGATGCGCTCTTTAAGATTGTTGTCCCGCGTTTCGCGGCGGAAAATGGGAGAAAAAATGCGCGCACTGCTATCAAAACTGGGATGGGAAATCGACCAGAACTGGGTGGATTTCTTTATCGCTTCCCTCCACATCGTCGGCATTCTGGCGGCGGCGTGGATCGCCCTGGGGGTCAGCCGGAGGGTGATCCGTCATTTCCGCGAGCGCATGAGCAGCCGGACCGACAGTCAGGAAAACCAGAAGCGCATTGCCACCCTGAGCCAGGTCTTCCGCTACGTCACCACGGTGCTGATCGTCATCGTTGCTGGTTTGCTGGTGCTGGGAGAGTTGGGCATATCCATCGCTCCTCTCCTGGCCACCGCCGGGGTAGCGGGTATTGCCGTGGGTTTTGGTGCCCAGAGCCTGGTGAAAGACTACTTCACCGGCTTCTTCCTGCTGCTGGAAAACCAACTGCGCAAAGGGGACGTGGTGGAGGTGGCCGGCAAGGCCGGCCTGGTGGAGGAGATGACCCTGCGCTACGTGCGCCTGCGGGACTACGATGGCACGGTGCACTACATCCCCCACAGTAACATCACCACTGTCACCAACCGCAGCCTGGAATTCGCCTACGCCGTGATGGACGTGGGCATTGCCTACCGTTCGGATATCGATCAGGCCTTGGCGGTCATGCGCCGGGAGGCCACTAAACTGCGGGAAGACCCGGAAATCAGTTCACGCATCCTGGAGGACATGGAAATAGCCGGGGTGGAGCGCTGGGACGACTCCGCCGTGGTCCTGCGCTGCCGCTTCAAGGTGCAACCCCTGGAGCAATGGGGGATACGGCGGGAATTCCTCAAGCGGCTGAAATACGCCTTCGACCGGGACAGTATCGAAATCCCCTTCCCTCACCTCACCCTCTACGCCGGCCAGGACCCCGCCGCCGTGCCGCACTTGGTGGCGGAGCGGTCCCAGGCTTGAGAGCTTAGCCTCCGCCCCCAGAGGGGACCAGTAGTGCCACCGGAAATTCCGCCAGCATCCCACCCACTGCCAGGGAGCCCTCCACCGCCAATTCCCTGCCGGTAAAAGCGTTGCGGAATAAGCGGCCCTGCCATGGGGCAGGGAGCGCCAGGGTGGTGTCGCCCCACACGGCTTCCCCCAGGGGCAGGCCCTCTTGCCCCTCCAGCAGGCGGAAGCATAGCCGCGGCACCACCACCAACGCCACCGTGTCTCCTTCGGAGCGGCCGTAGGCGCACAGGTGCTCCGCCTTTTCCCCCCGCACGTCCAGGGGCAGGTAGGCGCCCTGCTCGAACAGGTCCGGATGGTCCCGCCGCGTTTGCAGGGCACGCCAGGTGAGGTACTGCTTGGCCCGGCCGTCCTCCAGGTTGTTCAGGAGGGAGCGGGCCAAGCCGGGGCGGCCGAACTCCCCCTTCAGTGATGCGAGCATTCCGGCCAGCCGGCCGAAATCCACCGGCCCCCGGTTGTCCGGGTCCACCAGGCTGAAGCGCCATGCCTCGTTGCCCTGATAAATGTCCGGCACGCCGGGGGCGGTGAGCTTGAGCAGGGCCTGGGCCAGGCTGTTGAGCAGGCCGAAATGGGACACCGCCTTCTGGAAGGCGGCGAAGTCCCGCAGGAACAGGTTGCGCCGGCGGGGTTCCAGGATGGCGCGGATGAAGGATTCCAGGGCCGCCTCGTAGGCCGCGTCGGGGTTGATCCAGCTGCTGTGGACCTTGGCTTCCCGCACCGCTTTGAGCATGTATTGGACGATGCGCCCGGTGTAGGCGGCCAGTGCTCCACCCTCCATGGCTTCCAGGGGCCAGCTCCCCGCCAGGGTCTGGTACAGCAGGTATTCGTCGTTGCGGTCGGGAGCCGGCTGGTCCTCCACCAGGGTCTTGCGGCTGCGGTTGAAACGGGTCCAGCGCCGCAGGCCGAGCCGCCACTGGCCCGGCATCTCGGACAGCACGTCGATGCGGGCGCGCACGTCCTCCGAGCGCTTGCTGTCGTGGGTGGAGGTGGCCAGGAGGTTGTGGGGCCAGCGTTCCGCCCGCTGCCGGTTGGCCTCATGGAAGGTGGCCACGGATACGCTGAAAATCCGCGGGTCGCTTCCCACATCGTTGAGGGAAACCAGGCGGTGGTAGCGGTACAGGGCGGTGTCCTCGAAGCCCTTGGCCATCACCGGCCCGGTGTACTGCTGGAACTTGCCGACGAAATCCTTGAATGCCCCGCGGCAGGCGGCGGTGTCGCCCTCTTCACAGTCGGGGGTGAGCACGCCGTGGAGGAAGTCGAACACGGTGATGTCCTCCGCCTGGCTGCGCCGCCGCGCCAGGGACAGGGCCCAGTCCACGGCGCGCCGGTCCTGCTCCGTGGTTTCCCCGTCGGCGAGGTAGGTGCGATAGACCGGAAAACAGGCGACCACTTCCGCCAGGGCCCGGCGGAGTGCGTTCAGGGTGTAGTCCCGGGTATGGCGGTCGTCCTGGGCGATGCGGGCCAATCGGTTGGCAAGCACGTTCAACTCGCTGGCCATGGCGGTTTTCATCACCAGCTTCTTGCCCAGGTAGACCAGGGTGTCGAAGTTGCTGCGCTCGCCAACGAAGGCGGCGTAGAGCCGGTCCAGCTTCGATTCCGCCGAGGGGTCCACGAACAGCCCGTTGGCCAGGTTGGCGAAGTCGTAGCCGGTGGTGCCATGGACCGGCCAGTCCTCCGGCAGTTGCTCGTGGCCGGCAAGGATTTTCTCGATCACCAGGTAGAGGGCGGCTTCGCCGTCGTCCTGCCGGGCTGCCCGCCAGTCGCGCCAGGCCTGGAGGCGGCGGAAATAGGTGAGGGGGTCGTAGAGTCCGTCCGGGTGGTCGATGCGCAGGGCGTCCACCCGGCCCTCGGCCAGGAGGCGGAATACGAGCCGGTGGGCGGCCTCGAACACCTCTCCCTGCTCCATGCGCAGGCCGGCCAGGTCGTTGATGTCGAAGAAGCGGCGGTAGTTGATGTCGTCCGCCGCCACCCGCCAGTAAGAGAGGCGGTAGGCCTGGGCCCGCAGCAGATCGTGGAGCCCGTCGAAGCTGTCCGGGTTGCCGGGACGTCCGTTGAGTTCGGCCACGTTCTCGGCGACGAAGGCCGCCACGTCCGCCGAGCGGGCGCACAACTGGGCCAGTTGCCGCTTATGGACGGCGACGTCCCGGCTGCGCTCGGCGATTTTTTCCGCCGCCGCCTCGTACCGGTCGGGCAGCCGCCCGAAAGCAGCCGCCAGGGAGCCGAATTCCTGCAACACGATGCTTTCCGGTCCCAGCCGTGCAGCCAGCACCTCGCTCCGCCGGCCCAGGATGCTGGGATATTCCCGTGGGTCCAGGGGAAAGCGGTGGTCGTGGTACTGGATGTGGAACTCCCCCCGCTCCGGGGAGAAGTTCAGGGTCAGTTCGCCGTTTTCCAGCACCCGGCCATAGTGGTCCCCCAGCACCGGCAACAGGATTTTTCCCGCCATGTCCGCGTTGGCGGGCTCCCAGTCGACGTCGAAATGGCCGGCGTAGACCGATGCCCGGCCGTTTTCCAGCACGTCCAGCCACCAGCCGTTGTCGCCCCGCAGCACCCCCATGTGGTTGGGCACGATGTCCAGCATCAGCCCCATGCCGTGGCGGCGCAGGGCGTCGGAAAAGCGCCGGAATTCCTCCGGGGTGCCGACTTCGGGGTTGAAGGCGTTGTGGTCCACGATGTCGTAGCCGTGGGTGCTGCCCGGTCGCGCCTTGAGGATGGGGGAGGCGTAGCAGTGGCTGATTCCCAGCTCCGCCAGGTAGGGCACCAGGGCCTCGGCGGCGGCGAAGGTGAAGCCGCGGTTGAATTGCAGCCGGTAGGTGGCTCGGGGGATGTGCAGGGCGGCGGCCGGCACGGGCAGGGGCGTCGGCCCCCGTTCCCGGGCGAGCTCTTCGAACAAGGCGGCGGCGCGGCGATCCGTCTTCCACGCCTCCAGTTCCAGGGGCAGCTTGCGGCGCCAGTTGGGGTGCTGGTCAACCGTGCCGGGGAGATTGGCCTGCTCCAGCACCCCCAGCACGTCCTCCATCTGCACCATCAGAATCTGGCTTGGAGCCCGGCTCAGCATCCGGTGCACGTTGCGCGCCAGCTCGTCGGTCATTTCCGGCACCGCCACCGGGTGTACCCCAATGCCCGGGGGCAGCAGGCCTTCCCGTTCCAGGGCCATCAGCAGCTGGGCCCGGTCCCGGGCCCGGGCCACGATCAGGGCCTCCCGGGTGGCATCGTCCGGGAACAGGCCCAACTCGCCGCGCAGGTCCAGGTCCAGCCCTTTCCAGAAGCCCCCCAGGGTGGGCAGGTCGTGGGTGCTGACGGCGGCCAGGGATTGGGCGGGGTAGCGGGCCGGAGGCGGGAAAGCGCTGTCCGCCTCCCGCTCCAGGAGCAGCAGGCGGTAGGAGTACACCTTGAGAGGCGCCAGGGCTTCCCGCACCGCGTCGGGCACGGTGCCCAGGTCCTCCCCCACCACCAGGCACTGGTTGCGCACGCTTTCCAGGGCCAGAATGCCCAGCAGGTCGTCGAAGGGGTAGAGCACGTAGCCCCCCTCCGCCGGCGCGCGGCCTTCCGGCACCCAGTAGAGGCGCATCAGGCCCATCACATGGTCCAGGCGGATGGCGCCGGCGTGGCGCATGTTCTCCCGCAGCATGGCGATGAAGGGGGCATAGGCCGCGTCCCGCAGGCGCACCGGGTCCAGGGGCGGCAGGCCCCAGTCCTGGCCCTTGCGGTTGAAGTCGTCCGGCGGCGCGCCCACGTGGGCACCGATGGCGTAGAGGTCCTGGTGGCTCCACACTTCGCAGCCGCCGAGGTCGGCGCCCACCGCGATGTCCAGGTACAGGCCGATTCCCAGGCGGAGCTCCAGGGAGCGGCGTCCGGCGGCCCCCAGTTGGGCGTCCGCCAGCCACTGGAGGTAGTGGAAGAATTCGATGCGCTCCCCGTGGCTCTCCGCAAACGCCCGCACTGCCTTGGAGTCTGGCTGCCGGTAGGGCTCCGGCCATACCGGCCAGCCCCAGCGGGCGGCATCTTCGGCGTGCAGGTGCTCCTGGAGGGCCTCGTACAGCCCCTGGCGCCGGAGGATTTCGCCGCCCTCGGCCTGAAAGCGGCGGAAATCCCCGCCCCGTGCGCTGTCCCGGGCCAGGTGGGCCTCGCGGAAATGGCGGTAGAGCGTTTCCAGCACTTCCCGCTTGGCGGCCGCCACTCCGGCGTAGTCCACCAGGGGCTCTCCTCGGAGGGCGTGGAGCCGGGCCTGGAAGTCCTGGCCGTATACCGTCTGGCGGGCCTCAACGCATTCGGCGAATTCCGGCACCGCCTCCACGTCCAGGTACAGCACGTTGAGCAGGCAGCGGCTGGAGGGGCAGTAGGGGCTGGCGTGGAGGGGATTGTGGGGGAACAGGGCGTGGAGGGGGTTGAGGCCCACCAGGCCGGCGCCGGCTCCGGCCGCCGTCTCCACCAGCCGGGCGAGGTCGGTGAAGTCCCCCATGCCCCAGTTGCGGGCCGAGCGCACGCCGTAGAGCTGTACCGCCAGCCCCCAGGACCGGCCCCCGTCCCGGAGGGCGTCCGGGACGTGGCAGGCGTCCGGCGCCACCACCAGCAGAAGGCTCTCCGGGGTGCGCTTGCGGGGCGGAAAAATTTCCAGGCGGTGGTAGCCCAGGCCCGGGTCCACCGGCAGGTTGAAGGCGCAGCGCAGGTGCCGCCTCCCGTCAATCGTTTTCTTCTCCAGCGCGGGCAATTCGGCAGGGAGCAGCCGGCCGGCCTGAACCGTGCCGTCCTCCGCCGTCAGTTGCCAGCGGAAGGTTTCCCCCAGTTGGGATTCCGGCAGAGACAGGGTGACGCTGCACGAGCCGGCGCTTTGGCGGTGGACCTTGACCGGCGCCAGCAGGCGCCGCCACTCGTCCTCCTCCCGGCGTGCCAGCCAGGCGCGGGCGGCGTCCCCGTCGTCCACCGGAACCCGCAGGGCGGCGAGGAGGGAACGCAGGACTTCCACCGGCACCTGCCGCCGGACGCCGAACACGTCCCGGTATTCGGTGAGCACCCCCAGGGCGCGGCACAGCTGGACCAGCAGGCGGCGGTCGGTCATGGTGTTTTTCCTTCGTCCAGGAAGCAGCGGGCGCTCCAGGGAAGCAACTTGCCGGGGGCGTTTTCCGGGTAGGCGAACAGGGCGCGCCCAGGCGGCGCTTCGGCGGCCACCGGCTCCGGCCCCAGGTTGAGTTGCAGCGCCAGGCGGGAGCCGTCCCCCAGGCGCCACGCCGCTTCCACGGCGGCGGGGCTCAGCAGGCGATGGGTGCCGTTATGGCCCGCCATGCCGGCGAGGCGGGGGACGATTTCCCGCCGGCGCAGCGCCAGCAGCTGGCGGTGGAAATCCAGGGTCCCCCAGCGCTCTGGCCGTTCCAGGAAGCTCCAGTCCAGCTGGCTGCGGAGGAAGCTTTCTTCGGCGCCGGGGTCGGGGATGCGCCGCCGGGCTTCAGGGTCGGCGAAGGCGGCGAAGCGGGCGAACTCCTGGCGGCGCCCGGCGGTGACCGCCGCCGCCAGGTCGGGACCGAAGTCGCAGAAGAACAGGAAGGGGGTGGCGGCGCCGAATTCCTGGCCCATGAACAGCAGGGGCACGGCGGGGGCGAGGAGCAGGGCGGCCGTCGCCGCCTCCAGCGCCTGGGGCGGCGCCAGGGCCGGCAGCCGTTCGCCGAAGGCCCGGTTGCCCACCTGGTCGTGGTTTTGCAGGAAGGGGACGAAGCGGAAGGGGGGAAGATGGGCGGAAGACTCCCCCCGCTTCTCCCCGTGGCGGTAGGGGGAGGGCTCCCCCTGCCAGGCGAAGCCTTCGGCCAGGCAGCGCCCCAGATGGCGGGCGGGGCTGTCGGCGAAGTCGGCGTAGTAGCCGTCGGTTTCTCCGGTGAGGAGCACATGGACGGCGTGGTGGAAGTCGTCGTTCCACTGGGCGGCGTAGCCCTCCGGCCCCAAATAGCGGGCGGCGTTGCGGTCGTTTTCCAGCACCAGGTGGACGTGGCGTTCCTTCCCCGGACCGGCGGCCACCGCCGCGGCGATGTCCTCCAGGATGTCCGGGGAGGAGTCGTCGTAGATGGTGTGCACCGAATCCAGGCGCAGGCCGTCGAAACGGAATTCCTCCAGCCAGTAGAGGGCGTTGTGGATAAAGAATTGCCGCACTGTTTCGCTGCCCGGGCCGTCGAAATTGACCGCCGCTCCCCAGGGGGTGTGGTGGCGGTCGGAGAAGAAATGCCTGGCGTAGAGGTGCAGGTAGTTCCCCTCCGGCCCGAAATGGTTGTACACCACGTCCAGCAGCACCATCAGGTTCCGGCTGTGGGCGGCGTCCACCAGGGCCTTCAGCTCGTCGGGGCTGCCGTAGGCGGCATCGGGGGCGAAGGGCAGCACGCCGTCGTAGCCCCAGTTGCGCCGGCCGGGGAAGTCGGCCACCGGCATCAATTCCACGGCGGTGACACCCAGTTCCGCCAGGTAGCCCAGCTTTTCCGCGGCGGCGGCGAAGCTGCCTGACCGGGTGAAGGTCCCGACGTGCAGCTCGTACACCACCGCCTCGTGCCAGGGGCGGCCCCGCCAGCCCTGGTCGGTCCAGGGATAGGCCCCGGGGTCGATCACCTCGCTCGGGCCGTGGACGTCGTCGGGGTTGAAGCGGGAGGCGGGGTCGGGGAACACCGGACCTTCCCCCATGGAATAGCCGTAGCGGGTTCCCGGGCCGGCGCCGGGCTCGGTGCGTTCCCACCAGCCTTCCCCGGCCGAGGCCATGGGGAGCCGTTTTTCTCCCAGGCACAGGTCCAGGCGGTGAGCGTCGGGGGCCCACAGGCGGAAGCGCGTTCCGTCCGGCGTGGGCTGAGCCCCGAAGGGCATGGGGTGGCGGGTCATGGCATAAAACCTTAAAAGCTGTGATTAACCACGAATGAACACGAATNNGCCGCCTAATGGATAATCTGGGATTAACGCTAATGAACCTGGACCCGAGAACCTTCGGTTCGATGAAAGCAAACCAAGGTAATGATCTTGTGACATTCGTGTTCATTCGTGTTCATTCGTGGTTCAAAATCATTTGGCCTTTTTCCTCCGGGTCAGCAGGGCCAGGGAACGGGCTTGGAGGGGATAGGGGGTTCCCGGGCGATGGCGGCCGGTGGCCTGGAGACCGTCCCCCACGGCGGTGTCGAACACCCCTTCCCACTGGGCGGTGCTGCGGAAGCCTGGGAGGGTGAACAGGATGGGCTCGTGGTGGGCGTTGAGAAGGACCAGGAAACTGTCGTCGGCCAGGGCGCGGCCCTGCTCGTCCACTTCCAGCAGGGCCTCGCCGGCGAGATAGAAGCCCAGGCAGCGGGCGAAGGCGTCGTTCCAGTCCGCCTCCATCAGTTCCTTGCCCTCCGGGTTGAGCCAGACGATGTCCTTCACGTCCTGGCCGCGGATCGGGCGGCCATGGAAGAAATTGCGCCGGCGGAAGACGAAATGGCCGCGCCGCAGGGCGACCATGCGCTGCAGGAAGGCCAGCAGCTTTTCCCCCTCTTCGCTGCCGCTCCAGTCGATCCAGCTCAATTCGTTGTCCTGGCAATAGGCGTTGTTGTTGCCCTTCTGGGTGCGGCCCAGGCAGTCCCCGGCCAGCAGCATGGGAACGCCCTGGGACAGCAACAGGGTGGCGAGGAGGTTGCGTTTCTGCCGGGCGCGCAGAAGGTTGATCTGGGGGTCGTCGGTCTCGCCCTCGGCGCCGCAGTTCCAGGACAGGTTGCGGTCGGTGCCGTCCCGGTTCTCTTCCAGGTTGGCTTGGTTGTGCTTGGCGTCGTAGCTCACCAGATCGTGGAGGGTGAAGCCGTCGTGGGCGGTGACGAAGTTGAGGCTGGCGTAGGGCCGGCGCCCGCTGGATTGGTACAGGTCGCTGGAGCCGGACAGGCGCTGGGCCAGTTCGCCGAGCATGCCGTCGTCCCCTTTCCAATAGGTGCGCACCGCGTCCCGGTAGCGGTCGTTCCATTCCCCCCAGCCCGCCGGGAAGTTTCCCACCTGGTAGCCCCCCTCTCCCAGGTCCCAGGGTTCGGCGATCAGCTTCACCTGGCACAGCACCGGGTCCTGAAGCATGACGTCGAAAAACGACCCCAGCCGGTCCACCTCGTGCCGTTCCCGGGCCAGGGCCGAGGCGAGGTCGAAGCGGAAGCCGTCCACGTGCATTTCCTGCACCCAGTAGCGCAGGGAATCCATGATGAGCTGGAGCACGCGGGGATGCTGCAAGTTGAGGGTGTTGCCGCAGCCGGTGTAGTCCATGTAGTAGCGCGGCTCGTCCCGCAGCAGGCGGTAGTAGGCGGCGTTGTCGATGCCGCGGAAGCACAGGGTGGGCCCCAGATGGTTGCCTTCGGCGGTGTGGTTGTACACCACGTCCAGGATCACTTCGATGCCCGCCGAGTGCAGGGCTTTCACCATGGTCTTGAATTCGCTGATATGGCCGGTGGCGGAGTAGCGTCCTTCGGGGGCGAAGTAGCCGATGGAGTTGTAGCCCCAGTAGTTGCGCAGCCCCTTTCCCACCAAGTGGCGGTCGTCGATGAAGGCGTGCACCGGCATCAGCTCCAGGGCGGTGACGCCGACGCGCTTCAGGTGCTCGATGACGGGCGGGGTGGCGATGGCGGCGTAGGTGCCCCGCAGGTGAGGGGGAATATCGGGGTGGGTCATGGTGAGGCCCCGCACGTGGGCTTCCATGATGACCGTGTCGTGCCAGGGGGTGCGCAGGGGGCGGTCGTCCCCCCAGGTGAAGGCGGTGTCCACCACCACCGCCTTGGGCATGGCGAAGGCATTGTCCCGCTTGTCGAAGGACAGGTCGCCGCGCTTGTGGCCGATGTGGTAGCCGAAGTGGGCGTCGGTCCAGCGCAGCTGCCCCAGGATGTGCTTGGCGTAGGGGTCGAGCAGCAGCTTGTGGGGGTTGAAGCGGTGTCCCTCCTCCGGCTCGTAGGGGCCGTAGACCCGGTAGCCGTAGACCAGGCCGGGGCGGGCGTGGGGCAGGTAGCCGTGCCATACCTGGTCGGTCTGCTCCCGCAGGACGATGCGCTCGGTTTCGTGCCGCCCCGTGGCGTCGAACAGGCACAGCTCCACCGCGTCCGCGTGCTCGGAGAACAGGGTGAAATTGACCCCTTCCCCGTCCCAGGTGGCGCTGCGGGGGTAGGGTCGGCCGGGCCAGATCGGGCTGGTGGTTTTTTCCATGGCGTCTCAATTCCCGAGGTTGTCGTTGCCCAGCCGTTGCAGCAGCTCCCGCAGGGGGATGTCGAGCCAGTCCCGGCGCTGGTGCAGGTCGCGCTCGATCTGCCGCAATTCCAGATCCAGTTCCGCGTGCCAGATCAAGGTGCGGCGCAGGGTTTCGTCGGCGGGGTAGTAGGCCCGGCCCGCCGAGGTTGCGGCGTAGCCGGCAAGCAAGGCATCCGCCGCCCTGCGTTCCCATTCCCGGGCCAGTTGCCGCGCAAGGCGGCAGTCTTCCGGGCGGTCGGCGGGGCAGTGGCGCAGGGACGCCTCGGCGGCATAGTGGAGGGAGCGCAGCAGGCCCGCCACGTCCTGGAGGGGGGTATGCTTGGCCCGCCGGATTTCCACCGGCTGGTCCGTGTCCCCCTCGAAGTCGGTGATGATGAAGTCGTTCTCCACCATCAGCACCTGGGCCAGCTTGAGGTTTCCATGGCACCGGATGCGGGTGAGGCCACCGGGGTCCACGGAGAGGCGGCGGATGTGCTCGATGAGGCCGAAGCGGGCATCCAGCAGCAACTTGGCGTTGGGTTTCACCGCTTCCGGCAGGTGCTCGTAGGCGCCTTCCATCCGGTCGCATACCGAGTGGACCAGGTCCGCCGTGTGGTCCACCCAGTGGACGATGTGTTCCACCGTCAGGGGTTCCGGGTCGAAATCCGGGTTGCCGGTAGCCTTGTCCAGGGCGCAGTGGAGCTCGCCGATGCGACGTCCCAGGGTTTCCATCAGGCTGAGATAGAAGCTGTGGTTGGTCTCGGTGTGCTCTTCCTCCGGCAGGCGCGACTCGGCGAGGACGGTTCCCAGGAGGCGGTCCAGGTAGTCCCGGGTGTAGGTCCACAGGTCCCCCTGGTTTTCCACGTAGCGCTGCAGCAGAGCCAGGGCCGTCACGGTGCCGTCGCCGAGGCGGTATTCCGCCTTGCCGGCAATGGGGGCGATGTGGGGGAAGGGCGAGATCTCCGTGAGAAACGCGCCCATCTCGAATTCCGGGTTGATGCCGGGGTATAGCCGCCGGTAGTTCTTGAGGAACAGCTGGCCGTTGAAGATGATGTTGGTGTTGGTCTGCTCCAGGGCAGGGCGGTGCAGTTCGCCCAGTTCCTCCATCACCAGATCGCCGTAGGCACCCGTGGCGGTGAACTGGATATGGCCGGAACCGAAGGGCATGCTGAGATTTTTCCCGATGGCATGCACCAGTTCCCGGCAGAAGCGGTCGTCGCCGAAGGCGCTGAACAGTACGCCGGTGCGTTCCTTCTGGCGCACCTTGGCGAGAATCCAGATGCCCAGGTGTTCGTGGCGGCTTGCCGGTTCGTCCTCCCAGGCGATGGAGAGGGGCAGGAAATAGCGCTGGGGTTCGAGGCCGGCGCATTTCACTTCGATCAGGGTCAGCAGCCAACCCGCCGAGTCCCCCGCCTTCCACTGGCCTTCCTCGACGATTTCCACCCGCTCGATGGCCTGGCCCCGGGCGGTGAACCAGTGTTTGGTGGAGATGTAGGGCGCCAGCACTTCCCGCTGCAACTGGTCCCGGGTGCGGCTGGCCATGGC
Source organism: Gallionellaceae bacterium UBA2239 (assembly GCA_002347615.1). Taxonomy (GTDB): domain Bacteria; phylum Pseudomonadota; class Gammaproteobacteria; order Burkholderiales; family UBA9220; genus UBA2239. The sequence goes on along the minus strand of DDYH01000069.1, from coordinate 167,298 downwards.
GCGCCGGATGTCGTTGGCGCCGCCCTTGGGGGTGAGCAGGGTGCGCCAGCCTTCCAGCAGCACCAGCACCGGCAGTTCGGGCCGGGCGAGCTTTTCCTCGTGCCACAGGGGCGGCGGCGCGTCGGTGGAAAGCAGAAAGGCGAAGAAGCCGTAGCCGGGGAGGGAGAGCAGATAGCTCAAGCTGCCCACCGGCGGGAAGGAGGTGTGGCCCCACAGTTCCACCGGAACCCGTCCCTTGAATTCCGGCAGGTTGAGTTCCACCGCCTGGGGGTAGCGGGACAGGTTGGCGACGCACAGGATGGATTCGTCCTGATATTCCCGCAGGTAGGCGAGAATCTTGCGGTTGCCGGGCTCGATGAAACGAATGGTGCCCCGGCCGAAGGAGCGATGTCCCTTGCGCACCGCGATCAGCCGCTTGGTCCAGTTGAGCAGGGAGGAGGAACTGCGGCTCTGGGATTCCACGTTGAGGGATTCGTAGCCGTACACCGGGTCCATGATCGGCGGCAGGTAGAGCCGCTGGGGGTCGGCCCGGGAAAAGCCGGCGTTGCGGTCGGGGCTCCACTGCATGGGCGTGCGCACCGCGTTGCGGTCGCCGAGGTAGATGTTGTCCCCCATGCCGATCTCGTCGCCGTAGTAGATGATGGGGGAGCCGGGCATGGTCATCAACAGCCAGGACACCAGCTCGATCTTCTGCCGGTCGTTGTCCAGCAGGGGGGCGAGGCGGCGGCGGATGCCCAGGTTGAGCCGCATGCGGGGGTCTTCGGCGTACATCTGGTAGAGGTAGTCCCGCTCCCGCTTGGTGACCATCTCCAGGGTCAGCTCGTCGTGGTTGCGCAGGAAGATGGCCCACTGGCACAGGTCCGGTATGTCCGGCGTCTGGCGCAGGATTTCCACGATGGGGTGGCGGTCTTCCTGGGCCACCGCCATGTAGATCCGGGGCATGAGGGGGAAGTGGTAGGCCATGTGGCACTCGTCGCCGTCGCCGAAATACTCCCGCACGTCCTCCGGCCACTGGTTGGCCTCGGCCAGCAGCATGCGGTTGCGGTAGTGGCCGTCGATCACCGCCCGCATCTGCTTGATGGCCTGGTGGGTTTCCGGCAGGTTCTCGTTGCCGGTGCCCTCCCGCACGCACAGGTAGGGGATGGCGTCCAGCCGCAGGCCGTCCACTCCCATGTCGAGCCAGTGGCGCATGACCCGGGTCATGGCCTTCACCACCTGGGGGTTGTTGTGGTTGAGGTCCGGCTGATGGGAGAAGAAGCGGTGCCAGTAGTAGGCCTGGGCCACGTTGTCCCAGGCCCAGTTGGAGGTTTCGCTGTCGGTGAAGATGATGCGGGTTTCGGGGAAGCGTTTGTCGCTGTCGCTCCACACGTAGAAGTCCCGCTTCGCCGAGCCGGCGGGGGCCCGGCGGGCGGCCTGGAACCAGGGATGCTGGTCGGAGGTGTGGTTGATCACCAGTTCGGTGATGACCCGCATGCCCCGGCGGTGCGCCTCCCGCACGAACTGCTGGAAATCCGCCCGGGTGCCGTAGTCCGGGTTGACTCCCCGGTAGTCGGAAATGTCGTAGCCGTCGTCCTTCATCGGCGAGGGGTAGAAGGGCAGCAGCCACAGGGTGTTCACCCCCAGGTCCTGGAGGTAGTCGAGCTTGCTGGTGAGGCCTTTGAAGTCGCCGACGCCGTCGTTGCTGGAGTCGAAAAACGCCCGCACGTGCAGTTCGTAGATCACCGCATCCTTGTACCACAGGGGGTCGTCGGCCAAGGGTATGGCCTCCGCCGGATGTGCCTCTTCGGCGGCGTTTTTCCGATTCACGGGGTCTCCTTTCTTCTCCGCCGCTGCCCTGGATCCTTCCCGGGCGGTGACGGGTTCTTAACCCATCATAGCAGGCGCGATTCGGTCAGCCGGGTAGGGCTGGCGAGGTCTCCCAGCCAGGCGTGCACCGCCGCCACGTCGGGGAGGCGCCAGGGGGCAGCGGAGGGGCCTTCCCCCACCTTAATCGCCAGGCCGCCCAGGCGGTTGACGGCCTGGAAGCCGTACTCGTCGGTGACGTCGTCTCCCAGGAACACCGGCAGCCGGCCCCGGAAAGGGGCCTCGGCCATGAACTCCAGCAGGGCGACCCCCTTGTCCCGTCCGGCGGGCTTGGCCTCCAGCACCATTTTCCCCTCCTGCAACTTGAAATCCGCCGCCGCCTCCAGCCATTCCTCCAGGCAGGCCCGGACTTTGCCGGCCAGGTGGGGGGCGCGGCGGAAATGCACGGCGACGGAAGCCCCCTTGTCCTCCACCAGCAGTTCGGGATGGCGCTGCGCCAAGGCCGCGGCCCGCTGCCGCAGGGCGTCCAGCTGGATGCCGCAGCCGGCGTGGAAATGGGTCTTTCCCGCCGCGTCCCGGCGCTCCACCCCGTGCTGCCCCGCCGCCGGAAGCTTGAGGGGGGCGAACAGATCGTCGATGCCGCTCACCGGCCGGCCGCTGACCAGGGCCAGGGCGCCGCCGCAGGCTGCGAACAGGGTGGGCAGCAGGGCCAGCAGGTCCCGGTCGACGGCCACCTGGCCGGGGGAGTCTTGCAGTTCCACCAGGGTGCCGTCGATGTCCAGGAACAGGGCCGGGGCGGCGGGAAAGGGAGGGTGGGTCATGAGGCTTTCCGTGCCAGGTCGCCGGCGGCGCGCTTCTGGACGCCGCTGCGCTTGCGCATGCCGGCGGCGTCCAGAAGCATGCGGCCGGCCCAGCGGTAGACGTTGAACTCCCGCACCAGGCTGCGCATGATGCGCATCCGTTCCCGCTGCTCCCGCTCGGACATGGACAGTGCCAGGTGCAGGGCGGCGGCGCACTGGTCGATGTCGTAGGGGTTCACCACCAGGGCTTCCGGCAATTCCCGGGAGGCGCCGGTGAACTGGCTCAGCACCAGCACGCCCCGCTCGTCTTCCCGGGCGGCGACGAATTCCTTCGCCACCAGGTTCATGCCGTCGTGGAGGCTGCTCACCACGCACAAGTCGGCGGCCCGGTAATACTCGTACACCTGCTTGGGGCCGTGGTGCTCGATCTTGAGCAGGAGGGGCCGGTAGCCGTCGGCGCCGAAGCGCTGATTGATCTGCTCCGCCAGGGCGCGCACCTGGGCTTCGAAGTCCTGGTACTCCCCGATGCTGGAGCGGGTGGGGGCGGCGATCTGGATGAAGGTGAACTTGCCGATCCAGCCGGGCTCCAGTTCCAGCAGCCGCTCCACGGCGCGGAAGCGTTCCAGGATGCCCTTGGTGTAGTCCAGCCGGTCCACCCCCACGCCGATGCGGGCGTCGGCGGGCAGGCCGTGGCGCTGCAGCACGTTTTCCCGGCACTGGGCGGCGGGAGGAATGGCCGAGGCGTCGAAGGGCGGCCAGGCGATGGAAATGGGGTAGCGCTTCACCGCCGTAAGCTGGCCGCCGTAGGATACGGTGAAGGTCTCCTTGTCCAGGCGGGCCTCCAGCAGACGGTCCACGGAGTCGAAGAAGTTGTTGCAGTGGAACTGGGTGTGGAAGCCCAGGATGCTGCTGCCCAGCATGCCGTCCAGGATTTCCTCCCGCCAGGGGCAGATGGAGAAGGTTTCCGGGTTGGGCCAGGGGATGTGCCAGAAGGTGATGATGGTGGCGTCGGGCAGCAGTTCCCGCACCATCCGCGGCAGCAGGGCGAAGTGGTAGTCCTGCACCAGCACGATGGGGTTGGGGGTTTTCGCCTCCTCCGCCACCGCCTGGGCGAACTTGCGGTTGACCCGCACGTAGTGCTCCCAGTCCTCGGTGCGGAAAATGGGGCGGACGTGGGCCATGTGGCACAGGGGCCACAGGCCCTCGTTGGCGAAGCCGAAGTAGTAGCCGGCCTCCTCCTCGGCGCTGAGCCATACCCGGCGCAGGCGGTAGGCCGGATGGTCGGGAGGAACGTCCACCCCGTCCTTCCCGTCCACCGCCTCCCGGTCGCCGGAGCCGCTGCCGTGGGCGATCCAGGTGCCGGAGCAGGCGCGCATCACCGGCTCCAGGGCGGTGACCAGGCCGCTGGCGGGCTGCTGCACTTCCAGGGCGTCCCCTTTGCGGACGTGGATGTAAGGCTCCCGGTTGGATACCACCAGGATGTCGTCCCCGCTCAGGTCTTCCTTCAGGATGCGGCGCAGGGCCGCCGGGGTCCAGGTGATGCGGGAGTCGTCCCGGGGACGGAATTCCTCTTCCAGTTCCCGGATCAGGCCCTGGAGGTCCTTCGCCAGGGGGCGCAATTCGGGCAGGTGGGATTTCTCTTCGGGGCGCAGGGCCATATCCCCCCGCAGCAGGGCGCGGATGCCATTGATCCAGCCGCGCCACGAAAGCTGGGCGATGACCACGGTAATGAGGGAAATCAGGGCGCCCAGGGCGACGAAGAAATAGAACAGATACTTCTTGGTTTCCTCGCTGCGGCGCTCGATGAAGCTCATGTCGTGGACCAGGATCAGTTGGCCGAGGGTTTCGCTCTCCTCCACCAGGGGCTTGACCGAAACGTGGAGCAGGCCATGGTCGCTCTGGAGCAGTTGCTTGCCTTTGCCGACGAAACGTTCCAGTTCGTCGCAGCGGATGTCCTTGGGCAGGGTGGCGGTGGCCAGGGGGGAGTCCTTTCCCTCCTGGCAGAAGCCCACCGCGTAGAGGCGCTCGTCCTGGGACAGCTTGCCGAAAAAACGGGTGATCTTGGTCTTGTTGCCGTTCCGCAACTGCTCCAGCAGCGGGTCGTGGAGACTGGTGCTGAGGAGGGAGGAACGCATTTCCAGGTCCCGGGTGAACCACCCCAGTGCGAGGCGGTCAACCAGGGGCACCACGCCGTAGGCGACGGCCGCCAGGGCGAGAATCAGAGGGACGATGAAACGCAACGAAAGCCGCATGTCCGAACGCTCCTGAATCGTGGCGGTAAGGCTGATCCGCCGCAGGTTGAGGAAAGGCCGGCCGATTCCGTTCAAGTTTCAGGGGAGGGAATGGCAGGCTCGTTGGCGATGGCCGGATGCCGCTGTCGGACGGCAAAGTTTGATGGGCTTGCGGCTGGAACCAGTGTTTGACTGCAGGTGCGCCGGGGAACAGGCGGCGGTGTCGCAAGCCCGTTTCAGGGTAACAAAGTTTTCCCAGCCTTTGAAGGAAAAATTTGCCTTTCAACTCGCTAAGGAAGTGCTGAAAAAATCCGTTCGTGCTGAGGTATCGAAGCACGAACACGCTACAGAACAACAAGTTGTCGTTCATTCTTCGACAGGTTCAGGACAGGCCCTTCGATACCTCAGGGCGAACGGTCTGAATTAATCAACGCTTCCCTAAGTTGATGGGTCATCCTTGGCGAGACAGTTCTTTTAACCCAGATTGTCCATTAGNNACAGTTTCGTTGCTTGCGAGGAGTTCATGGTTATTCCATGGACGACGAACAAGCGGCAAAAATGGCCGCAAACCGGCCGCCAGCGCTCGCGTAGGCGCGAAGCGCCGCCTAATGGATAATCTGGGTTTAATGAAGCAATTGGTACTGAACGAGATAGGTGCCGGCACCGGCAAAATACCCGACCAGAGCCAGGCCGCTGATTTTCTTCACGTACCAAAAGAAGTGGATTTTCTCCAGGCCCATGGCAGCCACGCCGGCGGCGGAGCCGATGACGAGAATGGAGCCGCCCGTGCCGGCGCAGTAAGCGAGGAATTCCCACAGGAAATGGTCCGGCGGGAATTGCGCCAGGCTGTACATGCCCATGGAAGCGGCCACCAGCGGCACGTTATCCACAATAGCGCTGGCGATGCCGATAATCATCACGATGACATCCTGCCGGCCAATGGTTTGATCCAGCCATTGGGCCAGTGCGGTGAGGATATGGGTATGTTCCAGCGTAGCCACGGAAAGCAGGATGCCGATGAAGAACACCAGTGAACTCATGTCGATCTTGCTCAGGGCATGGGCCAGGGTGAGGTGATGTTTTGCTTCATCCTCCTTGTGGCGATGCACAAGATCACCCACCAGCCAGAGAATTCCCAGGCCAAACATGACGCCCATGAAGGGCGGCAGGTGCGTCACGGTCTTGAAGGCGGGCACCGCCACCAGGACGCCGAGTCCCGTGAAGAACATCAGATTGCGTTCAGATTCGGTGGTGCGCAGGCCGTGGTCGCCCTCGATCTGTTCCTTGGCGATAACCTCACGCCCGCGCAGGCCGTAGGCTGTGATGCCCAAGGGCACGATCATGCTGACTAGCGACGGCAAAATGACCGACTTGATGATGGCCAGCGCCGTGATCTGACCCCCAATCCACAGCATGGTGGTGGTCACGTCGCCAATCGGTGACCAGGCCCCCCCTGAGTTGGCCGCGATGACGATAATGCCGGCGAATAAAAGGCGATCCTCCCGCTTGGCCAGGAGCTTTCTCATCAACGAAATCATCACGATGGTCGTGGTCAGGTTGTCGAGGATGGCACTGAGAAAAAAGGTGACGAAACCCACCAGCCACATCAATGAGGAGAGCTTGGTGGTACGGATGCGCTGGGTGATGACTTCGAAGCCATTGTGGGCATCGACCACTTCGACGATGGCCATCGCGCCCATCAGGAAGAACACGATCTGGGCAGTGCCCATCAGTGAATGGCCGAGTTGTTCGTTCACCGTGTGGGGATCACCCAGCGACAGCGCGTAGATGGTCCACAGCAGGCCTGCACCCATGAGGGCCGATGCCGACTTGTTGATTTTGACCGGATGTTCCAGAGCGATTGCGGCGTAAGCAATGACGAAAACGGCGACGAGCGTGGTCAGCATTTCAGCAGTCCTTGGCGATATGGATTGGGCAGGTGGTGCCGGTGAATAGCGAGGCGACGCAGGGCCGGAAGACGGTGGGAGACGAGCAAACTGTCTTCGGAGGGCCAAGGACGACGCAGGCTTGAAGATGGCGCAGCGAGAGCTGCCAATGGGCGCTATGAGGGTTCACGGGGGTTCTCGATCAGCGTGTGGCGGCCCGACCAGCACGAAACCCTGTCCGCGTTTCTATGACCTTAGCGCAGACACCCAGGGCGATGATATACATTCGGGCGGAAACCCTCAAGCTGCTGGACTAATCTTCAGTCAGGCATTTTGAAGCAGAGGGAATGGCTGGCTCGTCAGGTTAACAAAAGTTTTCCCATCCCTTGAAGGAAAAATACCTTCCGTGTCTTGTCCGGTACGGCCAAAATGGCTTGCGGTCAAGGGTTTGGCCGATTTTGTGTTTGCGGTTATAGTGCCCGCCTATGTCAGAACTGTTCTTCCTTCCCTCTTTTCCGCCGGTTTTCAACGGCCTCGCCCTGTTCGGGCTGATTCTCCTCGCCGGGCTGGCCGGAGGCTGTCTCGCCGCCCGCACCCGGGTGCTGCCCAAGATCACCGGCTACATCGTCGCCGGCTGGCTCCTGGGGCCAGGGGCCCTGAACCTGCTGGGGCAGGACCTGCTGGTGGAGGCCCGCCTGTTCGTGGACATCTCCCTCGGCCTGATCCTGTTCGAACTGGGGCGGCGCCTCGACTTCGTGTGGCTGCGCCATGACCGCTGGCTGCTGGCCACCGGGGCGGGGGAGAGCGCCCTGTCCTTCGGGCTGATGTTCTACGTCCTCGGGCTGTTCGGCATTCCGCCCCTCCAGGCGGCCATGGCGGCGGCCATCGGCATCGCCGTCTCCCCGGCGGTGGTGATGCTGGTGGCCCACGAAATGGGGGCGGACGGTCCGGTGACGCGCCGCCTCCTGGCCCTAACGGCGATGAACAACGTGGCGGCCCTGCTGGCGTTCACCGCCCTGCTGCCCCTGGTCCACCTGTCCTTCGAGGCGGGGTGGCTCACGGTGTTGCTCCACCCCCTCTATCGCCTGGCGGGCTCGTTGCTGCTGGGCGCCGCTTTCTGCCTGCTCACCCTGCGTCTGGCCCGGGCGGTGGGCAAGCAGGAGGCGGGGCAGTTCATTCTCCTGGTGGGGATGATCGTCGCCGCCGTGGGCGCCGCCAAGATGTTCCAACTGTCGGTGATGCTGACCCTGCTTTCTTTCGGTATCCTGGCCCGCAACCTGGACCGCCGACGGGATTTGATGGAAGTGGAATTCGGCTACGCCGGGCAGTTGTTCTTCGTGGTGCTGTTCGTGGTGGCCGGCGCCAGCCTGCAATGGGTGCCGGGGGCCATGGCAGGGGCGGCCCTGGCCATGGTGGCGGCGCGGTTGCTGGGCAAGTCGGCGGCCCTGCTGGTGATTGGCCCGGCCAGCGGCCTGAGCCTGAAACAGGCCGCCCTGCTGGGCGCGGCCCTTACCCCCATGACCGGCGTGGCCCTGGGCATGGCCCAGACGGTGGCCGACATCTACCCCGACTTCGGCGCCCAGGTGAGCGCCATCGTGGTGTTCGCCGTGGCGGTGCTGAACCTGGTGGGGCCGGTGGCCACCCGCCTCGCCCTTCGCGCGGCGGGGGAGGCGGGGCACGAGAACGAAAGGAGGTGGTAGCGTGGGCAGCCTGCCGTTCACCCCGTCCGAGGCGTGCTCCCTGGGGGTGGAGCTGGAACTCCAGCTGGTCAACACCCGGGACTACAACCTCACCACCGACGCCCCCGACCTGCTGCGCCGGCTCAAGGATACCGAGGGGCTGAAGCCCGAGATCACCCAGAGCATGGTGGAGATCAATTCCTCGGTCCACCGCGGGTTCGACACCCTGTCCGCGGAGCTGCACGCTTTGAGGGATGCCCTGGCGAGGGAGGCGCGGCGCATGAACATCGCCATCGCCGGGGGTGGCGCCCACCCCTTCCAGCAGTGGAGCGAGCGGCGCATCTTCCCCACCGAACGCTTCCTGTCCGTGTCCGAGCAGTATGGCTACCTGGCCAAACAGTACACCGTGTTCGGCCAGCACATCCACCTGGGCTGCCCAACAGGGGACGACGCCCTCTACCTGTGCCACGGCCTGGCCCGCTACCTGCCCCATTTCGTCGCCCTGTCCGCCTCCTCGCCGTTCTACCAGGGGGTGGATACCGCCTTCGATTCCTCCCGCCTGTCGGTGGTCAACGCGTTCCCCATGAGCGGTACGTTGCCCTGGGTCCACACCTGGGAGGAGTTCGAGGCCTATTTCGACCGGATGGCCGCCTTCGGCATCGTCAAGAGCATGAAGGACTTCTACTGGGACGTGCGCCCCAAGCCGGAGTTCGGCACAGTGGAAATCCGGGTGTGCGATACGCCCCTGACGGTGGAAAAGGCCGCGGACCTGGCCGCCTATGCCCAGGTTTTGGCCCGCTGGCTGCTGGCAGAGCGTCCCGCCCTCAGCCAGGACATCTACCTGATCTATAGCTACAACCGTTTCCAGTCCTGCCGTTTCGGCCTGGGAGGCCGCCTGGTGCTGCCCGGGGAAACGGCCCGGCCCACCATCGGCGAAGACATTCTCGACACCCTGCGCCGGCTGGAACCCCATGCCCGTGAATTGGGCGCTTGGGGGGCTCTGGGCCGGCTGGCGGCGGACACTTCCCGGGGGGAAAACGGCGCGTCCTGGCTGCGGCAGGCCTTCGCGGAAACCAAAAGCCTGAGCGATACCGTGCGGCGCCAGAGCCTGCTGTGGATGGAAAGCCGGGCTTCTGAACCGCAACCCGGAGATAGCTGAGCGGTAGCGGTATACTTCGCCAATTTGCACGGTCCCATACAGAAATGCCAAAACCCAAGAACGTAGGTTTCGTCTCCCTCGGCTGCCCCAAGGCCCTGGTGGATTCCGAACAAATCCTCACCCGCCTGCGGGCGGAGGGCTACCGTATTTCCCCTTCCTACGAGGACGCCGACCTGGTGGTGGTCAACACCTGCGGCTTCATCGACGCCGCGGTGGCGGAATCCCTGGATGCCATCGGCGAGGCCCTGGAGGAGAACGGCAAGGTGATCGTCACCGGCTGCCTGGGGGTGAAGAAGGACGTGGTGCTGGAGGCCCATCCCCAGGTGCTGGCGGTGACCGGCCCCCACGCCCTGGAAGAAGTGATGCAGGCGGTGCACCAGCATCTGCCCCAGCCCCACGACCCCTACACCAGCCTGGTGCCGCCCCAGGGCATCCGGCTTACGCCGCGCCATTACGCGTACCTCAAGATTTCAGAGGGTTGCAACCATCAGTGCACCTTCTGCATCATCCCTTTCCTGCGGGGGCCCCTGGTGAGCCGGCCGGTGCACGAGGTGATGCAGGAGGCGGAAAACCTGGCGAAAGCGGGGGTGAGGGAACTGGTGGTGGTGGCCCAGGACACCGCCGCCTATGGGCTGGATATGCACTACCGCACCGGCTTCTGGAACGGCAAGCCGATCCGCACCCGGATCACCGACCTGTCCCGCGCCCTGGGCGAACTGGGCATCTGGGTGCGCCTGATGTACGTCTATCCCTACCCGGCGGTGAGCGACGTGGTGCCCCTGATGGCGGAGGGCAAGATACTGCCTTACCTGGACGTGCCTTTGCAGCACGCCAGCCCGAAAATCCTCAAGGCCATGAAGCGCCCGGCGGGGGGCGAGAATGCCCTGAACCACATCCGGCGCTGGCGGGAAATCTGCCCCGACATCACCCTGCGCAGCACCTTTATCGTCGGTTTTCCCGGGGAGACCGAGCAGGATTTCGACAAGCTTCTGGGTTTCCTGGAAGAGGCGCAACTGGACCGGGTGGGGTGCTTCACCTATTCGCCGGTGGAAGGGGCCGTCGCCAACGAGTTGGCCGGGGCCCTGCCGGAGGAAGTGAAGCTGGAGCGGCAAGCCCGCCTGATGGAACTTCAGGAAGAGATCAGTGCCGCCAAGTTGGCGGCCAAGGTGGGGAAAAAGCTCACGGTGCTGGTGGACGAAGTGGACGAGGAAGGCGCCATCGGCCGTACTTCAGGGGATGCGCCGGAGGTGGACGGGGTGGTGTTCCTGGATGTGGGCGATCGGCAGATTCAGGCCGGAGAGTGGGTGGAGGCGGAAATCACCGATTCCGACGCCCACGATCTCTACGGCGCTTTAACCCAGATTATCCATTAGGCGGCGCTTCGCGCCTACGCGAGCGCTGGCGGCCGGTTTGCGGCCATTTTCGCCGCTTGTTCGTCGTCCATGGAATAACCATGAACTCCTCGCAAGCAACGAAACTGTCTCGCAACCCACCTCGCCATCATCTCGCGTCCTAATGGATAATCTGGGTTTAATCTAATTCTCGTAAATCTGGCCGGGCACGTAGCACAGGCCAACGTCGATCAGGCCGAGGGCTTTGCTCACGTAACGCCCCTGCAGCTTCCACAGCTGGCCGCTGTTGAGCAGCCTCTGGAAGCCTTCCGCCAGCTCTCGCTCGCTGGAAATCATTCCGGCGTCGAAGCGGGAGAGGAAGTTTGCGGTATTCATGATGTCCTCCGATCCTTGTTTCTGCACCCTATGACCAGCAACTGTCATGCCAGGTTCAAATGCGCAGCTCTTGCTGGATATAACGTGCAAAACGGTGAAATCTTAAGGGCTTTTTGAACCCGGTAAGCGCTGCGGCAAGGCTTGCCGGCAAGCTTTGCCGGGCCGTGCAGGATGGCCGGCAATACGGTATGATTGGCTCCTTTCCAGTTTCAAGCGATTTGTATGAAAACCACTTTTCTGGATTTTGAGCAGCCGATTGCCGAGTTGGAGGCCAAGATCGAAGAGCTGCGCTTCGTGCAGGAGGATTCGGCGGTGGACATCTCCGAAGAGATCGCCCGCCTGCAAAAGAAGAGCGCGACGCTGACCAAGGACATCTACGGCAAGCTGACGGCGTGGCAGGTTTCCCAGGTGGCACGTCACCCTCAGCGCCCCTACACCCTGGACTACCTCCAGGCGATTTTCACCGATTTCGAGGAATTGCACGGCGACCGCGCCTATGCCGACGACCCTGCCATCGTCGGCGGTTTCGCCCGCTTCAACGGCCAGCCGGTGATGGTGATCGGCCACCAGAAGGGCCGCGACACCAAGGAAAAAATCTACCGCAACTTCGGCATGCCCCGCCCCGAGGGCTATCGCAAGGCCCTGCGCCTGATGCACCTGGCGGAGAAGTTCGGCACCCCGGTGCTGACCTTCATCGACACTCCCGGCGCCTACCCCGGCATCGGGGCGGAAGAGCGGGGCCAGTCCGAGGCCATCGCCCGTAACCTGTACGAGATGTCCAAGCTGCGGGTGCCGGTGGTGTGCACCGTGATCGGCGAGGGCGGCTCCGGCGGCGCCCTGGCCATCGGCATCGGGGACGTGGTGCAGATGCTGCAGTATTCCACCTACTCGGTGATCTCCCCCGAAGGCTGCGCCTCCATCCTGTGGAAGAGTGCGGAAAAGGCCTCCGAGGCGGCGGAAACCCTGGGCATTACCTCCCAGCGCCTCAAAACCCTGGGCCTCATCGACAAGATCATCAGCGAGCCCCTGGGCGGCGCCCATCGCGACTTCGACACCCTGATGCAGGCCATGAAGAAGGCCCTGCAGGACAGCCTGCACCCGCTGCAGGGCAAGTCCGCCGACGAACTGCTCAAGAGCCGTTACCAGCGGCTCATGGACTATGGCAAGTTCAAAGAGGCTGCGGCCTGATGACCTCGCCGCTCATGTAGCCACTCTCCTCCTGCGCCATGAGCTGCCCCGAAGGCAGGTGGCGCTGGCCCTGAGCGGCGGACTGGATTCCGTCGTCCTGTTCCATCTCCTCCTTGATCTGCGGCAACCCCTCGGCTTCGATTTTTCCGCTTTTCACGTCCACCATGGCCTGAGCCCCCGGGCCGACCGCTGGGAGGCGTTCTGCGCCGGCCTCTGCGCCGCCCATGGCATTCCCTTCGAAGCGCGCCGGGTGGACGTTTCCCGCAAACCGGGCGAGAGCCTGGAAGCGGCCGCCCGGGAGGCCCGCTACCGGGCCCTGGCCTCCGCTTCCGCCGACCTGCTGCTGCTCGCCCAGCACCTGGACGACCAGGCGGAGACGCTTTTGCTTCAACTGCTGCGGGGTGCTGGCGCCAAGGGTTTGGCGGCCATGCCGGAAGCGAGGCGGTCGGGGGACAAGATTCTGCTCCGCCCCTTGCTGGATGTGCCCCGGGATACGCTGCGGGAATACGCGAAGGTGAGAGGTCTGGCCTGGGAAGAGGACGAAAGCAACGAGGACGTGGGTTTCGACCGCAACTTTCTGCGCCATGAGGTGTTTCCGGTGCTGGAGCGGCGTTTTCCCGCCTACCGCCAGACCCTGGGCCGGGCGAGCCGGCATCTGGCCGAAACGGCGCATCTGCTGGATGAGTTAGCCCAGTTGGACGGCAGGCAGGGCATTCGCGACGGGATGCTCGACGGGGAACTGCTGCGGCAGCTCAGCTTTCCCCGGGCGAAAAACCTGCTGCGCCACTATCTCGCCCAGCGCCAGGTCCCCCTTCCCGACACCTCCCGGCTGGAGGAGGCGGTGCGCCAGTTGCGGGAGGCGGGGGAGGGGGCCCACGTCCGCGTGCGCTTCGGCGATTACGAGATTCGCCGCTACCGGGGCTGGGTCGATGGAGCAAGGCGCTCCCCGGATTTTCCATCGGAAATGCGGACTCCCTGGGGCGGCGAGGACGAACTGGCCTTGCCCGGTGTCCGCCTGTGTTTCGAGCGGGTGGAGGGGACGGGAATCCGCCTGGAGGCCCTTGCCGCCCAGCCGGTCACGATTCGCGCCCGCCAAGGGGGGGAGCGCTTCCGCCCCGCTTGCGGCCGCCCCAGCCGCAGCCTGAAAAATCTCCTCCAGGAGGCGGCGATTCCTCCCTGGCGCCGGGAAAACCTACCCCTGCTGTTCTGCGGCGAGGATTTGGTGTGGGTGCCGGAAATCGGCATTGATTGCCGCTATTGGGCCTCCCCCGGGGAGGCCGGGGTGATCGTCCGCGTTTCCGACGCCGTCTAACCCCGATTGAGTGCCGCGACCGATCAGTGGGTCGGCGCCACCACGGCGCTGATTCCCAGGCTACGCAGTTTCGCCAATGCCCGGTCGGCTTCGGCCTTGTTCTGGAAAGGCCCCACGTTAAGGCGGGTTTCGGTGTAAGACTTGATGCCGTTTTGCGCCAGGCGCTCCTGGAGCTGCCGGGCATTGTCGTAATTGGTGAACACGCCCAACTGGACCACGTACCCCTTGGGGGCGGGTTCCTGGGGGGGCGGCGGGGCGGGCTGCCGTTCCACGGCTCGGGGAGGAGCGGCTTTTTCTGCCGCCGCGGGTCTGGCGGCGGGCTGCTCGACCAAGCGTTCACGGGGAGCGGCGGAGGAGGGGGCGGGCTTCGAGGCGGCAGGAAGGGCGGCTGGTCGGATCGGGGCCTTGCTCGGTTCGGGCGCCACCCGGGGCGGAGGAGGCGGTTCCGCTACCGGAGCGGCCTCTGCCAGCGCGGGCGGGGCTTCCGCGGGCTGCACGGGGGGCTCCTCGACTGGCGGCTCGACCGGAGGGGGTTCGGTCGGCACGGGTTTTTCGGGAACGGCGGCCGTTTGTTGCGGAGACGGCGTAGCCGGCTTTTCGGGGGAATAGTTGCTGAGGAAGGTCAGCGCCGCCACGGCGGCGGCGATCAGCACGATGGCGGCAATGAGGCGCCGCATGGCACGCTTGCGAAGGTCATCCTGGGGATCGTGGAGAATCGGATCGGGGGACGCGGGTTGCTCCGCCATCGGCTTAATCCTTCAATTTGTTATTGATTTATGCGGGTTGGCGCCTATTTAACGCCGGATCGCCCCCTCGGTCAAGACGCCGCAGCGCCGCCAGGGGCCATATTCAAAGTATTTTTCCAGCAACCGTCGCATATAATGGGATGCAAAATAACAAACGCGAAGGGAGCCCCCGTGGAGACATCCGATCAGCAGCAACCCCCCGAGCTTACGGCATTTCTCGCCTCGGCTATTCACGACATGAAGAATTCGATCAGCATGCTGGTCAACTTCATGGAAGAAAAGCTGGTGGAGCCCGAGGTGAAAGACCACCCCATCTGCAAGCAAATGGCGCCCATGCTGTACGAGGTGAAACGGGTCAACAGCAATCTGATCCAGTTGCTGACCCTGTACAAGGTGGACAAGAAATTCTATCCCTTCGACCTGACCGAGAATTCCCTCGAAGAATTCATGACCGAGATCGAGCAGCAAAACCGGGCGCTCATGGACACCCAGGGGGTCCAGTTGGAGATGGATATTCCGGACGACCTGTACTGGTATTTCGACCGGGAACTGGTGTCCGGGGTGCTGAACCATGCGCTCAACAATGCGACCCGCTATACCCAGGACAAACTCCGGTTGGCGGCGGCGGAAGTGGACGGCCAACTGGAGTTCCGCGTTGAGGACAACGGCCGGGGATACCCCCCGGGCATGCTGGAGGAAGGGATTAAGGTGAACCGGGGGGTGAGCTTCAATACCGGCAGCACCGGCCTGGGCCTTTATTTCTCGTCCATCGTGGCGAAAATGCACAAGAACCAGGGCCGAACCGGCGATATCCTGCTGGAAAACGGGGGCAAGTTCGGCGGCGGCTGCTTCGTGCTGCGTCTGCCGTAATCGACCCCCAGCGCAAGGCACAAGGGCGCCGAAGGCGCCCATTACGAGGAAGCTTCCGGTCTTTGTGCCGGAGAGTTCCACAACAAGAATGAGGTTTTGCGATGGCAATCGTGACTGAAGGCCACGAGGTATTCTCGGGCAGGCGTTTCCTTATCATCGATGACTTTCCAGGCATGCGCACCATGTTGCGGGAAATGCTCAAGTCCTTCGGCGCCAGGGAAATCGACATGGCGTCCAATGGCGGCGAGGCCATTGCGCTGCTGGACAAGGGACGGTACGACGTGGTGTTGTGCGACTACAACCTGGGGGCGGGCAAGAACGGCCAGCAGGTCCTGGAGGAAGCAAAATTCCGCAACCTGATCGGCCTGACCACCGCCTGGATGATGGTGTCGGCGGAAAAGACCACCGAAATGGTGATGGGGGCCGCGGAGTACACCCCGGACGACTACATCGTGAAGCCGGTGAACGAGGCCACCATGAAGAGCCGCTTGGTCAAGATACTCACCCGCAAGGAGGCGTTTCACGAGATCGAGAAGGCGGTGCGCGCCAAGGATTTCAATCGCGCCATCAGCCTGTGCGACGAGCAGTTGGCCAACCGTTCCGGCTATGCCTCCGACTTGCTGCGCATGAAATCCAGCCTGCTCCTCAGCACCGGCCAGTACGACAAGGCCAAGAAGCTGTTCGAACAGATTCTGGCGCAACGGGACGTGCCCTGGGCGAAAACCGGCTTGGCCAAGGTCTATCACCTGACCAAGGACTACGACATGGCGCGCCAGTTGTTGAACGCGGTGGTAGAGGAAAACCGCGCGTACCTGGAAGGGTACGACTGGCTGGCCAAGACGCTGGAAGAGGTGGGTGAACTAGGCGAGGCCCAGCGGGTGCTGGTGCGCAGCGCCGAGCTGTCGCCCAACTCCGTGACCCGCCAGAAATCCTTGGGGGAAATTGCCCACCGGCGGGGCGACCTGGATACGGCCGAGAAGGCCTTCCGCAAGACCATCACTCTGGGCGAGAACTCGGTCCTCAAGACCCCTGTGGCCTATATCGGCCTGGCCAAAATCTGCTCCGACAAGGACAACCACGCCGAAGCCCTGAAGGTGCTGGGAGACGTGCACAAGCATTTCGACTCCGCCGAGACCACCCTCCATGCCAAGGTGGTGGAAGGGCACGTCTACCGCAAGGCCGGCGATCTGGTGAATGCCCGCAAAGTGGCGGCGGAGGTGGCCACGGCCATGAGCGACGCGGCCACCCGCATGCCTGCCGGCGTGACGGTGGAGGCGGCGGAACTGATCATGGAAACCGGGGACAAGGAAACCGCCTCCAAGCTGCTCAAGGTGGTAGTGCAGAACAACCACGAGAGCGAGAAACTCCTGGGCCAGGTGAAGGAGGTGTTCGCCAAGGGCAATTTGCAGGAAGAGGGCCTGAAGCTGGTGGAAGCCTCACGCCGCGAAGTGGCTGAAACCAACAACCAAGGCGTCCAGCTGGCCCGGGATGGGAAGCTGGAAGAAGCCGTGGAACTGCTGCGCAACGCCAAGACCATGCTGCCCAACAACAAGCGCATCCTGCTCAACCTTGCCTACGTCATGATTCTGTTCATGAAGACGCATGGCAAGGAGAACGGCATGGTGCGAGAGGTACGGGAAAGCATCGATCGGGTCCTCAAGCTCGATCCGAGCGAGAAGATGTGCGGCCAGTTCCAGGACATGCTGGACGCTATTCCCGATTGACCGCCGGTCGGTCCGGGAAAAATACGGCGGGCCGATCCCCGTCCTATTTTTTCTTGGCGCCTTCTTCGGCCCCGATAGCCCGAAAACGGTTTATTTTGTTCGCCTAACGTGGTATTTTACCGGGCAATTTTATCCCCTGAAAAACCATTTGGAGAGAATCATTATGGCAGTTGAGCGCACCTTGTCGATTATCAAACCCGATGCCGTGGCCAAGAACGTGATCGGCAAGATTTACTCTCGCTTCGAGAGCAACGGGCTCAAGATCGTCGCCGCCCGCCTGATGCACCTGTCCCGCGCCGAAGCCGAGGGCTTCTACGCCGTGCACAAAGAGCGCCCCTTCTTCAAGGACCTGGTGGACTTCATGATTTCCGGCCCGGTGATGGTGCAAGTGCTGGAAGGCGAAAGCGCCATCCAGAAGAACCGCGACCTGATGGGCGCCACCGATCCGAAGAAGGCGGAAGCCGGCACCATCCGCGCCGATTTCGCCGAGAGCATCGACGCCAACGCCGTGCACGGTTCCGACGGTCCCGACACCGCCAAGGTGGAAATTTCCTACTTCTTCCCGGCGATGAACGTCTACTCCCGTTAATGACGGTAAACCTGCTCGACTTCAACCTGCAACGCCTGTCGGCCTTCCTTGAGGAGGCCGGGGAAAAGCCGTTCCGCGCCAAGCAATTGCTGCGCTGGATTCACCAGTACGGCGAGCGCGACTTTGCGGCCATGAGCGACCTTTCCAAGGCCTTGCGGGAGAAGTTGGCAGGAATTGCCCACGTCGAACCGCCGCAGCTGCTGCGGGAGCAGCAGTCCGCCGACGGCACCCGCAAGTGGCTGCTGGGCACCGACCTCGGCAACGCGGTGGAAGCGGTGTTCATCCCCGAGGACGACCGCGGCACTCTGTGTGTCTCCACCCAGGTGGGCTGCGCCCTGGAATGCGCCTTCTGCTCCACCGGCAAGCAGGGCTTCAACCGCAACCTGGAAGCGTCCGAAATCATCGGCCAGCTGTGGTGGGCCAACAAGGCCCTGGGCCGCGATCCGAAAGGGGAGCGCATCATCAGCAACGTGGTGCTGATGGGCATGGGCGAGCCCCTGCTGAATTTCGACAACCTGGTCACCGCCCTCGACCTGATGCTGGACGATTTCGGCTACGGCCTGTCCCGGCGCCGGGTGACGGTGAGCACCTCCGGCATCGTGCCGGCCATGGACCGGCTGGGGGAGCGCTGCCCGGTGGCCCTGGCGGTATCCCTTCACGCCCCCAACGACGAACTGCGCAATCGGCTGGTGCCGATCAACCAGAAATACCCCCTGAAGGAACTGATGGCCGCCTGCCGCCGTTATGTGGAAAAGGCGCCCCGGGACTTCATCACCTTCGAATACGTGCTGCTGGACGGCGTCAACGATACCGATGCCCACGCCCGGGAACTGATCGCCCTGGTCCGGGACGTGCCGTGCAAGTTCAACCTGATTCCGTTCAATCCCTTCGCCGGCTCCGGCTTCGGCCGTTCCAAGCCGGAAACGGTGCGTCGCTTCCAGCAGCTGCTGATGGATGCCGGCATCATCACCACCACCCGCAAGACCCGGGGCGACGACATCGACGCCGCCTGTGGCCAACTGGCGGGCAAGGTGCAGGACAAATCCCGCCGCCGGGAAAAGGCCGGGGAGGCTTCCCTGTGATACGCCGACTGGCCTTTGGGCTTTTCCTTCTGGCGCAGGTCTGGCCGGCCCACGCTGACCTGGGAACGAGCCTGGTCCTGGGCACCCTGGGCAATACCATGGCCTCCAACGGCACCCAGGAGGAGGGTACGCCCATGTCGCCCACCTACCGCGCCCAAGTCCACACCGAACTGGGGGCGGCCTATTTCGCCCGGGGACAGCTGGGCGTCGCGATCCAGGAGCTGAACGAGGCGATCGAGTCCGATTCGAGCTACGCTCCGGCGCACAATGTCCTCGGCCTGGTGTACATGCAGTTGAAGGAAACCGACCTGGCTCGGCGTCATTTCGAGCGGGCGGTCAGCATCGCACCCAAGGATTCCGAGGCCCAGAACAACTACGGCTGGTTCCTGTGCCAGAACGGCCAGCCCAAGGAAGCCATCGGCCATTTCATGGCGGCCCTGAAAAACCCTCTCTATGCCACACCCGAGAAACCCTACCTCAATGCCGGCATCTGTTCCCTCAAGCAGCACGAAGAGGCAGCGGCGGAGGGCTATTTCCATAAGGCCTTGCAGTTGCAGCCGCGCTTGGCACCGGCCCTGTATTTCCTGGCCGAGATTGCCTACAAACGATCCGATTACGGTGAGGGGAAGCGCTACATCGAACGTTACATGCAGTTGGTTGCCGAGCCTTCGGCGGAAAACCTGTGGCTGGCGGTGCGCATCGCGCGCAAGGGGGGGGATAGGAACAGCGAGGCGCAGTACGGCTTCATGTTGCGCAAGCGCTATCCGGATTCCGGGGAAGCGCAAATGCTTCGGGAAGGACGGTACGACTGATGGAAGAGCTGGAACAAGAACACGCTCCGGAAACCGTTGAGCCGGCGCCGCCGCCCAGCGTCGGCCACCTGCTGCGGGAGGCACGGGAAGCCACGGGGATCACTATTGCCGACGCGGCGCGCCAACTCAAGCTGGGAGCCCGTCAGCTTGAGGCCCTGGAGGCGGATGATTTCAGCAAGCTGCCCGGCCCCACTTTCGTGCGCGGTTTCATCCGCAACTACGCCAAACTCTTGCACGCCGACCCCCAGCCCATGCTGGACGCCTACCAGAACACCGGTCCCCGGATGCCGGCCCAGGTCATCGCCTCCCAGGATGCCCAGATCAGCTTTTCCGAGCATCCCAAGAACCACCCCGTGCGCTATGGGCTGATCCTGGCGGGAGCGCTGCTGCTGGCAGGGTATGCCCTCTACGCATGGTCGCCCCTGAGCGGCGATCGCCGGGCGGCGCCGGTAGGCGAAGCAACGCCGCTGCCGCTTCCCCAGCCTGAGGCGGCCCCCGCTCATTTGTCGGCAGAGGCCGCCCCGCCGGCGCCCAAACCGGCTGAACCGCCTGTCCTGCCCGCCCCGGCGGCAGCCCCTGCTGCCCCGGTGCTCCCGGTGGCCCAGGCGGACACCCGAAACCTGCCCAGCCTGGCTCTCGCCTTCAGCGGCGATTCCTGGGTGGAAATCCGGGACCGGGACGGCAAGACCATCTTCTCCCAACTGAACCACGCCAACACCCAGCAAACGGTACAGGGCAACCCGCCCTTCGACTTGGTGATCGGCAACGCCCCGTCGGTCAAACTGCATTACAAGGGCAAGCCGGTGGACCTGACGGCCTTCACCCGGGCCGAAGTGGCCCGCATCAAACTCGACTGACGCAATGTTCCATTACCAGATTCCCCGCCGGAAAAGCCGGCAAATCCGCGTCGGCAACGTATTGGTGGGCGGCGACGCCCCCATCAGCGTCCAGACCATGACCAACACCGAGACCTGCGACGTGGCGGCGACGGTGGAGCAGATCCGCCGCTCGGCCAAGGCCGGCGCCGACATCGTGCGGGTGTCCGTCCCCTCCATGGAGGCGGCGGAAGCCTTCGGCGAGATCAAGAAGCAGTCCCCGGTTCCCCTGGTGACCGACATCCATTTCGACTACAAGATCGCCCTGCGGGTGGCCGAGCTGGGCGCCGACTGCCTGCGCATCAATCCTGGCAACATCGGCCGCGAGGACCGGGTGCGGGCGGTGGTGGGATCCGCCCGGGACCACGGCATTTCCATCCGCATCGGGGTCAACGCCGGTTCCCTGGAAAAGGATTTGCAGCAGAAGTACGGCGAGCCCACCCCGGAAGCCCTGGTGGAATCCGCCCTGCGCCATATCGAAATCCTCGACCGGCTGAATTTCCCGGACTTCAAGGTCAGCCTCAAGGCTTCCGACGTGTTCACCACCGTGGAAGCCTACAAACTCCTCGCGGGGCAGATCGAGCAGCCCCTGCACCTGGGCATCACCGAAGCCGGCGGCTTGCGCTCCGGCAGCGTCAAATCCGCGGTGGGCCTGGGGCTGCTGCTGGCCCAGGGCATTGGCGATACCCTGCGGGTGTCCCTGGCGGCGGACGTGGCGGAAGAGGTGAAAGTCGGGTTCGACATCCTGAAAAGCCTCCATCTGCGCCAGAAGGGCATCAACATCATCGCCTGCCCCACCTGCTCCCGCCAGGAGTTCGACGTCATCAAGACCGTCAACGCCCTGGAGGAGCGCCTGGAGGACGTGACCGAGCACCTGGACGTGGCCGTCATCGGCTGCGTGGTGAACGGCCCCGGCGAGGCCAAGGCGGCCCATCTCGGCGTCACCGGCGGCTCCCCCAACCTGCTGCTGTACGTGGACGGCCAGCCGGGCGACAAGCTCAAGCCGGAAACCGTGGTGGACGAACTGGAACAGCGCATCCGCGCCAAGATCGCCGCCATGAAGAAGACCTCCCACTGAATTTCCTGAAACTCACTTTCATCGTCTTATGAGCAATACCATCCAGGCCGTGCGCGGCATGAACGACATCCTTCCCGAAACCTCCCACCTGTGGGAGTTCTTCGAGGACACGGTGCGCGACTGGCTTCACGCCTACGGCTACCGCAACATCCGCATGCCCATCGTCGAGCCCACCGGGCTGTTCAAGCGGGCCATCGGCGAAGTCACCGACATCGTCGAGAAGGAGATGTACACCTTCGTCGACAGCCTCAACGGCGAAAGCCTCACCCTGCGGCCGGAAGGCACCGCCGGCTGCGTCCGCGCCGTGCTCCAGCACAACCTGCTGTACAATGCCCCCCAGCGCCTGTGGTACATGGGCCCCATGTTCCGCCACGAACGCCCCCAGAAGGGGCGCTACCGCCAGTTCCACCAGGTGGGGGTGGAGTCCCTGGGCTACGGCGGGCCGGACATGGACGCCGAACAGATCGTCATGGGCGCCCGCCTGTGGAAAAAGCTGGGCCTGGGGGACATCGCCCTCCAGCTCAACACCCTGGGCAGCGGCGAAGACCGCATTCGCTACCGGGCCCGGCTGGTGAAATACCTGGAGGGGCACCTGGAGCAGCTGGACGAGGATTCCCGTCGCCGCCTCCACAGCAACCCTTTGCGGGTGCTGGACAGCAAGAACCCGGCGATGCAGGGCATTATCGAAGGCGCGCCGCGGCTGCTGGAGGATCTGGGCGAGGACGCCCTGAAGCATTTCGAGGACTTGCAGGCCATGCTGCGGGATGCCGGGGTGGAATACGAAATCAACACCCGGCTGGTGCGGGGGCTGGATTACTACAACTACACCGTATTCGAGTGGGTCACCGACCGTCTCGGCGCCCAGGGAACGGTATGCGCCGGCGGCCGCTACGACGGCCTGGTGGAACAGCTGGGGGGCAAGTCCGCCCCGGCCTGCGGTTTCGCCATGGGAGTGGAGCGCCTGCTGGCCCTGATGGAGGAGCAGCAGGTGACTGTGCCGCTTCCTGCGCCGGACGCCTACATCGTCCGCGCCGGTGAGGCGGCGGACCGCTTCGCTCAGGCGGTGGCGGAACAGTTTCGGGACGCGGGGCTGCGCGTGGTGCTGCATTGCGGCGGCGGCAGTTTCAAGTCCCAGATGAAGAAGGCGGACCAGAGCGGGGCCTATTACGCCGTGATCATCGGCGACAATGAGGCGGCTGCCGGTCAGGTCGCGGTGAAGCCCCTGCGGGTGCAGGGGGAGCAGGCCACCGTCGGCGTGCTCGATGCCGCCGACATTCTGAAACGACGTTGAACCATAACGGGAAAACCATGTACGACCTCGAAGAACAGGAAAAAGTCGACGCCCTCAAGGCGTGGTGGAAACAGAACGGCCGGACGGTGATCGTCGCTGTCGCCCTGGGGGTGGCCATCGCCGGCGGCATCCAGGGCTGGCGCCATTACCAGAAGACCCAGGCTTCCAATGCCGCCGCCCTTTATCAGAGCATGCAGGACGCGGCCCAGGCCCGGGATGTGAAAAAAGTGCGGGATGCCGCCGGCCAGTTGATGGAAAAGTATGCCGGCACCGCCTATGCCCCCCGGGCGGCCCTGATCGCCGCCAGCGCCAACCTCCAGGGCGGCGACGTCAAGAGCGCCAAGGCCCAGTTGCAGTGGGTGGTGGACCACGCAAAGGAATCCGAACTCCAGGCCGTGGCCCGCCTCAGGCTCGCCAGCCTGTTCCTGGGCGAAAAACAGTACGACACCGCCCTCAAACAGCTGGATGCCGGACACGCAGCGGCTTTCGACGGTCTTTTCATGGATCTGCGAGGCGACGTGCTGGTTGCCCAGGGCAAGCCCGACGACGCCCGCAAGGCGTATCAGGCAGCCCTGGAAAAACTGGACCAGAAGGGCGACTACCGCAATCTGGTGCAAATGAAGCTCGACGCCCTGGGAGGCTGACCATGACCCGTCCCCTTATCCGCGCATTGTTGGTTGCCGGGCTGGTGGCCCAGTTGGCCGCCTGCTCCAGCATGAAGGAGAGCATGTCCACCGGTTTCGGCTTCTTCAGCAAGGACACCAGCGTCAAGCCGACACCCCTCACCGAATTCACGCCCTCCGTCACCCTCGGCGCCGCCTGGCATGGATCGGTGGGAGAAGCGGGGGGCTACGTGTTCTCGCCGGCCATTGCCGGCGGCAGCGTGTTCGCGGCCGGAAATGACGGTAAGGTTTCCCGTTTCGATCTCGACAGCGGCCAGGCGGCCTGGACCGTGGACAGCGGAAAGAAGTTGTCCGGCGGGGTGGGCGCGGGCGAAGGCGTGGTCGCCGTAGGTACCGCCAAAGCGGAAGTGCTGGCCTTCGACGCAGGGGATGGGCATCCGTTGTGGCAATCCCGGGTCAGCGGCGAAGTGCTGAGCGCCCCCGCCATCCTCAACGACCTGGTGGTGGTGCGCACCGGCGACGGGCGCCTCCACGCCCTGGACGCCAGGGACGGCAAGCGCAAGTGGGTCTACCAGCGCCCGACCCCGGCGCTGACCCTGCGCAGCTTCGCCGGCGTGCTGGCAGAGCGGGGGGCGGTGTTCGCCGGTTTCGCCGGGGGCAAACTGGCGGCGCTGGACCTGGGTTCGGGCGCCGTGGGCTGGGAGGCGAACGTGGCCCTGCCCCGGGGGGCCACCGAACTGGAGCGCATCGCCGACATCACCAGCACGCCGGTTTCCGACCGAGGCCAGATTTTCGCCGTGGCCTACCAGGGCCGCGTAGTATCCATCGATATTTCCACCGGCAACACCATTTGGGCCCGGGACATGTCCAGCTTCTCCGGCTTGGCGGTGGACGCCTACAACGTTTACGTCAGCGATGCCAAAGGCTCGGTGATCGCCCTCGATAAAGCCAGCGGCGCCAGCGTGTGGAAGCAGGACAAGCTCGCCGCCCGCCAGCTGTCCGCCCCGGTGGCGGTGGGGCGTTACGTGGTGGTGGGAGACCTGGAGGGCTATGTCCATTTCCTGTCCCGGGACGACGGTTCCTTCGCTGGCCGTATCGCCACCGACGGCAGCCCTATCCGGGCCAAACCCCTGGATATCGGTAGCGGTGCGTTGGTGCAAACCAGCCGCGGCGGCCTGTATGCCATCCGAGTCCAATAACCGAACGGCCATGGCGAATTGCCGTCACCAATAATGAAACAGCCATTCGCCATGACCGTTCCCCTCACCCCTGCCCTTTCCCGCCAGCGGGAGAAGGGGACGAAGTTTCGCTGCGCGAATTTCACATTAAGGCTTTTCCCTGCATGAAACCCACCATCGCCCTGGTCGGACGGCCCAATGTCGGCAAGTCCACCCTGTTCAACCGTCTGACCAAGACCCGGGACGCCATCGTGGCGGACATTCCCGGCTTGACCCGGGACCGCCATTACGGGCACGGGGTGGTGGGGGAAAAACCCTTCCTGGTGGTGGACACCGGCGGCTTCGAGCCGGTGGCCAGCGACGGCATTTTCCACGAGATGGCCAAGCAGTCCCTCCTGGCGGTGGATGAGGCCGACGTGGTGGTATTCGTGGTGGACGCCCGCCAGGGCCTTACCCCCCAGGACAAGATCATCGCGGACCACTTGCGCAAAGCCAGGCGCAAGGTGCTGGTGGCGGTCAACAAGGCCGAGGGGATGCCCCATCAGGTGGTGACGGCGGAGTTCTATGAGTTGGGCCTGGGCGACCCCTATCCCATCTCCGCCGCCCATGGCGAAGGGGTGCGCCAACTGGTGGAACTGGCCCTGGAAGAATTCCCTTTCGAGAAGGAAGGCGAGGAAGAGGACGACCATCCCAAGATCGCCGTCGTCGGCCGCCCCAACGTGGGAAAATCCACCCTCATCAACAGCCTGGTGGGGGAGGAGAGGGTGATTGCCTTCGACCTGCCGGGCACGACCCGGGACAGCATCTACGTGGATTTCGAGCGGGATGGCCGCCCTTATACCCTGATCGATACCGCCGGCCTGCGCCGGCGCGGCAAGGTGTTCGAAACCATCGAAAAATTTTCGGTGGTGAAAACTCTTCAGGCCATCGAAGACGCCAACGTGGTGGTCTTGGTGCTGGACGCCAGGCAGGATATCTCGGAGCAGGACGCCCACATCGCCGGCTTCATTCTGGAAAGCGGCCGCGCCCTGGTGGTGGCCATCAACAAGTGGGACGGCCTGGACCGGGACCTGCGGGAGCGCATCAAGGGGGAGATGGAGCGCAAGCTGGCCTTCCTCTCCTTCGCACGCACCCATTACATCTCCGCCCTGCAAGGCAGCGGCCTGGGCAATCTGCTGTCGTCGGTGGACGAGGCCTACGCCGCCGCCATGGCCAAACTGCCGACGCCCAAACTCACCCGCGCCCTCCATGATGCGGTGGCCAAGCACCAATGCCCCATCGTCGGCCTGCATCGCCCCAAGATGCGCTATGCCCACCAGGGGGGCTCCAACCCTCCCATCATCGTGATCCACGGCAACGCCCTGGACAGCGTGCCGGAGCATTACAAGCGCTATCTGGAAAAGACTTTCCGCGAATTGTTCAAACTCCAGGGTACGCCACTGCGGGTCCAGTTCAAGCAGGGCAGCAACCCCTACGCCGATAGGAAGGCCGCCCCCATTACCAAGCGCGAGGAGAACAAGGCCCGGCGCGAAAGGCGCTTCCGTAAAAAGAAATACGGTTGACGGCAGCCTAAAAATGGGCTGGCAGAATCCCCAAAGTGGGGTAATATGAAAAACTGAATTCTCGGGGCGCCGCTATTTTTTTGGCATTCCCTTGGATTTAATCTTGCAGCACACTGATTAAAATAACTTTTGGAGTTACAAATGAGCGCAAAAGGGCAAATGTTACAAGACCCCTTCCTGAACACCCTGCGTAAAGAGCACGTGCCCGTCTCCATCTATCTGGTGAACGGTATCAAGCTGCAAGGACATATCGATTCCTTCGACCAGTACGTGGTGCTGCTGAAGAACTCCGTGACCCAGATGGTGTACAAGCACGCCATTTCCACCGTCGTGCCCGCCCGTCCGGTCAACATTCCCTTCGAGCCCCATCCCCAGCAAGAGTCCTGATGTTCGATCGTCCCGAAGGCGGGGACAAGGCGGTTCTGGTCAGCCTTGATTTCGGGCAGCCCGATTACGACGAAGACGTGGAAGAACTGTGCCGGCTGGTGGAAAGCGCCGGGCTCGGCATCGCGGAAATCGTCAAAGGGCGCCGGGCAAGGCCGGATGCCGCCCTGTTTGCCGGCAGCGGGAAAGTGGACGAAGTCGCTCTGGCCTTAAGGGAGAGCGGCGCGGAGCTGGTGATCTTCAACCACGAGCTTTCTCCCGCCCAGGAACGGAACCTGGAAAAAGCCCTCCATTGCCGGGTCATCGACCGGACCACCCTCATTCTGGATATTTTTGCCCAGCGCGCACGCAGCCACGAAGGCAAGCTGCAAGTGGAACTGGCGCAACTGGCCCATCTCTCCACCCGCCTGGTGCGCGGCTGGACCCACCTGGAGCGGCAAAAGGGCGGCATCGGCCTGCGGGGTCCGGGTGAAACCCAGTTGGAAACCGACCGCCGCCTGCTGGGCAAACGGGTCAAATTGCTCAAGGAAAAGCTTTCCGCCGTGCAGCGCCAGCGTTCGGTGCAGCGCCGGGCGCGGCAGCGTTCGCAGGACGTGCTCTCGGTGTCCGTCGTGGGCTACACCAACGCCGGCAAGTCCACTTTGTTCAATGCACTGACCCACGCCCAGGCCTACGCCGCCGACCAGTTGTTCGCCACCCTGGACACTACCTCGCGCCGATTGGTCCTGCCGGGCAGCGGCACGGTGGTGCTGTCCGATACGGTGGGCTTCATCAAACACCTGCCCCACGACCTGGTGGCCTCTTTCCGTGCCACCCTCGAAGAGGCGGTCCAGGCCGACCTGCTGCTCCATGTGGTGGATGCCAGCAGCAGCATCTATCATCAACAGGTGGAAGAAGTGAACAAGGTGCTGGCGGAAATTGGTGCCGACACCCTTCCCCAAGTGATGGTCATGAACAAGATCGACCTCAAGGGCCTTACCTCCGGCGTGGAGCGGGACGAGTGTGGTAGAATCGCCGCGGTGCGCGTGAGCGCCAGGACCGGTGACGGGCTGGACTACGTGCGACAGGCTCTGGCGGAAGCGCTGGAATCTGCCCGGCAACTTGGGCGTCCCCAAGAAAACGGTGGTGCGGCGGAGCATACCGCCGGGCCGCATTGCTGATACCGGTGAAACTCAGGAATACGCTATGGCATGGAACGACCCGCAATGGGGTGGTAAAAAAAACAACGACGGCCCGCCCGACTTGGACGAGCTGTGGCGCAAATTCAACCAAAGGCTGAATGATCTTTTCGGCCGCAAGGGGGGAGGGCGGAGCCCCTCCGAGGGGGGCGCGGGCGGAAGCCCGGTCAAGCTTCCCGGCCTGGGTACCTTGATCGCCATTGGCGCCATCGTTTGGGTGGGCAGCGGGTTCTACATCGTGGATGCGGCCAAGCGCGGCGTGGTGCTGCGTTTCGGCAAGTACGTCGAAACCACCCAGCCCGGCCCCCACTGGCATCTGCCTTATCCCATCGAGAGCGTCGAAGTCATCAACCTTGACCAGGTGCGGACGGCGGAAATCGGCTACCGGGGAACCTTGAAAAACAAGGTGCTGAAGGAAGCCCTGATGCTCACCGACGACGAGAACATCATTGACATCCAGTTTGCCGTGCAATACGTGCTCAAGGACCCGGAAGACTTCCTGTTCAACAACCGCGCGCCGGAAGAATCCGTTCTCCAGGTCGCCGAAACGGCCATCCGCGAGGTGGTGGGCAAGAGCAAGATGGACTTCGTGCTCTACGAAGGTCGGGAGGCCGTGGCGTCCCAGGCCAGCAAGCTGATGCAGGACATCCTCGACCGCTATCGCACCGGCATCACCATCAGCAAGGTGACCATGCAGAACGCCCAGCCCCCCGAGCAGGTACAGGCGTCTTTCGACGACGCGGTGAAAGCCGGGCAGGATAAGGAACGCCAGAAGAATGAAGGCCAGGCCTACGCCAACGACGTGATTCCTAAAGCCCGGGGTATGGCGGCCCGTCTGATGGAAGAGTCCAACGGCTACAAGCAGCGGGTCATCGCCAATGCCGAGGGCGACGCCAGCCGCTTCAAGCAGGTCGTGGTGGAATACAACAAGGCTCCGGGGGTGACCCGGGACCGTCTGTATCTGGATGCTATGCAACAGATTTATTCCAGTACCAGCAAGGTGCTGGTGGACCAGAAGGGGGGCGGTAACCTGCTTTATCTCCCCCTGGATAAACTGATTCAGCAAAGCGGCCCCGCGGGCGAGAATGCCGCCAAGCCGGCTCCGGCCACGACGTCCTCGGAAACGTCTTCCCCGGCGACCGACGGGGCATTGCGCACCGGTGATGCCTACCGCAGCCGCGAAAGGGAGGCCCGGCCATGAAGCAGAATATTCCCGTCATCATCGCGGTCGTTCTCACCGTTCTCGTCCTGTTCGGCGTTTCGGTCTACACCGTCGACCAGCGGCAGGACGCTATCGTGTTCCAGTTGGGGGAAGTGGTTTCGGTGAAGAAGGAGCCGGGGTTGTACTTCAAGCTTCCCCTGATCCAGAACGTGCGCTTTTTCGACAAGCGCATCCTGACCATCGACACGCCGGAACCCGAGCGCTTCATCACCTCCGAGAAGAAAAACGTGCTGGTGGATTCCTTCGTCAAGTGGCGCATCGTGGACGTGAAGCAGTACTACGTCAGCGTCGGCGGTGACGAAACTCGCGCGCAGACCCGGCTGATGCAGACCATCAACGATAATCTGCGGGCCGAATTCGGCAAGCGTACCGTGCACGACGTGGTGTCCGGCGAGCGGGACAAGATCATGGAAATCCTGCGCACCAAGGCCGACCAGGATGCCCGCAAGATTGGCGCCCAGGTGCTGGACGTGCGCCTCAAGCGGGTGGACCTGCCCGAGGAAGTGAGCGAATCGGTGTACCGCCGCATGGAAGCCGAACGCAAGCGGGTGGCCAACGAGCTGCGTTCCCAGGGTTCCGCCGAAGCGGAAAAAATCCGCGCCGACGCGGAGCGCCAGCGGGAGGTGATCCTGGCGGAAGCCTACCGGGATGCCCAGCGCATCAAGGGCGAGGGCGACGCCAAGGCGTCGGCCATCTATGCCTCCGCCTACAGCCAGAACGCCGAGTTCTACGCCTTCTACCGTAGCCTCCAGGCTTACAAGGAGAGCTTCAAGAACAAGGGCGACGTGATGGTGCTCGACCCCAGTTCGGATTTCTTCAAATACCTGAAACACCCCAAGGCCGGCAGATGAGCGTGAACCTGCTGAACGCCCTGGCGCTGATGCTGGTGATCGAGGGGCTGCTGCCTTTTCTCGCTCCCGCCGCATGGCGCCAGACGTTTCGCAGGATGATCGACTTCTCCGATGGGCAGTTGCGCTTCGTCGGCATGGCGTCCATGCTGGGCGGCCTGCTGTTGCTCTATCTCGCCAACCTTTCCTGAATTTCCCGGCAATAAACATCGCCTGAATCCTATGCGCGCCTGGCTGCTCCCCGAATACCTCGAAGATGTCCTTCCGCCCGAAGCGTGGCGGATGGAGCATATCCGCCGTACGCTGCTGGACCTGTTCCACAGCCACGGCTACGAATTCATTATCCCGCCGATGCTGGAATACCTGCCGTCCCTGCTCACCGGAACCGGCGGCGACATGGAGTTGAAAACCTTCAAGCTGGTGGATCAATTGTCCGGCCGCCTGATGGGGCTGCGGGCCGACATCACGCCCCAGGCCGCCCGCATCGACGCCCACCTGCTCAACCGCGAAGGGGTGGTGCGGCTGTGCTACGCGGGAAGCGTGGTCCATGCGCTGCCCAACGGACTGACCCAGAACCGGGAGCCATTGCAAATCGGCGCCGAATTGTTCGGCCACGGCGGTATCGAGAGCGATGCGGAAATCCAGCAGCTGATGCTGAAGTCGCTCCGCCTGCTGGGTATTGACCATGTTCACCTGGACCTGGGCCACGTGGGCATCTTCCGTTACCTGATGGAAACCTCCGGGCTGGATGCCGCGCGGGAAGAGGAGGTATTCCAGGCCCTGCAAACCAAGGATGCCGCCGCCATCGGTGAGCTGACCCAGGGCTGCGCCTCGGAAATCTGCCAGGCCTTGCGGGCGCTGCCGGAACTCTACGGCGGGGTCGAGGTGTTGGACGCAGCGCAGCGGGTTCTGCCCGACGTTCCCCGCATCCACGATGCCCTCGGCCAGCTGCGCGACCTGGGGCAGCGGGTGCGGGGAATGGTGGGCGACGTGTGCTTCGACCTCGCCGAGCTGCGGGGTTACCATTACCACAGCGGCGTGGTGTTCGGCGTCTATACACGGGAGCGCGCCCATGCGGTGGCTCTGGGCGGGCGCTATGACGAGGTGGGCAAGGTGTTCGGGCGTTCCCGCCCCGCCACCGGTTTCAGCATGGACTTGCGGGTACTGGCGGGCCTGTCCCGGCAGGAAGGGGGGAAGCCTGCCATCCTGGCGCCCTGCCTGGACGATCCGGCGTTGCAAAAGCGCGTCGACGCCCTGCGGGCCGCCGGCGAAGTGGTGGTGGGGACGTTACCCGGCGCCGCCGAGGAAAAGGGTGCCTTCCGCCGCCTGGAGCGGCGCGAAGGCAAGTGGCAAGTAATCGATTCGTAAACTGTTCAATTTGGATAGGACAAAAACGGAAATGACCAAAAACGTTGTGGTTATCGGCACCCAATGGGGGGATGAAGGCAAGGGCAAGATCGTCGATTGGCTGACCGACCATGCCCAGGGGGTGGTCCGCTTTCAAGGGGGGCATAACGCCGGCCACACCCTGGTGATCAACGGCACCAAGACCGTGCTGCATTTGATCCCCTCCGGCATCCTGCGGGAGAGCGTGGACTGCTTCATCGGCAACGGGGTGGTGGTTTCCCCCTGGGCGCTGATGGAAGAGGTGGACATGCTGGAGAAGTCCGGCGTCCCGGTGAAGGCCCGGCTCAAGATTTCCGAAGCCTGCCCGGTGATCATGCCTTACCACGTGGCTCTGGACCAGGCCCGCGAAGTCGCCAAGGGGGCCGGCAAGATCGGCACCACCGGCCGCGGTATCGGCCCCGCCTACGAGGACAAGGTTTCCCGCCGCGGCATCCGCATCCAGGACATGTTCCACCGGGAGCGCCTGGCCGCCAAGCTGGGGGAAATTCTCGACTACCACAACTTCGTGCTGAAGAACTATTTCAAGGCCGATACCGTGGACTTCCAGAAAACCCTGGACGACACCCTGGCCATTGCGGAGCGCATCAAGCCCATGGTGGCGGATGTGCCGCGCCTGCTGTTCGATGCCAACAAGGCCGGCAAGCACCTGCTGTTCGAGGGTGCCCAGGGCGCGCTGCTGGACATCGATCACGGCACCTATCCCTTCGTCACTTCGTCCAACTGCATCGCCTCCAACGCCGCCACCGGCAGCGGGGTGGGGCCCCAGATGCTGGACTACGTGCTGGGCATTACCAAGGCCTATACTACCCGTGTCGGGGGCGGACCGTTCCCCACCGAGCTGTACGACGCGGTGGACAAGCTGGACCCGGTAGGCAAGCGCCTGGCCGAGCGGGGCCACGAGTTCGGTGCCACCACCGGCCGTGCCCGGCGCTGCGGCTGGTTCGACGCGGCGGCCCTGAAGCGCTCGATCCAGATCAACGGTGTCACCGGCCTGTGCGTGACCAAGCTGGACGTGATGGACGGCATGGACATGGTGCGTATCGCCGTGGGCTACAAGATCGACGGCGAAACCACGGATATCCTCCCGGTGGGCGCCGAAATCCTGGCCAAGTGCGAGCCGATTTACGAAGACCTGCCGGGCTGGCAGGAGAGCACCGTAGGCGTGAAAACCTACGACGGGTTGCCGGAAAATGCCCGCAAGTACCTCAAGCGCATGGAAGAAGTGTGCGGCGTGCCGATCGACCTGATTTCCACCGGTCCTGACCGGGAGGAAACCATTGTCCTGCGCCATCCCTTCGAATGAGTGCAGGAAACAAAAAAGGCGCTGCAAACGCAGCGCCTTTTTTAGCTTTTGGTGCCCAGAAGAGGACTCGAACCTCCACAGTGTTGCCACCACTAGGACCTGAACCTAGCGCGTCTACCAATTTCGCCATCTGGGCAATGGAAGCCGCGTATTTTACTGAAATTGGAACGGTTGTCAAATGACTAAAAGCATAAGATTGCAGGACCCCTTCCTGGAAAGGGAAAAAACCAAATACGATCATCCGCTTCCGAGCCGAGAATTCATTTTGCAGATTCTCGCCGACCAGGGTGTTCCGGTGGCTCAAGAGAAGCTGGCCGCGCTGCTGGACATCCAGGATGAAGAGATCGACCTGTTCGCCCGCCGCATGCGCGCCATGGAGCGGGACGGCCAGATCATGCGCAACCGCAAGAACGCCATCTGCATCGCGTCCAAGCTGGACCTGATCAAGGGCCGGATTGAAGGCCACCCCGACGGCTTCGGTTTCCTGGTGCCCGACGACGGCAGCCCGGACATCTTTTTGAGCCCGAAGGAAATGCACAAGGTGCTGCACCGGGACATCGTGATGGGCCGGGTCATCGGCACGGACCGGCGGGGCCGCCCCGAGGGCGTCATCGTCGAGGTGCTGGAGCACGTCAACCACCGCATGGTGGGGCGCCTGTTTTCCGACCACGGCATTTTGTTCGTGGTGGCGGAAAACAAGCGCATCAACCAGGACATCCTGATTCCCGGCGGCGCCGACAACGGCGCCAAGCCCGGCCAGGTGGTGACGGTGGAACTGATGCAGCAGCCCAACAAAAACGCCCAGCCCATCGGCCGGGTGGTGGAGGTGCTGGGAAACTACGCCGACCCGGGCATGGAAATCGAAATCGCCCTGCGCAAGCACGACCTGCCCCACGTCTTCCCGCCGGAAGTGGAAAAGCTGTGCGCCAAGTTCGCCCCCACGGTGCAGAAGAAGGACATGAAGGACCGGGAGGATATCCGCCACCTGCCCCTGGTGACCATCGACGGCGAAACCGCCCGGGACTTCGACGATGCGGTGTATTGCGAGCGGCAGGGCAAGGGCTACCGCCTGGTGGTGGCCATTGCCGACGTCAGCCACTACGTCCGGCCGGGGGATGCCCTGGACCAGGAGGGCCTGAACCGGGGCAACTCGGTGTATTTCCCGCGGCGGGTGATCCCCATGCTGCCCGAAGTGCTGTCCAACGGCCTGTGCTCCCTCAACCCCGAAGTGGACCGGTTGTGCATGGTGTGCGACATGATCGTGGACGCCAAGGGCGAGATCCGGCAATACCGTTTCTACCCGGCGGTAATGTTCTCCCATGCCCGCCTCACCTACACCAAGGTGGCGGACATGCTGGAGCATCCCGATGGCGAAAATGCCAACCAATACAAAATATTGCTGCCTCATATCCAGAATTTGAACGAACTGTTCAAGGTGCTGCTGAAGGCACGGGAAAAGCGCGGCGCCATCGACTTCGAAACCATCGAAACCCAGATGATCTTCAACGATCAGGGCAAGATCGAGCGCATCGTGCCGGTGAAGCGCAACGACGCCCACCGCCTGATCGAGGAATGCATGCTGGCGGCCAACGTGTGCGCGTCGGACTTCCTGCACCAGCACGAACACCCGACCCTGTACCGCATCCACGAAGGCC
This sequence comes from Gallionellaceae bacterium UBA2239, assembly GCA_002347615.1. Lineage (GTDB taxonomy): Bacteria > Pseudomonadota > Gammaproteobacteria > Burkholderiales > UBA9220 > UBA2239. The sequence continues at coordinate 133,086 of DDYH01000069.1, read as the reverse complement.
CCACGCCGGAGAAGCTGGAGAACCTGCGCGAATTCCTGAAGGAGTTCGGCCTCTCCTTGGGCGGCGACGACGATCCCCATGCCAAGGACTACGCCAAGCTGCTGGCCAAGGTGAAGGACCGTCCCGACGCCCAACTGCTGCAGACCGTGATGCTGCGCTCCCTCCAGCAGGCGGTCTACAGCCCGGACAACGTGGGCCACTTCGGCTTGGCCTACGAGTCCTACACCCACTTCACCTCGCCCATCCGGCGCTATCCGGACCTGCTGGTGCACCGGGCCATCAAGGCGGTGCTGAACGACGAGCATTACCGTCCCGGCAGCTGGTCGGAGCTGGGCCTGCACTGTTCCATGACCGAGCGCCGCGCCGACGAGGCCACCCGGGATGTGGAATCCTGGCTCAAGTGCTACTACATGCAGGACCGGGTGGGGGAAAGCTTCGTGGGCACCATCAGCGGCGTTACCGGCTTCGGCATTTTCGTCGCCCTGGACGACGTATACGTGGAAGGACTGGTGCACATCACCGACCTGGGCAACGACTACTACCATTTCGATCCGGCCAAGCACCAGCTGGTGGGTGAGCGCGCCGGCAAGCGCTTCCGCCTCGGCGACCGGGTGGAGGTAAAGGTGATGCGGGTGGATCTGGAAACCAGCAAGATCGACTTCGCCCTTGAACAGGGTGAAGCGACCGAAGGGGAGGAGGGCGCTCCGCGCAAGGCCCAGGGAAAACGAACCTCCCAGCATCCGAAAGCGGCTGATGCCAAAAGCCACGCCAAGCACCACCAAAAGAAGAAAGCCCGATGAGCACCAAGAAACTGATTTGCGGCTTTCACGCCGTAGCCAGCCGTATCCGTCAATCGCCCCAGGGCATTGCCAGCATTTATTTCGACCAGGACCGTCGCGACCAGCGCGCCCGGGACCTGCTGCGCCTGGCGGAGAGCATTGGCCTGCGCGTGATCCAGGTGGACCGCAAGCGCCTCGACGGCATGATCGGCGACAACCGCCACCAGGGCGTCATCGCCGAAGTGACGGGGGAAGTGGCGGCCCCGGTGCTGGACTTGGGCGACCTGCTCAATAACCTCACCGAACCCGCCTTGCTGCTGGTTCTCGATGGCGTGCAGGATCCCCACAACCTGGGGGCTTGCCTGCGGGTGGCCGATGCCATGGGCGCCCACGCCGTCATCGCCCCCAAGGATCGCGCCGTCGGCCTCACCCCCACCGTGCGCAAAGTGGCCAGCGGCGCGGCGGAAAACATTCCGTTCATCACCGTCACCAACCTCGCCCGCACCCTGCGGGAATTGAAAGACGACTGGGGCATCTGGGTAGTCGGCACCGCCGACGAAGCGGAAAGCGACCTCACCACCGCCCGCCTCGACGGCCCCATCGCCCTGGTGATGGGGGCCGAAGGGGAGGGGTTGCGGCGCCTGACGCGGGAGAACTGCGACGCCCTGGTGCGCATCCCCATGTTCGGCACCGTGGAAAGCCTCAACGTCTCGGTAGCCAGCGGCATTTGCCTCTACGAGGCACGGCGCCGCCGCATGGCGGGCGCTTAGGTTTGCGTCCGGCCTGAAAATCGAGTAAAATCCGCCGCTTTCGTTTTCCGTCCGTAAAAAACGACGGTGGCGAAAAATGCAGTGTTGATAACCTTGCCTCACCGTAAGCATGACGGGAGGCTTAATCCAGAAGGAGTTTTCATGCGCCATTATGAAATCGTATTCATCGTTCACCCCGACCAGAGCGAGCAAGTGCCCGGCATGATCGAGCGCTACCGCGGCATGGTCACCAGCCGCAGCGGCCAAATTCACCGCCTGGAAGACTGGGGCCGTCGTCAACTCGCCTACCCGATCCAGAAAATCCACAAGGCCCACTACGTTCTGATGAACATCGAGTGCGACCAGGAAACCCTGGACGAACTCGAACATGCCTTCCGTTTCAACGACGCCGTGCTGCGCCACCTGACGGTGAGCAAGAAGGACGCCGTGACTGCTGCCTCCCCCATGATGCGGGAAGAAAAAGCCAAGTCCGTGCTCCAGCCGGCTGAAGGCGGTTCCGAAGCCAAGGCGGAAGAAGCAGCCGCCTAAACGGTGGAATGCAACCACGTCGCCCTGTGCGGCAGGATCAGCGAAATCGCTCCCCTGCGCTACTCACCGGGCGGATTGCCGATACTCAACTTCACCCTCAGCCACGACTCGGAACAAATCGAGGCGGGACAGCGGCGCAAAGTGCAATGCGAAGTTCCTGTGATGGCTGTAGCGCAGGCGGCGGAAGCCGCCGGGAAGAGCAGGATCGGCGATGTGGTGGAAATCACCGGCTTCATGGCCCAGAAAAGTCGCACCAGCAACAGGCTGGTGCTCCATGTGAAAAGTATTAGATTGATCGAAAGAGGTTAATTATGGCTCGCAAAGACACCAAAAAGCCCAATCGTCCCAAGCGTGGCGGTTCCGGCTTCAACAAGCGCCGCAAGTACTGCCGCTTCTCCGCCGAAGGCATCAAGGAAATCGACTACAAAGACCTGGAACTGCTGAAGGACTTTGTTGCCGAGAACGGCAAGATCATTCCTTCCCGCATCACCGGCACCAAGGCCAAGTACCAGCGCCAGCTGGGCGTCGCCATCAAGCGCGCTCGCTTCCTGGCTCTGATGCCCTACACCGACCTGCACTAAGAAGGGAAGACCATGGAAATCATTCTGATCGAAAAAGTGGCCAACCTGGGTCAACTGGGTGACGTGGTGCGGGTGAAAGACGGTTACGCCCGCAACTTCCTGATCCCCCAAGGCAAGGCCAAGCGTGCCACCGCCAACAACATGGCCGAATTCCAAGCCCGCCGCGCCGAACTGGAAAAAATCCAGGCCGAGAAGCTGGCCGAAGCCCAAGGCCGTGCCGAGAAGCTGGAAGGCTACATGCTCCAGATCGCCCGCAAGGCCGGCGTGGACGGCAGGCTGTTCGGCTCTGTCACCAATGGCGACATCTCCGAAGCCCTTACGGAGCAAGGCTTCCCCGTGGCCAAGGCTGAAATCCGCCTGCCCAACGGCCACCTGAAGGCCATCGGTGATTACCCCATCACCCTGTCCCTGCACACCGACGTCACGGTCGATATCACCGTGTCCGTGCTCGGCGCCGCCTAAGTCTCTAAGACTGCGGCGAAAAAACCCCGCGACCCGAAAGGGCGCGGGGTTTTTTTTCATCATTTCCCCCTCTCCCGCAAGCGGGGGAGGGCCGGGGTGGGGGTGCGCCTTGAATACGCCGCTCGACTACTGTATAAATATACAGCATGAACGAGCTAACCCCCCGCCAGGAAGAAATCCTGCAACTGATCCGGGAATGGACCGAAACCACGGGATTCCCGCCCACCCGAGCCGAAATCGCCCAGCGCTTCGGCTTCCGTTCGGCCAACGCCGCCGAAGCGCACCTCAAAGCCCTAGCAAAAAAAGGCGCCCTGGAATTGCTTCCGGGTTCTTCCCGAGGCATCCGCCTCAAGGATAGCGGTCTGCCGGTGGTGGGACGGGTGGCGGCGGGACATCCGATACTCGCCCAGGAGAGCATAGAGAGGCGCTACCAACTGGATGCCGGAATGTTTCATCCGCGGGCGGATTACCTGCTCAAGGTGCAGGGCATGAGCATGCGGAATGCCGGCATTCTGGACGGCGACCTCCTGGCGGTGCACCGCAGCCCCGATGCGGAATCCGGCCAGGTGGTGGTGGCGCGGCTCGACGACGAGGTGACGGTAAAGCGCCTGAAAAAGCGGGGCGCCATCGTGGAACTGCTGCCGGAAAATCCGGATTTCGCCCCCATCGTGGTGGACCTGCGGCGTCAGGAACTGGTGATCGAAGGCATCGGCGTGGGCGTCATCCGCAATGGGAGGTCGCTGTGAACGCCGCCCTGGAAGCGGTATTGCGCCATTCCGCCATCTGGCGCGGCGACCGCTGTGCCCAAGCATCCGAAGACACGATTGCGACGGGTTTCCCCGCGCTGGATGCAGCGCTTCCCGGCGGTGGCTGGCCGAGGGGCGTGCTGACGGAAATCCTGTCGGAACAGGAAGGCATCGGCGAGCTGCGGCTGCTGATGCCGGCCCTGGCGCGCCTTTCGGACGAAGCCGGGTGGCAGACCTGGATCGCGCCGCCCCACATTCCCTACGCACCGGCCCTGGCCGCTGCCGAGGTGGAATTGAAACGCCTGCTGGTGGTAACCCCAAAATCCACCGGCGATGCCTGGTGGGCGGCGGAACAAGCGCTGCGTTCCGGTGCCTCCGGCGCCGTTCTGGCCTGGTTGTCCACGCCCGACGAGCGGCGCCTGCGCCGCCTGCAACTGGCGGCGGAGGAGGGGAAGGGCTGGGGGGTCCTGTTCCGCCCGGCCCGCGCGGCCCAGGAACGTTCGCCCGCCCCACTGCGGCTCCGCCTGGAATCTGCCCCCAACGGCCTTGCCGTGCATATTCTCAAGCGCCGGGGCGGGGTGTTGGACAAGCCGGTGATGCTGGATTGGCGCGAGCCCCGGCTTCAAGCTCGTCCACGCACCTCCTTGGCGCCCATCCCCTTCCGGCACGGAGCGGCCTGAGGGGATGTTTCCCTGAGTGTTTGCCATGCTGTGGCTCGCCCTGCATTTTCCCGCTTTTCCCCTGGAAGTCTTTTCCCGCGGCACCTTGGCGCCCGAGCCTCTGGCGGTGGCCGAAAAGCAAGGCAGCCGCGCCTGCGTGGTGGCGTGCAACGAAGCGGCAATGAATGATGGGGTGCGGCCAGGGATGCCGGTTTCCGCCGCCCAGGCCCTGGTGGCGGGGCTTATCGTGCGTTGGCGCGCCCCGGCGGCGGAGCAGGAATCCCTTGCCGGCCTCGCCGCCTGGGCCGGGCGCTTCACGCCCTCCGTTAGCCTTCAGCCTCCCGATGGCCTGCTGCTGGAAATCGGCGGTTGCCTGCGCCTGCATCGTGGCCTGGACAGGCTGCTGAGCAAGGTAAAAGACGGGCTGAGTGCATTGGGCTACGCCGCTATCCAAGCCTGCGCTCCCACGCCCCACGGGGCCTGGCTGCTGGCCAAGGCGGGGAAGGGAGCATGCATCCGCGACCCTACCCGGCTTGAATCGGTCTTGGCTACCTTGCCGGTAGGGCTGTTGGAGCAGCCTCTGGAGGTGCTGGACGGCCTGGAAATGATCGGTGCCCACACCCTGGGGGAATGCCTGCGGCTGCCCCGGGCCGGCTTGGTGCGCCGCTTTGGGCGCCGACTGCCGGACGAGTTGGAGCGTGCTTTGGGCAAAGCCCACGACGTCCGCGCCTTCTTCGTTCCGCCAGCGCGCTTCGAGCGCCGGTTGGAACTGCCGGCGCCGGTAGAGGCGGCGGAAGCCCTGCTGTTCGCCGTTCGCCGCTTGCTGCCCGAGCTGGAGGGCTACCTCGTCCTGCACCAGTCCGGGGTGCAGCAGCTCGAACTCCTTTGCCGCCACGAGGACGTGCCGGATACCGTGGTTTCCATCGGCTTCGTGCAGCCCGTCCGCGATGCCGGGCGGATGCAGCTTCTGCTGCGGGAAACCCTTGGCCGCACCCGTCTCCCGGAGCCCGTTCACGCCATCGTCCTCAAGGCGCAACGCATCCTGCCCGTGGCCGCGGCGAGCGGAGACCTGTTCCAGGACGCCATCCAGACGGGGGACGGCAACCTTCTGCTGGAGCGCTTGCGCGCCCGGTTGGGGAAGGAAGCCGTCCATGGCATCACGCCCACTGCCGACCACCGGCCGGAGTTGGCGTGGAAGCCCTGCGAGGCGGGGCAGGGGAGTTCCATTTCCGGCAACGCCCACCGCCCCCTGTGGCTGCTGCCCAGGCCCGTTTCCTGCCGGGACGGTCGCTTGGTGCTGAAGTCCGGGCCGGAGCGCATCGAAAGCGGCTGGTGGGACGGCCGCGGCGTGGCCCGGGACTATTACGTGGCCCAGGACCGTAACGGTGCCCGGCTGTGGGTGTACTGCGACCGGGCCAGCGGCGAGTGGTTCGTCCACGGCCTCTTCGCCTGAACAACCCCCATGGCCGATTACGCCGAGCTGCACTGCCTGTCCAACTTCACCTTCCTGCGGGGCGCGTCCCACGCCGAGGAACTGGTGTCCCGCGCCCGGGAGCTGGGGTATGCCGCCCTGGCCATCACCGACGAATGCTCCCTGGCGGGGGTGGTGCGCGCCCATGGGGCGGCGAAGGCATGCGGCCTGAAGCTGATCGTGGGCAGCGAAATCCGCTTCGCCGAAGGCGTGCGCGCCGTGCTGCTGGCAATGGACCGTATAGGCTATGGCCACCTGTCGGAACTCATCACCCGGGGACGGCGCAGCGCCACCAAGGGTCGCTATGCGCTTTCCCTGGACGATCTCGGCTCGGGGCTGCCCGGCTGCCTCGCTTTGCTGCTGCCCGACCCGCTGCCCACCCTGGAGCAGGCGAAGAGGCTCGCGGCCTGTTTTCCCGGCCGTTCCTGGCTGGCGGTGGAATTGTTCCGCGCCCCTGACGATGTATCCCGGTTAGCCGCCCTGGAAGCGCTGGGAGAGGGGGCCGGGCTGCCTCTGGTGGCGGCAGGGGACGTGCACATGCACATCCCCGGGCGGCGCCCTCTCCAGGATTCGCTCACCGCCATCCGCCTCGGGGTGCCGGTGTCCGAGGCGGGAGCCGCCCTTTATCCCAACGGCGAGCGCCATTTGCGCCCACGGGCGGAACTGGCGCGGCTTTATCCACCGGAGTTGCTGGCCCAGACTGTCGCCATCGCGGAACGCTGCCGTTTTTCCCTCGACGAATTGCGCTACGAATACCCCGAGGAACTGGTGCCGGCAGGGGAAACGCCGGCTTCCCACCTGCGCAAGTTGACCGAGGAGGGCATGGGGAAGCGCTTCTCGCTGGGGGTGCCGGGAAAGGTGCGCGCCCAGGTGGAGCACGAGCTGGCCCTCATCGCGGAACTGGGCTACGAGCCCTATTTCCTCACCGTCCACGACATCGTGCGCTTTGCCAGGGGCCGCGGCATCCTGTGCCAGGGGCGCGGCTCCGCGGCCAATTCGGCGGTGTGCTATGCCCTGGGGATCACCGAAGTGAATCCGGCGTGCATGGAAATGCTGTTCGAGCGTTTCATCTCCAAAGAGCGCAACGAGCCGCCGGATATCGACGTGGATTTCGAGCACGAGCGCCGGGAGGAGGTGATCCAGTACCTCTACGCCAAATACGGCCGGGGGCGCGCCGCCCTGGCCGCCACCGTCATCACCTACCGCCCCCGCAGCGCCATGCGGGACGCGGGCAAGGCCCTGGGCTTCGACCTGGAACAGGTGGACCGGCTGGCGAAGTCCATGGCCTGGTGGGATGGCCGCCAAGTGCGGGCGGAGCGCCTGGCGGAAGCCGGCTTCGACCCCGCCAACCCCAAGGTGCGCCTGCTGATGGGGCTGGTGGACCGGCTGGTGGGCTTTCCCCGCCACCTGTCCCAGCACGTGGGAGGCTTCGTCATCGCCCGGGGCCGGCTGTCCCGCCTGGTGCCCATCGAGAACGCGGCCATGGCGGAGCGCACCGTCATCCAGTGGGACAAGGACGACCTCGACGCCCTGGGGCTGCTGAAAGTGGACGTGCTGTCCTTAGGCATGCTCTCCGCCATCCGCCGCGCCCTGGACCTGGTGAGCACGGCCCGTGGACGTCCCATAGCCATGGCGGACATCCCCTCCGAAGACCCGGCGGTGTACGACATGATCGGCCGCGCCGACACCCTGGGGGTGTTCCAGATCGAATCCCGCGCCCAGATGGCCATGCTGCCCCGCATGAAGCCGCGCAATTTCTACGACCTGGTGATCGAAGTGGCCATCGTGCGGCCGGGGCCGATCCAGGGCGGCATGGTGCATCCCTACCTGCGCCGCCGCCAGGGCCTGGAGCCGGTGACTTACCCCAGCGAAGCGGTGCGGAGCGTGCTGGAGCGTACCCTGGGAGTGCCGATTTTCCAGGAGCAGGTGATGCAGCTGGCGGTGGTGGCGGCGGGCTTCACGCCGGGGGAGGCGGACCACTTGCGGCGCTCCATGGCGGCGTGGCGACGCAAGGGCGGGCTGGAGAAATTCGAGCAGCGCCTGGTGGACGGCATGGGGGAGCGGGGGTATCCGGAGGCATTCGCCCGGCAGATTTTCCAGCAGATACAAGGCTTCGGCGAATACGGCTTCCCGGAATCCCACGCCGCGAGTTTCGCCCTCCTGGTCTACGTCTCCGCCTGGCTCAAATGCCACGAGCCGGCGGCCTTCGCCTGCGCTCTCCTGAACAGCCAGCCCATGGGTTTCTACGCTCCCGCCCAGATCGTCCAGGATGCTCGCCGCCACGGGGTGGAGGTGCTGCCGGTGGACGTGACGGCGAGCGAATGGGACTGCACACTGGTTCCCGCCAAACTGCCCTCCCCCTTGGCGGGGGAGGGCCAGGGTGGGGGTGAAGCTCTTCGCCTCGGCCTGCGCCTGGTGAAAGGCTTCTCCCTGGAAGGCGTGGCGCGCCTCACGGCGGCCCGGGCGCAACGGCCTTTCACCAGCATGGAAGACCTGGCCGCAAGGGGAGGGCTGGAAAAGCGCGACCTGAAATGCCTCGCCGCGGCGGGTGCCCTGGCTACCCTGGCCGGGCATCGCAGACAAGCCTATTGGGACGTGGCGGGCATCGAGCCGGGCACGCCCCTCGCCGCCGCGCCGGCCGAGGAAAGCGCGCCGGACCTGGTTCCTTTCACCGAAGGCCAGGACCTGGTGGCCGACTACGCCAGCCTGGGCCTCACCCTGGGCCGTCACCCCCTGGCGCTGTTGCGGGAGCGCCTGAAACAGGAACGCATGGTCACCGCCGCCGAGCTGGGCACCTTTCCCCACGGCCGCCTGGCCCGCGCCACCGGTCTGGTCATCAACCGCCAGCGCCCGGGCACCGCCAGCGGCGTTACTTTTCTCACCCTGGAAGACGAAACCGGCCAGATCAACGTGGTGGTGTGGCGCGACCTTGCCGAGCGTCAGCGGCGCGAACTCCTGGGCGCGAGGCTGCTGGCCGTGTACGGCGTGCTGGAGCGCCAAGGCGAAGTGTCCCACCTCATCGCCGGCCGGCTCAGGGATTTCACCCCGCTCCTGGGCAAGCTAATGACGCACTCGCGGGATTTCCATTGATGCATGCAACTTCCCGCCGTTCGCCCTGAGGTATCGAAGGGCCTGGCCTGGAATGTCCGTTCATGGTTCGATACCTCACCACGAACGGGGACTGACTTTTCGCAGCTTCATCAAATCAAACTTGTCGGGGATGCGGCGGAGCCTGCGCATATTGCCGGTCTTCTTCATGAAAGCGGGGCGGACCCGACGGTGCAAAGCCGAAACTATTCCGCGAAAGCATACTACATAGTTCGCATAATGTGTATTATGTTAAATGCTGGCATAATCATAGCCCTCCAAAAAGCCGCCCTTGAGCTTAGTAAAATCGGAACCGCTGTTCCGCCCTTGGGTCATCCGGCCTAGCCATCCAGCGACAGAAAAGCCTCACCGCTTCCCCATCAACGCCTTCACCCTGGATTGGCGCTTCGATTTCAGGGACGGTGACGGCATCCACACCGAGAATTCCTACAAGTACACCGTGGCGGAGTTTCAGGACCTGGCGGGGAAAGCCGGTTTTTCCGCCGTCCGGGCGTGGACCGATCCGGAACGCCTGTTCAGCGTGCACTATCTCAAGGCGGCGGGAAGCGGGAAACGATGAGTGGTGCCCATGGGCAGGATTGAACTGCCGACCTCTCCCTTACCAAGGGAGTGCTCTACCACTGAGCTACATGGGCCAAACCTGAAAAACCTATCCAGCTCGCGATAGGTCTTCGTTAAAAGCGCCGGGAACGGCGCTCGTGTCGTTGCTTTCTGGCGGAGAGGGTGGGATTCGAACCCACGGTACAGCAAGCTGTACAACAGATTTCGAGTCTGTCCCGTTCGACCACTCCGGCACCTCTCCTCGAAAGGTGCGCATTCTACCAGCTTTGCCCCGCCCATGCTCAATCCAAATGGACAAAATGGGGAAATTTGTCCACACTTCAGGGCATGCGTTTTCTTATCCCCTTCATCGTCCTGGGATTCCTTGGCGCCTGCGGGCAGACCGCTAAGCCGATTCCTCCCTATTATCAAAGTGGCGAACTGGTGGTGGTCACCCGCAACAGCCCCACCGCCTATTACGAAGATGCGTCGGGGGAGCCCGCCGGGTTCGAGTACGACCTGGTGGAGATGTTCGCCAAGGAACTGGGGGTTAGGGCGCGTTTCATCGTCACGCCCCAGTTCAATGAAATCCTCCCCACCCTGACTCAGCAGCAGGCCCATCTTGCCGCTGCCGGGCTGACCGTCACCCCTCAGCGAAAAGAGGTGGTCCAGTTCGGCCCCTCCTACCAGACCATCCAGCAGGAGGTGGCCTATAACACCCATGCCCTCAAGCCCCGAAGCGCCAAGGACTTGGTGGGAAAGCGCATCGAAGTGGTGGCGGGCAGCAGCTACGTGGATCGGCTGGAGGAACTGAAGGCCAAGCTGCCGAACCTGAAATGGCGCGAAGCGGAGGTGTTGGAAAGCGAGGAACTGCTGGAAAAGGTGGCCCGGGACGAGGCGGATTATGCGGTGGCGGATTCGAACATCATCGACATCGCCAAGACCTATCTGCCCAACATCGGCAGCGCCTTCCGTCTGAGCGGCTCCCAGGACCTGGCCTGGGCCTTTCCCAAGGAAGCCGATCCGTTGCTGATCCAGAAAGCGGAGGCGTTTTTCAAGCGCATCAAGAAGGACGGCACCCTGAAGGTGCTGCTCGACCGCTATTACGGCCACACCCAGCGGCTCGAGGCGGCGGACGTGTCGGGCATTCTGGATGGCCGCAACAAGACCCTCCCCCGTTTCCGCAAACTATTCCAGGAATCCCAGGAAATCACCGACGTGGACTGGCGCCTGCTGGCGGCCCTGGCCTACCAGGAATCCCACTGGGACCCCCTGGCCACCTCCCCCACCGGGGTCCGCGGCATCATGATGCTGACCGAGGACACCGCCGATCGGATGGGGGTTTCGGATCGGCTGGACCCTCGCCAGAGCATCCGGGCGGGAGCGAAATATTTCGCCAGCCTGAAGGACATGCTGCCGGACCGCATCCTGGAGCCGGACCGCACCTGGCTGGCCCTGTCCGCCTACAACATGGGCTACGGCCACCTGGAAGATGCCCGCATTCTCGCCCAGCGCATGAAGATGAACCCGGACTCCTGGGCCGACCTGAAAAAGGTCCTGCCCCTCCTCGCCCAATCCGGCTACTACACCCAGCTCAAGCACGGCTATGGCCGCGGCGGGCAGGCGGTGATTTTCGTCGAGAGCGTGCGCACCTATTACACCATCCTGGCGCGCTTCGAAAAGCCGCACCAGCCGGAGTTCACGCTGGCGCAGGAAGAGCGGCCGGTCAAGCGGCCGCGGCTGAAGCTCCCCCGGGCCTAGCGCGCTTCGATGGACTTGACGCCGCCCATGTAGGGCTGGAGGGCGGCGGGGATATCTACTCCGCCATCGGCCCTCTGATAATTCTCCAGTATCGCCACCAGCGTGCGGCCCACGGCCAGGCCGGAGCCGTTGAGGGTGTGCACCAGTTCCGGTTTTCCCTTGTCGCCGCCGCGGAAGCGGGCCTGCATGCGCCGGGCCTGGAAGGCTTCGAAGTTGGAGCAGGAGGAGATTTCCCGGTAGGTGTTCTGGGCCGGCAGCCACACTTCCAGGTCGTAGGTCTTGGCGGCGGAAAAGCCCATGTCCCCGGCGCACAGCGCCATCACCCGGTAGGGCAGTTCCAGCTTCTGCAGGATGGTTTCGGCGTGGCCGGTCAGCGCTTCCAGGGCGGCGTAGGAATCGGCCGGATTGACGATCTGCACCAGCTCCACCTTCTCGAACTGGTGCTGGCGAATCATGCCCCGGGTGTCCTTGCCGTAGGAACCCGCTTCGGAGCGGAAGCAGGGCGTGTGGGCGACGAACTTCAGGGGCAGCGCTTCCTGGGCCAGGATTTCGTCCCGCACCATGTTGGTCACCGGCACTTCGGCGGTGGGAATCAAATAGAGCTTTTCGTTCTCGTTCTTTTGCACCGAAAACAGGTCGGCCTCGAACTTGGGCAGCTGGCCGGTACCCCGCATGGAGTCCGGGTTCACCAGGTAGGGCACGTAGACTTCGGTGTAGCCATGCTCCAGGGTGTGGGTGTCGAGCATGAACTGGATCAGGGCCCGGTGCAGGCGGGCGAGGTCGGCCCGCAGCAGGGTGAAGCGGGCGCCGGAAAGCTTGGCGGCGGTGGAGAAGTCCAGCATGGACAGCCCCTCCCCCACGTCCACATGGTCGCGCACCGGGAAGTCGAAGCTGCGCGGCGTGCCCCATTTGCGCACCTCCACGTTGTCCGCTTCCGATTTGCCCGCCGGCACGCTTTCGTTGGGCAGGTTGGGAACGGTGAGCAGGATGTCCTGCATGGCGGCCTGGATTTTTTCCAGCTGGGCTTCGGCAGCCTTGAGTTCATCCCCCAGCCCGGCCACTTCGGCCATGATGGCGGAAACGTCCTCGCCCTTGGCCTTGGCCTGGCCGATGCTCTTGGAGGTGGCGTTGCGCTTGGCCTGGAGTTCCTGGGTGCGGGTCTGGACCGTCTTGCGCTCCTGTTCCAGGGACTGGAAAGCCCCCGTGTCGAAGGTAAAACCGCGGGCGGCGAGGCGCTGGGCCACCCCTTCCAGGTCCGTGCGCAGCAATTGGATGTCTAGCATTTATTATTCACCTTAACAGATACTTGCAAGTTACTTTAACAGTTACTTCTTGTATTTTTCGTCCAGGTCCCGCAGGTGGGCCAGGCGCTCTGCGATCTTGCCTTCCAGCCCTCGGGGAGCGGGCCGGTAGAAATTCTTCGCGGCCATGTCGTCGGGGAAATAGTGTTCCCCCGCCGCGTAGGCTTCGGGCTCATCGTGGGCGTAGCGGTAGGCATGGCCGTAGCCCAGTTCCTTCATCAGCTTGGTGGGCGCGTTGCGCAGGTGGATCGGCACCGGGCGCGACTTGTCGTTCTTGATGAAGGCCCGGGCCTCATTATACGCCACGTACACCGCGTTGCTCTTGGGGGCCACGGCGAGGTAGACCACCGCCTCGGCCAGGGCCAGTTCCCCTTCCGGCGAGCCCAGGCGTTCGAAGGTTTCCACGGCGTCCAGGGTGATGCGCAGGGCGCGGGGGTCCGCCAGGCCGATGTCCTCCGCCGCCATGCGCACGATGCGCCGGCCAAGGTAAAGGGGATCGGCGCCCCCGTCCAGCATGCGGCACAGCCAGTAGAGGGCGGCGTCGGGGCAGGAGCCCCGCACCGATTTGTGGAGGGCGGAAATCTGGTCGTAGAACTCCTCGCCGCCCTTGTCGAAGCGGCGCCCGCTGCGGGCCAGGGAATCCCGCACCAGGGTTTCGTCGATGGTGGTGGTGCGCTGGGTTTCCGCCGCGGTTTTCATCTGCTCCAGCAGGTTGAGGAGGCGCCGGGCATCGCCGTCGGCGTAGCCCACCAGCAGGCTGCGGGCTTCCTCGCTGAACGCCAGGCCGGTGAGCGCCTTTTCCAGGGCCCGGTCGAACAGCTGGCCCAGCTCTTCTTCCGACAGGGACTGGAGCACGTAGACCTGGGCCCGGGACAGCAAGGCGCTGTTGACCTCGAAGGACGGGTTCTCGGTGGTGGCGCCGATGAAGGTCACCAGCCCCTCCTCCACGAAGGGCAGGAAGGCGTCCTGCTGGGCCTTGTTGAAGCGGTGCACCTCGTCCACGAACAGGATGGTGTGGCGGCCGAACTGCTGGAGGGAAAGCCGCGCCCGATCAATGGCTTCCCGGATATCCTTCACGCCGGAGAACACGGCGGAAATGGCGATGAATTCGGAATTGAAGGCCTGGGCCATGAGCCGCGCCAGGGTGGTCTTGCCCACGCCGGGCGGTCCCCACAGGATCATGGAGTGGGGCTTGCCGGATTCGAAGGCCAGGCGCAGGGGTTTGCCGGGGCCGAGAAGATGGCTCTGGCCGATCACCTCGTCCAGGGTGCGGGGCCGCAACTGCTCCGCCAGGGGGGCGTCGGGGACGCCCTGGGAAAACAGGTCACTCACCGATCACGTCCGCGCCGGGGGGCGGGCTGAACTTGAACTGGTCGGGATCGAGCTTGGGGTTGCGTTCCATGTCCGGGAAGCGGATCACGGTGGTCTGGCCGAATTGGTCCCGCAATTCCATCACGTCCAGCAGGTCGCCATTGAAGCCCATGCGGATGGTGTCGAAGCCCCCGTCCGGGTTCTTCGGCGTGGCTTCCAGCCATTCCAGGGTGCCGCGCTTGCCCAGGTCCTTGAGCTGGAACTGCTTTTCGATTTCATTGCGCCCGGCCAGCAGGGCGGCCGGGGTCTGGCCCAGGGCCTGGTCGAGCTTCTTCACCGTCACCTGCTTGAGTTCCGCGTCGTAGACCCACAGCTTCTCCCCGTCGCCGACGATCAACTGGCCCTTGGGCTTGTCGTAGGCCCAGCGGAACTTGCCGGGGCGGGAGAACTGCATGGTGCCGCTGGCTTCCTGGATGGTGGTGAGCTGGCGGTCCAGGACGATCTGCTTGAAATGGGCGCGGGCGGTCTGGGTGCCCGAGAGGAACTGCTTCAGGCGTTCGAGGCTGGAGGCGGAGGCCGCCAGGGGCAGCATCAGCAGTGCAATCAGAGCGTATTTCATCAATTCATCCGTGTTCAGTCGTTGCCCGGCACCAGCACGTCCCGGTTGCCGTTGCTTTGCATGGGGGACACCAGGCCGGATTTCTCCATCTGCTCGATCAGGCGCGCCGCCCGGTTGTAGCCGATGCGCAGCTGGCGCTGGACCAGGGAGATAGACGCCCGGCGAGCCTTGAGCACCAGGGCCACCGCTTCGTCGTAGAGGGGGTCCGACTCGCCGTCGCCACCGCCCTCCTCCCCTTCCGCCCCGCCTTCGACGGCGCCTTCGAGCAGGCCTTCGATGTACTGGGGTGCGCCCTTGGCCTTGAGAAAGTTCACCACCTGGTGCACTTCGCCATCGGCCACGAAGGCGCCGTGGACCCGCTGGGGATAGCCGGAACCCGGCGGCAGGTAAAGCATGTCCCCCTGCCCCAGCAGCGCTTCGGCGCCCATCTGGTCGAGGATGGTGCGGGAGTCGATCTTGCTCGATACCTGGAAGGCGATGCGGGTGGGGATGTTGGCCTTGATCAGGCCGGTAATCACGTCCACCGACGGGCGCTGGGTCGCCAGCACCAGGTGGATGCCGGAGGCCCGGGCTTTCTGGGCGAGGCGGGCGATCAGCTCTTCCACCTTCTTGCCCGCCACCATCATCAGGTCGGCCAGTTCATCAATGACCACCACGATCAGGGGCAGTTCCTCCAGGGGCTCGGGGGCGTCCGGGGTGAGGCTGAAGGGATGGGGCAGTTTTTCGCCGGCTTTTTCCGCGTCGCGGATTTTCTGGTTGAAGCCGGCCAGGTTGCGCACCCCCAGGGCGGACATCAGCTTGTAGCGCTTTTCCATCTCCGCCACGCACCAGTTGAGGGCGTTGGCGGCCTGGCGCATGTCGGTGACCACCGGCGCCAGGAGGTGGGGAATGCCTTCATAAACGGACAACTCCAGCATCTTGGGGTCCACCAGGATCAGCCGCACTTCCTGGGGCGTGGCCTTGTAGAGCAGGGACAGGATCATGGCGTTGATGGCCACCGACTTGCCCGAGCCGGTGGTGCCCGCCACTAGGGCGTGGGGCATCTTGGCCAGGTCGGCCACCACCGGCTTGCCGCCGATGTCCTTGCCCATGGCGATGGTCAGGGGCGACGCCATGTCCGAATAGACCTGGGCGGAGAGGATTTCCGACAGCCGCACCGTCTGCCGCCTGGGATTGGGGATTTCCAGGCCCATGCAGGACTTGCCGGGGATGGTTTCCACCACCCGCACGCTCACCACCGACAGGGCCCGGGCCAGGTCCTTGGCCAGGTTGGTGATCTGGCTGCCCTTTACCCCCACCGCCGGCTCGATTTCATAGCGGGTGATGACGGGGCCCGGGAGGGCCGCCACCACTTTGACTTCGACGCCGAAGTCCAGCAGCTTGCGCTCGATCAGGCGGGAGGTGAATTCCAGGGTTTCGGCGCTGAGGGTTTCCACGTTGCCGTCCGCCTCATCCAGCAGATGCAGGGGCGGCAAATCGGAATCCGGCAGGTCGGCGAACAGGGGCACCTGTTTCTCCTTCACCACCCGCTGGGACTTGGGTATCTCCACCACCGGCGCCTCGATCTGAAGGGGTTCGTGGTCTTCCCGCCGCTTCTTCACTTCCGCCACAAGCTCTTCGCGCCGGATGGTGGCCTTCTTGCCGGCCTTGCGGTCCTGCCATGCCTGCCAGCCGCCGATGGTGGCGTAATAAGTCCGCTCGAGGAAACCGCCGAAATTCTCGATGAAGGCCAGCCAGGACAGGCCGGTGAACAGGCTGAGGCCCACGGCGATGCATAGCAGCAGGGCCAGGGTGGCGCCGGTAAAGCCCAGGGTGCGGAACAGGATGTCGCTCGCCACCGTCCCCATCATGCCGCCGGGGGCCAGGGGCAGCGCGGCCTTCAGTGTGTAGAGGCGGAGGGCTTCCAGTCCGCTGCAGCCGAACAGCAGCACCAGGAAGCCGGTGCCGGCGACGATCAGGGACCGGCGGTCGGACAGGGCTGTGCTGTCGATGCGCTTGTAACCCCACCACAGGGTGTAAAGGCCGAAGGCGATCCACAGGTAGCCCGAAATGCCGAAGAGATAAAGCAGGATATCCGCCACCCAGGCACCGAGACGGCCGCCGGCGTTCTGCACCAGGGCCATGCTTTCGCTGTGGGACCAGCCGGGATCGCCGCGGTGGTAGGTGAACAGCGCCAGGGAGAGATAGAGGGTGATCGCCACCAGCACCAGCCACCACACCTCGGTCAACAGGGCCGGCAGGCGGCTGGCCAGGGGGCCCTTGGCTTGAGGGCGTCCGGCGGGCGTTTGCTTGGGGTTCGTGAGGGCCATCGGCTATCGAGCTTATGAGATCGCCCGATTATAACCCGAATGGGCGGCTGATCGTTTTAGACGCCATCCACCCGCCAGGCATTCTTGGTACAATGCCCAGCAATTAACCCAGATTATCCATTAGGCGGCGCTTCGCGCCTACGCGAGCGCTGGCGGTCGGTTTGCGGCCATTTTTGCCGCTTGTTCGTCGTCCATGGAATAACCATGAACTCCTCGCAAGCAACGAAACTGTCTCGCAACCCACCTCGCCATCATCTCGCGTCCTAATGGATAATCTGGGATTAACTCAACCAAAAACCCCAAGGAGTCGTCGATGTCCACCAAGCACTGCCGCGTCCTCATTCTCGGTTCCGGTCCCGCCGGCTACACTGCCGCCATCTACGCCGCCCGCGCCAACCTCAACCCGGTGCTGGTCACCGGCATGCAGCAGGGCGGCCAGCTCACCACCACCACCGAGGTGGACAACTGGCCCGGCGCCGTGGAAGGCATCCAGGGCCCCGACCTGGTGGCCAACATGCTGAAGCACGCCGAGCGTTTCAACACCGAAATCATCTTTGACCACATCCACACCGTGAAGCTGGATCAGAAGCCCTTCACCCTCACCGGCGACTCCGGCACCTACACCTGCGACGCCCTGATCATCGCCACCGGCGCCTCCGCCAAGTACCTGGGCATTCCCTCGGAGCAGGCCTTCATGGGCCGGGGCGTTTCCGGCTGCGCCACCTGCGACGGCTTCTTCTATCGCGGCCAGGACGTGGCCGTGATCGGCGGCGGCAACAGCGCCGTGGAAGAGGCCCTGTACCTGGCCAACATCGCCAAGCACGTGACCGTGGTGCACCGCCGGGACGTGTTCAAGGCGGAGAAAATCCTCATCGACAAGCTGATGGACAAGGCCCGGAACGGCAACATCACCCTGGAGCTGAACCACCACCTGGACGAGGTGCTGGGCGACAAGAGCGGCGTCACCGGCATGCGCATCAAGAGCACCGCCGACGGTTCCACCAAGGACATCGCCGTCTCCGGCGTGTTCATCGCCATCGGCCACAAGCCCAACACCGACATCTTCCAGGGGCAACTGGAACTGGACGGCGGCTATGTCGTCACCCAGGGCGGCCGCCACGGCTACGCCACCCAGACCAGCGTGCCCGGCGTGTTCGCCGCCGGCGACGTGCAGGACAACGTCTACCGCCAGGCCATCACCAGCGCCGGCACCGGCTGCATGGCCGCCCTGGATGCGGAGCGCTATCTCGACAATTTGGGCAAGTGACTAAATTACCTGGGGGATAACCATGGGAATCACCTACGCGGATATCGGCATCGAAAGCCTCTTCCAGAAGCGGCGGCTCGACGTCAAAGCGCTGGTTGATTCGGGTTCGGTCTTTCTGACGGTACCCGAACATTTAGCGGTGCAGCTCGGTTTCGATATTACCGAGGTCAGTACGCGTGAGGTGATTCTGGCCGATGGCTCCCACAAGGCCGTACCGATGACCGGTCCCCTGCGGGTCCATTTCGCCGACCGTTACTGCGACCTCTCGGCGCCGGTCATGGGCGACGAACCCTTGTTCGGCGCCGTGCCGATGGAGATGATGGATCTCGTTCTTTCCCCTGCTACCCAGACGCTGGCCGTCAATCCAGCCAGTCCCTATGTGCCGGTAGCGCTGGCGAAGTGATCGGCAAGCGTCCGCGCCGCGCCAAAGCGCCGGCGCCCCTGTCGGAAGAGGAGGTCGCGCTGTTCCGCCAGGCGGTCGCCGATGTCCGTCCGTTGCGCGGACTCAACCGCATCCGCCAGACCCCGCAACGCCCCTGGCCGGAACCGCGCCCGCTCGCGCTCGACGAGCAGGTGGAAACAGTCGATGGTTTAAGCGACAACATTCCCTGGTACGACAACCTGGACAGCGGTGCCGAGTTGGTGTTCCGCCGCCCCGGCCTGAATCGCCAGACCCTGCGGCGCCTGCGCAGCGGCCACTGGGTGATCGAAGCCCAACTGGACCTCCACGGCTACACCAGCGACGAGGCCCGGCTCCAACTGGCCGAATTCCTCAATCAATGCAAGAAGCGCGGCCTGCGCTGCGTGCGCATCATCCACGGCAAGGGACTGTGCTCCAAGAACAAGGAGCCGGTGCTCAAGATCAAAGTGAGGAACTGGTTGATGCAGCGGGAGGAAGTGCTGGCCTTCTGCCAAGCCAGTCCCGCCGACGGCGGCGGCGGTGCGGCGCTGGTGCTGCTCAAGGCAAGCGCTTAGTCGGACTATATCCCCCATAGGGGTTCGGGATATAATCCGGTCCTTTATAAAACACACCATTACCGGATGTCCGCCACTTCCCCTTCCCTGCGCCGAGGCACCCTGCTGTTGCTATTGGCCGCCTTCATCGCCGTCTGGTTCAGCAACCTCGAATACCGCAAGCTGGTGCGCCCGGACGAAGGCCGCTACGCGGAAATCCCCCGGGAAATGGCGGTCAGCGGCGACTGGACCACTCCCCGCCTCAATGGCGTCAAATACTTCGAAAAACCCGCCCTCCAGTACTGGGCCACCGCCGCCGCCTACACCGCCTTCGGCGAGCACCATTGGACCGCCCGCCTGTGGCCGGCCCTGACCGGTTTCCTGGGCATCCTGATGGTGGGCTTCGCGGGGCGGAAGCTGTTCGGCGCCACCGCCGGCCTCTACGCCGCCGCGGTGCTGGCCGGCAGTCTGTTGTACGTGCTGATCGGCCACATCAATACCCTGGACATGGGGGTCAGCTTTTTCATGGGCCTGGGGCTGTGCGGCTTTCTTCTGGCCCACCGGCCCAACGTCCCGGCAAAGGAAAACCGCCTGTGGATGCACGTCACCTGGGCGGCCCTGGCTTTTTCGGTGCTGAGCAAGGGGCTCATCGGCCTGGTGCTGCCCGGCGCGGTGCTGGTGCTCTACACCCTGATCCAGCGGGACTGGCGGCTGTGGACCCGGCTGCATCTGATCACCGGGCTGCTGCTGTTCTTCGCCATCACCGTCCCCTGGTTCGTGGCGGTGTCCCTGGCCAACCCGGAGTTCTTCCACTTCTTCTTCATCCACGAGCACTTTGAGCGCTTCCTGACCAAGGTCCACGGCCGCTACCAGCCCTGGTACTACTTCGTGCCCATCCTGCTGGAGGGAATGCTGCCCTGGGTGGTTCCCATGGCCGACGCCCTGATGCGCGCGTGGAAAACCGACGGCAAGCGCACTTTCCAGCCCAAGCGTTTCCTGCTGATCTGGTCGGTGTTCATCTATTTCTTCTTCTCCATCTCCGATTCCAAGATGCCCAGCTACATCCTGCCCATTTTCCCGGCCCTGGCCCTGCTCATCGGCGAGCGGCTGACGAAGCTTTCCGGCCGGGCCCTGTTCTGGCAGACCGCTCCCCTGGCGCTGCTGGCCGTGGTCGCCTTGTGGCTGGCGCCGGAGGTGGGCACCCTGGGCAACAAGGAGGTGCCGAATACGCTTTACCAGGGCTACGTTCCCTGGGTCATCGCCGCCGCCGGCACGCTTCTCGGCGGCACCCTGCTGGCCCTCTACTGGAGCCGGCGGCAGAAGATCACTCAGGCGATTATCGCCCTGGGCTTCACCGGACTGGTGGCGTCGCAACTTATCCTCACCGGCCACGACGCGCTGTCTCCGGCCAGTTCCGCCTACCACCTGGTGCCGCGGATCCAACCCCATCTCAAGCCGGGCATCCCGTTCTACAGCGTGGGCATGTACGAACAGACTTTGCCCTTCTACATCAAGCGCACGGTAACGGTGGTGGCGTGGCAGGGCGAACTGGAGTTCGGCTTCCAGCAGGAGCCGGACAAGTGGGTCCCGAAGATCGAAACCTTCAAACAACGGTGGCGCGAACAACCCGAGGCCCTGGCCATCATGAATCCCGATATGTACAACCGGATGGCGCAGGAGGGGTTGCCGATGGAGGAAATCGCCCGCGACACCCGCCGCGTGGTGGTGAGGAAACCATGAACCTGTTCAGCTTTTCCCTCGTCCTGACCGGCGTGCTGCTCAACGCCGCCGCCCAGTTGCTGCTCAAGGCCGGGACCAACCAGCTCGGCGTCGTCAGCTTCACCCGGGACAACATTCTTCCCCTCGGCTGGCAGATCGGCACCCAGCCCCACATCTTCGGCGGCCTGGCCTGCTACGCGGTGAGCGTGGTGGTATGGATCATGGCCCTGTCCCGGGTGGAGGTCAGCATCGCCTACCCGATGCTGTCCATCGGCTACGTGGTCAATGCCATCGCCGCCTGGTGGCTGTTCGGCGAGGCGGTGTCCCTCACCCGCATGCTGGGCATCGGCGTTATAATCGTCGGCGTTTATATCGTGGCCCGCAGCTGACAAAAAGATGGCCGGCATCGCACTCGAATTTGCCCATCAACGGCACGTGGCGGCCATCCAGCGCTACGCCTCCGACCCCGCCATCGGCGCCCTCTCCAACGTCCCCACCCCCTACCCCGCCGACGGCGCCGAGCAGTGGCTGGCCTGGGCGGAAGGCGAACGGGAAGCCGGCTCCGGCATCCATTTCGCGGTGACCCTGGACGGGCGGTGCATCGGCAGTTGCGGCTTGACCGGCATCGACGGCATGGCTCGCCGTTGCCAGTTCGGCTACTGGATCGCCCAACCTTTTTGGGGCCAGGGCTACGCCACGGAAGCTGGCGCCCAGGCGCTGCAATACGGATTCGACGAGCTGCCGGTGGACACGGTGGAAGCCTGCTGCCTGCTGCGCAACCCCGCGTCCTTGCGGGTGCTGGAAAAGCTGGGCTTCAACAAATTCGCCGAAACCAGCAACGGCTGCGACCCCAAATGGCCGGCCGACGAGCCCATCGGCCACTTTCGACTGAACCGCGCCCAATGGCAGGCGCAACATTCCCAGGCTGCATGACGACGACCAATTACCTTCCCTTCACCCGCCCCACCCTGGACGAGGAAACCATCCAGGGGGTGGTCGAGGTGCTGCGCTCCGGCTGGCTGGCCAGCGGGCCCAACGTCCAGAAATTCGAAAAGGGCCTGTCCGACTACCTGGGGGGGCGTCCGGTGCGCTCCCTCACCTCCGCCACCGGGGGCCTGGAAGTGGCCTTGCAGGTATGCGGCATCAGCCCCGGCGATGAGGTCATCACCCCGGCCATGAGCTTCACCGCCACCCCCAACGTCATCATGCGCGTGGGAGCCAAGCCGGTGTTCGTGGACGTGGACCTGGACAGCCGCAACATGAATCTGGCCCAGGCGGAAGCCGCCATCACGCCGAAAACCAAGGCTCTGATGCCGGTGCACTTTTCCGGCCTGCCCCTGGACATGGATGCCCTCTACGACCTGGCCAAACGCCACAAGCTGCGGGTGATCGAAGACGCCGCCCACGCCATCGGCTCCGCCTGGGAGGGAAAGAAAATCGGCAGCTTCGGCGATATCGTGTCCTTCAGCTTCCACCCCAACAAGAACATGACCACCATCGAGGGCGGCGCCCTGTCCTTCGCCAATAGCGACGAGCTGGCCCTGTTCGACAAGCTGCGCTTCCACGGCATTTCCCGGGACGCCGAGGGCGACATGGACGTGAGCGTCGCCGGGGGCAAGTACAACCTGTCCGACGTGGCCGCCCGGGTCGGCGTGGGCCAGCTGCCCCACATCGACGCCTTCAATGCCCAGCGCCGCAAGCTGGTGGCCCGCTACTTCGAGCAGCTGAACACCGATCCGGCCTTTCTGCTGCCGGCCCGGGGCGACGAGGGCCACAGCTGGCACATGTTCGCGCCCCTGCTGCCCCTGGACCGGTTGAAAATCGGCCGCAAGGAATTCATCCGGAAAATGCACGAGCGGGGCATCGGCGTCGGCATCCATTATCCGGCGCTGCACTTGTTCAGCCTCTACCGGGGGCTGGGCCACAAGGAAGGCGACTTCCCCAACGCCGAGCGCATCGGCCGCGAAACCGTGACCCTGCCCCTGTTCCCGGCCATGGCCGAAGCCGACGTGGACCGGGTGTGCGCCGCCGTCAAAGAGATACTCCAGGAGGCCAAGCAATGAGCCAACCCGACGTCTCCGTCATCATTCCGGTCTACAACGAGGAGGAAGGTCTCCAGGTCCTGTTCGACCGCCTCTACCCGGCCATGGACAGGCTGGGAATCCGCTACGAGATCGTGTTCGTCAACGACGGCAGCAAGGACCGCTCCGCCGCCATCCTGCGGGAGCAGTTCCAGAAGCGCCCCGACGTGACCCGGGTGATCCTGTTCGGCGCCAACTTCGGCCAGCACATGGCGATCATGGCGGGTTTCGAGCATTGCCGGGGCAGCCGCATCGTCACCCTGGATGCGGACCTGCAAAACCCGCCGGAGGAAATCGGCAAGCTTCTGGCCAAGATGGATGAGGGTTACGACTACGTGGGCTCCATCCGCAAGCAGCGCAGCGACAGTTGGTGGCGCCACGTGGCTTCCCGCGCCATGAATCGCCTGCGGGAGAAGATCACCCGCATCAAGATGACCGACCAGGGATGCATGCTGCGGGCCTACAACCGCCACATCGTCGACGCCATCAATTCCTGCAAGGAAGTCAGCACCTTCATTCCCGCCCTGGCCTATACCTTCGCCCAGCGCCCGACGGAAGTGGTGGTGGAGCACGAGGAGCGGGCCGCGGGGGAATCCAAATACTCCCTCTACAGCCTGATCCGCCTCAATTTCGACCTCATGACCGGCTTTTCCCTGGTGCCCCTGCAATGGTTCTCCATGGTGGGCATCGCGGTGTCCATTTTCTCCGCCGTCTTCGTGGTCTTCCTTGCCATCCGCCGCCTGATCGTCGGCCCCGAGGCGGAAGGACTGTTCACCCTGTTCGCCATCGCCTTCTTCCTCATCGGCGTGACCCTGTTCGGCATCGGTCTCCTGGGGGAATACATCGGCCGGATCTATCAGCAGGTGCGTCATCGCCCGCGCTATTTGGTTGACGCCGTGCTGGAAAAATCCGAATGAGCCGTGCCGTCGTTTTCGCCTACCACAACGTCGGCGTTCGTTGCCTCAAAGTGCTGTTGGCCCACGGGGTGGAAATTCCCCTGATCGTCACCCACACCGACAACCCGTCCGAAACCATCTGGTTCGACAGCGTCGCCCAGTTGGCGGCCGACTACGACATTCCCTTCATCACCCCGGACGACCCCAATACGCCGGGGGTGATGGCCCAAGTCGAAGCAGCGAAGCCGGATTTCCTGTTCTCCTTCTACTACCGCAACATGCTGAAAAAGGGCCTGCTGGACATTCCGCCCCAGGGCGCCTTCAACATGCACGGCTCCCTGCTGCCCCAATACCGGGGCCGGGTGCCGGTGAACTGGGCGGTGATCCGGGGGGAAAAAGAAGCCGGGGCGACGCTGCACGTGATGAACGAAAAACCGGACAACGGCGCCCTGGTGGACCAGCAGGCGGTGCCCATCCTGCCCGACGACACGGCCTTCGAGGTGTTCCACAAGGTCACCTGCGCCGCCGAGGTGTGCCTGGACCGCTGCCTGCCCGGATTGCTGGCCGGAACGGCGGTGTTGAAGCCTCAGGATTTGAGCCAGGGCGGCTATTTTGGCGGACGGAAGCCGGAAGATGGTAAAATCGACTGGAAACAGAGCGCAGGGACCATCCACAACCTGGTCCGCGCCGTGGCGCCGCCCTATCCGGGGGCGTTCACGCGGCTGGCCGGCTTGCCCATGCGCCTATTGAAAACACGGCTCGATGCCACCCGCGCTGCCCGCGCCGGTTTCCCCACGTTTTACTGCGAAAGCGGCTGCTGCTTTGCCGAATGCGGCGATGGCGGCGTATTGAAGGTGCTGGATTTCGAGCTGGATGGAAAACATTTAACGGCAGAAGAGTTTGTCGCACGGCACGGTGCCGATCCCGTGCCCTTCGACCTGGATTTTTAAATCGGTGCGCGTTACGCGTTTCGGCCAATTATCAAGGGAACACAATGAAAAAAGTCCTCATCCTGGGCGTAAACGGTTTCATCGGCCATCACCTCTCCCAGCGCATTCTGGAAACCACCGACTGGGAGGTTTACGGGATGGACATGTACAGCGACCGGGTGACCGAACTGATGGCCAACCCCCGCTTCACGTTCTTCGAGGGCGACATCACCATCAACAAGGAGTGGATCGAGTATCACGTGAAAAAGTGCGACGTGGTGCTGCCCCTGGTGGCCATCGCCACCCCTGCCACCTACGTCCAGGATCCCCTGCGCGTGTTCGAACTGGACTTCGAAGCCAACCTGCCCATCGTCCGCCAGTGCGTGAAGTACGGCAAGCACCTGATTTTCCCGTCCACCTCCGAAGTCTACGGCATGTGCAAGGACGGCGAGTTCGATCCGGACAACTCCGAACTGATCCTTGGCCCCATCAACAAGCCGCGCTGGATCTACTCCTGTTCCAAGCAGCTGATGGACCGCGTGATCTGGGCCTATGCCATGCGGCCGGAATACAAGTTCACCTTCACCCTGTTCCGCCCCTTCAACTGGATCGGCGCCGGCCTCGACAGCCTCAATGCCCCCAAGGAAGGCAGCTCCCGCGTCATCACCCAGTTCCTGGGCCACATCGTGCGAGGCGAAGACATCAAGCTGGTGGATGGCGGCGCGGCCAAACGCTCCTTCACCTACGTCTCCGACGGTATCGACGCCCTGATGAAGATCATCGAGAACAAGGACGGCGTCGCCTCCAGCCAGATCTACAACATCGGCAACCCCACCAACAACTTCTCGGTGAAGGAACTGGCCAAGATGATGCTGGACCTCTCCCTGGAATACCCGGAGTACAAGGAAACCGCCCAGAAGGTGAAGATGCTGGATGTCACCTCCGACGCCTACTACGGCAAGGGCTACCAGGACGTGCAGAACCGGGTGCCGAAGATCGAGAACACCATGAAGGACCTGGGCTGGAAGCCCCAAGTCGCCATGGCCGACGCCCTGCGCCACATCTACGATGCCTACCGCGGCCAAGTGGCCGAAGCCCGCAAGCTGATGGACTGATTTGCCGTTAGAAGTGAGGCGAGAGGGGTGAGGCGTACCCCCAAGGTTTTCGCCTCACCTCTTACGCCCCCCCCTCACCCCTCACGATTTCCATGCAACTCGCCCTCAAGATCGACGTCGACACCTATCGCGGCACCCGCGAGGGCGTTCCGCGGCTGGTGGAAATGCTGCAAGCCCACCAAGCCGGCGCCACCTTTCTCTTCAGCCTCGGCCCCGACCACACCGGCCGGGCCATCAAGCGGGTGTTCCGTCCCGGCTTTATGAAGAAGGTGTCCCGCACCTCGGTGGTGGAGCACTACGGATTCAAAACCCTGATGTACGGCACCGTCCTTCCGGGGCCGGATATCGGGCGGCGCTGCGCGGACTTGATGCGGGGCGTGGGCGAAGCCGGTTTTGAAACCGGCATCCATTGCTACGACCACATCAAGTGGCAGGATTATGTCGCCGGCAAGGACGCCAAGTGGACGGCGAAGGAAATGCTGCTGGCCCAGGGGCGCCATGAGAAGATTTTCGGCCAGGCGGCCCGAGTCCACGGTGCGGCCGGCTGGCAGATGAACGTTCACGCCCTGCGGCTGGAACAGCGCATGGGGATCGAGTACGCCTCCGACACCCGGGGCACCCACCCCTTCGTTCCGATCTGGAACGGGGAGATCATCGCCTGCCCCCAACTGCCCACCACCCTGCCGACCCTGGACGAATTGATCGGGGTCGATGGGATCACCGTGGAAACCGTGGTGGACCACCTGCTCAAGCTTACGGCGAATCCTTTGCCCACCGGCCACGTCTACACCCTCCACGCGGAACTGGAGGGCATGAAGCTCTCCGGCGTGTTCGACCAGCTGTTGCGGGGATGGAAAGCCCAGGGCTACGAATTGGTATCCCTGCAGGATTACGCCCTCTCCCTCGACCTTCCCGCCCTGCCCCGCCACCAGGTGGTGATGGGCGAAATTCCCGGCCGATCAGGCAGCCTGGCGCTGCAAGGGGAGCGGTTTCCGCTCTAGGACGCGGATTCGAGCGCAGCGACGAACTTTTCCAATTCCGCCGGCAGCGGTGCTTCCACCACCAGGGGGGCGCCGGTCAGGGGATGAGGAAAGGCGAGGCGGAAGGCGTGGAGAAACATGCGTTTCAGGCCGCGCTTCTGGAGTTCCTTGTTGAGGGGGAAATCCCCATACTTGTCGTCTCCCGCGATGGGGAAGCCCAAGTGAGCCAGATGGACCCGGATCTGGTGGGTGCGGCCGGTTTTGAGTTCGGCCTCCAGCAGGCTGAACTCATTGAATTTTTTCACTAGCCGGAACACGGTGTGGGATGCCTGCCCGCCCTCCTTCACCGTCACCCGCCGTTCGCCGGACTCGGTCAGGAACTTGTGCAGGGGCAGCTTGACGTGCTGTTTCTCGTTGCGCCAGGCACCCTTCACCAAGGTCAGATAGCGCTTATCCGCGCCGCCTTCCCGCATCATTTGATGCAGTTTCACCAGAGCGCTGCGTTTTTTCGCCAGCAGCAGGACGCCGGAAGTTTCCTTGTCCAGGCGGTGCACCAGTTCCAGGAATTTCGCTTCGGGGCGCTCTAGGCGGAGTTGTTCCACCACTCCCCGGCTGATGCCGCTGCCGCCGTGCACCGCCATGCCCGAAGGTTTGGCCAGGGCGACCAGGGCGTCGTCCTCGTACAGCACGCAGCCGGCAAGACGGGCTTCCACCGGGCCGGCGGGTTTTTCCATCGCGGGCTGGGCCGTCCGGATGGGAGGGATACGCAGACGGTCCCCTTCCTGAAGACGGTAATCGACATCCACCCGCTTGCTGTTCACCCGCAATTCGCCGCTCCGGACCAGGCGGTAAATGCGGCTTTTCGGCACCCCTTTGAGGATTTTCACCAGGAAATTGTCGATCCGCTGCCCGGCGCCGCCCTCGTCCACGGTAACCCAATTCACGGATTCTTTGATAATTTCGGGCATATTCCTTATACTTCTAGTCTCATTTTTCCGGCGTCGGACCGTGTTCAGCGAAACGCACCGCCGCCCTCGCCGAAGGCCTTGACGACAAACGGCTTTCGGGAAATCGCTGGTTAATCTCGCTCACCAGAAAAAAAGTAGCGATAGTAAACGATTTACGCGCTCAAAGCACTGAATGGAATTTTGAGTCTCGCCCGGTTAGCGGCGGGACTGACAGACCGGCCCTATGTCTTCTCTTGTCACCGCTGATATGCCCATGATGAAAGACTGAAACCCCCTTCTTTACTGAACGGTTGGTTTAGCCGTGGTTTGTCGTTCCCGTGTGTGAGCGCGGGAGAACGAAAACAATGAAACGCATGTTATTCAATGCGACCCAGGCCGAAGAATTGCGGGTCGCCATTGTCGATGGTCAGAAACTGATCGACCTCGACATTGAATCGGCAGGAAAAGAACAGCGCAAGAGCAACATCTACAAGGGCGTCATCACCCGCATCGAGCCCAGCCTGGAAGCGGCCTTCGTCGATTACGGCACCGACCGTCACGGCTTCCTCCCCTTCAAGGAAATTTCCCGCAGCAATTTCGGGGAAGGCGTGGATGCATCCCGCGCCCGCATCCAGGATGCCATCCGCGAAGGCCAGGAAATCATCGTCCAGGTGGAAAAGGACGAGCGCGGCAACAAGGGCGCCGCCCTCACCACCTTCATCAGCCTCGCCGGGCGCTACCTGGTACTGATGCCCAACAACCCCCGTGGTGGCGGCGTGTCCCGCCGCATCGAGGGCGAAGATCGCAACGAGTTGCGGGACATCATGGCCCAGTTGGAAGTGCCCCAGGGCATGAGCATCATCGCCCGCACCGCCGGCATCGGCCGCACGCTGGAAGAGCTCCAGTGGGACCTCAACTACCTGATGCAGCTGTGGCGCGCCATCGAGAACGCGGCCAATTCCCAGGGCGGCGCTTTCCTCATCTACCAGGAAGGCAGCCTGGTCATTCGCGCCATCCGCGACTATTTCCAGCCGGAAATCGGCGAACTGCTCATCGACACCCCCGCCATTTACGAGCAGGCGGTGCAGTTCATGGGCCACGTGATGCCCCAGAACGTGAACCGGGTGAAGCTGTACACCGATGATATTCCCCTGTTCTCCCGCTTCCAGATCGAACATCAGATCGAAACCGCCTTCTCCCGCGAGGTCTCCCTGCCCTCCGGCGGCGCCATCATCATCGACCATACCGAAGCGCTGGTGTCCGTCGACGTCAACTCCGCCCGTGCCACCAAGGGCTCGGACATCGAGCAGACGGCCCTCAACACCAACCTGGAAGCGGCCGACGAAGTGGCCCGCCAGCTGCGCCTGCGGGACCTGGGCGGCCTGATCGTGATCGACTTCATCGACATGGAAAGCCAGCGCAACCAGCGGGAGGTGGAAAACCGCCTGCGGGAAGCCCTGCACTACGACCGGGCCCGGGTGCAGATGGGCAAGATTTCCCGCTTCGGCCTGATGGAACTTTCCCGCCAGCGCCTGCAGCCGAGCCTGGGCGAAACCAGCCACATCCCCTGCCCGCGCTGCCATGGCACCGGCCACATCCGCGGCATCGAGTCCTCCGCCCTGCACATCCTGCGCATCATCCAGGAAGAGGCGATGAAGGAAAACACCTACGCCATCCACGCCCAGGTGCCGGTGGACGTCGCCACCTTCCTGCTCAACGAGAAGCGCAGTGAAATCCACACCATCGAGTCCCGGCTGCGGGTCAACGTGCTGCTGATTCCCAACATCCACCTGGAAACGCCCCACTACTCGGTCAGCCGCTTGCGCCGGGACGACGCCGCCCAGCCGGAATACGCCCAGCCCAGCTACCGGATGGTGGAAGCGCCTCCCTCCGAAGAGGAACTGAAGGCCGAAGCGGCGGAAGCCAAGCCTCCGCGCCAGCAGGCGGCGGTGCAGGGCATCACCCCCGCTCAGCCCGCGCCGATAGTGGCAGAACCTGCCGCCACCTCCACTTGGCTGACTAAAATCAAGGGCTGGTTCCAGAAACTGGGCGCCGCCACGGAAGAAACCCCGCCGCCCAAGAAGCGTCCTGCCCGTCACGAACAGCAGCGCCGCGGCGAAGGTCGTGGCCGTGGTGAAGGTCGAGGCGAAGGCCGTGCCCGCGGTGAAGGTCGAGGCGAAGGCCGTGGCCGTGGTGAACGCGAACGCGGTGAACGTGGCGAGGAGCGTGGCGAAGGTCGTCAGCAGGCCCAGCGCCCGCCGCGCCAGGAACGCCCCGCCCAACAGCCCAAGCGGGAACCCCAGGAAGCCAAGCCGGCACAGGCCCAGGCGGCCCCTGCCAAACCTGAAGCGGCTGCCGGCGAGGGGGGCGAGAACCGCCGCCGCCGTAGCCGCGGTGGCCGTCGTGGCGAACGCCGCGACGAAGGTGGCGTCCAACCCGCTGCCCCGGTAGCTGTCGCCGACGTTGTGGCCGAGCCCGCGGCGGCGCCCCAGCCGGTGGTGGTGGAAAAGGCGGCCGAGCCCGTGGCCCCCGTCGCCGTTGTCCCGGAAACCCAGCCCGAGCCGGTGGTCGAGGCCAAGCGGGAAGCCGCACCTGAACCCAAACCCGTGGTTGAGGCGCCAGCCCTTCAAGTGATCGAAACTCGGGAGGAAACCCGGCCCGTTCCGGCTGAGGCGGAAGCGGTGGAAAAAGACAAGCCGCGCCGCCGCCCCCGCACCGTCCCGGCAGAAGAAGCGCCGAAGCCGGCCAGCGACCTGGTGATGATCGAGACCCGGCCCGAAGCCGTCCAGGCCGACCAAGGCCAGCCGGAAACCGAACCGGCCCCGGCTCCCCGCCGCAACCCCCGTGCCTGGCAAGTGAAACAGTCGAACGCGGAAAGCGGCCCCCTGGAAATGGTCGAAACCAAGAAAGAAGACTAAGCCTTCCGGGCTGAAAAAAAGGGCGGGAATTTCTCCCGCCCTTTTTCTTTACCCGCCGCCCGACGGCGTCATTTTTTCATCGCTGCCAACGCCTCCAGCAGCCCTTCCGCCGCATCCTCCACCAGATCCAGCACATGTTCGAATCCCTGCTCCCCACCGTAATAGGGGTCGGGCACTTCCCGCTCGCTGAAATTCCGGCTGTATTCCAGGAACAGCGACACCTTGTGACGATGCTGGGTCGGGCAGAGGCGGTGCAGGTTGGCGAGATTGCTGCGGTCCATGGCCAGCACCAGGTCGAAGCGCTCGAAATCCTCCCGGCTCACCTGCCGCCCCCGCAGAGCACTCAAATCGTAGCCCCGCTTCAACGCCGCCTGCTGGGTGCGGCGATCCGGCTCGGCGCCGATATGGTAGTCATGGGTACCGGCCGAGTCGATGTGGAAACGCTCCTCCTGCCCTGCCCTCTTTACGGCATGGCGAAACACGCCCTCCGCCGTGGGAGAACGGCAGATATTGCCCATGCAAACGAACAAAACCCGAATTTTTTCCATCTCACTTCTCTCGCTCAATGCCCCTACCTTGCCATCGGTACGGCGTGCAATGATTGATCGGCCTCGCCCGGGCATCCCGGTCCGGCACGTTTTCCAGCAGGCCCAACATGATTTGGATCGGCTCCTCGTGGGACACGATCAGGACATTCCTCTCCGGTCGGGCGAGGATATCGTCCAGGAAAGACGCCAGGCGCGCCTTGAAAAGGGAAAACGCCTCGCAGCCCGGGAGTTCGGCGGTAAAGCGGTCCGGCACCTGGGCCGCGTGCCATTCCGGGCAGGGATGTCCATCGAAGGCAAAAGCGCCGGTTTCGTTGATGCGGCGGTCGATGCGGAGGAGCAAATGATGCCGAGCGACGATGGCTTCCGCCGTCTGCCGGGCGCGGGGGAATTCCGAGCAGTAGGCGGCATCGAATTCTTCCCCAGCCAGCGCCACCCTGCACTGGGCGGCCTGCCGCCGCCCCAGTTCGGTGAGGTCGTTTTTCACCGCCGGATCGGCGTTCACCCGGTTGAGGGTGTTGTAGAGGGCCTCGCCGTGGCGGACGAAAGTCAGCCGGATGGGGTGCCCGTCAATCCGGGTCATGCAGATCCACCCCGTAGAATTTCTGTTTCAATTCCTTCAGTTTGTCCCGCAACTGGGCCGCTTTTTCGAACTCCAGGTTCTTGGCCGCCGCCAGCATCTCCTTCTCGATGCTCTTCAATTCCTTGACCAGCTGCTTTTCGGTCATGTGCGCGTAGGTGGCGCGCTCCTGGGCCGCCTTGAGTTCCTGCCTGGCCTCGTCCGGGCTGTAGACGCCGTCGATGATGTCCTTGATGCGCTTGGACACGCTCTTGGGCGTGATGCCATGGGCTTCGTTGTGGGCGATCTGCTTGGCGCGGCGGCGCTCGGTTTCGTCGATGGCGCGGCGCATGGAGTTGGTGATCCGGTCGGCGTAGAGAATGGCGGTGCCATGAAGATGCCGGGCCGCCCGGCCGATGGTCTGGATCAGGGAACGCTCGGAACGCAGGAAGCCCTCCTTGTCCGCATCCAGTATCGCCACCAGTGACACCTCTGGAATATCAAGCCCTTCCCGCAACAAGTTGATGCCCACCAGAACATCGAACATCCCCAGGCGCAGGTCGCGGATGATCTCCACCCGCTCCACGGTGTCGATGTCCGAGTGCAGATAGCGCACCTTGATGCCGTGTTCCGACAGGTAGTCGGTCAGGTCCTCCGCCATGCGCTTGGTCAGGGTGGTGACCAGCACCCGCTCGCCGTTGGCGATGCGGGCGTTGGCCTCGGACAGCAGGTCGTCCACCTGGGTCCCGACTGGGCGGATTTCCACCACCGGGTCCACCAGGCCGGTGGGACGCACCACCTGCTCCACCACTTGCCCGGCGTGCTGGTTCTCGTAATCCGCCGGAGTGGCGGAAACGAACACGGTCTGGCGCATCATGCGCTCGAACTCCTCGAACTTGAGGGGTCGGTTGTCCATGGCCGAAGGCAAGCGGAAGCCGTATTCCACCAGGTTTTCCTTGCGCGCCCGGTCGCCCTTGTACATGCCCCCCACCTGGGTCACCGTGACGTGGGATTCGTCGATGAACATCAGGGCGTTGGCCGGCAGATAGTCGATCAGGGTCGGCGGCGGCTCCCCCGGCTTGCGCCCGGAAAGGTGGCGGGAGTAGTTCTCGATGCCTTTGCAGAAACCCAGCTCGTTGAGCATTTCCAGGTCGAAGCGGGTGCGCTGCTCGATGCGCTGGGCTTCCACCAGCTTGTTTTCCTGGGTGTAGTAGGCCACTCGCTGCCGCAGTTCGGCCTTGATGGCCTCCAGGGCACGCAGCACAGTGGCCCGGGGAGTGACGTAATGGCTTGAAGGATAGATAGTAAAGCGCGGAATTTTATTAAGAATGTGTCCGGTCAAGGGGTCGAACAGGGACAGCCGTTCCACCTCGTCGTCGAACAGGGTGATGCGCAGGGCGTGTTCGGAGTTTTCCGCCGGAAACACGTCGATCACGTCCCCCCGCACCCGAAAGGTGCCCCGGTGGAAATCCAGTTCGTTGCGCTCGTACTGCATCTCCGACAGGCGCTTGATGATGTCCCGCTGCCCGCTCCGGTCTCCGGTGCGCAAGTGCAGGATCATGTTGTGGTAGTCGTCCTTGTCGCCGATGCCGTAGATGCAGGACACCGTGGCCACGATCACACTGTCGTTTCGTTCCAGCAGGGACTTGGTGGCGGAGAGGCGCATCTGCTCGATATGCTCGTTGATGCTGGAATCCTTCTCGATGAACAGGTCGCGGGAAGGCACGTAGGCTTCCGGCTGGTAGTAGTCGTAATAGGAAACGAAATACTCCACCGCGTTCTCGGGGAAGAATTCCCGCATTTCCGCGTACAGCTGCGCCGCCAGGGTCTTGTTGGGAGCCATAATCAGGGCCGGCCGCCCCATGCGGGCGATGACGTTGGCCATGGTATAGGTCTTGCCCGAACCGGTTACGCCCAGCAGGGTCTGGAACGACAATCCGCTTTCGATCCCTTCCACCAGCTGCTGAATGGCCGTAGGCTGGTCGCCGGCGGGAGGAAAAGGCTGATGAAGACGGAACGGGCTATTGGGAAACGTTTCGATCACAGGTAAAATTACGCGTTTTTTACAAGAATTGAATTTTACCATGCGGACCGGATGGTCCGCGTTTCTCAAACCGAGGCCAATTTTGGAACTTTCTCAGCGCGTTCAAGCCATCAAGGAATCCCCCACCCTCGCCGTTACCGCCCGTGCGGCCAAACTGAAAGCCGAAGGGAAAGACATCATCGGCCTCGGCGCCGGCGAACCGGACTTCGACACCCCCCAGCACATCAAGGACGCCGCCAAGAAGGCCATCGACGACGGCTTCACCAAATACACTCCGGTGGGAGGCATTCCCGGCCTGAAGAACGCCATCGTCGCCAAGTTCAAGCGGGACAACGGCTTTGACTACTCGGCCAAGGAAATCATCGTCGGCGTCGGCGGCAAGCAGTGCATTTTCAACCTCGCCCTGGCGGTGCTCAACCCGGGCGACGAGGTGGTGGTCCCCGCCCCCTACTGGGTCTCCTACGGGGACATCGCCCTGGTGGCGGAAGCCAAGCCGGTAATCGTCCAGTGCGGCATCGAGCAGGGCTTCAAGATTACCCCGGCCCAGTTGGACGCGGCCATCACTCCCAAAACCAAGCTGTTCATGATCAACAGCCCCTCCAACCCCACCGGGGCGGTCTACTCCCTGGCCGAACTCCAGGCCCTGGGGACGGTGCTGAAAAAGCACCCCCACGTTCTGGTGGCCACCGACGACATGTACGAACACGTGAACCTGTCCGGGGAGAAGTTCGTCAACATCCTCAATGCCACGCCGGAATTGAAGGAGCGCTGCGTGGTACTGAACGGCGTGTCCAAAGCCTATTCCATGACCGGTTGGCGCATCGGCTACGCCGCCGGGCCGGAAAAGATCATCAAGGCCATGGAGATCCTCCAGTCCCAGTCCACCTCCAACCCCACCTCCATTTCCCAGGTGGCGGCCCAGGCGGCCCTGGACGGCGACCAAGCGTGCATCGAGCCGATGGTGAAGGCATTCCGCGAGCGCCACGAGTTCGTCGTGCGCCGCTTCAACGAAATCCCCGGCCTCAAGTGCATCAAGGCCGGCGGTGCCTTCTACGCCTTCCCCGACGCCCGGGAGGCCATCGCCAAGCTGCATCGCGAGGGCAAGATCGGCGAAGCAACCGATATGGCCCTGTCCGAATACCTGCTGGAAAAAGGTGTGGCCGTGGTGCCGGGGTCGGCCTTCGGTGCCGACGGGTATTTCCGTATTTCCTTCGCCACTTCGATGAAGAATTTAGAGGTGGCTCTGGACCGAATACAGCAAGCGCTGTAGGAAATAGAGCCCCTCCTCGTTTCAAACGGGCGCCGGGTGGCGCCCGTTATTTTTTTGCCCTTGAAATAATTCAAATGGCATCTACTATGAATCCATAATTAAAAAACACACTGCGGAAGGAAACCAGCCCAATGTAATGTACATGTGATGTAGGAGGGTTACCCATGTCGAGTACGTTTATTCAAACCGAGGCATTCATCTACCGCTTTCGCAAAGCCATTTCGTCGACTTGCGAAACCGCCCGCTCCATTGACCGCAACGATTCCTGGGGCAAAATCGCGAAATATGCCATTGAGGAAGGTTTTAATGAGTTGGCGGAAGCTCTTGAAGCATCGAGAAAACGCCTTGCGACGGAAATAAACGGTGGACAGCAACAGAGTCCCCATTACACCACGATGTAACTCCAGACATAGAAAAAAATGGCCGGAAATTCCGGCCGTTTTTTTTGCCCGCCCCACCGGATAGCCGATTACCTCAAGTGGTTGGCAATGGTTTTGAACGCGTCCTCGAACATGGCGTCGGTAAGGCGGCGGGTTTGGGTGTTGTAACGACTGCAATGGTAGCTGGAAACGAGCTTGCGCTCCTGGGGCAAGTCATAGGCGCCCCCGTGGACGAAAGGATAGCCCTTCTTCTTCAGGCCGAAGGCGGACAGCACCGCTTGGTGGGCGATATTTCCCAGGGCAAGAATCACCGCCCCTTTCCGCAAGCCTTCAAGTTCATTTCGCAAATAACTGTTACATAACCTTATTTCGCTCGTTTCCGGCTTGTTCTGGGGCGGCAGGCATTTCACCGCGTTGGTGATGCGGCAGCCGGTAAGGCGCAGGGGATCGTCGGCACTGGTGGACTCGGGAAGGGACCCATAGCCGAACTTGTGCAGGGTGCGGTACAGCAGAATTCCGGCGTAATCCCCGGTAAAGGGTCGGCCGGTGCGATTGGCGCCGTGCAACCCGGGAGCCAGCCCCACGATCAGAAGGCGAGGATCGGCGTCGCCGAAAGGCGGCACCGGTTTGGCGTAATAACCGGGATTCTGCGCTTTGACCTCGTCAAGAAATCCCGCCAAACGGGGGCATAAGCGGCATTCGGTGGTGAACGTCTGTTTCATGAGCTTTCCTGGCATCACATCGGGTGAATGGGTATATGGCCGGTGAGCCCATCCCGCTCCATCAGCACTTCCGGTTGCAGGGTCACGTGGTCGATGTCGAACTCATCGTGAAGAAGCTTCCGAATCAGGTGCAGGCAGCCCGGCCAATGGCCCAGGTCATCCAGCACCAGGTGGGCGGATAACGCCACGGTGCCGCCGGACACCCGCCATACGTGCAGGTCATGGACCGAGCACACGCAGTTCAGGGCAGCCAACCGCCCCCCCACAACTTCCAAGTCGATTTCCGGTGGCACCCCTTCCATCAAAATGTGCAGGGCCTCCCGCAGCAGGCGAACCGTGGAATACAGGATCAATCCCGCCAGCGCCATGGACAACAGGGGGTCGACCGGGGTCCAGCCGGTGAAATAGATCACCGCCCCGGAAACCAGTGCCGCCACCGAGCCCACCATGTCGCCGATGACATGCAGCAGGGCAGCGCGGGTGTTGAGACTCTGCTCGCCCCGGCTGAGGGTGTAGGCAACGAAAACATTCACCACCAGGCCGACGAAGGCGATGCCCATCACGGCCCCCCCGGCAACGGGCTGTGGGTGCAGCAGGCGCTGCACGGCTTCCACGGTGATGGCGACGATCAGGGCCACCATCAGCAGGCCGTTGAGAAAAGCGGCGACGATTTCGGCCCGAACCAGCCCGTAAGTGTGGCGCGAGGATGGCGGCTTGAGGGTCAGCCAGGCGGCGAAAGCCGCCAGGCCCAAGGCGAAGGCGTCGGAAAGCATGTGGCCGGCATCGCCGATCAGGGCCAGGGAGCCGGACCACAGCCCACCGCCAGCTTCGATGGCGCTGAAGCCCAGGGTCAGCCACAGGGCACGGCGCAGGGCCGTTCCGGGGGCGGGGGGATGGTGGTGATGGTTATGCCCGTGCGCTGCCATCGGCGGCGGGCTCCCCCACTTGGACCAGGGGCAATTCGGGGTTTTTGTAGCCGATATGGCTGATGGCGCGGACCGCCGTGGCGTAATGGGGGTCTTCGTGGAGTTTCCCCAGATTCTCGGGGTGGGGCCGGCCATGCATCCGCGCCAGGCGGGCGAGGCTCACCGCCGGCAAGGGGTGCTTCAGGCCTTCCAGCAACTCATCCGCCTGGGCCGGGTTGTTGCATACCAGCACCATGTCGCAACCCGCTTTAAGGGCCGCCTCCGCCCGCTGCACGATGTTGCCCATGACGTGGGCACCGGCCATGCACAGGTCATCGCTGAAAATCACGCCGTCGAAGCCCATCTCCCGGCGCAGGATTTTCTTCAGCCAGGTTTCGGAAAAGCCCGCCGGCGCGGGATCCACCTTGGGATAAATGACGTGGGCCGGCATGATGGCGGGGAGGCCGAAGTCGATCATCTGCTGGAATGGCAGCAGATCATTCATCTTGATTTCGGCGTAGTCCCGCTCGTCCACCGGCACGTCGGTGTGGGAATCCGCGGCCACCCAGCCGTGGCCGGGAAAATGCTTGCCCACCGAGGCCATGCCCCCCTGCTTGAGGCCCAGCACCAGTTGGTGGGCCAATTCGGCGATGGCCTGGGGATTCCCGTGGAAAGCCCGGTCGCCAATGACACCGCTGGTGCCGAAGTCCATGTCCAACACCGGGGTGAAGCTGAAGTCCACGCCGCAGGCCCGCAGCTCCGCCGCCAGCACCCAGCCGATCTGGTGGGCCAGTTGCTTGGCTTTGTGGGGATGCTCGTCCCACAGTTCCCCCAACAGGCGCATGGGGGGCAGGCGGGTGAAATCCTCCCGAAACCGCTGCACCCGGCCGCCCTCGTGGTCCACCGCGATCAGCAGATGGGGGGTGCGCAGAGCATGGATTTCCTTCGTCAACTCAATCAGCTGGGATACGGACTTGAAGTTGCGGGAGAACAGGATCACCCCGCCGGTAAGGGGGTGCCGCAGGCGCCGACGGTCGTCGTCGGTGAGTTCCGTTCCCAGGAGGTCGAGCATGACGGGGCCGAGGGGCAGCATGGTGTCTCCGTGTGTGATTATCCCAGATTATCCATTAGGCGGCGCTTCGCGCCTACGCGAGCGCTGGCGGCCGGTTTGCGGCCATTTTCGCCGCTTGTTCGTCGTCCATGGAATAACCATGNNTTATCCCAGATTATCCATTAGGCGGCGCTTCGCGCCTACGCGAGCGCTGGCGGCCGGTTTGCGGCCATTTTCGCCGCTTGTTCGTCGTCCATGGAATAACCATGAACTCCTCGCAAGCAACGAAACTGTCTCGCAACCCACCTCGCCATCATCTCGCGTCCTAATGGATAATCTGGTATTATTTTTCCAGGACGACGAAGGCGCAGGCGGTGTGCTGTTCGTCGCTGATGGACAGGTGGCAGGCACGAATGCCCCGCTCCTCCAGCCAGTGGTCGGCCTCGCCGGCAAAGCGGAAGCCCGGCTTGCCGAGGCTGTCGTGGGTCACGCTGATGTTCTTCAGCGTTAAGGGGTGACGCAAGCCGGTGCCTGCGGCCTTGGACAGGGCTTCCTTGGCGGCGAAGCGCTTGGCGAGGAAACGCTCCCGGTGGGGCGCGGCGCGAAAGCCGTCGATTTCCTCCTCCGCCAGGATGCGTTGGGCGAAGCCCTCGCCGAAACGTTTCAGGGAATCGCTGATGCGCTCCACGGAAACGATGTCGGTGCCGATACCGTAGATCATCCCTGCCGCGCTGCCGTCATCAGGGCCTTCATTTCCCGCACCGCCGCCTCCCAGCCCACGAACACCGCCTGGGCGACGATGGCGTGGCCGATGTTGAGTTCATAGAGTTCGGGAATGGCGGCGATGGCCTGCACGTTCTCGTAGTGCAGGCCGTGGCCGGCGTTGACCCGCAGGCCGAGGCCGGCGCCGTAGCGGGCTGCGGCACGGATGCGCTCCAGCTCAGCCGCCTGTTCGGCGCCGCTGGTGTCGGCGTAGTGGCCGGTATGCAGTTCCACCACCGGTGCGCCGGCCTCCCTGGAGGCGTCCAGCTGGGCGCTGTCCGGGGCGATGAACAGGGACACCCGGATGCCCGCCTTGCCCAGCTCGGCGCAGGCGTGGCGGATGGTGTCGAAGTTGTTCTCCACGTCCAGGCCGCCTTCGGTGGTGCGCTCTTCCCGCCGCTCGGGCACCAGGCACACGTCCTGGGGCAGCACGTCGAGGGCGATTTCGATCATTTCGGCGGTGGCCGCCATTTCCAGGTTCATGCGGGTTTTCAGCGCCAGGCGCAGCAAGCGCACGTCGGCGTCCTGGATGTGGCGCCGGTCTTCCCGCAGGTGCAGGGTGATGGAATCCGCCCCCGCAGTCTCGGCCAGCAAAGCCGCTTTCACCGGATCGGGATAATTGGTGCCCCGTGCCTGGCGCAGGGTGGCCACGTGGTCGATGTTGACGCCCAGTTTGATCATAATTCCTGCAAGTCCCTGAGAAGCTGCCGGGTGTGTAAGGTGTGCTCGCCCAGATGGTGGTTGATCAGGGTCCGCATCAACAGTTTGCTTTGCTGCTGGGTAATGGGGTCGGCGTAATCGTCGTTGGCCATGTCCAGCAGGGTTTTGCCGCGCAATTGTACACCATTCCCCTCCCCCGTCCCCCGCACCGGGCCTTGCTCCACCACGTAGCGGTAGAGGGTGTCGGGCTGGATGGGGTCGTTGGTTTCCACGTCGAGGTCGAGAATCAGGCCGTAGCCCAGTTCCTGCAACAACCGCCGCTCGAAACGGCGCAGCACGATGGCATGGGCATCGGTTTCCCCCAGTTCCCGCAGGGTTTCGGTGTAGCGGTCGAACAGGGCTTCGTGGGGGTCGTCCCGGGCGGTGAGTTTCAGCAGCAACTCGTTGATGTAGAAGCCGCAGATCAGCGCCCGGCCCTGCAACTGGGGCATCCCCCCCTGCCATTCGGCCTTGTGCAAGGTGCGCAATTCGTTCTTGCCGTACCAGGACAGCAGCAGGGGCTGGAAGGCCAGCAACACGCCCCGCACGGCCGACCGGGGCCGGCGCGCCCCCCGTGCTACCAGGGCCACCCGCCCATGGTGGCGGGTGAAAATTTCCACCACCAGGCTGGTTTCGCGAAAGGGGTAGCTGTGAAGCACATAGCCCGGCTGGTCGTCGAGACGCAGCCGATCGGAACCCGCCATCGCTACTCGTAGCCCAGGCTCTTCAGTGCCCGCTCATCGTCCGCCCAGCCGCTCTTCACCTTGACCCACAGTTGCAGGTAGACCTTGCTGCCGAACAGGCGCTCCATCTCCAGGCGGGCGTCGGTACCGATGCGCTTGAGCTTTTCGCCCCCCTTGCCGATGACGATGGCCTTCTGGCTTTCCTTGTCGACGATGATGGCGGCGAAAATGCGGCGCAGCTGGCCTTCGACTTCGAATTTCTCGATTTCCACCGTCACCCCGTAGGGCACTTCCTCGCCGGACTGGCGGAACACCTTCTCCCGAATCATTTCCGCCGCCAGGAACCGTTCGCTGCGGTCGGTGATGTCGTCTTCCTCGAAGATCGGCGGGTTTTCCGGCAGATGCTTGCGGATTTCAGCCAGCAGATCCTTGAGCTGGGTACCCTTTTCGGCGCTCACCGGCACCACGGCGGCAAATTCGAAGGCCGAGGAGACTTCCTGGAGGAAGGGCAGCAGCGTGGCCTTGTCCTCCACCTGGTCCACCTTGTTCACCACCAGGACGACGGGCCGGTTTTTCGGCAGCAGTTCCACCACCGTCTTGTCCCGGCTGTCGAAACGCCCCGCCTCGATGACGAACAACACTACGTCCACGTCGGACAGGGCCTGGGTGACGGTACGGTTCAGGGTCTGATTGAGGGCGTTGAGGTGCTTCTTCTGGAAGCCCGGCGTATCGACGAAAACGTACTGAGCGCCCCCCTCGGTCAGCACGCCATGGATGCGGTGGCGGGTGGTCTGGGCCTTGCGGGAGGTGATGCTGATCTTCTGGCCGATGAGGTGGTTGAGCAAGGTGGACTTGCCCACGTTGGGACGGCCGACGATGGCGACAAAGCCGGTATGGGAAACGGTATTTTCAGACATGGGAAGTGGCCAGTTGGTAGGCGAGTTGGGCGGCGTTCTGCTCGGCACTGCGCCGGCTGTGGCCTTTTCCCAGGGAGCGGATGTCCAGGTCCTGGATCAGGCATTCCACCTGGAACAGCTGCTTGTGGGCCTCGCCGGTGGTGGAGACGATGGAGTATTGGGGCAGGGCCAGACGGCGGCCTTGCAGGTATTCCTGGAGCAGGGTCTTGGGGTCTTTGCCCAGGGTTTGGAGATCGACGTCTTCCAGGTAGCCGGCGTAGAGCCGGGAAACCACTTCTTCCGCCACCGGAAAGCCGCCATCCAAGTAGATGGCGCCAAGGATGGCTTCCAGGCCATCCGCCAGGATGGAGGGGCGGTCCGCGCCCCCGCTGCGCACCTCCCCTTCCCCCAGCACCAGCCGCTGGCCGAGATGCTGGCGGCGGGCGATCTCGGCCAGGGTCTGTTCCTTGACCAGATTGGCACGTAGGCGGGAAAGCTCCCCTTCGCTCAGCTTGGGATAAAGCCGGAACAGGCAGGAGGCAACCGCGCAGTTCAGCACGCTGTCCCCCAGGAACTCCAGGCGCTCGTTGTTGGGGGCGCCGAAACTGCGGTGAGTCAGGGCTTGACGCAGCAGCTCGGGCTTCTTGAAGGCATAGCCCAGCAATTCCGATGCGCCTGCAACCGCCATGGGCGCGTTACTTGGCCGTGGATTCGGAGAAGTCGATGACCGCGCTGATGTTGGCCACCAGGGGTATCTTCACCGAGTATTCCGCGCTCACCACGGTATTACCCCCCTCTTTGGAGATTTGCAGGTCCTTGCCTTCCACTTCCTTGATGTTGTCGATGGAGGCGCGGCGGTCGTAGGCGTTGCGGATTTCGGGAGGCGTCATGTTGTTCAGGTCTTCCTGCTTGGCCATGGCCGCCAGGACTTTCTTGATGGAGAAATACTCGATATAGGGGGGCAGCATCTTCATCACCAGGAAAGCCGCCACCGCTATGCCGCCAATGAGGAAAACGATACTGAAGGTCGTCATTCCGCGCTGCTTGTTTTGCATGACCAAGTCCCTTAGTTGATTACGGTGCCGATGCGCTTGAGGTCGCTGAAATTCCACCAGATGAAAAAGGCCTTGCCGACGATGTTGCGGTCGGGCACGAAGCCCCAGTAGCGGCTGTCGTTGCTGTCGTCCCGGTTGTCGCCCATCATGAAGTAGGTGCCGGCCGGAACGGTGCAGCTGAAGCCTTCCTCATTGTAAACGCAATTTTCCCGTTTGGCATAGGCGGAGTCCACGTCGTCAACCCGCACTGGAGGCTGATCCGGCAACACCAGGGTGGCATGCTCATGGTCGCCGAGTTTTTCCCGGTACAGCCTGGCGGAAACGAAGTTGAGGCCGCTTTTCACGTAGTCGTATTCGCCGTTGAGCCGCGTGTCCACCCGCTTGCCATTGATGAACAACTGCTTGCTGCGATACGCCACCTTGTCCCCGGGCAGGCCCACCACCCGCTTGATGTAGTCCAGGGATGGATCACGAGGGTAGCGGAACACTATCACATCCCCGTGCTTCGGCTGGTTGATGTCAATGAGCTTGACGTTGACCACCGGCAGGCGAATACCGTAGGTGTACTTGTTGACCAGGATGTAGTCCCCCACCAGCAGGGTGGGCATCATGGAGCCGGAGGGAATCTTGAACGGCTCCACCAGGAAGGAGCGCAGCAGGAACACCGCCAGGATCACCGGGAAGAAGCTGCGGGAATACTCCACCAGCAGCGGTTCCTTCTCGCCCCCCACGCGTTTGGGCTTGAGGAAATAAACGTCGGCGAGCCAGATGGCGCCGGTCACCACCAGCGCGATCAGCATGATCAATGCAAAATTCATTCGGGTTTCCCGTTACTTGTTGTCCACTTGCAGGATGGCGAGGAAGGCTTCCTGGGGAATCTCCACGTTGCCCACCTGCTTCATGCGCTTCTTGCCCGCCTTCTGCTTTTCCAGCAGCTTGCGCTTGCGGGTGATGTCGCCGCCGTAACACTTGGCCAGCACGTTCTTGCGCAGGGCCTTCACCGTCTCCCGTGCGATGATGTTGGCGCCGATGGCCGCCTGCACCGCCACGTCGAACATCTGGCGGGGAATCAGCTCCCGCATCTTGGACACCAGTTCGCGCCCCCGGTACAGGCTGACGCTGCGGTGGACGATGAGGGACAGGGCATCCACCTTGTCGCCGTTGACCAGCACATCCAGCTTCACCAGGTCGGCGGCCTGGAATTCCTTGAACTCGTAATCCAGAGAAGCGTAGCCGCGGCTGACGGACTTCAGCTTATCGAAGAAATCCATCACCACTTCATTCATGGGCATGTCGTAGGTCAGCATCACCTGGCGGCCCATGTACTGCATGTTGCGCTGCACCCCGCGCTTGCCGGTGCACAGGGTGATCACCACGCCGACGTAATCCTGGGGCACCAGGATGGTGGCGGTGATGATGGGTTCGCGGATTTCCTGGGTTTTCGACGGGTCCGGCAGGCGGGAGGGGTTTTCAATCTGCTGCACCGTC
Organism: Gallionellaceae bacterium UBA2239; assembly: GCA_002347615.1. Lineage (GTDB taxonomy): Bacteria > Pseudomonadota > Gammaproteobacteria > Burkholderiales > UBA9220 > UBA2239. Next base: position 89,276 of record DDYH01000069.1, on the reverse strand, counting down.
CCGTCCTTCATGAGCAACTCGTATACCACCGTGGGGGCGGTGGTGATGAGGTCCATGTCGTATTCCCGCTCCAGGCGCTCCTGCACGATGTCCATGTGCAACAGGCCGAGGAAGCCGCAGCGGAAGCCGAATCCCAGGGCCTGGGAGGTTTCCGGCTCGTATTGCAGGGAGGCGTCGTTGAGCTTGAGCTTTTCCAGGGCGTCCCGCAGGGCGTCGTAGTCGTGGGATTCCACCGGATACAGGCCGGCGAACACCTGGGGCTTGATCTCCTGGAAACCCGGCAAGGGCTCGGCGGCGGGCCGGTTGACCAAAGTGACGGTGTCCCCCACCTTGGCGGATTTCAGTTCCTTGATGCCGGCGATGACGAACCCCACTTCGCCCGCCGACAGGCCGTCCTTGGCCAGGGCCTTGGGGGTAAACACGCCCACCTGTTCGCACTGGTGCTGGGCGCCGGTAGCCATCAGCAGGATTTTGTCCTTGGGCTTCAGCTGGCCGTCCACCACCCGCACCAGCATCACCACGCCGACGTAGTTGTCGAACCAGGAGTCGATGATCAAGGCCTTGAGGGGGCCGTCCGGATTGCCGACCGGAGCCGGAATGCGGGCGATGATGGTTTCCAGGATATCCTCGATGCCCTCGCCGGTCTTGGCGCTGGCGCGCACCGCATCCTTGGCCTCGATGCCGATGATGTCCTCGATCTCCTGGATCACCCGCTCCGGATCCGCGGCGGGAAGGTCGATCTTGTTCAGCACCGGCACCACTTCCACCTCCAGCTCGATGGCGGTGTAGCAGTTGGCCACCGTCTGGGCTTCCACCCCCTGGGAGGCATCCACCACCAGCAGCGCCCCTTCGCAGGCGGACAGGGAGCGGGACACCTCGTAGGAGAAGTCCACGTGTCCCGGGGTGTCGATCAGGTTCAGCTGGTACAGCTGGCCGTCCCGCGCCCGGTAGTTCAGGGCGGCGGTCTGGGCCTTGATGGTGATGCCCCGTTCCCGCTCCAGGTCCATGGAATCCAGCACCTGGGCTTCCATTTCCCGCTCGGACAGGCCGCCGCAATACTGGATCAGGCGGTCGGCCAGGGTGGATTTGCCGTGGTCGATGTGGGCGATGATGGAAAAATTACGAATATGATTCATGGAATGCATCAACAAAAAGGGCACCAGACGAGTGCCCTTTGGGGTTTTGTAAGGCGCAGATTTTAGCGGATTTCGGTGAAATAAGCATTAAGCGCCGCAGCGTCGAGGAAGTAATGGCAGATTTCCCGCTCCCCCGCCATCAGTACCGGCACTAGGGGACCGTAGTGCCTCGCCAAGTCGGGATCCGCATCCACGTCCACCCATTGCAACTCGAACGCCAGACCGGCCTGGAAATCCTCCAGCGCGTCCACCATGTCCCGGCACAGATGGCAGCCCTCGCGGCCGTAGACCGTAAGAAGCGGCGAATCAGCCATCGATCCGCGGCGGAAAACTGACCGTCTTCCAGGAATTCGACAACCGCAGGATGACCGGCATGTAGTCGAGATTATTCCGGTTCCGCCCATTGACCTGCCGCAGCACCCAGAAACCCGCCGCCAAGCCCACGCCGGCACCGGTTGCCGTCCCCCCGTCGCCCACGCCGGGAATCGCCACCAGGGCCGTCGCCACCCCCAGCACCAATCCGGCCAGGGGCAGGAGGTAGGCCGCGAGGGAGCTTTTCAACAGCGCCGCCTCTTCCAGCCCGATCACCACGCTGTCGCCGGCCTTGGCGCCGACGCTGTTGATGACCTTGAATCGGGTCGGCTTTCCGCCCAATACCGTGGACAGGGCGGAAGTGCCGCAGCCCGATTGGGAATCGCAACCGCCACAGGCCGATTGGCGCTGGGTCTGCACGTAGGCGAAATCATCCTCCACATTCACCACTACACCCTGGGTTTCGATCATGCTACGGCCCTTTCCCGCGATAAATAACGGACCCGGCTATTTGCGTCACCGTCACGGGGGGAACTTCCCCCAGGACAATCACCTTGAAACCGCCGACCGTTTTGGAAAACACGTTGATAGCGCCCTGTGGCATCAACCCTTCCTCGGCGGCGCCGCTTCCCCGGGGTTCGATGAACACCGACACCGACGCCAGACCGTCGGAATACACCAGATGCCGCACCGGATGCTTTTTGCCAGGCATGGTGCGTTTCAATTCGTGGATTTTCTTGAACCCGGCGGGGAGCCGGGCCACTTCCCAACCGGAAGTCTCCTCCCCGGCGGGCCCGCGCTTTTCCGGCGCACCGGGAACGGCCTCCGGGATCTTTGCGGTGAGATATTTGGGCAGAAAAACACTCTTGTCGATTTCCCCCCCGATAGCCAGCTGGGTGAAGGCGAATTGCTCGATAACTTCACTTTTCTCATTGCGCACATGGGTCTTGAGCAGGAGCCCGGTAGCGGCATCCGCCCACAGCACCCGGGTGTAGCGGTAGGCATCCTTGGGCTCCAGGGTAATCAACTGGCTATCGAACCCCGACACCCGCTCCATGCCCCCCCTTTTCACCCGGTAGTTCTCGGTCAATTCGGATAGCTGGCGCGGCAACAACGAGGGAAAGGGCTTGATGGAGCGTCGCCTTTCGACGACGACGGTGTTCTTGTCCGGGAAGTAGCACAGCACCTCGTCGTTGTGGCGGATTACCTCCCGGGGAGAACCGTCCAACGCTTCCAGCTTTTCGTGCTCGCCGGTCTCGTCCACCATGTGGCTGATGCGCGAAGTCTCAATGCGGTTGCCGCTCTGGTAGACGAAAACGCCGGTGTAATTGAACTGGTGAGGGGCAACGGCGATTTTCCGCAGCCAATTGAGGCTGTCCGCCTGGGGAGTGACTTCGGCCCCGGACAGAGCCGGGAAAAACATCGAGAAACAAATAATTGCGGCAAGTTTCTTCATCGGTGCTACTGGTTGTCAGCCACGGCGCGGATATAGGGCGTCACTCCCTGCATGCCCATGCTGGGGGAAGTTTCATGATGGGCGACCAAGTATGGGCTGAAGCTCTTGGAGGGCTTGTTCGATACCGCGGCGTATTTTTCCGCCTGGGTTTTGGACGCCACCGGGGCCATGGCCGAGGGCTGCATGTCGGAATGTTGATAAGCCGTCCAGCCGGCAAAAGTGATGATGGCCACGGAGGCGGCGGCGGAAAGGCCGATCAGGGGGTGATCGACGGTGGGCAGCCTGTGCCGCATAGGGGCCAGGATAGTTGGTTCCTGGGCGAGCCGTTTGCCTACCTTGACGGCAAAATCATTCGACAAGGGAGTGGTCTGACGCAGGCAATCACCAATCAGATGGTAGGTCCGCCATGCTTCCCACTGTTCATCCCGACTTTTCATCGCCGCGAAAAGATGAAGCGCATCTTCGTGCCGAACCTCGCCATCCATCGCACTGGAAATTTCCGCCGTCATTTCTTACCACCTCCTGTTTTCACTGGTATCGAGCAAAGGCCTGAGCTTTGCCGCGATCGCCTCCCGCGCCCGGAAAATGCGGGAGCGCACCGTTCCGATGGGACAATTCATAATATTCGCGATGTCCTCGTAACTCAGCCCCTCGATCTCCCGCAACATAATCGCCGTCTTGAGCTCGTCCGGCAAGGCTTCCATGGCCTCGTTCACGGTCTGGGCGATTTCCTTGGTCATCAACGCGCTTTCCGGCGTGTTGATGTCGTGCAGCAGTTCGCCGCCTTCGAAGTTCTCCGCCTCCTCGGTGTCGAACTCCGTGCTGGTGGGCGCTCGGCGCCCCATGGCCACCAGGTAGTTCTTCGCCGTGTTGATGCCGATGCGGTACAGCCAGGTGTAGAACGCGCTGTCCCCCCGGAACGAGGGAAGGGCGCGATAAGCCTTGATGAATGCCTCCTGGGCCACATCCTCCACTTCGGCCGGGTCGCGGATAAACCTCGACAGCAGGCGCGCCAACTTGCGCTGGTATTTGGATACCAGCAGTTCGAAAGCGTGCTTATCGCCATGCTGTGCGCGCTCGACCAAAAGCTGGTCGACTTCCCGGTCCCCCATGGATACTCCCTGGTGCTCTCCAAGCCGCGTGTTGGTGTTGTATTTCAGGCTTGAAGTATAACGTATCCGTCAAGGCTTACCGGCCAGTCACTCCAAATGACAGTCCCATGGGGAGATAGTTCACTTCCGGCAGGGGTATCCCGCCTCCAGCAGGGGTATCCCGCCTCGCCCCCGTGCTATCATTTCCCCACCCACACCCCTAGGATCAACGCTGTGACATCCTTCGACGTCATCATTGTCGGTTCCGGCCTTGCCGGCCTCACCTCCGCCCTCAAGCTGGCGGAGAAAAAGCGCATCGCCCTCATCACCAAGAAAAGCCTGATGGACGGCGCCACCAGTTGGGCCCAAGGCGGGATTGCGGCGGTGCTGGCCAACGACGATTCCGTTGAAGAACACATCCGGGACACCCTGCTGGCCGGCGCCGGCCTGTGCAACGAAAAGATCACCCGCTATGTGGTGGAACACGGCAAGGCCGCCATCGATTGGCTGATCGATGAAGGTGTGGCATTCACCAAGGACGACCAGAACCAGACCGGCTACCACCTCACCCGGGAAGGGGGCCACAGCCACCGCCGCATCATCCATGCCGCCGATGCCACCGGCAAGGTGGTACAGCAGACCCTGGCGCAAAAGGTGCGCAGCCATCCCAACATCACCCTGCTGGAAAACCACATCGCCATCGACCTCATCACCGGGCGCAAGCTGGGGCTGGACCACAACCGCTGCCTGGGGATGTACGTGTTGGACACCGCCAGCGGCAAGGTCAAAACCTTTTCCGCCCCCCACACCCTTCTGGCTACCGGCGGCGCGGGGAAAGTCTACCTCTACACCACCGACCCGGACGTGGCCACCGGCGACGGCATCGCCATCGGCTGGCGGGCCGGCTGCCGGGTGGCGAACATGGAATTCATCCAGTTCCACCCCACCTGCCTCTACCATCCCCACGCCAAGTCCTTCCTCATCACCGAAGCGGTGCGGGGCGAAGGGGGCATCCTGGTGCTTCCCGACGGCACCCGCTTCATGCCCCAGCACGACGAACGGGCGGAACTGGCCCCCCGGGATATCGTCGCCCGGGCCATCGACTTCGAGATGAAAAAACGGGGCCTGGACTGCGTCTACCTGGACATCAGCCACAAGCCGGCGGATTTTTTGAAGGAACACTTCCCCACCATCTACGCCCGCTGCCTGGAGCTGGGCATCGACATCACCAAGGATCCGATCCCGGTGGTGCCCGCCGCCCACTACTCCTGCGGCGGCATCGTGGTGGACCAGAACGCCCGCACCGACCTTCCCGGCCTGTATGCCGTGGGCGAAACCGCCTGCACCGGGCTGCATGGAGCCAACCGCTTGGCAAGCAATTCCCTGCTGGAATGCATGGTCTTCGCCGACGCGGCGGCTCAGGATATCCTGCAATCCGAACCCGGCGAAACCATCGCCCTGCCGGAATGGGACGAAAGCCGGGTGACCGACGCCGACGAGGAGATCGTCATCTCCCACAACTGGGACGAGCTGCGCCGCTTCATGTGGGACTACGTGGGCATCGTGCGCACCGACAAGCGCCTCCAGCGCGCCCACCACCGCATCAAGCTTCTGTACGAGGAAATCAACGAGTACTACCGCCATTTCCGGGTCAGCAACGACCTGCTGGAACTGCGCAACCTGGTGGTGACGGCGGACCTCATCGTCAGCTGCGCCATGCTGCGCCTGGAAAGCCGCGGGCTGCACTTCAGCCGCGACTACCCCCTGTCCTTTCCCTCGGCCCACGACACGGTGCTGGTACCCACCAAGCGCTATCAGCCCGGCCTGACCTGAGCGCATTTCCAGCGCAGCAGTACCCGCAGTTGCCGGAATGCCTCCCGCTCCACCGCGTCCGGCAGGATCACCAGGGAAACGGTCCGCCAACGCCCTTCCGGGCGCAGGTTCAGCACCGTCAGCCAAGGGGAAACGAAACTGGAACCGTGCAACGTCCCCTCAAGGGTTTTGCCGTCCAGACGGCGGAAAGCGGCGCGGCACTCCCGGTCCAAGCGCACCCCCACCACGGCGGAGGGGGAAAGGCGCCAGGCGTGGCGGCGCAGGGACAGCGCCAGGCTCGCCAGGAAAACGGGCAGGGCCGCGACTTTCCCCATCCAGGGCAGGCCCGTCAGTCCCAGCAGCAAGGCGCTGGCGGCGTGGGCCGAGACCAGAATCCCGGCCAGGGCGCGGGAGGAGGCGAGGTTCATTTCCAGCATGGGGCTTGCCAAGGCGACGAAGAGTTTTTATGGTACTTTCCGAATGACTTCCCACAAAGCGATTTTCCATCATGAACCCAACCTGGCTTAACCATCTCACCTCGGCCGGCGCCGTCATCGACAACGGCAGCGTGGCCCGCTTCGGCGACCCGGGCGCGGCGTTGCGCGCATCTCCCCTGCTGATGGACCTCTCCCACCTGAGCCTCCTCGCCGTCAGCGGGGATGACGCCGAAACCTTCCTCCAGGGGCAGTTTACCAACGACGTGCGCCAGGCCACCTTGGCCCAGGGGCAATACAGCGCCCACTGCACACCCAAGGGACGGATGCTGGCGAGCTTTTTCATCTGGAAGGAAGAGGACGGCTACCGCCTGCAACTGCCGGGCACGATGATGGAAGGCTTCGCCAAGCGGCTGTCCATGTACGTGCTGCGCGCCAAGGTGAAGGTCAGCGATATCAGCGACAATACGGTGCGCTTGGGAGTAGCCGGCCATGGGGCTTCCGAGGTGCTCGGCCGCCAAACCCCCAACCTCCCCTCCGCCGACCGGGAAGTTACCCGCCATGAGGGGATGAGCATAATCCGCCTCGGCGCGGAGCGGTTCGAAGTTGTCGCCGCCCCCGAACGGGCTGTCGCCCTATGGCAGGCTCTTGCCGGGGAATGTACCCCGGCCGGCCCATCCCGCTGGGACTGGTTCGATATCCGTGCTGGCATCCCCGCCATCCTGCCCCCAACCCGGGAGGAATTCGTTCCCCAGATGGTGAATTTCGAGGCCCTGGGTGGCGTCAGTTTCAAGAAAGGCTGCTACGCGGGGCAGGAAATCGTGGCCCGGGCTCAGCACATCGGCCAGGTGAAACGCCGCATGTACCTCGCCCATGTGGAGGCCGAAATGCCGCCCCAGGCCGGGGATTCCCTGCATTATGCCGATGGCGAGGAAGCCGCCCAGGGCAAGGTGGTCAATGCCGAAATATCCCCGGAGGGCGGCTACGACCTGCTGGCAGTGATTCCGGTGGCGGCGGCGGAAGGCGACGTGCGCCTGTGGGGCGAAAGCGGGCCGCGGCTCGAACTGCTGCCGCTGCCCTATTCCCTGGAGCAGGCTTAAGGTTTTTTCGGGGAAGCCGGCGACGGAACCGCAGCGGGTTTACCTGGAGCGGCGGGCGCCGCGGCGGTCTGGACTTTGGCCGTTTGCCCCGCACCCGTTGCGGGCTGGGAAACCGCAGGTTTCTTTCCTTCGTCCAGCACCTGAAAGAAAATCTCGTCCCGCTTCACCATTCCCAGTTCACTGCGGGCACGCTCCTCAATGGCCTCGTAGCCCTGCTTGAGGTCGCGCACCTCGGCGTCCATGGAGGCGTTGCGGGTCTTCAGCGCCATGTTGTGGCTTTTCTGGGCCGAAATCTGCTGGCCCACGTCCCACACCCGAAGCCAGCTTCCCTTGCCGAACCACAACGGGTACTGCAAGGCGGCGATAGCCAGCACCAGGATGAGGGTGAGCCAGCGCATCCCGCGATCAGCTCAGGTGGTGGAACGCCTCCCGCCCGGCAAAACGAGCCGCATCGCCCATCTCTTCTTCGATGCGCAGCAGCTGGTTGTACTTGGCGATGCGCTCGGAGCGGCTGGCGGAGCCGGTCTTGATCTGCATGGCGTTGGTGGCCACGGCGATGTCGGCAATGGTGGTGTCTTCGGTTTCGCCGGAACGATGGGAAATCACCGAGGTGTAGCCGGCGCGCTTGGCGGTTTCAATGGCTTCGAAGGTTTCGGAGAGGGTACCGATCTGGTTCACCTTGATCAGGATGGAGTTGGCCACACCCTGCTTGATGCCTTCGTTGAGGATCTTGGCGTTGGTCACGAACAGGTCGTCGCCCACCAGCTGGATGCCGCCGCCCAGACGGTCGGTCAGAGTGCGCCAGCCGTCCCAGTCGTTCTCGGCCATGCCGTCTTCGATGCTGATGAGGGGATACTTGTCCGCCCAGCCGGCCAGGTAGTCGGTGAACTGGGCCGAGGTCAGGCTCAGGTTCTCGGAAGCCAGGACGTATTTGCCGTCCTTGTAGAACTCGGAGCTGGCGCAGTCCACGCCGATGGCCACTTCGGAACCGGGCAGGTAGCCGGCGTTCTCGATCGCCTTGACGATGAATTGCAGCGCTTCTTCGTGGCTGTTCAGGTTGGGGGCGAAGCCGCCTTCGTCGCCCACGGTGGTGGGCAGGCCGGCGTCGGCCAGGAGCTTCTTCAGGGAGTGGAACACTTCGGTGCCGCTGCGCAGGGCCTCGCGGAAGGACGAGAAGCCCAGGGGGATGATCATGAATTCCTGCACGTCGATGTTGTTGCTGGCGTGCACCCCGCCGTTGATGATGTTCATCATCGGCACCGGCAGGCGCATGGGGCCCGCGCCGCCCAGGTAGCGGTAGAGGGACAGCCCGGCCTCTTCCGCCGCCGCCTTGGCCACCGCCATGGACACCGAAAGAATCGCGTTGGCGCCCAGGCGGGACTTGTTCTCGGTGCCGTCCAGGTCGATCAGGGTCTTGTCGATGAAGCTCTGCTCCTCGGCGTCCAGGCCGATGATGGCTTCGCAGATTTCGGTGTTGACGTTCTCCACCGCCTTCATCACGCCCTTGCCCAGATAGCGGGTCTTGTCGCCGTCCCGCAGCTCGATGGCTTCCTTGCTGCCGGTGGAGGCACCGGAGGGCACAGCCGCCCGGCCGATGACGCCCGACTCCAGCAGTACGTCGGCCTCCACGGTGGGGTTGCCGCGGGAATCCAGAATCTCTCGGGCGATGACATCAACAATGGCACTCATGTGTCTTTTCCTTGGTCTTTAAGTTAATTAGGTTGAACTATAGATTTTGCTTCCGGGGCCGCCTACAACCGCAGTTCGGCAAAGCCGCTGCGCTTGACCAGCCCGTCCAATTCCTTGAGGGTTTCCAGCAATTCCTTCATCCGCCCCAGGGGCCAGGCGTTGGGACCGTCGGACAACGCCTTCGCCGGGTCGGGATGGGTTTCCATGAACAAGCCCGCCACGCCGGCCGCCACCGCGGCCCGTGCCAGCACCGGCACGAATTCCCGCTGGCCGCCGCTGGCGGTGCCCTGGCCGCCGGGCAACTGCACCGAATGGGTGGCGTCGAACACCACCGGGCAACCGGTATCCCGCATCACCGCCAGGGAGCGCATGTCGGACACCAGGTTGTTGTAGCCGAAGGACACGCCCCGCTCGCACACCAGGATGTTGTCCTGGCCGCTGGCCTCCCGGGCCTTGTCCACCACGTTCTTCATGTCCCAGGGGGCGAGGAACTGGCCCTTCTTGATGTTCACCGGCTTGCCGGCGGTCGCCGCGGCCTGGATGAAATCGGTCTGGCGGCAGAGGAAAGCCGGGGTCTGGAGCACGTCCACCACCGCCGCCACTTCGGGGATTTCCTCCTCGGTATGGATGTCGGTCAGCACCGGCACCCCCACCTGCTTCTTCACCTCGTCAAGGATCTTCAACCCCTCGGCCATGCCCGGGCCGCGGAAGGACTTGCCGGAGCTACGGTTGGCTTTGTCGAAGGAGGACTTGTAGATGAAGTTCACGCCCAGGCCGGTGCACATTTCCTTCAGGGCGCCGGCGGTATCGAAGGCCAGTTGCCCGGATTCGATCACGCAGGGGCCGGCAATCAGGAACAGGGGCTGCTCCAGCCCGACTTCAAAACCGCACAGTTTCATCGTGTTCCTATTTGCTCTGTTTCCTGGCCAGGGCCGCTTCGACGAAGGACTTGAACAGGGGATGCCCGGCCCGGGGAGTGGAGGTGAACTCCGGGTGGAACTGGCAGGCCACGAACCAGGGATGGTCCGGCAGCTCGATCATCTCGCACAGCTTCTCGGTCTTGGACAGGCCGCTGATGCGCAGGCCGGCCTGCTCCAGGGTTTCCAGGTAGTTTTCGTTGACCTCGTAGCGGTGGCGGTGGCGCTCCACGATCACGTCGGCGCCGTAGATTTCCCGCGCCTTGGAGCCTTCCTTGAGCAGACATTCCTGCCCCCCCAGGCGCATGGTGCCGCCCAGGTCCGATTGCTCGCTGCGGGTTTCCCTGGTGCCTTCCCGGCTGGTCCATTCGCTGATCAGGGCCACCACCGGGTGGGGGGTATTGGGATCAAACTCGGTGCTGTGGGCGCCTTCCAGGCCGGCCATGTGGCGGGCGTATTCGATCACTGCCAGCTGCATCCCGAGGCAGATGCCCAGGTAAGGCACCTTGTTCTCCCGTGCGTACTGGATGGCCTTGATCTTTCCCTCCACGCCCCGCTTGCCGAAACCGCCGGGGACCAGGATGGCGTCCATGTCCTTGAGGCTATCGAGGGACAGGGTGCCGTTCTCGATCGCTTCGGAGTCGAGATAATGAATCTTGACCTTGCTGCGGGTATGGATGCCGGCGTGGATCATGGATTCAGACAGGGATTTGTAGGATTCGGTGAGGTCCACGTACTTGCCGACGAAGGCGATGTCCACGTTGGCCTGGGGATGCTCCAGGCGATCCACCAGGTCGCGCCACACGGAGAGGTCCGCCGCCTTGGCGAGGATGCCCAGCTTGTGGCACACGATTTCGTCCAGCATCTGCTCGTGATACAGGCCGGGAATCTTGTAGATGGAATCCACGTCCAGGGCGGAAATCACCGCCTCCTCGGGGACGTTGGTAAAGAGGGCGATCTTGCGCCGCTCGCCTTCCGGCAGCGGCCGGTCGGAGCGGCACAGCAGCACGTCGGGCTGGATGCCGATTTCCCGCAGTTCCTTCACCGAGTGCTGGGTGGGCTTGGTCTTGATCTCCCCCGCCGAGGCGATGTAGGGCACCAGGGTGAGGTGGATGAAGCAGGTGTTCTGGCGGCCCAGTTGCACGCCCATCTGGCGGATGGCTTCCAGGAACGGCAGGGACTCGATGTCGCCCACCGTGCCGCCGATCTCGACGATGGCCACATCCACGTCCCCGGCACCGGCCTTGATGGAATGCTTGATCTCGTCGGTGATGTGGGGGATGACCTGCACCGTGCCGCCCAGGTAGTCGCCGCGGCGTTCCTTGCGGATCACGCTCTCGTAGATTTGGCCGGTGGTGAAGTTGTTGCGCTTGGACATCTTGGCATTGACGAAGCGCTCGTAATGGCCCAGGTCCAGGTCGGTTTCCGCGCCGTCCTCGGTGACGAACACCTCCCCGTGCTGGAAGGGGCTCATGGTGCCGGGATCGACGTTGATGTAAGGGTCAAGCTTGAGTAGGGTGACTTTGATGCCGCGGGATTCGAGAATCGCGGCGAGTGAGGCGGCGGCAATACCCTTGCCTAAGGAAGAGACAACCCCGCCCGTGACGAAGATGAATTTGGTCATGATGGCTCGTGGCACGTAGACGGAGGCATATGATAGCGGAATCGGCCCTTCTCCACAAATCCGGCGCCCCATTTCGTAGCGATTATCCGGCTCTTGCATGCCCCGACAGTTTGTAGGACAATCAATAACAATTCTCATTTGGACAAAGCCTCCCATGACCGTCAAGCTGCCTACCTTGCAAAAGGGCCAGTCGGGCACCATCGCCGCCATCCATGCGGGCGATGAGCTTTACCACCGCCTCGCCGCCCTCGGGTTCCGGGTGGGCAAGAAGCTCGAAGTCGTGCGCAAGGGATGCTGCTCCGGCCCCCTCCAGGTGCGCCTCGGCACCACCGACGTCATCATGCGGCGGCGGGACGCCCAGCAAATCGACGTTAAAGTGCCAGACTAAAAATCCGACTCCAGAATGAAGCGCATCGCCCTCCTGGGGATGCCGAACACCGGCAAATCCACCTTCTTCAACCGCCTCACCGGTGCCTCCGCCCGCATCGGCAACTGGCCCGGCATCACCGTGGACCTGATGAGCGCCAAAGTGCTCCTGGGCGGCGCCATGGCCGAGGTGGTGGACCTGCCGGGCATCTACGACCTCCACGGCTTTTCCGAAGACGAGCAGGTGGTGCGCCGCTTCCTGGAAAACCAGCCGGTGGACCTGGTGCTGGTCATCCTCAACACCTCCCAGATCGAGCGCCAGCTGGCCCTGGCCCTGCAAATCAAGCAGCTTGGCCTGCCCGCCGTGCTGCTGCTCAACATGGCCGACGAAGCACGCAAATTCGGCATCACCGTGGACACCCAGGTCATGGGCGAGCAGTTGGGCATGCCGGTGGTGCAGTTCAGCGCCAAATACGGTGAGCACTACGCGGAGGCCACCCAAGCCATCGCCGCCGCCCTGCGGGACAGCCGGCCGGCGAAGCTGGATCAGCTGCGGGGATTGCTGGCCCCCGACCACCAGATCGAAGCCAGCATGGAAGAAGTGCTGAAGAAATCGGTCATCATCCCGGAACGCCTGTCCGAAGACCTCTCCGACCGCCTGGACAAGGTGCTGCTCCATCCCGTCTGGGGCATCCTGGCCTTCTTTGCCGCCATGTACGCCGTGTTCCAGGCCGTGTTCACCCTCGGAAAACCCCTCCAGGACGGCGTCGCCTGGCTGTTGACGCAAGTCCGGGACCTGGCCCTGGAGCCTCTTCTCACCGGCCTCCCCGCCCCCCTCCACGGCTTCCTCATCGACGGCCTGTACAACGGCGTCGGCACCGTGGCCGCCTTTGTGCCGGTAATCGTGCTGTTCTTCCTGCTGATGGCGGTGGTGGAAGACACCGGCTACCTGTCCCGGGCCGCCTTCCTGATGGATTCCCTGATGTCCCGCCTGGGGCTGGACGGGCGCAGCTTCGTCATGGTGCTGATGGGCTTCGGCTGCAACGTGCCGGCCCTGATGGGCACCCGGGTGATGCGCTCCCGCCCCCTGCGCCTCTTGTCGATGCTGGTGATTCCGTTTTCCCTCTGCTCGGCCCGATTGCAGGTGTTCCTGTTCATCACCGCCGCCCTGTTCACCGCCCGGCAGGCGCCCCTGGTGCTGTTCAGCCTCTACCTGTTCAGCTTCGCCACCGCCATCTTCACCGCCCTGGTGTTCCGCAAGCGCTTCCAGAACAGCGAACCCTTCATCCTCGAACTGCCCCCCTACCGTCTGCCCACCCTGCGCCAGATCGTGCTGCGGGGCTGGCATGAGGTGCGCCACTTCCTCACCCGGGCCAGCAAATTCATCGTCGCCGGCGTGGTCCTGGTCTGGCTGCTGACCCACATTCCCTTCAGCGAGCCCGCCGCCGGGCCCCACACCTGGGCCGGCCTCATCGGCTCCCTGGCGGAACCCCTCCTCGCCCCCCTGGGCATCGACCAGAAACTGGCGGTGGCGCTGATCTTCGGCCTGGTGGCGAAGGAAATCGTCATCGGCTCCCTGGCCGTCATCTTCGGCCTGGAAGGCAACGCCCTCACCCAGGCCATCGCCCACCAGATGGACTGGGTGCAGGCCTACAGCTTCATGCTCTTCACCCTGGTCTACACCCCCTGCCTGTCCGCCATCGCCACCCTGCGGTCGGAGGCGAAGAGCCTGCGCTTTGCGCTGGGTTCGGTAGCCTGGTCCATGGTTCTGGCGTGGGGGATGAGCTTTGCGTTCTATCAGGGCGCGCGGGCGCTGGGGTTTTGACTCCATTGTTGCCTCGTGGGTAATTCCGTAGCACTACGTACGCCGGGCAACGAAAAAGGGCAGCCGAGGCTGCCCTTTTTCGTTGCCAAATGGCTTGACGCTTAGTTCAGCTTCGCCAGCCGAATCCAGGTATCCACCACCGTATCCGGGTTGAGGGATATGCTTTCGATGCCTTCCTGCACCAGCCATTCGGCCAGATCAGGATGGTCCGAGGGGCCCTGGCCGCAGATGCCGACGTACTTGCCGGCCTTGCGGCAGGCCTGGATGGCCTGGTGCAGCAATGCCTTCACCGCCGGGTTGCGTTCGTCGAAGGCGCCGGCCACCAGGCCGGAATCCCGGTCCAGCCCCAGGGTAAGCTGGGTAAGGTCGTTGGAGCCGATGGAAAAGCCGTCGAACAGCTGGATGAAGTCTTCCGCCAGCACCACGTTGGACGGGATTTCGCACATCATGATCAGCCTGAGGCCGTTCTCGCCCTGCTTGAGGCCGTTCTGGGCCAGCAGGTCGATCACCCCGCGGGCTTCGTCCAGGGTACGGACGAAGGGGATCATCAGCTCCACGTTGGTGAAGCCCATTTCGTCCCGCACCTTCTTCATGGCGCGGCACTCCAGTTCGAAGCATTCGCGGAACATGGGGGAAACGTAGCGCGACGCGCCGCGGAAGCCCAGCATGGGGTTCTCTTCGTGGGGCTCGTAGCGGGAGCCGCCGATGAGGTTGTAGTACTCGTTGGACTTGAAGTCCGACATGCGCACGATCACCGGCTTGGGATGAAAGGCGGCGGCCAGGGTGGCCACGCCTTCGACGATCTTCTCCACGTAGAAGTTGACCGGGTCGCCGTAGGCGGCGGCCTTTTCCCAGATGGTGGCCTTGAGGTCGTCGGGCAGGCGGTCGAACTCCAGCACCGCCTTGGGGTGCACGCCGATCATGCGGCTGATGATGAATTCCAGGCGGGCCAGGCCGATGCCGGCGTTGGGCAGGTTCTGGAAGTCGAAGGCCATTTCCGGGTTGCCCACGTTCATCATGATCTTCACCGGGGCTTTGGGCATCTGGTCCAGTTGCAGGTCGGTGACTTCGAACTCCAGCTTGCCGTCGTAGATGTTGCCGGTATCGCCCTCGGCGCAGGACACGGTGACGGCCATGCCGTCCTTCAGGGTCTGGGTGGCGTCGCCGCAGCCCACCACCGCCGGAATGCCCAGCTCCCGGGCGATAATCGCCGCGTGGCAGGTCCGGCCGCCCCGGTTGGTGACGATGGCGGAGGCCCGCTTCATGATGGGCTCCCAATCCGGGTCGGTCATGTCGGTAACCAGCACATCGCCGGGCTCGACCCGGTTCATCTGGCTGATGTCGGTGATGATCTTCACCGGGCCGGCGCCGATCTTCTGGCCGATGGCGCGGCCGGTGACCAGCACCTGGCTGCGGGCTTTGAGGGTGTAGCGGGTCTGGGTGGCGGCGTTGGCACGGGCCTTCACCGTCTCCGGGCGCGCCTGGAGGATGTACAGCTTGCCGTCCACGCCGTCCCGGCCCCACTCCACGTCCATGGGGCGGCCGTAGTGCTGCTCGATGATGGTGGCGTAGCGGGCCAGTTCCATCACTTCCGCGTCGGTGATGGAGTATTTGATGCGGTCTTCGGCGGCCACGTCCACGGTCTTCACCGACTTGCCGGCGTGGCGGGTGTCGGTGAACACCATCTTGATCGCCTTGCTGCCCACGTTGCGGCGCACGATGGCGGGCTTGCCCTGGGCCAGGGTGGGCTTGTAGACGTAGAACTCGTCCGGGTTCACCGCACCCTGCACCACGGTTTCACCCAGGCCGTAGGAGGCGGTGATGAACACCACGTCCTTGAAGCCGGATTCGGTATCCAGGGTGAACAGCACGCCGGAGGCACCGATGTCGCTGCGCACCATGCGCTGCACGCCGGCGGACAGGGCCACCTTCTCGTGCTCGAAGTGATGGTGCACGCGGTAGGCAATGGCGCGGTCGTTGTAGAGGGAGGCGAACACTTCCTTGATCGCGTGCTTCACGCTCTCCAGGCCGTGGATGTTGAGGAAGGTTTCCTGCTGGCCGGCAAAGGAGGCGTCAGGCAAGTCCTCGGCAGTGGCGGAGGAACGCACCGCCACGGCCATGTCCGGATCACCGGAGTCCGCCAGCATCTTCTGGTAGGCCTGGTTGATCTGGGCGTCCAGCTCCGGCTGGAACGGGGCGTCCACCACCCACTGGCGGATCATCTTGCCGGTGGCGGCGAGCTTGACCACGTCCTCGATGTCCAGCCCTTGGAGGGCGTCGTTGACCCGATGGACCAGATTATTGTGTGCAAGGAAGTCGCGATACGCCTCGGCCGTGGTGGCAAAACCTCCCGGCACGCGCACGCCCATGTGGGCCAGCTGGCTGATCATTTCCCCCAATGACGAGTTCTTGCCCCCCACGTGCTCCACGTCAGTCATGCGAAGGGTTTCAAACCATGCGATGTACTGTTGCTTATCCATTGACCTACCTGTCCTTGCAGTGATAGTTTAGTTTTGGAACGTGGGTATTCTACATAATATGTCTTATAGATGTCTTATAAAATTTATTTACCCCGCCGATCGCGCCGCCAATTCCTGAAGAATAGCCGACAATCGCCATGCCACTGAAACGCAGCGTGTTTTTCATCTCCGACCGCACCGGAATCACTACGGAGATGCTGGGCCACAGTCTCCTGGCCCAGTTCGAAAGCGTGGAGTTCTCGCAGCATACCCTGCCTTTCATCGACACGCCGGAGAAGGCCCGGGAAGTGGTGCGCCGCATCCACAAAGCCGGCGAAGATGATGGGCTGCGCCCCCTGGTGTTCAGCACC
This sequence comes from Gallionellaceae bacterium UBA2239, assembly GCA_002347615.1. Taxonomy (GTDB): domain Bacteria; phylum Pseudomonadota; class Gammaproteobacteria; order Burkholderiales; family UBA9220; genus UBA2239. Next base: position 72,684 of record DDYH01000069.1, on the reverse strand, counting down.
CTGATCAGCCCGGAGATCCGCGACATCGTGTCCACCGCCGATGCCCTGTTCATCGACCTGTTCAGCACCTTCATTGAAGGGCTGGAGGCGGAACTGGGCGTTCCACCGTCCCACGCCGTCGGCCTGTCCCACCGGGTGGGCGGCGCCTACAGCCACCGCATCGAGGCCATCAACTACACCCTGAACCACGACGACGGCATCAGCACCAAAAGTTTCGAGCAGGCCGACCTTATCATTCTAGGCGTTTCCCGCTCGGGCAAAACCCCCACCTGCCTCTACCTCGCCCTCCAGTTCGGCATCCAGGCGGCCAACTATCCCCTCACCCCGGACGACGATGGCCGCATCCGCTTTCCCGCCCTGCTGCTGCCCTACCGGCACAAGCTCTACGGCCTCACCATCGCGCCGGAACGCCTGCGGGAAATCCGCAACGAACGCCGGCCCGACAGCCGCTACGCTTCCATGGAAAACTGCCGGGACGAATTGCGCCAGGTGGAAGAACTGTACCGCCGGGAGAACATCCGCTACCTGGACACCACCAGCAAGTCCATCGAGGAAATCAGCACCACCATCATGCAAGAGGTGAAGCTGGCGCGGAAGTTATTTTAAGACGCTGCGCTGCCGCACCCGCTCGAACAGGCATACCGCTGCCGCGGCTGCGGCGTTGAGGGACTCCACCGCCCCCGGCATGGGAATTTTCACCCGGTGGCTGGCCGCGGCCATCAGGGCGGGCGAAATCCCCGCCCCTTCGTTTCCCACCACCACCGCCAGCGGGCCGGTCAGGTCCAGTTCATAAAGCTTGTGCTCCGCCGCCAGGCTGGCGGCCAGGACCATGCCGGAAAATTCCGCGGCGGTGGCCGCCAGATCGGATTTTTCCTGAATGTTCAGAACAAAATGGGCGCCCATGCCGGCCCGCAGCACCTTGGGAGACCACGCATCGGCGCAGGCGGGCGAAAGAAAGGCGGTGTCGCAGCCGGCCGCGGCGGCGGAACGCAGAATGGTCCCCAGATTGCCAGGGTCCTGGATGTCCTCCAGGAAGACGCAGAATTCCGGAGCGCTTTCCGCCACCGGAAAGGGATAGGCGATCAAAGCCAAGACGCCGGTGGGCGTCTTGACCGGGGATAGTTCCGCAAACAAGGTATCCGGCAGGACGACCCTCTCCCCTCCCCAGGAATCGTCCAATATCCCGGCTTCCGCCCCTTCCGCAACGCTTTGGGACAGGATCAGGGCTTCCGGCTCGCCGCCCGCCTGCCGGTAGGCCTGGAGCAGGTGCCAGCCGTCCAGCAGGGTTTTTCCCCCATCGCGGCGGTGGCGCGCCGATTCGGACAGTTTGCGCAGGGTCTTGAAAAAGGGGTTATCCCGGGAGGAAATGAGCTTCATCGGGGGGCGATCAGGCCTTACGGGCAAGATGGCCCAATCCCTGGGCAGCCTGCAGGGCGAGGCTCTTGAATTCCTGATAGGCCTTTTCGCTCAGGGACTCATCGCTGTCTTTCTTGTCGGCATAAAACAGGCCCACCGGCTTATTCCGCACATAAATCGACATGGCGAAAAAGTCCTGGCCTTCTGTCATGGCGTGGATTTCCTCATCGACGAAGGTGCCGAGCTGGGCCCGATTGCCGTCGTTGACCCAAATGCCCTGCACCTGGCTCATCAGGCGGGCAAACAGGTTGGCGGTCTGCATGGAAAAGCCGAATTGCCGCAGGGGGGAAGACGGCTCGGCGCCGATGACATACTTGACTTTGACCGCGCTGCGGTCCGGCAGCATCAGGGCGAATACCACCCGGTCCAGGCCGATGCCCTCATGCATGCCCCGCATCACCAGGGACATCATGTCGTGGAGATTGAGGGTGCCGTTGCAATGGGCGGCGATATCCGCCATGGAACGCTTGAGGGTTTCCGGACGGGCCACCAGATGAGGGCGGGGAGGGGTTTCGCCGGAAGCAGGCCGGGCGGAGGAATGGGGCTTTTCCTCTTCCTCCGGCTCTTCCGGCCATTCGCCGGGGAGCATGGGCAGCCATGCCGCCAAGGGCGGTACGCCATAGCGTTTCCAGCCTCGGGCCGCCACGGCGCAGTCCACGTGGACCAGGGCCGCCGCCTCGTCGGGGGTGATGCGCAGCATTTCCGCCAGGGATGCGTAATCCTGCTCCAGGGCCTGGTTATACCACCCCCTGGCGGCATGGCGCACCACTTCGGCCGCCACCAGCACCAGCCGGGAGCGGGGGCGCTCGACGTTTCTCGGGTCCATCAGGGAAAGGGTCAGTTCGGGAATGCGCCAGGCAAGGGCGAGTTCTTCCTGAAGCTGGCAGAGAGGAAAACCGAACACCCGGGTTTCGGCCTCTTCGGCGCTGAGGCGCTCCTTACGCCGCAGGCGCTGCACTTTCCGCATGTCGCCGGGCGCCACGCAGCCCATGACCAGGTGAGCAAAATCGTGGAGCAGCGCGGCTACGTAGAGCTCTTCCGCCTGCATGTCCATCCGCAGAATGGCCCAATCCCGGGCCAGATAGGCGGCGTGGAACGCTTGGCTGAGGGCGCAGTGGATATCTTCCAGCGCCCTTTCCTTGGTTTGCAGCAGGTCTTCGAGCACGGACAGCCGGGAGAATTGCTGAAACAGCGGGGTGACGCCGATCACCACCACGGCGTGCTCCACCATGGTGATTTCGTTCTCGAAGCGGGCGCTGCGCGGCCGGTTGGCCAGCCGCAGCACCCCCAGGGTCAGCATCGGGTCGTGGAGGATAACCTGGGCGAGGTCGGCGGAGGTCACTTTGTCGGCGGTTTTGGCGAGGCGGCCAAGGGCTTCCGCTGTGCGCCTCAGCACCGGAAGATCAACCGTATCCAGATATGCCGCCCACTCCTTGACCGATCTCATCCCGCCCCGTCCTTTTCGGCCCCGATGATATCATCATAACGGTAAAGATACAGCGTGGAACGGTGAATATCGGGCAATTCCGCCGTTTCTGCCGGCGTCACCCCGGGGAGGGGAAAGGTGTTGCTGACGAACAGCGCCCCGGGCTTCATCTCGGCCCGCAGCTTACGCAGCAAGGCTGCCATGGGGGCGGGGGAAAGGTAGGCATAGACCACGTCGTATTTCCCCAGATCCGCGCGCCAGAAGCTTCCCCATTGCATGCACCACCCTCCCCCGCCCAGGGCGGCGGACAGGCGTGCCAGAAGGAACGGCAGCGGGGCCGATTCGATGCCCCGGTAATCCCCGCCTGGCCGAAGCTTGGCCAAATGGTGCAACACCCTCCCCGTCCCGGCCCCCAGATCGACGAAGCGGAATGCCCGGTCCTTCGGCAGCATACGCGCCAAGGCGTGCAGCGCCTGGCTGCCGGTCAGGTACAAGGGCACCCGGGTGCGGAACACGCTCCAGTAAACCGCCAGCAACAGACCGAATGCCGCCAGAAACCAGACCGGCTGAATGGACAGGGAATAGGCCATGGCCACCGTGGGCCAAAATAGCAGGTTGATCGCCAGCCACCACAGGGACAAGCCTACAGCCCGGCCGATGGCGGCGGCCAGCGCCCCTGCGGCTAAGGCCACGGCCAAGGGCGACAGGGACAGTCCAAGGTGTTCGACCAGGGGAACGGCGAGGGACAGGGTCAAAAGCACGGCGGCCAGTTGGACCAACAACGCCACGGCAGGCTCCGACCGGGGAAGAAAGGTGCGTTTCAGCCGCGTCATCCGCCGGAACGGGAATCAGTGTTTAGCCGGAGGAAGCGCGGCATTCTGGCCACCGGCCGCCGGGTCCGCCGCACTTGGCACCGGGGGTGCAGCCGCCGCGGAGGAAGGCGCCGATGCGCTTTGTTCCATCACCGCCTCTTCTGCCTGCTTGTTCATGACGATGATGCTGATGCGGCGGTTGATGGGATTGTAGGGGTCGTCCTTGTCGAACTGGATGGAGGAGGACAGCCCCACCACCCGAAGGATCTTCCGGTCGTCCATGCCCGACTTGATCAGCTCCCGGCGGGAGGCGTTGGCGCGGTCGGAGGAGAGTTCCCAGTTGCTGTACCCCATCTCGCCCCCGGAGTAGGGGGTGGCGTCGGTATGACCGGAGAGGGTCAGCCGGTTGGGCACCTCGTTCAACACCTTGCCGATCTCCGCCAGGATCGCCTTGGTGTAGTCCTTCAGGTGCGCGCTGCCGACATCGAACATGGGCCGGTTCTTCTCGTCCACGATCTGGATGCGCAGGCCATCCCGGGTGATGTCCAGGAGTATCTGCTTCTTGAACTGCTTCAGGGTGGGGCTGCTTTCGATCAGCTTCCCGATCTTGTTTTTCAGTTCGTTGAGCTTTTTCTTCTCCGCCTCTTCCCTGGCGTGATCGGTCTGCGGGGCGGTCTGGGAGGCCTGGAGGTTGACCGTGCGCTTGATCTCGGGCCGGTCGGTCATCTGCACCTGGCCGGTGCTCTTGGTCAGGTCGGTGCCGCCCCCCTTGATGACGCTGGAACTGTCGCCGCTGCCGGAGCCCCCCATCAACGCCACCTTGAGGGGAGTCCGGAAATACTCGGCGATCCCCTGCAAGGTGGCCTTGGTGGTGGAACTCAGCAACCACATCAGGAGGAAGAACGCCATCATGGCGGTAACGAAGTCGGCGTAGGCGATTTTCCATGCGCCGCCGTGGGCGCCGCCGTGCCCCTTCTTGATGCGCTTGATGATTATGGGGCGCTGGGAATCGTCGCTCATCGCCTATGTCCCTCCCATCAGCGGGCTTTGGCCTGCTTCACGTGCTCCTCCAGTTCCAGGAAGGAAGGCCGTTCCGTGGAGTACAGCACCTTGCGCCCGAATTCCACCGCCACCTGGGGCGCGTAGCCGTTCAGGCTGGCGAGCAGGGTGACCTTGATGCACTGGAGCAGCTTGGAGGATTCGTCCTGCCGGTGTTCGAGCAGGGTGGCCAGGGGGCCGACGAAGCCGTAACCCAGCAGAATGCCGAGAAAGGTCCCTACCATGGCGTGGGCCACCATCAAGCCCAGCTCGGAGGGCGGCTTGTCGGCGTTGGACATGGTGTGCACCACCCCCATCACCGCCGCCACGATACCGAAGGCCGGCATGCCGTCCGCCGTCCGGGTGAGCGCGGCGATAGGCACCTGGCCTTCGTGGTGGTGGGTTTCGATTTCGTTGTCCATCAGGTTTTCGATCTCGAAGGCGTTCAGGTTGCCGCCCACCATGATGCGCAGGTAATCGGTGAGGAACTCCACCGCGTGGTGGTCCGCCAGGATCATGGGATATTTGGAGAATAGCGGGCTGTCGTGGGGCGTATCGACGTCGGATTCAATCGCCATCAGGCCTTCCTTGCGCACCTTGGCGAGGATTTCGTACAGCAGGGCCAGCAGCTCCATATACAGCGCTTTGTTGAACTTGGAGCCCTTGAGCAGGGTGGGCAGCGCCTTGATCGTGGCTTTGATCGCCTTGGTGCCGTTGGCCGCCACGAAGGCGCCGGCAGCGGCGCCAGCGATCATCAGCAGTTCGATGGGCTGGAGCAGGGAAGCGAGGTGCCCGCCCGCCAGGGCGAAACCGCCGAACACCGACCCGAGGACGATGATATAGCCGATGATGACAAACATAGTGTTTTAATTCCTTAGCCTTGCCGGCACTATTTGCCGGCAGCGAATATTTATTCCTAACCGCTTAACTTTAGCTAAAAAGGATACCCAGCTTTGCCACTACGACGACCGCCAGCCCCAGGCTAAGGTTCACCGCAATCAACGGCCGGATGCGGCCCAGCGCCGCCCCCGCCCCCGGCCAGTCCTCCGCCGCCACTCGGGCCTTCATGGGGCGGAAAAGCACGAAATATATGAAACAATAAATCAGCACCATGAGAATGCCAAGGGCGGTCATGGCGTGGACACCCGGGTGCACGGCGCCAAAGCCACCCACTGCCGCCACCAGGGCGAAGCCGCTGCCGAACAGAAGGACAATGGACGCCCACACCCAGGGGAAGAAACGGCCGAATACCCCGGCCCACAGCGCCAGCCTCGCCGGCGGCTGCAATTGGGCCGCTGCCACGGGCCGCAGGGCCATGTAGGCGAAAAACATCCCACCCACCCAGACCACCGCTCCCAGCAGATGCATCGTCAACATAATACTGCCGATCATGCCTCGTTCTCCTGCAGAATTTTTCTCACCGGTGCATAGCTGCGGCGATGAACCGCCGATACCCCGTGCAACCGTAATAACTCCAGGTGCTCGACGGTAGGATAGCCTTTATGGCGATCGAAGCCATATTGGGGAAAACCCTGATTCAAGCGACGCATTTCCGCATCTCTGGCGGTTTTCGCCAGGATGGAAGCGGCCGAGATTTCGGCCACTTTGCTGTCGCCCTTCACCACCGCCTCGCTCGCCATGGGCAAGGGCGGGCAGTGCAAGCCGTCCACCACCACCTTGGTGGGCGTTACGGACAGCGCCGCCACCGCTCGCCCCATGGCCAGCAGACTGGCCTGGAGGATGTTGATACGGTCGATTTCCTCCACCTCGGCCCAGGCCACGGCCCACGCCAGGGCGTCTTGCTTGATGCGTTGGGCGAGAAAATCCCGCTTTTTTTCGCTCAGCTTTTTCGAATCCGCCAGCCCCGAAATAGGCCGTTCCGGGTGAAGGATCACCGCGGCGGCGAATACCGCGCCGGCCAGGGGACCCCGCCCGGCTTCGTCCACGCCGCAAAGCAGTTCGCCCTTCATCCGGCGGCACCCAGATGGTCCAGCACCACCCCCGCCGCCTTCTCCGCCGTGTTCTGGCGCAATTGGCGGTGCATGCCGGAAAAGGCTTCCTCCAGGCCCTTCGTCACCGCCTTGTCCTGCAACAGGTTGAGCAGGGCCTGGGCCAGGTTCTCCGGCAGGGCATCCTCCTGGATCAGTTCCGGCACCAGGAAGCGGCCGGCGAGGATGTTGGGCAGGCCGACGTAGGGGAGGTAGTTCTTGCGCTTGATGATGCTCCAGATCAACGCCGGCATCTTGTAGGTGATCACCATCGGCCGCTTGAGCAGCGCCGTTTCCAGGGTGGCCGTGCCGGAGGCCACCAGGGCGGCGTCGCAGGCCGCCAGGGCATCGTGGGCGTGACCGAACAAGATAGTCATCGGCAGGTTCCGGGCGTCGAGCCGGTAGAGGGTTTCCTCGAACAGGGTGCGGGTTTCCCGGCTCACCAGTGGAACCAGGAACTGGATGTCCGGCCGGCGCTCCGCCATCCGCCGGGCAGTCTGCACGAAAAGGTCCGCCATGGACTGCAGTTCGCTCTGGCGGCTGCCCGGCAGGAGGGCGACGACGGCCCCCTCCTTGGGCAGCTTGAGCAATTCCCGTGCGGCCTCCCGGTTGGGCTCCAGGGGCAGCACGTCCGCCAGGGGATGGCCGACGTAAGTGGCCGGGATGCCGGCCTCGTCGTAGAGCGGCTTTTCGAAGGGAAACAGGGCCAGCATGTGGGACACCGACTGGGCGATGTGGCGAATGCGCTCCCCCCGCCAGGCCCAGATGGAGGGACTGACGTAATGGATGGTAGGCACCCCTTTTTTCTTCAGGGCCCGCTCCAGGGCCAGATTGAAATCGGGAGCGTCGATGCCGATGAAAACATCCGGCCGCTCAGCGCTCCACAGCCGCCGCAACTGCTTGCGGATACCGACGATCTCCCGGTAGTGGCGCAATACTTCCACGTAGCCCCAGACCGCCAGCGTTTCCATGGGAAACAGCACCTTCATGCCGGCGCTTTCCATCTTCGGCCCGCCGACGCCGACGAACTCCGCGTCGGGAAGGCGCTTTTTCAGGGCCTCGATCAGGTGGGCGCCAAGCAAATCGCCGGAGGCTTCTCCGGCGACGAGGGCGATTTTCTTTTTCTGGACTTCCAATGGGTGCTCTGCGAAAAACTAGCGAATGATGCCGCGACCGGAGACTTCCAGAAAATCCAGGATGGGTTTGATTTCCGGGCACTCCGCCGCTTGTTCGGTAAGCGATTGTTTTGCTTGCTCCAGGGTCAGACCGGCCTTGTACAGGGTCTTGTAGGCCCGCTTCAGCCGCATCAGGATTTCCGGAGAGAAGCCACGGCGCTTGAGCCCCTCGGAATTGATGCCGTAGGGCTTGGCGGTGTTGCCCGCCGCCATGACGTAGGGGGGAACATCCTGAAGCAGGACGGTACCTATGGCGGTGATGGAGTGGGCTCCGATCTGGACGAACTGATGCACCACGGTGAAGCCCCCCAGGATGGCGTAGTCCCCCACCGCCACATGGCCCGCCAGCTGAGCGTTGTTGGCGAAGATGGTGTTGTTGCCCACCTGGCAGTCGTGGGCCAGGTGCACGTAGGCCATGATCCAGTTGTCGCTCCCCACCCGGGTCACGCCCTGGTCCTGGGCTGTGCCGCAGTTGAAGGTGCAGAACTCTCGAATCACGTTACGGTCGCCGATCTCCAGCCGGGTCGGCTCGCCGGCGTATTTCTTGTCCTGGGGAACCTCCCCCAGGGAGGAGAACTGGAATATCCGGTTGTCGCGGCCGATGGTGGTATGGCCCTGAATCACCACATGGGTACCGACGGTGGTGCCCTCCCCGATCTCGACGTGTTCGCCGATGACGGAATAGGGGCCCACCGAAACGCCGGGAGCCAGCCTGGCACCCTCGTGGACGATGGCGGTGGGATGGATGCTCATTCGATGGACCGAACGGTGCACATCAATTCGGCGTCGGCGGCCACCTGGCCATCCACCTTGGCCACGGCGGCGAATTTCCACAAGCCGCGCTTGCTGGCCACGACGGAAACTTCCATGATCAACTGATCTCCGGGGCTCACCGGCTTCTTGAAGCGGGCGCCGTCGATGCCGACGAAGTAGTACACCGACGTCTCGTCGGGACCGTCGCCCATGGTCTTGAAAGACAGGATGGCCGCGGTCTGGGCCAGGGCTTCGATGATCAGCACCCCGGGCATTACCGGATGGTGGGGATAGTGGCCGGGGAAAAAGGGCTCGTTGATGGTGACGTTTTTCAATGTCACCAGCCGCTTGCCCGGATCGCATTCCAACACCCGGTCCACCAGCAGGAACGGATAGCGGTGGGGAAGGCGCTTCAGGATGTCGTGGATGTCCATAGTGCTCAAAATCAGTCCTTTTCCAAGGCGCTCAGCCTAGCTTCCAGTTGTTTGATGCGCGCCGCCATCTCGTCCAGGTGGCGCAGATGGGCGGCATTCTTCAGCCATGCCTCATGAGTCGAAAAAGGCATGGCCGAAGTATAGGTTCCCGGCGCGGCGATCGATTTGGTGACCAGGGTGTTGGTGGAAATGTTCACGTGGTCGGCGATCTCCAAGTGCCCCAGGATCGACGCCGCGCCGCCCACCGTGCAATGGCGGCCGATCTTGGCGCTGCCGGCGACGCCCGTACACCCGGCCATGGCGGTGTGGGCACCGATGCGGACGTTGTGGGCCACCTGGATCAGGTTGTCCAGCTTGACCCCTTCCTCGATCACCGTGTCCTCCAGGGCACCCCGGTCGATGGTGGTGTTGGCCCCAATCTCCACGTCGTCGCCGATCACCACTGCCCCGATCTGGGGAATCTTCAGCCACTTGTCCCCTTCCTTGGCCAGCCCGAAGCCGTCGGCGCCGATTATCGCTCCGGCGTGGACGATGACCCGGCTCCCGATTCGGCAGCCGTGGTAAACCGCTACGTTGGGGTAAAGGACCGTCCCCGCCCCGATCTCAACGTCATCCCCGAGGAAGCCGTTGGGATAGAGCACCACTCCCTCGCCGATCCGCACGTTGCGGCCGATCCAGACATGGGCGCCGATCCGCGCCGACGCCGCCACCGTCGCAGACTCGTCCACCGCGGCGGAGGGATCGATGCCTGCGGGAATTTCCGGCTGGCTGGGATTCAGCAAGGCAGTGACCCGGGCAAAATAGGCGTAGGGATTGGCGCAGACGATGCGGGGCCGGGGGGTGGAATCCCGCTCGCTTTCCCCCACGATCACCGCCCCGGCGGCGGTATCCTTCAATTGCCGCCGGTACCTACCATGGGCGAAGAAGCTGATGTGGTGGGCTTGCGCCGAGTCCAGGGGAGCGATCTGCGTGATGCGCACCCCGCCGTCCCCCAGCAACTCCCCCCCCAGGCGCTCGACGATCTCCCTCAGCGAGAAGGAGGGACGGTCGCGCCGCGCCATCAATTCCCCGCTGCCAGGGCTTTCAGCACCTTGTCGGTGATGTCGATGCGGGGGCTGGCATAGACGGCCTCCTGCAGGATGAGGTCGTACTTCTCGGATTCGGCGATGGACATGATCACTTTGTTGGCCCGCTCCTGCACCGAGGCCAGTTCCTCGTTGCGGCGCAGGTTGAGGTCCTCCCGGAACTCCCGCTGCTGGCGCTGGAATTCCCGGTTAAGGTTGGCCAGGTCCCGTTCCTTGTTGCGGCGGTCGGACTCGCTCATGGTCACGCCGTCCTTTTCCAGCCTGGCTTGGAGATCTCGCGCCTGCTTCGCGACTTTTTGCAGTTCCTGCTCACGGGAGGCGAACTCTTTCTCCAGTTTTTTCTGGGCCTTGACTGCCGGCCCCGCTTCGCGGAAAACCCGGTCGGTGTTCACAAAGCCGATTTTCATCTCAGCCGCAGCGATGGCCGGAACCAACGACAGGCCGGCCAGCAGGGCGGCCAAAATAGCGGATTTTTTCAACATTACTCTCCTCGATACTCTCTAGAACGTAGAACCCATCTGGAACTGGAACCGTTGCAGCTTGTCATCGTCCTTGGCATTCATGGGGCTGGCAAAGCTGAACTTGAGGGGGCCGAAGGGCGAAATCCAGCTCACCCCCAGGCCGGTGGAATAGCGTATGCCGCCGCCGGAATCCCCCTTATAGTAGACCGCGCCGGCATCGGCGAAAAGGCTCATGCGCACCGACTTGTCGTTTTTCAGACCGGGAAAAGGAAACAGCACCTCGGCGTTGGCGACAATCCGCTTGTTGCCCCCCAGTGCATAACCGTCGGCGTCTTTCGGGCCGAGGGAGGCGGTGTCGTAGCCCCGCACCGACGTCACGCCGCCGGCGTAGAAGTTCTTGAAGAACGGCAGGTCCTTGGTGTCGCCGTAACCGTTGCCGATGCCCACCTCACCGTTCAGCATCAGGGTGAAGGTATCGGTCAGGGGACGGTACCACTGGTGCTGGTAGGTCAACTTGTAGTATTTCAGGTTGCCGCCGGGCAAACCCATTTCGCCATAGGCCCGCTGCAGTGTCCCTTTGGTGACGTAGGTCGCGCTGTCCCGGCTGTCCCGCGCCCAGCCCAGGTCCCCCCGCAGGGTGGAATTGCGCTCGCCGAAGGTGTTGACGAAATCGATGTAGCGCTGGGCGGCATTGCTCCCCAGGGTGATTTCGGTGCTGTCGTAGGCCAGGCCGAAGTTGATGGTATCGTATTCGTTGATGGGAACACCGAAACGCACCCCGCCCCCGACAGAGTCGGAATTGTAGCCGGCCAGGGCCGACAGGGAGGTGGCGTCGGTCTTCCGCTTGTAGACGTCGAAGCCGCGGCTGACGCCGTCCACGGTCCAGTAGGGATCGGTGTAGGACACCGAATAGATCTTGTTGATCCTGCCGTTGCTGAACTGGGTGGACAGGCTCTTGCCGGTTCCCAGCCAGTTGTTCTGGGATACGGAACCGCTGAGGAGAATGCCTTCCGAACTGGAAAAACCGGCACCCATCATGATGTTTCCGGTGGGCAACTCCTCCACGTTGACGTTCACGTCCACCTGGTCGGTGGTGCCCGCCACGGCGGGGGTCTCCACGTTGACCTCCTTGAAGTAGCCGAGGCGGTCAACCCGTTCCCGGGAGCGCTTGATCTTCTCGTTGGAGTACCAGCCCCCTTCCATCTGACGCATTTCACGGCGTATCACCTCGTCCCGGGTCTTGGTATTGCCGGTAACGCTGATGCGCCGCACGTAGACCCGGCGGCCCGGGTCGATGAAGAAGGTGAATGCCGCCTGATGCTTTTCCTTGTCCAGTTCCGGCACCGCATTGACGTTGGCGAAGGCATAGCCCTCGTTGCCCAGGCGATCGCCGATCGATTTCGAAGATTCGGTCAATTTCTCCCGGGAGAAGACGTCGCCGGGCCGGATGGTGATCAGCTTGCGCAGTTCTTCCTCGGGCAGCAGCATCTCCCCCGCCAGCTTCACGTCGGAAACGGTGTATTTCGCCCCCTCGGTGATGTTGATGGTGATGTAAATGCCCTTCTTGTCCGGGGAGATGGAAACCTGGGTGGAGTCGATGGTGAATTCCAGGTAACCCCGGTTGAGGTAGTAGGAACGCAAAGATTCCAGGTCGCCGGCCAGCTTTTCCTTGGAATACTGGTCATCCTTGCTCCACCAGCTCATCCAGCCCGGGGTGGACAGCGCGAACTGCTTGCGCAGTTCCTTTTCGGAAAAAGCCGCATTGCCGACGATGTTGATCTGCTGGATCTTGGCCACGTCCCCTTCGTCGACGTCGAAGCGGATGGCCACCCGGTTGCGTTCCAGGGGGGTCACGGTGGCTTTGACCGACACGGCGTACTTGCCGTGGCTGAAATACTGACGCTTGAGCTCCTGCTCCGCCTTATCCAGCATGGAACGGTCGAAGATGCGGCCTTCCGCCAGGCCGCCCTGCTTCAGGCCTTCCATCAGCTTGTCCTTGTCGAATTCCTTGAGACCGACGAAGTCGATTTGTGAAACGGCCGGGCGCTCCTGGACGCTGATCACCAGAGTCTCCCCTTCGGCCTCAAGGCGCACGTCCTGGAAAAACCCGGTGGCGAACAGAGCCTTCACCGCCTGGGACACCTTCTCGTCGTCCATCGTGTCGCCCACCTTCACCGGCAGGTAGCTGAACACCGTCCCCGCCTCGGTGCGCTGAATGCCTTCGACGCGAATATCCTTGACGACGAAGGGTTCCAGGGCCCACACGGAACCGCAGTACATCCCCATTATTAACAGCGCTATTTTTTTCGGCTTCATGGATGGCGTCAGCTGGCAATCAAACGGTTTATATCGTTATAAAAAGCAAAGGCCATCAGCAGCAGGAGCAAAGCCATTCCCGCCTGCTGGCCAATAGCCATGGCCTTTTCGGAAACGGGGCTCCCCTTGATGAGCTCGGCGATATAATACATCAAATGGCCCCCATCCAATAAGGGAACCGGCAACAGGTTCAGCACCCCCAGGCTGACGCTGATCAGCGCCAGGAAGCTCAGGAAGGCGAACCCGCCCATGCGCGCCGACTGCCCGGCATAATCGGCGATGGTAATCGGGCCGCTGAGATTTTTCCACGACACCTGGCCCACCACCATGCGCCCCAGCATCTCCAGGCTGAAAGCCGACATGTCCCAGGTTTTGCCCACTGCCCGAACGAAGGCGATATGGGGCGGATAGCTCACCTCCACCAGCAGGCTTTCCAGCAGACCCGGGTCCACCCAGGGGGAGGCCCCGATACGGCCGATGGTCTTTCCCCCGCTGGCCACCGCAGCGGGAACCACCGCCACCATCAGGGGCTGCTCATCTCGCCGGATGTCGAATCGCAGGGATTGGTCCGGATGGGTTTTCACCCAGCGCACCAAATCTTCCCACCGGGCGATGGATTGGCCGTTCACCGCGACCACCACGTCCCCCCGCCGCAAGCCCGCCAGGGCGGCGGCGCCGTCGGGAAGAAGATCGCCGATCACCGGCAACAGCGTCGGCTGAAAAGGGGCCAAGCCCAGCTTGGCGAGAAAGTCCCCTTCCATATCTTCCGGCTTCAGGGAACGGACGTCGAGGTGATGGGTCAACGCCCCATCGCCGGCCCCTCCGGTCTCCAGGACCACGGACTCCCCCGACACCGCCTGCCGCAGGAGATGCCAGCGCAGGTCCTGCCAGGTGGCAATCCGCTTCCCGTCCACGGCGCCAACCGTATCGCCGCCGTGCAGCCCCGCCGCCGCCGCGGGGGTACCGGCAGGAGGCTCGGCCACCACGGCCCGCAGTCCTGTCACGCCGTGCATGAAGAAAAACCAGTAGATCAGGATGGCCAGGGCAAAATTGGCCGCGGGGCCGGCCACCACGATGGCCATCCGGCGCCACACCGTCTGGCGGTTGAAAGCCCGGTGCGCCTCCTCGGGGGCCACTTCCCCCTCGCCCTCGTCCAGCATCTTGACGTAGCCGCCCAGGGGAAAGGCCGCGATGGCCCACTCCGTCTTGTCCGGCCCGACCCGCCAGGAGACCAGCGGCTTGCCGAAACCCACGGAAAAACGCAGGACTTTCACCCCGCACAGGCGGGCCACCCCATAGTGGCCCAGTTCGTGGACCACCACCAGGATGCCGAGGACGACGGCAAAAGCCAGCAAGGTCATCATGGCGTCATGCCTCCACCCGCCCGTGCTCCCCCACCCAGGCCTCGGCCAAGTACCGGGCGTCCCGGTCGGCGGCCAGCACTTGGTCCAGGTTTTCCGCGTCGCCGATGGACACTCGCTCCAGCACCGCCTCGATCAGGCGGGGAATGCCCAGGAAAGGGATATGCTCGGCCAGGAAGGCCTCCACCGCCACCTCGTTGGCCGCATTGAGCGCCGCCGGCGCCGTGCCGCCGGCCTCCAGGGCCTGGTAGGCCAGGGACAGGCAGGGAAAGCGGGCGAAATCCGGGGCCTCGAAATCCAGCCGCGCAATCTTGAACAGGTCCAGGGGGCTGACGCCGGACTCCACCCGCTCGGGAAAACCCAGGGCATAGGCGATGGGAGTGCGCATATCCGGGTTGCCCAGCTGGGCCAGCACCGACCCGTCCACGTACTCCACCATGGAATGGATCACGCTCTGGGGGTGGATCACCACCTCGATCTGCTTCGGCATGGCATCGAACAGCCAGCGGGCCTCGATTACCTCCAGGCCCTTGTTCATCATGGTGGAAGAGTCGATGGAAATTTTCGGCCCCATCACCCAGTTGGGATGGGCCAGAGCCTGTTTGGGAGTCACATTCTCCAATTCGGCCCGGGCCGTGGCGCGGAACGGGCCGCCGGAAGCGGTAAGCAGGATGCGCCGAACCCCCACCGAGTCCAGGCCCCGGCGGTAATCCGAGGGCAGGGACTGAAACACGGCGTTGTGCTCGCTATCGATGGGCAACAGCACGGATCCGCTGCGGCGCACCTCTTCCATGAAAATCCGGCCGGAAACCACCAGGGTTTCCTTGTTCGCCAGCAGGACCCGCTTTCCCGCCCGGGCGGCCGCCAGGGAAGGCCGCAGCCCCGCGCTGCCGACGATGGCCGCCATCACGCTGTCCACTTCCGGCAGGGACGCCACCTGTTCCAGGGCTTCGATTCCGCTCAGAATCTCGGTTTCCAGGCCGGCCGCGACGGTTTTCTTGCGCAGGGCCTCGGCGCTGTCCTCGTCCAGCATCACGGCGAATTTTGGGCGGAAAGCGAGACACTGCTGGAACAGCTTTTCCACCTGGGTATTGGCGGTGAGGGCCACCACACGGAAGCGATCCGGGTGGCGGGCCACCACGTCCAGAGTGTTGGCGCCGATGGTACCGGTGGCGCCGAGCACGGTGAGTTTCTGCATTTTTGTCATTTCCCTTGCAGGACAAGGATCAACAGGGCGGCCAGGGGCAGGGAGGACGTCAGAGCGTCGACCCGGTCCAGTATGCCCCCATGGCCGGGGAAAATCGAGCCGCTGTCCTTGAGCCCCGCCTGGCGTTTCATCCAGGATTCGAACAAGTCGCCCTCGATGCTGAAGACGGTCAGGGCGATGGCCGCCGGCACCAGCAGAAGCGATGCACCGCTATAAGCCGCCACCGTTGCGACGTATAGGCCGACGCCGATCATCGCCCCGCCCACCCCTTCCCACGTCTTGCCGGGGCTGATGGAAGGCGCCAATTTGTTTTTCCCGAACCGGCGCCCGGCGAAATAGGCGGCGCTGTCGGCTACCCACACCACCGCCATCACTCCCAGCAGGAGCCAGGGACTCTCGACCCGCAACCCGGCGAGGGCCAACCAGGTAGGAAGCAGGACGATCCAGCCGACCAGGGCCAGGAGCAAAGGGCGGCGGGAATGCCACCCCCTGCCCAGCCACAGGGGAACGGCCAGCAGCCAGAACAGCAGGGAAACCCCAAGCATGCCCGTCACCACCGGCTGCGTCAGGGACAGGCGCACCCCACCGCCCTCCCCAAGCCCGGCCAGGAGAAATCCGCCCGCCAGGGCGGACACGGCGCCGTAAGCCCAGGAACCCCCACGGGAATAACCCGCCAGGGCACCCCACTCCCGCCCACCGAAAAAAGGCAGCCCCAGCATGAGGACGGCCCAAAAGAATTCGGAAAGGCCGAACAGGGCCGCCAGAAGAAGCGCCAGCAGGATCGCTGCGGTGACGATGCGCGCCTTAAGCATCCGTCTTCAATTGCTCACTGGTGCGCCCGAAGCGACGCTCCCGCTGGC
Organism: Gallionellaceae bacterium UBA2239; assembly: GCA_002347615.1. Taxonomy (GTDB): domain Bacteria; phylum Pseudomonadota; class Gammaproteobacteria; order Burkholderiales; family UBA9220; genus UBA2239. Next base: position 56,352 of record DDYH01000069.1, on the reverse strand, counting down.
GGAAGGAATCGATCGCCCGCTCCAGGGCGGCCCGGTCGAAGTCGGGCCACAGGGTGTCGGTGAAATAGAGCTCGGAATAGGCCAGTTGCCACAGCAGGAAGTTGCTGATGCGCTGCTCGCCCCCGGTGCGGATGAACAGATCCGGCTCCGGAGCGTAATTCATGGAGAGGTAAGGGGTCAGCTCTTCTTCGCTGAAGCCAGCGGCAAGATGGGGCGCCGCCTTGAGCATGGCCTGGGCCGCCTGGACGATGTCCCAGCGCCCGCCGTAGTTGGCGGCGATGGTGAGGGTCAGCTTGGTATTGCCGGCGGTGCGCTCCTCCGCTTGGCGGATGAGGGCCACCAGCTTGGCGTCGAAACGGGACAGGTCGCCGACCACCCGCAGGCGCACGCCGTTCTGGTCCAGCCTGCCCACCTCCCGCTCCAGGGCGAGCACGAACAGCTGCATCAGCATCGACACTTCATCGGCGGGCCGGCGCCAGTTCTCGCTGCTGAAGGCGAACAGGGTCAGGTATTCCACCCCCAGTTCGATACAGGATTTCACCGTGTCCCGCACCGCCTCCAGGCCCTGCTTGTGGCCGGCGATACGGGGCAGGAAGCGCTTCTTCGCCCATCGGCCGTTGCCGTCCATGATGACCGCCACATGGCGCGGCACGGTGGAGCCGGCGGGAATGCCCCGGGTGGAGCTGACGAAGGAGGCCACTTCTTTCCCTCAAACAGCCATCAGATCGGCTTCTTTCACCTGGAGGACCTTGTCCACTTCGGCCACGAACTTGTCCGTGAGCTTCTGGATGTCGTCCTGGGCGCGGCGCTCGTCGTCCTCGCTGATCAGCTTGTCCTTGAGGGCTTTCTTCAGGGCATCGTTGGCGTCCCGGCGCACGTTGCGCACCGCCACCTTGGCATTCTCGCCCTCGCCCTTCACCACTTTGATCAGCTCCTTGCGGCGCTCTTCCGTGAGGGCGGGCATGGGCACGCGGATCAGGTCGCCGCTGGAACTGGGGTTGAGCCCCAGATCGGAATCGCGAATGGCCTTTTCGATCACCGCCGCCATTTTCTTTTCCCATGCCTGCACGCCGATGGTGCGGGCGTCCACCAGGGTGATGTTGGCCACCTGGCTGATGGGCACTTGGCTGCCGTAGTAGTCCACCGTGACATGGTCCAGGATGCCGGTATGGGCACGGCCGGTGCGCACCTTGGCCAGGTCCGCCTTCAGGGCCTCGATGGACTTCTGCATTTTCTGTTCGGCGCTTTTTTTCAGATCCGCAATCATCCTTGTCCTTCCTTTCTTAAACGTGAAATGCGCCGGAGGCGCACTCCGTCCCCCTCTCCCGCAGGCGGGAGAGGGCTAGGGGAGAGGGGAACCGGGAATGGGGCTTGTCGCCATGGCTTCATCCGCAAGCGCCATTCCCGGTTCGGTCGGAATTCAGCACTTGACCAGGGTACCCTCGTCTTCCCCCATCACCACGCGCTTCAGGGCTCCTTCCTTGAAGATGCTGAACACGCACAGGGGCATGTTCTGGTCCCGGCACAGGGCGAAAGCGGTGGCATCCATCACCTTGAGGTCTTTGGTGATGGCCTCGTCGAAACTCAGTTCGGCGTAACGGGTGGCACTGGGGTCTTTCTTCGGGTCGGCGGTGTAGACACCGTCCACCTTGGTGGCCTTGAGCACGATTTCGGCGTCGATCTCCACCCCGCGCAGCGCGGCGGCGGTGTCGGTGGTGAAGAACGGGTTGCCGGTTCCGGCACCGAAAATCACCACCTTGCCTTCTTCCAGATAGCGCATGGCCTTGCCCCGGATGTAGGGCTCGGCCACTTGCTCGATGGTCAAAGCCGACTGGGTGCGGGCATTGACGCCGGCGCGGCGGAAGGCATCCTGCAAGGCCAGGGCGTTCATCACCGTGGCCAGCATGCCCATGTAGTCGGCGGTGGCGCGATCCATGCCCGCGGCGGCCGGAGCCACGCCGCGGAAGATGTTGCCGCCGCCCACCACCACGCCCACCTGCACCCCGAGCCGTACCACCTCGGCGACTTCCGCTACGATGCGCTCGACCACGTCACGGTTGATACCGTAGGCGTCGTCCCCCATCAGGGCTTCGCCGCTGAGTTTCAGCAGAATGCGCTTGTACGCCGGCGTCGCCATGGAATCAGCCTTTCGCCGCAGCGGCCTGGGCCATCACTTCCTCGGCGAAGTTGTCCTGGCGCTTCTCCAGGCCCTCGCCCACCACGTACAGGGTAAAGCTGCCGATGGAGGCGCCCTTGGACTTCAGCACCTGCTCGATGGTCTGCTTGTCGTCCTTGACGAAGGGCTGGCCCAGCAGGGTCACCTCCTTGAGGAACTTCTGCACCGCGCCTTCCACCATCTTCTCGACGATGTTGGCGGGCTTGCCGGATTCGGCGGCCTTCTCGGCAGCCACGCGGCGTTCGGTTTCGATCAGGTCGGCGGACACGCCGGAAGCATCCAGGGACTTGGGCTTGGAAGCGGCGATGTGCATGGCCAGGTCCTTGGCGAAGGCGTCGTCGCCGCCCACCACGTCCACCAGCACGCCGATCTTGCTGCCGCCGTGGACATAGCTGGCCAGCTTGCCCTTGGCCTCGATGCGGACGAAGCGGCGCAGGGACAGGTTCTCGCCGATCTTGCCCACCAGCTGGGTGCGGATTTCTTCCACCGTCTTGCCGTCGATGGTCATGGCGGAGAGAGCGGCCACGTCGGCGGGATTGTTGTTCGCCACCAGTTCGGCCAGGCTCTTGGTGAGGGCCAGGAAATCGTCGTTCTTGGCCACGAAGTCGGTTTCGCAGTTCACTTCGATCATGGCGCCCAGCTTGCCGTCGGCGGAAATATGCATGCCCACCACCCCTTCGGCGGCGATGCGGCCCGCGGCCTTGCTCGCCTTGCTGCCGAACTTGACGCGCAGAAGCTCTTCCGCCCGGGCCATGTCGCCGTCGGCTTCGCCCAGGGCCTTCTTGCAATCCATCATCGGCGCGTCGGTGCGATCGCGCAGTTCCTTCACCATGCTTGCGGTGATTTCAGCCATTGCGTACTCCTAGTAAAACGTTGTTTCGATTAACTGTAAAAAAAGGGGCGTCCGCCCCTTTTCCCGGCCGGAGGCGGAATTACTCTGCCGCCGGGGCTTCCGATTCCTGCACCTCGACGAATTCCTCGCCGACGATTTCACGGATGATCTGGCTCTTGCCTTCCAGCACCGCATCGGCCACGCCGCGGGCGTAGAGGCGGATGGCGCGGCTGGAGTCGTCGTTGCCGGGGATCACGTAATCAATGCCTTCGGGAGCGTGGTTGGTGTCCACCACGCCGATCATGGGGATGCCGAGCTTGCCAGCTTCGGTGACGGCGCCGTGCTGGTAGCCCACGTCGATGATGAACAGGGCGTCAGGCAGGGAGGCCATGTTCTTGATGCCGCCCAGGCTGCGCTCCAGCTTTTCCAGTTCCCGGCGCAGGCCCAGGGCCTCGCGCTTGGGCAGACGATCCATGGAACCGTCCTGAACCATGGCATCCAGATCGTGCAGACGCTTGATGGACTGCTTGACGGTCTTGAAGTTGGTCAGCATGCCGCCGAGCCAGCGGTGGTCGACGAAGGGCATGCCGCAGCGCTGGGCTTCTTCGTGGATGATTTCGCGGGCCTGGCGCTTGGTGGCGACGAACAGGATGGTGCCCTTGTTGGCGGCCAGCTGGCGAACGTATTTCATCGCTTCCTGGAACATCGGCAGCGTGGTTTCCAGGTTGATGATGTGGATGTTGTTGCGCTCCCCGAAGATAAAGGGAGCCATCTTGGGATTCCAGTAACGGGTCTGGTGGCCGAAGTGCACCCCGGCTTCCAGCATTTGACGCATGGTAACGGACATGTTGTAACTCCAAATAAGGGTTGAACCACCATCCGCCTTCAAGGCCCGTCGCCGGGCACCCTTATGGGGGCGGATGTGCGAATTTTTTGCCCGCCCGCAATCACGGATCAAGCAAACGGCGGATTTTAACCGGTTTTCGGTGAAGGATTCAAGCTTTCCCGCTCATTCCGCCAGCGGCGGGTGGGCGGGAAACAGCACGTCGGTGAAACCGAACTGGCGCAAGTCGCTGATGCGTAGGGGATAGAGAATGCCCCCCAGGTGGTCGCACTCGTGCTGCACCACCCGGGCATGGAAACCGGACACCGAACGGTCGATGGGATGGCCGTGGGGGTCGAAGCCGCGATAGCGCAGCTCACTGAAGCGGGGAACGCGCCCCCGCAGGCCGGGAATGCTGAGGCAGCCCTCCCACCCTTCCTCCATCTCGTCGGACAGGGGTTCCAGCACCGGGTTGACCAGCACCGTACAGGGGACGCTTTCCGCGTCGGGATAACGGGGATTGGACTCGACGCCGAACACCACCACCTGCAGGCCGATCCCGATCTGGGGCGCAGCCAGACCCGCGCCCTGGTTTGCTGCCATGGTGTCGCGAAGGTCCGCCACCAGGGCATGGAGTTCCGGGGTGTCGAAAGCCTCCACCGGCGCCGCCTGCTCAAGCAGGCGGGGATCCCCCATGCGCAGGACGTCTCTAACGGCCACGGCCGTTTGCGAGGTGGGCAGCAAGCGGCCCATCCCTGCCTACACCGTTTCCCTCACCCCGACCCTCTGCGAGGTGGGCGGCAAGCCGCCCATCCCTGCTTACCCCGCTTCCCGCCTGCGGGAGAGGGGGTCTATTGTGTCGCTGCGCGACTTTCTCGTTAGTCGGCATGAATGGCGACCAGGTGCTCGAGGATGACCCGCACCCGGTGCATGGCACGCTCCAGCTCCTGGCCGATTTCGTCGAACTGGATGGCGTGGGCGCTACTACCCCGCCCCGCCGCGTAGTTCACCACCACGCCGATGGCGGCGTAGCACAGGCCCAGTTCCTTGGCCAGGGCCGCCTCCGGCATGCCGGTCATGCCCACCATGGTGGCGCCGTCCCGCTCCAGGCGGTTGACCTCCGCCTTGGTTTCCAGCCGGGGCCCCTGGGTGGTGGCGTACACGCCGCTGTCGAAATAGGTTTCCCCCGCCAGGTCGGCGGCCTGCATGCACAGGCGGCGCATCTTCTCGCAATAGGGTTCGGTGAAATCGATGTGGGTGACGGGCGCGTCGGTGCCTTCGAAATAGGAGGCCTTGCGCCCGTAGGTGTAGTCGATGATCTGGTCGGGAATGACCAGGGTGCCGGGCTTGTAGCTTTCCGGGATACCCCCCACGGAAGCGACGGACAGGATGTTGGTCACCCCCTGTTCGTGCAAGGCCCACATATTGGCCCGGTAGTTGATTTCGTGGGGCGCCAGGGTATGGCCGTAACCGTGGCGGGCCAGGAATATAACGTCGTGGTCCTTGATGTGGCCGAAAGAGAGGGGACCGGAGGGGTCGCCGTAAGGCGTGCGGACCACCTGCCGCCGGGTGATTTCCAGGTTGGCCAACTGAGTCAGGCCGCTACCGCCGATGATTCCAAGCATAAATTTAAGATCCTAAAAAATCAGGACATGATTGACGGGATTTTCGGGATAAAAGCAGGATGTTCTACCCTGGCAATCCCGAAAATCCTGTTCGTCCTGTCCATAAGGTTTTCAATCCTTCATCGCGTAAACCGCGGGCAGGTTGCGCCATGCCCCCTTGGCGTCCATGCCGAAACCGAACACGTAGCGGTTGGGCAGGCGCACGCCCACGTAGTCCGCCCGGATCGGTTTTTCCCGGCCGATCTCCTTGTCCGAAAATACGGCGCAATGGAAGGACGCCGCCCCCATCTCCAGCAGTTTGTCCCGAATCGCCGCCAGGGTGTAGCCCTCGTCGAGAATATCGTCCAGCACCAGTACCGCCCTGCCCTTCACGTCCTGCTTCGGCAGGGCCTTCCAGCACAGCTCCTTACCGGCCAGATTCTCGCCGTAACGGGAAGCGTGGAGGTAGTCGAAATCCAGGGGAAAACGCAGCATGGGCAGCAACTGGCCGGTGAACACCACCGCCCCCCCCATCACCGACAGCACCACCGGATACTGGTCCCCCAGGCCGGCGGTGATCTCCTTCGCCAGCCGTTCCAGCACGCCGTGGATTTCCTCCGGGGAACAGATCATTTCCGCCTGGTCCAGGAGCGCCCAGGCATCGCTCGCCGGCATCATGCCAGTTTCCCCGCGAATTCCGCCAGGTAGGCGCGGAATTCCTTGGCCACCTCCGGGTGCTTCAAGGCGTGTTCCACCGTCGCCTTGAGGTAGCCCAGCTTGCTGCCGCAGTCGTAGCGGGTGCCGTCGAACTCGTAGGCCAGCACCTGTTCCTGTTGCAGCAGGGAGGCGATGCCGTCGGTGAGCTGGATTTCCCCACCGGAGCCGGGGGGCACGTTCTCCAAGTGATGGAAAATCCGTGGCGACAGGATGTAGCGCCCCACCACCGCCAGGGTGGACGGCGCCGCCTCGGGCTGGGGCTTCTCTACGATGCCGTTCACCTCGGAAACGCCGTCCTTGAGGGGGGCGGCCTCGACGATGCCATAGCTGGAGGTCTCCTCCCGGGCCACGTTCTCCACCCCCAGGATGGAGCAGTTGTAGTATTCGTACAGGTCCACCATCTGCTTCAGGGCGTGGGTATCGCCGTCGATCAGGTCGTCCGCCAGGATCACCGCGAAGGGATCGTTGCCCACGATCTGCTTGGCGCACAGCACCGCGTGGCCCAGCCCCAGGGCCTCCCCCTGGCGAATGTAGACGCAGGTGACATGGGACGGGATGATGCTCCGCAGCACTTCCAGCATCTTGGTCTTGCCCCGGGCCGCCAGTTCGGCCTCGATCTCGTAGGCCTTGTCGAAATGGTCCTCGATGGAGCGCTTGGTGCGGCCGGTGACGAACACCAGCTCGGTGATCCCCGCCGCCACCGCCTCCTCCACCGCGTACTGGATCAGGGGCTTGTCCACTACCGGCAGCATCTCCTTCGGGCTGGCCTTGGTGGCCGGCAAAAAGCGGGTCCCCAGGCCCGCCACGGGGAATACCGCCTTGGTCACTTTGCTCATCGAGTGCCTTTCATTGTTCGAGCAGGGCCAGCAGCCCGGCTTCGTCCAGGATGGTAACGCCCAATTCCTGCGCTTTGGTGAACTTGCTGCCGGGGTCGGCCCCGGCCACCACGTAGTCGGTCTTTTTCGACACGCTGCCGGACACCTTGCCGCCGGCGGCCTCGATTTTCTCCTTGGCCTCGTCCCGGCTCATGGTCGGCAGGGTGCCGGTGAGGACGAAGGTCTTGCCCGCCAGTCCACCGGAAGAGACCGGGGGAGCCCCCTCTCCCTCCTCCCATTCCACCCCCAATTCCCGCAACTGGGCGATGACCTCCCGGTTGTGCCCCTCGGCGAAAAACTGGGCGATGCTTTCCGCCACCACCGGCCCCACGTCGGGCACCTGCCGCAGACGCTCCGCGTCCGCCGCCATCAGGGCCTCCAGCTTGCCGAAATGCCGGGCCAGATCCTTGGCGGTGGTCTCCCCCACATTGCGAATGCCCAGGGCGTAGATGAACCGGGCCAGCGTGGTGCGCTTGCTCTTGTCCAGAGCGTCGAGAAGATTCCGGGCCGACTTCTCCGCCATACGCTCCAGGTTGGCCAGGGTGTTCATGCCCAGGCGGTAAAGGTCGGCGGGGGTCTTGACCAGCTCCCGCTCCACCAGTTGGTCCACCAACTTTTCCCCCAGGCCCTCGATGTCCAGGGCGCGGCGGCTGGCGAAGTGCAAGATGGCCTGCTTGAGCTGGGCCGGGCAGTACAGGCCGCCGGTGCATCGGGCCACCGCTTCGTCCTCGGCCCGCGCCACGTGGGAGCCGCACACCGGGCAAGTCTTGGGCATGACGAATTCCGGCGCCAGGATAGGACGCTTTTCCGGCACCACCGCCACCACTTCGGGAATCACGTCGCCGGCCCGGCGCACGATCACCGTGTCGCCGATGCGCACGTCCTTGCGGCGGATTTCATCCTCGTTGTGCAGGGTGGCATTGGTCACCGTCACCCCGCCGACGAATACCGGCGCCAGGCGCGCCACCGGCGTCAAGGCCCCGGTGCGCCCCACCTGCACGTCTATCCCCAGCAGTTCCGTCATCGCTTCCTCGGCGGGGAACTTGTGGGCGATGGCCCAGCGCGGCGCCCGGGACACGAAGCCCAGCTGTTCCTGCGCCCGGAGGTCATTGACCTTGTACACCACGCCATCGATGTCATAGGGCAGGGACGGGCGCTTTTCGCCGATGCCGCGGTAATAGGCCAGGAGCCCGTCCACGCCCCGCACCAGGGCGCGCTCCTTGCTCACCGGGAAATGCAGCGCCTCCAGCCAGTCCATGGTCCCCTTGTGGCTGCCGGGCAGATGGGCGCCTTCCACCGCCCCCACGCCGTAGGCGAAGAAAGCCAGGCGGCGGCTGGCGGTGATGCGGGAATCCAGCTGGCGCAGGCTGCCGGCGGCGGCATTGCGGGGGTTGGCGAATTCCTTATCGCCCTTTTCCCGCTGGCGGGCGTTGAGCTTGCCGAAGTCCGCTTTCAGCATCAGCACCTCTCCCCGCACTTCCAGCAGGGCCGGCGGGTTGGGCGCGGCCAGGCGCAGCGGGATGGATTTCACGGTTTTGAGGTTGGCGGTCACGTCCTCGCCGGTGAAACCGTCGCCCCGGGTCGCCCCTTGGACAAAGACGCCGTTCTCATAGGTCAGGCTGATGGCCAGGCCGTCGAACTTGGGTTCCGTGGCGTATTCCACCTCCCCCGCCGCCTCCAGCCCTTCCCTCACCCGGCGGTCGAAGGCGGCCACATCCTCGTCCTCGAAAGCGTTGTTGAGGGACAGCATGGGCACCCGGTGGGCCACCTCGGCAAACGCCTCCAGGGGCTTGGCGCCCACCCGCTGGGTGGGGGAATCGGGGGTCAGGAACTGGGGATGCTCCGCCTCCAGCTGCTGGAGTTCCCGGAACAGCTTGTCGTATTCGGCGTCGGGGATGGAGGGAGCATCGAGGACGTAATAACGGTAATTGTGCCCCTCGATCTCCTCCCGCAGTTGGCGGATGCGCGCCTCGACCTGCATCGGCCAGCCTTCAGGAGAACAGGCGGGAAGCGAGTTCGCCGCCGGAAGGCACCTGCATCTCGTCCATGCGGCGGTAGATATCCTTCAACTGGCCGCGGATGCCATCGGCCCCGGCGTCGGTGAAGGGACGGCGGTTGTCGTCCACCACCAGCCCGCCCAGGGTGTTGGCCATTTGCCGCGCCACCGCCAGCATCTGGTCGAACACCCGGGCGCCGTTAGGCGTCTTGGGCACGTCCAGCAAGAGGGTGATGCCGTGGGTGGAAAGGGTCTTGATGCTCTCCGGGGTGAAGGGCTCCGGGTCCAGGTTGCACAGGGAATACAACGCCACCCCTTCGTCGGTGCGGAAATAGAAGGCGCCGTCGTCGGCCAGCTTCATGCCCGCGGCTTCCGCGAAGGCGCGCACTTTGGTGGCCGGTATCGCCGTGCCGTTGGCCGGGATGACGTTGATGCCGATCAGCACATCCGCGTCGGCGCACAGCCGGTCCAGGGCCGCAGCGCGATCGACGGCCGGTTGGATGTCGGGGCAGTCGGCGGTAAGGGACAGATCCGCCGCCGCATTCTGGATGGTGTCGCAGAACATTTCCAGTTCGTGGGCCGCCACCGCGCCCTGGCGGTCCACCAGTTGCAGCACGGCTTCGAATTCGGCGTAGGTTTCTTCCGGCCCCACGGCCCTCAGGTCTTCCCAGGCACCGGAGCGGCTGTTGAGGCCCCGCCAGGCCACCGGCTTGCCGTAGGTGGCGGATGCGCGCATAGCCCCTTCCAGTGCGGCGGCGGAAACGGGGACGTCGGCATGGAGCCGGGCGGCATAGTCGATCAGGCCCGCGGCGAAAGTCCGGCGCGGCGGCACGGCAACCGGGGGGGCTTCCTCGAAGACGGGCTCAGGGGGAATTTCTTCGTTGGGCAGGGTGTCGTCCGGGGAAAATGCCGGCTCGTCGCCCAGGGTGGGCTCGATGCGCCCCGGGGGCTTCCGCTCGGCCACAGGGGAAAGCCCCACCGGCTGGGGAGCTTCGTCCAGCAGCACGTCGTCGTGATCGGATTGGAACAGTTCCTCGGCCCGGCGCTTCAGCTTCCTTTCCTGCCAACGGTTGAAGCCGTAAACGGCGGCGACGATGGCGCCACCGAGGACCAGCAGACTGACCTGCAATTCGTTCATGAAATCCCTCTCACCCTTCTTTTCCGTGGTTCATTCTGCGATGCGGGAAACATTATAAGCACAAGCCGGCTTAGGCCGGAACCGCATCCCTCATCTTCAGGGCCTCTTCGATGTCCACCGCCACCATGCGCGACACCCCCTGCTCCTGCTGGGTGATGCCCACCAACTGGTCGGCCATTTCCATGGTGATCTTGTTGTGGCTGATATAGAGGAACTGGGTATGCTCGGCCATTTTCTTCACCAGCTCGCAAAAACGCTCGGTGTTGGAATCGTCCAGGGGCGCGTCCACCTCGTCCAGCAGGCAGAAGGGCGCGGGATTGAGGCGGAACATGGAGAACACCAGGGACAGGGCGGTCAGCGCCTTCTCGCCGCCGGACAACAGGTGGATGGTGCTGTTCTTCTTCCCCGGCGGCTGGGCGACGATCTGGATGCCGGCGTCGAGAATTTCCTCCCCGGTCAGCAGCAGCTGCGCGTGGCCGCCGCCGAAGAGGGAGGGGAACAGTTCCCCCAGGTTCTTGTTCACCTCGTCGTAGGTGGCCTGGAGCAGGTCCCGCGTTTCCCGGTCGATGCGGCGGATGGCCTGCTCCAGGGTGTCGATGGCCTCGTTCAGGTCCGCCGCCTGCTCGTCCAGGTAGGCCTTGCGCTCCCGCTCGGACTTCAATTCCTCCAGGGCGGCCAGGTTCACCGGCCCCAGGGCGGTGATGTCCTGGCCCAGGCGGTCGATCTCCCCTTGCAGGGCGTTGGCGCTGCGGCGGCCCTTTTCCAGCTGTTCGATCAAGGCGGTTTCGTCGGCATTCTCCGCCCGCAGCTGCTCGGCCAACTGCTCTTCCGTCAGGCGGGCCTCCTGCTCCTTCAAGCGCCCCTCGTTGAGCTTGTCCCGCAGGGGGTTCAGCCCCTGCTCGCTCTTCATGCGCGCCTCTTCCACCGCCTTGAGGCGGATTCCGGCCTCGTTCAGGGCCTCCCGCGCCGCGGTCAGGGCTTCTTCCCGCTCCTGGCGCTGGCTCAGGGCCTGCTGCAGACCCTCCTTGGCCGGTTCCTCGTCGAACGCCTCCAGTTCCATCAGCAGGTCTTCCAGGGCGGCTTCCAGGGTTTCCAGGTCGCCGGCCACGGCCTTGATGGCGTGGTCCAGTTCCCCCAGCTTGTTGAGGCAGGTCTTCTCGTAGAAGGTCGCCTCCTGGGCTTCCCGCTCGGCCTGGCGGGCGGCTTCCCGCTGGCGCGCGAGGGCGGTTTCCGCCTCTTCCCGCTCTCCGGCGGCATCCTCCAGTTGTTCCTGGAAAGCGTCCACCTGGGCCTGCAGGCGTTCCAGGTTGTATTCGCATTCGGCGGCCTGCTCCGCTTCGATTTCCTGCTGTTCCGCCAGCTCTTTCAACTCGTGGTCGATCTGCTCCCGGCGGCGGGCCATGTGGGCGGCCTGCTGCTCCAGCTTGTGGAGTTCCATTTGCAGGCGGTGGTGCTTCTGCTGAAACTCCCCCACCCGGCTGCGCTGAACGGCAAGATCGGCTTGCAGCCGGGACACTTCCTCCTCGGCCGCCTTCAGGGCGTGGCGGGCGTTTTCCAGGACGCCGGCAGCGGTTTCCAACTCGGCTTCCAGCGCCTCGATCTCCCGCTTGCGGGCCAGCACGCCGTGCAGTTCGGACTGCTGGGCGTAGTACACCGTGCCATGGCGGGTGAACAGATGGCCTTCCGGGCAGACCAGGGCCTCCCCTTCCGCCAGTCCGTCCCGGGCGCCCAGGGCCGCGGCGGCGCCGGTGGCGACATAAACGCCGTGGAGCCACTCCCGCAGGAAGGCGGGATGGGCCTCTTGCCCGCGGCCGTCCCAGGACACGAGGGCGGACAAGGGCCGTTTGCCGTCCTCGGCCGCCCACAGGGAGACGCTTTCCTCCGTCGCCAGGGCCAGGGCCACCATGGCGGGAGGCGCATCATGCAAATGGCCGGCAAGGTCGTCGCCTTCCCCCACCAGGATGCCGTTGAGACGCTCCCGTAACACGCTTTCCAGTGCGCTTTCCCACCCGGCTTCGACCTGCACCTTCTGCCACAGGCGGGGCAGGCCTTCCAATTGGTGCGTCGCCAGCCAGGCGGAGAGTTCCTGGTTGCGCTCCAACTGGGACTGCATCTGCCGCAAGGCCAGCAGCCTCGCATCCAGCCGCGCCACCTGCTGGGACTGCTGCTGCATGGCGTCGAAGGCTTCCCGGCGGGCTTCCTCGGCCTGGGGCAGGCGCTGCTGCCCTTCCTCCAACTGGCCACGGACCTCCTCCAGGATCAGCTCCACCTCCGCCAGTTCCTCCCGCAGCCCGTCCAGGGCCTCCTGGTCGGCCCTGGGCAGGGCCTGCACTTCCTGCTCCAGGCGGGCCATGCGCTGCTCCAGCTGCAGTTGGGCCTTGCGGGCGTGGGACCGGTTGGTTTCCTCCAGGGCCGCCGCCTGCTCGGCCTGGCTCAGTTCCCGTTGCAGCTTGGCGAACAGCTCCTGGCGTTCCCGGAAGGCGGCTTCGGCCCGGGGCAGGCTTTCCGTTTCCCGGGCGACGGCTTCCCGGGATTCGGCCACCCGCTCCCGGGCCACCTCCTGTTCCTCCTTCCAGTGGGCCAACTGCTCCTCCGCCTCCTGGCGGCGCTGCAGTTGCTGGGCCTGCTGGGCCCGCAGGCCGGCAGCCTGGTGGTTGAGCCGCTCCCGGCTGTCCCGCTGGTGCTTCAGGCCCTGCTCGAAGCGGGCCACCTCGGCGTTGGCCTCATACAGGGCCGCCTGGGCGGCGTGGAGGGCGTCGCTGGCGGCGTAGTGGGCGTTGCGCTCCGACTCCAGCTGGCTTTCGGACTGGCGCAGATGGGCGGTTTCCGCCTCCAGGTCGTTGATCAGGCGCTGCACTTCCCGCTGGTGCTTCTCCCGCAGGGCGGCGGCATCCCGGCGCTTGAGCAGGAGCAGAAGCTGACGGGCGGTCTGCAATTCCTTTTGCAACTCGTGGTAGCGCTGGGCCACCACCGCCTGGGACTCCAGGCGAGCCAGCTGCTTGTCCAGTTCCAGGCGCACGTCGTCCAGGCGCAGCAAATTCTCCCGGGTATCCCGCAGGCGGAGTTCGGTTTCCCGGCGCCGTTCCTTGTATTTCGACACCCCCGCCGCCTCTTCGAGGAAAATCCGCATGTCCTCGGGCCGGGCCTCGATGATGCGGGAGATCATGCCCTGCTCGATGATGGCGTAGGCCCGGGGACCGAGACCGGTGCCGAGGAAGATGTCGGTGACGTCCTTGCGCCGCACCTTGAGGTTGTTGACGAAGTATTGGGATTCGCCGTCCCGGTGCAGCACCCGCTTCACCGACAGCTCGGCATACTGGGACCAGGACCCGGCGGCGCGCCCCAGGCTGTTGTCGAAGGTCAACTCGACGCTGGCCCGGGACACCGGCTTGCGCTCGCTGGAGCCGTTGAAGATCACGTCCGTCATGGACTCGCCCCGCAACTGCTTGGCGGAGGATTCCCCCAGCACCCAGCGCACGGCGTCGATCACGTTGGATTTGCCGCAGCCGTTGGGGCCGACGATGCCCACCAGCTTCCCCGGCGTGGGAATGGTGGTGGGATCGACGAAGCTCTTGAAGCCGGCGAGTTTGACGTGGGTGAGGCGCACGGAATCCTAGGAAATGGTTTCGCCGCGGCGCAGGCGTTCCTGCCGCAGTTCGGTTTCGGGGGTGCGGGCGGCCAGGGTGAAGAGGCGCGCCTCCTCCACCCATTGCAGGCGTTCCAGGTCGGTGAGGCGGGCGAAGGCTTCCAGTTGCTCGTCGCTCACCCAGTAGAAGAAACCGCCTTCGGAAGTTTGCTTATCCATGGGCCAATCGCTTGAGATGTTCGATATCCGCCAAATCCTGGGCACGCCCGGCCTGTTCTTTGAGGGCGATCATGTCCACCACCGCCGCCAGGGAAACCGGAATGCCGGCCACTTCCCGCATCAGTCGCCGTCCGTAAGCGTCGTCGAAGGGCAGGTCCGCGCCGATCAGCACATCCACGGTGGGGGCACTGTTTTCGGGGCCGCGCAGGGAAAAAGCCACCATGTGCCGCTCGTTGACCCAGGATGCCCGTTTTGCGGCATCGCCCAATTCCTCCAGGGTAATGGGAAGCGTGGGGCTCAATCCCAGTTCACCCGCCAGCCGGATAAAGTGCTCCAGGTTTGCCCCATCGAGGGCCACCATTATATCCACGTCCATGGTCATGCGCGGCACCCCGTGCAGGTTCATGGCCAGCCCGCCCACCAGCAGGTAGCGAACGTGGTGGCGCTCCAGGGCGCCGAGAAGGTCGAGGTAGAACAAGCGGCTGAGGATGTTGTCGGGTTATAATTGTCGAATTCTAAACGATTTCGCGCCGGAGCCGCCAATGTCCAGCCAACCCAGCAAAGAACTGGAAACTTTCGACAGTCCCCATCCCGACCGGGACTTCCACATCCACATGGAAATCCCCGAGTTCACCTGCCTGTGCCCCAAGACCGGCCAGCCGGACTTCGCCACCCTGTACCTGGACTACATCCCGGACCAGAAATGCGTGGAACTGAAGAGCCTCAAGCTCTACATCTGGTCCTACCGCAACGAGGGCGCCTTCCACGAGGCCGTGACCAACCGCATCCTGGACGACCTGGTGAAAGCCACCAATCCCCGCTTCATGCGCCTCACCGCCAAGTTTTTCGTCCGCGGCGGCATTTTCACCAACGTGGTCGCCGAGCACCGCAAAGCGGGGTGGGAACCCAAGCCTCTGGTGGCGCTGACCCCCTTCGAACACCAGTCCAACACAAGAGGTTGAGAGCGGTGGAAACCGGCGTCTCGTTCCAGGCCGACCTGCCTTTGGAGTGGCGCCCCTTGGGCGACACGGAACAGCACGTGGTCGGCGTCTGGATGCACACCAACATCGTGCTGCTGCGGGCCCTGGCCACCATCGAGGCGCAGCCCCCGATCACCGACTACGACAGCGAACCGGGCAGCCCCACGGGCCGCATGCTGGAGCGACTGGAAACCAAAGTAGATTTGGCCCTCACCTTGCTGGGCCGCCTCCTCAGCCAGGAACAGCCGGCCCCCCGCCCCGTCCCCCTGAGCCTCAGCGCCCAGGCGGTAACGTGGAAGTCGGAGCCCCTGCCCCCCGCCGGCAGCCCCATCCTCCTCACCCTCCACATCAGCCCTCGCCTGCCCCAGCCCTTGCGCCTCACGGCCATCGTCAAGCGCAGCGGCCAAGGCAGCGCCGAAGCGGTGTTCACCCACCTTGGCGAGGAAATGCAGGATTGGCTGGAGCGCACCGTGTTCCGCCAGCACCGGCGGCATATCCAGGCGATGCATCAGTCCCGGAAGGCCGATTAGGCTTTTTCTTCCAAGCGGCCGGAAAACAGGCTGGCGGCGACGATCATCGCCCCGCCCAGCCATTCCCTGGCAGTCATGGACTCGCCTACCAGCCACCAGGACGAAATCGCCGCCACCACCAGCTCGAACAGGAAAATCACCACCGCGTGGCTGGCCGCCACTTTTCCCAGGCCGTATTGCACCGCGAGGGTGATGATGAACAGCGCCACGCCGATGCCGGCCACCCAGGCCCAGGCGACCCCATCCATGAACGGCACGGCGGCAAATCCGTCCCCGTTGAACAGGAGGGGCACCAAGGCCAGCAGGACGGACCCCACCCAGATGGCCAGGGACTTCGCCCCCACGTCCAGATCGGCGGCCTGCCGGGACAGAACGTTGCCCAAGGCAAACATCAGGCCGGCGGAGAGGCCCAGCCACTCCGCGCTGTTCCGCGGCAGGGGCAGCCCGGTGTCGGGATGCCACAGCATCACCGCCGCCCCGGCCAGGGACAGGCCGACGATGGCGTAACCCGTGCCGTGCAAGCGCTCCTTCAGCAACCAACAAGCGAACAGCACCGTCCATAGAGGGGCAAGGTAGAACAGCAGCAACACCCGCATCACCTCGCCGTGGATCACCGCCAGCACGTAGGCCAGGTTGGCCCAGCCGTAGACCAGGCCCAGCCACAGCAGCATCTTGCCGTCCCGCCACATTCCGGGGCGGCGGCGAAACAGCAGCCCCACACCCAGGGCCGACACCACGGCATAGCTGAGAAAAGTGGACAGCACCCCGGACACCCCTGCCGATTCCAGCAGGCGGTAGGGATACCAGATCACTCCCCACACCACGGTGCCCGAGAGCAGCGCCAGCACGGCGGGGAGTTTTTTGTCGGAGGCGGCTGCCACGGCCATCATCATTAACCTATAATTTCCGTCTTTTATCTGACCCAAGAATTCGAATCGTGAACCCGAACCTTGCCCTGCTGCAGCCCTATCCCTTCCAGAAGCTGCGCGACCTGTTCAAGGGCGTCGAGCCCAATCCGGCCCTCAGGCACATCAACCTGTCCATCGGCGAGCCCAAGCACCCCACCCCGCCATTCATCAAGGACAGCCTGATCCAGAATCTGGGGGGGCTGGCCAATTATCCCACAACCCAGGGCAGCGCCGCCCTGCGGGAATCCATTGCCGCCTGGAGCGGGCGGCGCTACGGCGCGGAACTGGACCCCGCCACCCAGATTCTGCCGGTAAACGGCAGCCGGGAGGCCCTGTTCGCTTTTGCCCAGGCGGTGATCGACCTCTGCCCTCTCCCTGCACCCGCAGCGGATGTTCTCGCCGGGTGCCCGCCGCTTCGCGGCGACCACGGCGGAACGGGAGAGGGGGACGAAGTGTCGCTGCGCGGCCGTCATAAACCCGTGCTGATCTCCCCCAACCCCTTCTACCAGATTTACGAAGGCGCCGCCCTGCTGGCGGGAGCCGAGCCCTACTTCCTCAACACCCTGCCGGAAAACGGCCTGGTGATGGACTTCGACAGCGTCCCGGAAGACGTTCTGCGCCGCACCCAGCTGGTCTTCGCCTGCTCCCCCGGCAACCCCACCGGCAAGGTGATGGGGTTGGAGGACTGGAAGAAGCTGTTCGACCTGTCCGACCGCTACGGCTTCGTCATCGCCGCCGACGAGTGCTATTCGGAAATCTATTTCGAGGAAGGCCGCCCCCCCATGGGCGCCCTCACCGCCGCCAAGCAGCTGGGCCGCGGCCTGGAGCGGCTGGTGACGTTCAACTCCCTGTCCAAGCGCTCCAACGTGCCGGGGATGCGCTCCGGCTTCGTGGCGGGGGATGCAGCGATCCTGGAGCAATTCCTGCTCTACCGCACCTACCACGGCTGCGCCATGAACCCGGCGGTGCAGGCCGCCAGCGCCGCCGCCTGGGCGGACGAGGCCCATGTGGCGGAAAACCGCCGCCTGTACCGGGAAAAATTCGCCGCCGTGACGCCCATCCTGCAAGATGGACTGGAGGTGGATATGCCCGACGCCGCCTTCTACCTCTGGGCCCGGACTTCAATGCCGGACACCGAGTTCGCGCGGAATCTGTATCGTGATTATAATGTGACGGTTTTACCCGGCAGCTTCCTCGCCCGCGAGGCCCACGGCGTCAATCCGGGCGCGAACTTCATCCGCATCGCCCTGGTGGCGGAACCCCAGGAATGCGTCGAAGCGGCGGAAAGAATTCGGAAATTTGTTAAGAACCTTAATTAACCACGAATTGGCACGAATGCACACGAATCATTCGAGTTAATTCGTGTTCATCCGTGGTTAACCAAACAAACAGGAATTGAACATGAAAGAACTGCAATCCGTCATCGACGAAGCCTTCGAGCGCCGCGCCGACATCAACCCGCGCAACGCCGATGCCAAGCTGAAAGACAGCATCCAGAACGTGATCGAGATGCTGGACAAGGGCCAGCTGCGCGTGGCCGAGAAGATCGACGGCCAGTGGGTCACCCATCAGTGGCTCAAGAAGGCGGTGCTGCTGTCCTTCCGCCTGGAGGACAACTTCTTCATCAAGGGCGGCTTCACCAACTACTTCGACAAGGTGCCGTCCAAGTTCGCCGACTACAACTCCAAGGATTTCCGTGACGGCGGCTTCCGCGTCGTGCCCCCCGCCGCGGCGCGCAAGGGCTCCTACATCGCCAAGAACGTGGTGCTGATGCCCTCCTACGTCAACATCGGCGCCTATGTGGACGAAGGCACCATGGTGGACACCTGGGCCACCGTCGGTTCCTGCGCCCAGATCGGCAAGAACGTGCACCTGTCCGGCGGCGTCGGCATCGGCGGCGTGCTGGAGCCGGTCCAGGCCAACCCCACCATCATCGGCGACAACTGCTTCATCGGCGCCCGCTCCGAAGTGGTGGAAGGCGTGATCGTGGAGGACAACAGCGTCATCTCCATGGGCGTGTACATCGGCCAATCCACCAAGATTTACGACCGGGAAACCGGCGAAGTCACATACGGCCGCATTCCCGCCGGCTCCGTGGTGGTCAGCGGCAACCTGCCCTCCGCCGACGGCAAGTACAGCCTGTACTGCGCGGTAATCGTGAAGAAGGTGGACGAAAAGACCCGGGGCAAAGTAGGCATCAACGAATTGCTCCGCGGCATCTAAATCATGTAGGGTGGGTTAGCGGCGCAGCCGCGTAACCCACCATCCACATCCGGCGGATTACAGCCTTCGGCCTAATCCGCCCTACAATACTCCCCATCATGTGCGGCCTCTGCGGCGAACTTCGCTTCGACAACCAATCCCCCGACCTCTCCGCCCTCAAGCGGATGACGGCCCAGCTCGCCCGGCGCGGCCCGGACTCGGAAGGCACCCTCACCGACGGCCCCCTGGCCTTCGGCCACCGCCGCCTGTCCATCATCGACCTGTCGGACAAGGCCAACCAGCCCATGGTGGACAAGGAGCTGCGCCTGGCCCTGGTGTTCAACGGCACCCTCTACAACTACAAGGAGCTGCGGGCCGAACTGTCGGGGATGGGCTACAGCTTCTTCTCCGAAGGGGACAGCGAGGTCATCCTCAAGGCTTTCCATGCCTGGGGCGAGCGTTGCGTGGAGCGCTTCTACGGCATGTTCGCCTTCGCCGTGTGGGACATGCGCCACGGCAGCCTGTTCCTGGCCCGGGACCGCTTCGGCATCAAGCCTCTCTACTACAGCCTGGACGGCGCCAGCCTGCGCTTCGCCTCCAACACCCAGGCTCTGCTGGCGGCAGGGGGCGTGGACACCAGCCTGGACCCCATGGGCCTGCACCACCATTTCACCCTCCACGCCGTGGTGCCCGCTCCGCGCACCGTCCTCAACGGCGTGAAGAAGCTGCCGCCGGCCACCAGCATGGCGGTGGACAAGGAGGGCAAGGTGTCCCAGCGGGTGTACTGGACCCTGGACGCCACCCGCCCGCCCCAAACCCTGTCCGAGGACGACTGGATCGCCGCCACCCGCCACGTGCTGGGCCGGGCCGTGGAGCGCCACCGCTTGGCTTCCGACGTGCCCGTCGGCGTCCTGCTCTCCGGCGGCCTGGATTCCAGCCTGTTGGTGGGTCTGCTGGCGGACCACGTGGACAACCTGCTGACCTTTTCCGTCGGCTTCGAGGAACTGGGGGGCGGGGCGGAAAAGGGCGACGAGTTCGAATACTCCGACCAGGTGGTGGAGCGCTTCAAAACCCGCCACCACAAATACCTGATCCCCAATTCGGAAGTGCTGAAGCGCCTGCCCGAAGCGGTATCCAACATGGCCGAACCCATGGTGGGCCAGGACGCCATCGCCTTCTACCTGCTGGCGGAAAAGGTGGCGGACGAAGTGAAGGTGGTGCTTTCCGGCCAGGGGGCGGACGAGGTGTTCGGCGGCTACTTCTGGTATCCCCGCATGGACGCCACTCCCGGCCCGCCCCTGGACCGCTTCCGCCTCAACTACTTCGACCGGGACCACGCCGAATTCCTGGACACCGTCGCCCCCCGCTACCACGGGCCGGACGTCACCTCCGAACTGGTGGCGCGGGAACTGGCCAAGCCCCGTGCCGACACTTTCCTCGACCAGGTGCTGCGCTTCGACGTGACGACATTGATCGTGGACGACCCGGTGAAGCGGGTGGACAACATGACCATGGCCTGGGGCCTGGAAGCCCGGGTGCCGTTCCTGGACCACGAGGTGGTGGAACTGGCGGCCAAGATGCCGCCGAGCTTGAAATTGAAGGAGGGCGGCAAGTTTCCCCTCAAGGCCGTCGCCCGTGGCCTGATCCCCGACGGCGTGATCGACCGCCCCAAGGGCTACTTCCCGGTGCCGGCGCTGAAATACGTGCGGGGCCCATTCCTGGAGTTCATGGGGGAGATACTGCTGTCCGACGCCAGCCTCAGGCGCGGCCTCTACCACCGCCCCTATGTGGAAAAGCTGCTGGCCGAGCCGGAATCCCACTTCACCCGTATCCAGGGCAGCAAGCTGTGGCACCTGGCCCTGCTGGAATACTGGCTGCAGCTCAACGTGGACGGCGTTTCAGCCGGTTGATGAAAGACGCGGCGGAACAGGTACCGACGGCGGCGGCCTGAAAAGCGTCAAGCGGGCAATTCCGACTATGGGCAGCCTCAGCAGGGGCTTGAGGAATGCGGGCAAAGGCAGGAGGGCCAGAAGCATATCCGCCGCCATGGCATAGGGATAATTGCGGCGCGCCAGCCCGCTGATCCGCCAGGAATAGCGGGAATACTGCGTCCACATCCCTTCGCCGGAAGCGGCTCCCGGTCGGCGCCATGCATAAACGTGCTTGAAGGCGATGTAGGAATCATCGTCGCGGATTTCCGTCATTCGACCCCGGAGTATCCGCCAAACCTCCCAAAAACCCTTCCTTTCTTCCCGGTTGTACGCCTCGAAGAAGGCATGGAAGTGGCCGTAATGCCGCACCTCGTCGGCCTTGATGTTGGCAAGCAACTGGCGCAGCACCGGCTCCCGGACGTAATTGAACAGGCAACGGTAAAGGGTGGAGGTGCCGATTTCCACCACGCAGCGTGCCGCCATTTCCAGGGCCGGGCTCGGCTCCAGTGCCGCCATGGTGCAGGCCGCGCCATATTCCGCGGCAAAGCCGGCGTAGGCGCCGTCCCAATCGAATTCCGGCCACACCGCCCGGACGTAGGTTTTGAGGGCCTCGCCGTGCTGCATTTCCTCCCGCCGCCAGTTGTCCTCCAGCCAGCCCACCACGGCACTGTCGCCGCGGTAGTGGTCAATCAGATTGCGGGTGTAATGGTCGGACAGGATTTCGACGAAAGAGGCGGGGGCCAGCAGGTAGAACAGGTCATCGTCGTCTCTCACCATGTCCCGCTGGATACCGCTCCAGTCGATGTCTTCCAGCTTCCAGCCGCGGCGGCCTTTTTCGGGGGGGGGCTCATGGTGTGGCACAGGTTTTTCTTACGGCTCCCGCTTGTTCATGTAGGGGGCGTACTGCTTGTCCATGCTGAGGATGTGTTTCAGCAGCCATTCCCCCACCAGGAAGCACAACACGTCCGGGGACATATTGCCCTCCCCCCGCAGATAACGCTGCTCGATTTCCCGCACCTGGCGTACCAGTTGCTCATGGGCCGTCTTGTGGGCCTGGAACAACTGGGGAGGAAAATGGCTGCTCTCCATCTGCTGCTCCTCCTCGGCGAAGTGGGTCTGGGTGTAAGTCACCAAGTCGTGGATAATCCCCCCCATCACATCCTTGGCCTTGTGGGCAAAGATCGCCTCGTGGAGCTGGTTCACGATCCGGAACATCTTCTGGTGCTGGTGGTCCAGGGTGTCGCTCTTGACGGTGTACTCCGGTTTCCAATCCACGAAAGCCATGACTTCCCCTTCGCCAACTCGGCGGCGGCCGGCGGCCTATTTCACTTCGATGCGTTTGGACGCCGCGCCCGCCAACTTCTTGATCTTCACCGTCAGCACACCGTTGCGGTAGTTCGCCGTCGCGCTATCCGCGTCCACCGTGCCGGGGAGCGGGATGCCCCGCTGGAAGCTGCCGTAGGCCCGCTCCAGCACGTGGTAGCGGTCGCCCTGGGTTTCCGTTTCCATGCGCTTCTCGCCGGTGACGAACAGGGTGTTGCCCTCGATGGAGACGTTGTAGTCCGACTTCTCCATGCCGGGCACTTCCATGGTCACCACGATGTCCTTGTCCGTTTCCCGCACTTCCGCCGCCAACAGCCCCCAGGTGGGCAGGGGCAGGGCCGGGTCCCCTTCCCGCTGGGTCTTGGTAAAGTGCGTCAGGGCGTTGCCGCCGCGGCTGAGCACATCCCGCCAGCCTTCCGACAGGTTCTCCCACGCACGGTTGAGTTCGCGCCCCACTTCGATACCGACTTTCCGTAAGGATTGCAGCATGATCGTCTCCTTTCCCGACAACAACATAGCGCCTATTTCAGTAGTTATCGTGCCCGAGAGAACGGCTGAAATAGGCTCTGGGTAATTCAGTCTAGGCCGGGAGCCGGAAAATTCAATGGGAACGCCGTGGTACAATTCCGAGAGTTTTGTTCGCCCTTTTTTACCCATGAAACTCTACGGCATCCCCAACTGCAACACCGTCAAGAAAGCCCGCGCCTGGCTAGCGGAACAGGGTATCGAAATGCCCTTTCACGACTTCAAGAAATCCGGTATCGACGCCGCCCTGCTCCAGGGCTGGATGAAGCAGACCGGGTGGGAAAAGCTCCTCAACCGCCAAGGCACCACCTGGCGTCAGCTGCCCGACGAAGTAAAGCAGCACACCAGCGACGAAGCCGCCGCCCTCGCCCTGATGCTGGACAAGCCCAGCATCATCAAGCGCCCGGTGCTGGAACTGGAAGGCCGCGTCCACGTGGGCTTCGACGCCGACACCTACGCCCGACTGTTCAACCGCTAACGGACTCCCCATGACCGCGACCCTCGACCTCGCCATCGACCTGCTCTCCCGCCGCTCCATCACCCCCGACGATGGCGGCTGCCAGGACCTCCTGGCCCAGCGGCTGCAAAAGCTCGGCTTCAAGATCGAAAAGCTGCCCTTCGGCCCGGTGGACAACCTGTGGGCCCGCTGGGGCGAAGCCAGGCCCCTGGTGTGCTTTGCCGGCCACACCGACGTGGTGCCCACCGGCCCGGTGGAAAAATGGGGCAGCGAGCCTTTCACCCCGACGGTGCGCGACGGCAAGCTCTACGCCCGGGGCGCGGCGGACATGAAAACCTCCATCGCCGCCTTCGTCACCGCCGCCGAGCGCTTCCTGGCCGAGCATCCGCAGGCCAAAGGCTCCATCGCCCTGCTCATCACCTCCGACGAGGAGGGGGACGCCATCGACGGCACCGAGAAAGTGGTGGAAGCCCTCAAGGCCCGCAACGAGGGCATGGATTACTGCATCGTCGGTGAGCCCACCTGCGTGGCCAAGCTCGGGGACACCCTGAAGAACGGCCGCCGCGGCTCCCTGTCCGGCAGCCTGACGGTGAAAGGCATCCAGGGCCACATCGCCTACCCCCACCTGACCAAGAACCCCATCCACCTGGCCGCCCCCGCCATCGCCGAACTGGCCGCCACCACCTGGGACCAGGGCAACGAATACTTCCCCCCCACCACCTGGCAGATTTCCAGCATCCACGGCGGCACCGGCGCCACCAACGTGGTGCCCGGCGAGGTGAAGATCGAATTCAACTTCCGCTTCTCCACCGCCAGCACTCAAGAAGATTTGCAGCAGAAGGTCCACGCCATCCTGGACCAGCACGGCCTCGACTACGACCTCCAATGGGCCCTCACCGGCAAGCCCTACCTCACCCCCAAGGGCACCCTGGTGGACGCCCTGACCGACGCCATCCGCCAAGCCACCGGCGTGGAAACCGAGCTCTCCACCTCCGGCGGCACCTCCGACGGGCGCTTCATCGCCGACATCTGCCCCCAGGTGGTGGAAATCGGGCCTCTCAACGCCACCATCCACAAGATCGACGAATGCATCGCCGTAGGGGACATCGAGCCCCTGTCGGAAATCTACCGGCAAACCCTGGTGAACCTGCTAACCTGATAGACGATAAAAATAATCCGCGAGGGGATAATGGATAACCTGTTCAACGAAGCCCGCGCCACCCTGCGCACGGTGCGCGACCTGCTGCGCTTTTCCATCAGCCGCTTCCACGAAAGCGCCGTATTCTTCGGCCACGGCACCGACAATGCCCACGATGAAGCCGCCTACCTCATTCTCTACGCCCTGCACCTGCCGCCGGGCCTGCTCGACCCCTACCTGGATGCCCGCCTCACCCCCGGCGAAGTGGCCACCGCCCTGGACCTGATCGAGCGCCGCATCAAGGACCGGGTCCCCGCTTCCTACCTGACCCACGAAGCCTGGCTGGGAGAATACAAGTTCTACGTGGACGAGCGGGTGATCGTCCCCCGCTCCTTCATCGCCGGCCTGCTGTTCGAACAGCTCTCCCCCTGGCTGGAAGACCCCGCCAAGGTCACCCGCGCCCTGGACCTGTGCACCGGCAGCGGCTGCCTCGCCATCCTGATGGCCCTCACCTTTCCCTATTCCACCGTGGACGCCGTGGACATCTCCCCCGACGCCCTCAACGTGGCACGCCAGAACGTGGGCGATTACGGCCTTACCGACCAGGTCCGCCTGGTCCGCTCCGACATGTTCGCCGCCCTGGAAGGCGAGCGCTACGACCTCATCGTCAGCAACCCGCCCTACGTCAATGCCGAATCCATGGAAACCCTACCGGAGGAATATCTTCACGAGCCCCGCATCGCCCTGGCTTCGGGACCGGACGGGTTGGACCACGTGCGCGTCATCCTGGAACAGGCCAAAGATCACCTCAACGACCACGGCCTATTGATCGTGGAAATCGGCCACAACCGCCTGGAATTGGAAACGGCCTTCCCTGACCTGGAATTCACCTGGCTCAATACGGAAGGCGGGGACGAACACGTATTCCTGTTGACGAAAGAGCAGTTGCCCTGAAAAACGGCGCAGCCGGAACGGGCTGCCACTACGGGATGTTTCGTCAAGCAGTGGACACCGAGCCGCCGCGGGGCCTGACTTTAACCCAGATTATCCATTAGGCGGCGCTTCGCGCCTACGCGAGCGCTGGCGGCCGGTTTGCGGCCATTTTTGCCGCTTGTTCGTCGTCCATGGAATAACCATGAACTCCTCGCAAGCAACGAAACTGTCTCGCAACCCACCTCGCCATCATCTCGCGTCCAAATGGATAATCTGGGTTTAACCCAGATTGTCCATTTGGCGGCGCTTTGCGCCTACGGGAGCGCTGGCGGCGCGGCCATTTTGGTTCCGGCGTCCCATTCGCCTGCGGCGGATAGGAGCCTGCACTGAACTTCGTTTTCGCCCCTTGTTCGTCGTCCATGGAACCTCCCTGGACCCCTCGCAAGCAACGAAACTGTCTCGCAACCCGCCTCGCCATCCTCTCGCGTCCCAATGGGCAATCTGGGTTTAAACCCCACAACGGGGCCGGCTAACGGTCCAGTTCCCGTTTGACCGCCCGATAGAAGCGCTCGTAGAAATCCCGCCGCGTCACCGTCTCCCCCCGGGTTTTCACCTGATTGTCCACCTCGCTCCGGCTGCCGATGGAAATGGGGGAAACGAGAGGCACGCCGATGGAGGTGCTCTGGCGGCTTGTTTTCACATCGAAATGCTCTTCGGTGGCGGTGACGAACAGGGAAGAGCCACCGCTCCGCGGACTGCAGGTGACATAAACCCGCAGGATGGCGTGGCTTTTCTCGTCGATCTGAAACTCCTTGGCGCCGACAAGGCTCAAGTCCGAATCGCCCACGACGAGATAGCCGTCACCGAGCAGGACATGGCGGGCAGCCACGCACACCGGCGCCACCGGCGCGGTGAAATCCTGGCGATGCCGGGAATCGCTCTGGAAGTCCTCACCTTCGGCATAGCTGCGCGGGCCACCGCAGCCGGCAAGCAGCAGGGATATCAACATCAACACCGAAGCGTAGCGTTTCATACTTTCCTCTCGGTCGAAATGGGCTATCAGAAGCCCTGCCATTAGTTTATAGCGGATATTCCGGCCCGAACCTAGATCCCCCGCATCGCCCACCACCACCCGGTCAGGGTGGCGAAGGACAGGACCACGCCCACCGCCACCATCAGGGTTGCCAGCGGCGGGTCCAGGTCGTGTTCCGTGGCGACGATGGCGGCGGTAATCATCGGCGGCATGGCGGCCTCGAACAGGGTGACCTGGATGGCTTGCCCCTGGGCGCCCAGGAGAGGGACATAGAGCAGGAAGATCGCCAGGGGAGCGAGGAACAGCTTGAAGGCCAGGCCGATGGCGAGGTTGCGGCCATTGCCGGCGAGGTGGCCCAGGCGCAGCTGGAAACCGACGGAGAGCAGGGCCAGAGGGGCCAGGGTGTCGCCGAGGCGGCGCAGCAGCACGGTGAACCACTCTGCGTAGGGTACGGGAATCAGCGCCAGGGCCACCGCCATGGCGACGAATGGCGGGAACAGGACGATGCGGCGGACGATGGTTTGCGCCGTCGGCGTTCCGGAAGAATAGAGCCCCGCCACGGTGATGCCGCAGATGGACAGCACCAGAAAGGAGCCCAACTGGTCGGCGATGATGCCGGTGGTGATGGCTTCCGGGCCGTAGAACGCATCGATCATGGGCAGGCCGAGGAAGGAAGTGTTGCCCAGGCCCCCGGTGAGCATCAGGGCGCCCACGGTGGGGCGCGGCAGTTTGAGCCATTTGCCCAGCGCCAAGAAGAAGCCTGCCGCCAGCGCGAAATGTATCCAGGCCATGGCGCCGATGAAAACCACATCCCCGGTGAACTTGAGGTCGTGGACATAGAGCAACGTCAGGGCCGGCAGGGAAACGTGGATGATGAAGCTGTTGAGGGTGGCCGGGGCGTGGTCGGGCATGCGGCCGCTGCGGCGCAGGGCCATGCCGGCGAGGAAACAGGTGATGAGGAGGATGAGATTGTTCATGGGGGCTCCGGCCTTGCCCCTTCCCCCTTCCAGGGGGAAGGTTCAGGCGGTGACGTGCTCGGCGACGAACTGCTTCACCTTCTCCGCGTCCGCCGGCAGCACTTCGAAGCGCTGGGGCAGTTGCTCGATGCCTTTCAGCTCTTCGGGACGCTCCGGGTCGCGGCCCAGGGCTTCGCGGATGGTTTCCTCGAACTTGGCGGGGAGCGCGGTTTCCAGGCACAGCAGGGGAACGCCCTCCTCCCGGTGCTCCAGGCCCACCTTCACGCCGTCGGCGGTGTGGGTGTCGATCATCACGCCGTATCGCTCGAACACCATGCGGATGGTCTTGAGGCGGTCGGCGTGGGAACTGGCGCCGGAGGTGAAGCCGAAGTCGGCCACCTTGGCGAAGTACGGGGTCTGGGCGAGGTCGAACTGGCCCTGGGCGTCAGTCTGGGCCCACAGGTCCCGCAGCACCGCCGCGTCCCGGCCCACCAGGTCGAACATGAAGCGCTCGAAGTTGGACGCCTTGGAAATGTCCATGGAGGGGCTGGAGGTGATGTGGGTTTCGGCGGCCTTGCGGGGCCGATAGGTGCCGGTGCGGAAGAATTCGTCCAGCACGTCGTTCTCGTTGGTGGCGACGATCAGCTTGCGGATGGGCAGGCCCATCATGCGGGCGATGTGGCCGGCGCAGACGTTGCCGAAGTTGCCGGAGGGGACGGAGAAGGACACTTCCTCGTCGTCGCTCTTCGTGGCGGCGAAGTAGCCCTTGAAGTAGTAGACGATCTGCGCCACCACCCGGGCCCAGTTGATGGAGTTCACCGCGCCGATCTTGTACTTGGCCTTGTAGGCGTGGTCGTTGGACACCGCCTTGACCATGTCCTGGCAGTCGTCGAACAGGCCTTCCACGGCGATGTTGAAGATGTTGGGGTCTTGCAGGGAGAACATCTGGGCCCGCTGGAAGGGGCTCATCTTGCCGTGGGGGGAGAGCATGAACACCCGCACGCCCTTCTTGCCGCGCATGGCGTATTCCGCCGCGCTGCCGGTGTCGCCGGAAGTGGCGCCGAGGATGTTGATCTCCTCGCCCCGCTTCGCCAGCACGTACTCGAACAGGTTGCCCAGGAGCTGCATCGCCATGTCCTTGAAGGCCAGGGTCGGGCCGTTGGACAGTTCCAGCAGGGCGAAGCCCGGTTCCAGGGCATGGAGCGGGGTGATGTCGGCGGCGTTGTCGCCGGGGCGCACGTGGCGGTACACCTCGGCGGTGTAGGTCTTGTCCACCAGGGCCTTGAGGTCGGCGGCGGGAATGTCGTCCACGAACAGGCTGAGGATTTCGAACGCCAGCTCGGCGTAGCTCTTTCCCCGCAGACGGGCCAGGTCGGCCTTGCTCAAGCGGGGGTAGCTTTCCGGCAGGTACAGGCCGCCGTCGGGAGCCAGGCCGCCGAGGAGGATTTCGCTGAAGGACAGGGCCGGGGATTGGCCGCGGGTGCTGATGTATTTCATGGTCATTCCAATGCAGGGCGGGTTAGCGTAGCGTAACCCGCCATCGTTCGGTGGGTTACGGCGCCTTGCGCCTAACCCACCCTACATGTTCCGGTTAGTTGGAACCGAGTTCTTCCATCCGGATCTTGGTCACCTTGCCGGAGATGGAGGACAGTCCCTCGATCTTGGCAATCGCCTGGTTGATGTTTTTTTCCACCGTCTGGTGGGTGAGCAGGATCACGTCGGCCAGCTCCTCGCCCTCCCGAGGCTCTTTCTGGATCATCGCATCGATGGAAATTTCCAGGTCGGCCAGGATGCGGGTCACGTCCGCCAGCACGCCGGGCTTGTCGAAGGCCTTGAGGCGCAGGTAGTAGGAGCTGCGCACCTCGTCGATGGGCAGCACCGGGACGTCGGAAAGCTGGTCCGGCTGGAAGGCCAGGTGGGGGACGCGGTGCTCCGGGTCGGCGGTGTGCATGCGGGTCACGTCCACCAGATCGGCCACCACGGCGGAAGCCGTCGGTTCGGCGCCGGCGCCGCGGCCGTAGTACATGGTGGCGCCCACGGCGTCGCCCTTCACCAGCACCGCGTTCATCACCCCTTCCACGTTGGCGATGAGGCGCTTGGCGGGGATCAGGGTCGGATGCACCCGCAGTTCGATGCCCTTGTCGGTGCGCTTGGTGATGCCCAGCAGCTTGATGCGGTAGCCCAGTTCCCCGGCGTAGGCGATGTCTTCCCGGGTGAGCTTGGAAATGCCTTCGGTGTAGGCCTTGTCGAACTGCATCGGGATGCCGAAGCCGATGGCGGCCATGATGGTGAGCTTGTGGGCGGCGTCGATGCCTTCGATGTCGAAGGTGGGATCGGCTTCGGCGTAGCCCAGGCGCTGGGCCTCGGCCAGCACGGTGTCGAAGGCCAGGCCCTTGTCGCGCATTTCGGTGAGGATGAAGTTGGTGGTGCCGTTGATGATGCCGGCGATCCACTCGATGCGGTTGGCGGTGAGGCCTTCGCGCAGCGCCTTGATGATGGGAATGCCGCCGGCCACGGCGGCTTCGAAGGCCACCATCACGCCCTTCTCCTGGGCGGCCTTGAAGATTTCGGTGCCGTGCACCGCCAGCAACGCCTTGTTGGCGGTGACCACGTGCTTGCCGTTGGCGATGGCCATGAGCACCAGTTCCTTGGCGGGGGAATAGCCGCCGATGAGTTCCACCACGATGTCGATGTCGGGGTTGTTCACCACGTCGTTGGCGTCGGTGGTGAGGGCCAGGTCGCCGGCGATGGCCTTGGCCTTTTCCAGGTTGCGCACCGCCGCCATGGTGACGCGGATTTCGCGCCCGGCGCGGCGGGTGATTTCCTCGGCGTTGCGGCGCAGCACCGTGAGAGTGCCGCCGCCTACCGTGCCCAAGCCGAGCAAGCCTACATTGATGGGTTTCATTTCTTATTTCCTAACTTCATTAAAGGATGAAGGATGAAGGCGGAAGGATGAAGTGCGGTCGCTACGCGATCTCAATTTAACCCAGATTATCCATTAGGCGGCGCTTCGCGCCTACGCGAGCGCTGGCGGTCGGTTTGCGGCCATTTTTGCCGCTTGTTCGTCGTCCATGGAATAACCATGAACTCCTCGCAAGCAACGAAACTGTCTCGCAACCCACCTCGCCATCATCTCGCGTCCTAATGGATAATCTGGGTTTAATAAACACCCCGCGTCGCGGGACATCACTTCATCCTTCATCCTTCCGCCTTCATCCTTGGGTTAACTTCCGTGCCGCTTGCGGTAGTGTTCCAGGAAGCGGCCGATGCGGGTGATGGCCTCGGTGAGGTCGTCCAGGTTGGGCAGGAACACCACCCGGAAATGGTCGGTGTTGGGCCAGTTGAAGCCGCTGCCCTGCACCAGCAGCACTTTCTCCGCTTCCAGCAGCTCCAGGATGAATTGCTGGTCGTCGGCGATGGGGTACATGTGCGGGTCCAGGCGGGGGAACAGGTACATGGCCGCCTTGGGTTTGACGCAGGACACGCCCGGAAGGTCGTTCAGCATGGACCAGGCCAGGTCCCGCTGCTTGGTGAGGCGGCCGCTGGGGGCCACCAGGTCCTTGATGCTCTGGTAGCCGCCCAGCGCCGTCTGAATGGCGTACTGGGCCGGGACGTTGGAGCACAGGCGCATGGAGGACAGCATGTTGAGCCCCTCGATGTAATCCTGGGCATGGCGCTTCTCCCCGGACACCACCAGCCAGCCGGCGCGATAGCCCGCCGAGCGGTAGTTCTTGGACAGGCCGTTGAAGGTGATGGTCAGCACGTCCTCCGCCAGGGAGCCAATGGAGGTGTGGACGTTGCCGTCGTACACCACCTTGTCGTAGATCTCGTCGGCGTAAATGATGAGCTGGTACTGGCGCGCGATCTCGATCACTTCCTTGAGGAAGTCCTCGGGATACAGGGCGCCGGTGGGATTGTTGGGGTTGATGAGGACGATGGCCCGGGTGTTGGGGGTGATCTTGGCCTTGATGTCGTCCAGGTCCGGCAGCCAGTCGGCCTGCTCGTCGCAGATGTAGTGGCGGGGCGTGCCGCCGGCGAGGCTCACCGCCGCGGTCCACAGGGGATAGTCCGGGGCCGGCACCAGCACTTCGTCGCCGTTGTTGAGCAGGGCCTGCATGGCCATCACGATCAGCTCGGACACGCCGTTGCCGATGTAGATGTCGTCGATGGTCACCCCGGAGATGTTCTTCTCCTGGGTGTAGTGCATGATCGCCTTGCGGGCGGCGAACAGGCCTTTGGAATCGGAATAGCCGGAGGCGTTGGGCAGGTTGTGGATGACGTCCTGGATGATCTCTTCCGGCGCCTCGAAGCCGAAGGGGGCCGGGTTGCCGATGTTCAGCTTGATGATGCGGTTCCCATCCTCCTCCATCTGCTTGGCGCGGGCCAGCACCGGGCCGCGGATGTCGTAGCAGACGTTGGCGAGCTTGGCGGATTTGAGTATGGGTTGCACGGCGGATGATTCCTCTGTTAGCGCTTTACGCTTCGGCTTCCTCAAGACGGGACGTCCTTCCAACCGGGCACCTGGAAAAACGCGGCCAACCGGCTGATTCGTAAAAATGTAGAATGTTACCTGAGCCACCCCCCGCAAGCAATTGGAGCCCTTCCCGATGAAACTTCACCTCAGCGACGCCCCCGGTAAGAACCTCTTCACCGGCTACGGCGAGGATTACGTGCTGATCAACGGCAAGCGCCACGAGGGCAGCCTGATCGTGCTGCCGGGAAGGGTAGAACCGTGGAAGGAAGGTGGCGTTGAAACCCTAACCGCCGAGGATTTCGCCCGTCTCGCCGCCCTGGACGTGGAAATCGTGCTGCTGGGGACGGGTAAGCAGCAACGCTTCCCCTCCCCCGCCCTGGCTACCGTCCTGCCGGCCGCCGGCATTGGACTGGAGGTAATGGACAGCGGGGCGGCCTGCCGCACCTACAACATCCTGGTGGCGGAAGGCCGGGAAGTGGCGGCGGCGCTAATTACCGAAGCGTGACCCACGAAGCGGAGGAACACCTCACGCTTCACCCCTCACGATTTCCTCCGGCATGATGTCCTCGAAACTTTCGAGGGCTTCGAATTCCTCCGTATCCTTCTCGGGCTGTCGCGTGTCGGGCTTGCGGATGGCCCGCAGGTATGCGATGCCGTAGCCTCGCGCCGAACGCAGCACCGGCAAGCTGTCGTCCACCAGCAGGGTGCGCTCCCGGTCGAAGGGTTCCACCTGTTGCAGGCAGTCCCAGAACTCCGGATCTTCCTTGGGCCGGCCGATGTCGTGGGCGCAGATCACGGCGTCGAAATAGCTTTCCAGCCCGGTGCGGCGCATTTTCAACCCCAGGCTCTTGTGATGGGCATTGGTCACCAGGGCCGTGCGCTTGCCGGCTTGGCGCAGGCGGGAGAGAAATTCCGGAACCCGGGGATGGATGTCGATGAGGTGGGCGACTTCTTCCTTGAGGGCGGCGATGTCCAGGGACAGTTCTCCCGCCCAGTAGTCCACGCTGTACCACTCCATGGTGCCCATCATGCGCTCGTAGCGCCCCAGCAACTCCGACTTGGCGTCGTCGAAACTGAGTTTGTTCTTCTCGCCGTAATGGGTGGGAACGTGGTGCAGCCAGAAATGGGTATCGAAGTGGAGGTCGAGCAAGGTTCCGTCCATGTCCAGCAGGACGGAATTCACCTCGCTCCAGGGGAAAGCAGCCATCTAAAACAGGGCGTCCTTGGTCACTCCGCGCCGCTTGAGGAGAGCGCGCAGGGATTGCAGGGACTCCATCTGAATCTGCCGCACCCGTTCCCGGGTAATGCTGAGGCTTTCCGCCACTTCCTCCAGGGTGCTGATCTCGTTGCCGTTGAGGCCGAAGCGCCGTTCGATCACCCAGCGCTGCTTGTCGGTCAGCTGGCCCAGCCATTCCTGCACGTAGACCTGGACTTTCGAATTATGCAACTGGAGGTCGGCGGGGACGTTGTTGTCGTCGGGAATCGCCTCGCCGATGGACAGGGAAGGGTCGATATCCAGGGGGGCATCGAGGGAGGCGATACGCTCGTTGAGGGACAGCACCTTGCGCACCTCCTCCGGGGTCTTGCCCACCAGATGGGCCACATCGTCCACCGTGGGGTCCTGTCCGCCGTGGGTTTCCAGGTGGCGGAAGGCCCGCAGGCAGACGTTCAACTCCTTGATGATGTGCACCGGGAGGCGAATGGTGCGGGACTGGTTCATGATCGCCCGCTCGATGTTCTGGCGAATCCACCAGGTGGCGTAGGTGGAGAAGCGGAAGCCGCGCTCGGGATCGTACTTCTCCAGGGCGTGCATCAGGCCCAGGTTGCCCTCCTCGATCAGGTCCAGCAGGTCGAGGCCACGGTTGACGTAGCGCTTGGCGATGTTCACCACCAGCCGCAGGTTACACTCGATCATTCGCTGCCGGGCGTCGAAATCGCCCTGGCGCACCTGCCGGGTCAGGCGCAGTTCCTCTTCCGCTGTCAACAGGGCATTCTGGCCGATCTCGTTGAGGTAGGCCTGGGTAACGTCGCCCTGCATATCGACCAGGGACATCGTCCCTTCCTCCTGCGGCTCGGCTTCCTCCGCAAGCACTTCTTCAGCCTCCTCGTCGGGCAGGTCCTCGTCTTCCACTTGATCAATATCAGCCATCAGGATTTATCGCCAGGTAGGTATTTCAGGGGATCGACCGGCTTGCCTAAGCGCCGGATTTCAAAGTGCAGCTTGACCTGATCGGCATCGCTGTTGCCCATCTCGCCGATCTTCTGACCCTTGGCCACGCTTTGACCTTCCTTAACCAAGAGTCGACTGTTGTGGGCATACGCACTGAGGTAGGTTTTGTTGTGCTTGATGATAATCAATTTGCCATAGCCCCGCAATCCGCTGCCGCTGTACACCACCTTACCGTCCGCGCTGGCCAGGACCGGCTGTCCCAGCCTGCCGGCGATATCCACCCCTTTGTTGCCGGGTTCGCTGAACAGGGTCGTCACCTTGCCGTTGGACGGCCAGGCCCACTTCATGGTTTCGTCGTCCCCCGCCGGGCTTTCCGTCTCGGCTTTGTCTGAGACATCCGCCTTGGGCGCCGGTTTCTCGACCGGCTTTTCCTCCGTCTTGGCCGGCTTCTCCGCCTTCGCCACGGCCTGCTCGGAATACGGCTGCTTCACGGCTTTGGGCTGGGTCACCAGCCCGGCTGGCTTGGCCTCCCCCGACCCGTCCGGCTTAAGTGGCGTAACCACCGCGTCCGCCGGCGGCGTCAGCCGCAATTCCTGCCCCACCAGGATGCGGTTGGGGTCTTCGATGCCGTTCCACTCGGCGACCTCCCGGTAGCCGAAGCCGTGCTCCAGGGCGATGCTGTAGAGGGTGTCCCCCTTCTGCACCACGTAGCTCTTGGGACGCCAGTCGGACTCCACCGCTCTTGCCCGGCTCTTGCCGCCCTTGGCGGATAGGCGTTCGCTCACCGGCGCCGGATAATTTGCGGTGCAGCCGCCGAGAACCAGCGCCGCGACAGCGGAAAAAGCCAACACCAGCCTCATGCCCATGCCGCCCTACGCCACGCCGCCCAAAAGGGGGACGAACTTAACCGCTTCCAAGGTGGTTTCCCGGTATTCGCTGCCGGTATGCTCGATCAGCACCAAACGCTGTTCCCGCGCCCCCACCGGGATCACCATCCTCCCTCCCGGAGCCAATTGATGAAGCAATTCGGGAGGAACGTGGGTGGCCGCGGCGGTGACGATGATGCCGTCGAAGGGCGCCACCTCCGGCAGCCCCATGCCGCCATCGGTATGTTTAAGCCGGACGTTGGTAATGCGCAATTCGTGAAAATGCTTGCGGGCTTTCGTCAGCAGGGGCGCGATGCGCTCCACGGAATAGACTTCCCGTGCCAGCTTGGACAGCACCGAGGACTGGTAGCCGCAGCCGGTGCCCACCTCCAGCACCTTTTCCAGGCGGCCGTTGGCGAACAGGATTTCGCTCATCTTCGCCACGGTGTAGGGGTTGGAGATGGTCTGACCGAAGCCGATGGGCAGGGCCGTGTCTTCGTAGGCCCGGCTGGACAGGGCCTCGTCGACGAAAATATGGCGGGGAATGGACCCGATGACCGACAGCACCTCCTCGTTGCGGATGCCCTGGCTCCGCAGTCGCTCCAGCATCCGGGCCCGGGTGCGCTGGGAGGTCATGCCGATACCGGAAAAGCGCATGTCGCTCATGACTGCAACCAGCCTTTCAGACCGTCCATCTGGCCGAAACGGGTGAGGTCGATCTGCAACGGGGTAACGGACGCCATGCCGTGCTCCACGGCGTAGAAATCGGTGCCCTCCCCTCCGTCCTGGGCACCCCCCACGGCCCCCACCCAGTAAACGGTGTCCCCCCGGGGGTTGACCGACTTCACCACCGGTTCGGCCTTGTGGCGCTTGCCGAGGCGGGTGACCGCCACCCCTTTCAGGGCATCGTAGGGAACATCAGGCACGTTGACATTGAGCAGGAAGGGTTCGCGGAAGGCCTGATGCTGGTATTTCTCCACCAGCACCGCCGCCACCTTGCCGGCGGCCTCGAAATGCCTGCCCTCTTTGCCGACGAGGGAAATGGCGATGGAAGGAATGCCCAGCAGGAAACCTTCGGTGGCCGCCGCCACGGTACCGGAATAAATCGTATCGTCCCCCATGTTGGCGCCGAGGTTGATGCCCGACACCACCATATCAGGAAGCTCCGGCAGCATGCCGGTCACCGCCAGGTGGACGCAATCAGTGGGAGTGCCGTTGACGTAATGGAAACCGTTGGATGCCTGGTGGAGCATGAGGGGGCGATCCAGCGTAAGGGAATTGCTGGCGCCACTGCGGTTGCGCTCGGGAGCCACCACCGTGACCTGGGCCAGCGGGGCCAGCGCTTCGGCGAGATAGGCCAATCCAGGAGCGAAATAGCCGTCGTCGTTACTGAGCAGGATCCGCATTGACTCAAATTCTGGTTATAGGCAGCGCCCAATCATATCAGCCATCCGGCCATGAGCCAACCGCGGACACGAAATGAAAACGGGTTAAGCCGTTTGACTTAACCCGTTCTGTTTTGGTCGGGGCGAGAGGATTTGAACCTCCGACCACTTGCACCCCATGCAAGTACGCTACCAGGCTGCGCTACGCCCCGAAAGACGCGCATTATAACGAAAAGCTATGCGCGCAACAACTCCAATACGCTCTGAATTTCCCGACGCAGCATTCCCACGTCCACGGAGGATGAAGAGACGTAGGCTCCGGCCTGCTCCGGCTGCGCCTCATCGGCGTGAATTTCCACCGTTTCGTCGTGAAACTTGGCACCCGTTTCTTCCAGGCGATTGCGGGCGCCACTGATGGTGAAACCCTGCTCGTACAGCAACTCCCGGATGCGGCGAATCAGCAGCACCTCGTGGTGCTGATAGTAGCGGCGATTGCCCCGCCGCTTCACCGGCTTGAGCTGGGTGAATTCCTGCTCCCAATAGCGCAGGACGTGGGGCTTCACCCCGCACAATTCGCTCACTTCGCCGATGGTGAAGTAGCGCTTGGCGGGAATCGGCGGCAACTCGATTTTAGGCGTTTGTTCCAGCATTGAGCTCGGCCACCAAGGCTTTGAGTTTCTGGCTGGCGTGGAAGGTCACCACGCGGCGGGCCGTAATGGGGATTTCCTCCCCGGTTTTGGGATTCCGGCCGGGACGCTGGGGCTTGTCCCGCAGTTCGAAATTGCCGAAGCCGGACAGCTTCACGCCCTCTCCCGCTTCCAGGGCAATGCGAATTTCCTCGAAGAACGACTCCACCATGTCCTTCGCTTCACGCTTGTTCAACCCGACTTTCTCAAACAAAATCTCGGCCAGTTCGGCCTTGGTCAACGTCATAACCGCTCCTTACTTTTCTATTACGTGCGCAGTTTGGCATCAAACTGCGTGGTCAAAATCTGCACCAGATGCGCCACCGCAGCGTCCACTTCTTCGTCGGTCAGAGTCTTGCGAGTATCTTGCAACAACACCCGGAATGCAAGGCTTTTTTTATCGGAATCAACACCTTTTCCGCGATATACGTCAAACAGGGTTAAATCCGAGACAAACTCCGGCAGGGACCGGTTCATGGCATCCAGCAGGGCCTGGACGGTGATTTTCTCATCCACCACGATGGCCAGGTCGCGCCGTACCGGCTGGAACTTGGACACCTCCCGGTAGGACGGCTTTTCCCGCGCCAGCAGCGGCTCCAGGTCCAGCTCGAACAGCACCGGCGCGGAGGGAAGATCGTAGGCCTGGCGCCAGCGGGGATGCAGCGCGCCGATCCAGCCGATGGGTTTGCCATCGAGCAGAACGCGGGCCGACTGGCCAGGATGGAGCGCAGGATGCTCCGCCGCTTCGAAACGCGGCGCATAGGGCTGGAACAGGGCCTCCACGTCCGCCTTCACGTCGTAGAAGTCCACCTGTCGAGCCCCCGCGCCCCACTGCTCAGGGTCCGCATCGCCGTAGCACAGGCCGCCGATGCGGTTGGGCTGGTCGAAACCTTGCGCGGCCTTGGCAAAGCAGCGGCCGGCCTCGAAAATCCGCACCCGGGGCTGCTTGCGGTTGAGGTTGGAACGCAAGGTGTCCACCAGGCCGCCGATGAGGGTGCTGCGCATGACGCTCATATGGGCGGCGATGGGGTTCAACAGCCGTACCGGATCGGCATTGGCGGCGAAATCCCGCTCCCAGCTTTCGTCGACGAAGGCGTAGCTGACGATTTCCTGGTACTCCCTGCCCGCCAGCAGCCGCTTCACCTCCACCACGCGACGGGCCGACTCGGTGGCCGGCAACATGGCCATGGCCCCTTTGGGGGGAAGGCTGGGAATATTGTCGTAACCGTAGAGCCGCGCCACCTCCTCGATGAAATCCTCCTCGATGGCGAGATCGAAGCGGTAGCCGGGAGGGACAATCTCGAACACGCCCTCGCTTTCGGTGTATTGCAGCCCGAGACGGCCCAGCAGGTTGCCGATGGTGGCGGCGTCCAGGGCGATGCCCAGCACCCGCTTCACCCGCTCCACCCGCAGTTGGACCGGATCGCGCTTGGGCAGTTGGGCGATTTCCTCGCACACCGGACCCGGCTGGCCGCCGCAAATTTCCAGGATCAGTTGGGTAGCCCGTTCCAGGGCGGTCACCGTGGCGGCGAAGTCCACCCCCCGCTCGAAGCGGTAGGAGGAATCGGAGCCGAATCCCAGGCGGCGTGAGCGGCCGGCGATGACTGCCGGCGCAAAAAAGGCGCTTTCCAGGAAGATATCCGTGGTGGCGTCCGACACCGCGCTCCCCGCCCCACCCATGATGCCCGCCAGGGCCAAAGGCCTGGCGTCGTCGGCGATCACCAGCATGTCGGCTTCCAGCTTGACGGTCTGCTCGTTGAGCAGCGTAATCTCCTCCCCCGCTTTGGCGAAACGGGCGGTGATGCCCCCCTGGATTTTCGCCAGATCGAAGGCATGGAGGGGCTGGCCCATTTCCAGCAGCACGTAGTTGGTGACGTCCACCAGGGCGCTGATGGAACGCAGGCCGCTGCGCTCCAGGCGCTTGACCATCCAGCCCGGGGTTTGGGCCCGGGCGTTCACCCCGGCGATCACCCGGCCGGCGTAGCGCGGGCAGGCTTCGGAGGCCTCCAGCTTCACGGCCAGGGTTTTGTCGCTGGACACCTTCGCTTCACCAATAACCAGCGGGGTCAGGGACGCGCCGGTGATGGCCGCCACTTCCCGCGCCACGCCCTGCACCGACAGGCAGTCGGCGCGGTTGGGGGTAAGTTTGATGGTGAACAGCTTGTCGTCCAGGTCCAGGTAGTCGCGGATGGACTGCCCCACGGTTGCGTCGGCCGGCAGGATGAGGAGACCCTGAGCCTCCTCGGCCAAGCCCAGCTCCTTGGCGGAGCACAACATGCCGGAGGATTCCACCCCCCGCAGCTTGGCCTGCTTGATGGCCAGCCCGCCGGGCAGGGTGGCCCCCACCATGGCGCAGGGCACCTTGAAACCCGCCGCCACGTTGGACGCGCCGCAGACGATTTGCAGCGTCTCGCCGCCCACGTTCACCTGGCATACATTGAGACGGTCGGCGTCCGGGTGTTTGGCCAGGGACAGCACTTCCGCCACGACCACTTTGTCGAAGGCGGGGGCGGCGGATTCCAGCTCCTCCAGCTCCAGGCCGGCCATGGTGAGGGCGTGGCCCAGCTCGTCGCTGGAGAGGGGCGGATTGACGAAAGTTCTAAGCCAGTTTTCCGAGAATTTCATATTTTTTCAGCTCAAACCACGAATGAACACGAATTTACACGAATTGAACCCAGATTATCCATTAGGCGGCGCTTCGCGCCTACGCGAGCGCTGGCGGCCGGTTTGCGGCCATTTTTGCCGCTTGTTCGTCGTCCATGGAATAACCATGAACTCCTCGCAAGCAACGAAACTGTCTCGCAACCCACCTCGCCATCATCTCGCGTCCTAATGGATAATCTGGGTTGAAATCACCCGGTTTTTATTCGTGTGCATTCGTGTCAATTCGTGGTTAAAAAACTAATTATTAAACTGCTTCAAAAACGCCAGGTCGCCCTCGAAGAACAGCCGCAGGTCATTGACACCGTAGCGCAGCATGGTCAGCCGGTCCGGCCCCATGCCGAAAGCGAAGCCCTGGTATTTCGTCGGGTCGATATTCACGTGGCGCAGCACGTTGGGGTGAACCATGCCGCAGCCCGCCACTTCCAGCCATTTTCCCCGGTTGGCGCCGCTCATGAAGGCCACGTCGATCTCGGCGGAGGGCTCGGTGAAGGGAAAGAACGAGGGGCGGAAACGCACCTGCAGGTCCTCGGTCTCGAAGAAGCGGCGCAGGAAATCGCTCACCACCCCCTTCAGGTCGGCGAAGCTCACGTCCTGGCCCACCCACAGGCCTTCCACCTGATGGAACATGGGGGAATGGGTAGCATCGGAATCCACCCGGTAAACACGCCCCGGTGCGATGACCTTGATCTCCGGCATCCGCTCCTGGTGGCCAAACTTCTCCACGTGCTTCTGCATGTAGCGCACCTGGATCGGCGAGGTGTGGGTGCGCAGCAGGTCGCCCCCCTCCACGTAGAAAGTGTCGTGCATGGAGCGGGCGGGATGGTCTTCCGGCGTATTGAGCGCGGTGAAGTTGTGGAAATCGTCCTCGATTTCCGGCCCTTCCGCCACGGAAAAACCGATGGAGGAAAACAGCTGTTCGATCCGCTCCAGGGTCAGGGTAACCGGGTGCAGCCCCCCCAGGCCGCGACCGCGGCCCGGCAGGGTGACGTCCAGGGACTCCTGGGCCAGCTGCTTTTCCAGTTCCTTTTGTTGGATGGCATCGCGGCGCGCCTGCAGGGCCTGCTCCACCTGCTCCTTGACCTGGTTGATGCGGGCGCCGGCTTCACGGCGCTCATCGGGGGCCATCTTGCCCAGGCCCTTGAGCAGTTCGGTCAGGGCGCCGCTTTTGCCCAGGAAGCGCGCTTTCACCTGCTCCAGTTCGGCGGCGCTGTCGGTGGCCGCAAAGGCGGCCCGGGCTTGCTGAAGAATTTGGTCGAGATTGTCCACGTGTCGGCAAACTCACTTAATCTGGGGAGCAACAGATTTGCTGCTGCTCCGGAAACAAAAAAAGGAGGCTTTCGCCCCCTTCTTTTCCCGCTTGCTGCTAAGAAGTTGAAATAAATCTACCGCGCGCCCCGATTTCGCCCCTGTGATGCTCGCCGTACCTTTTGTACGGCTGCGCTTCTCGGAACGAAATCGGGCCGCTCGCTACGATTTCTTCCCAACTTCTTAGGCGGTGAGGCTCGCCTTCGCTTGCTCGGCGATCTTGGCAAACGCCGGCTTGTCGAACACGGCCAGATCAGCCAGAACCTTGCGGTCCAGGTTGATGGCAGCCTTCTTCAGGCCGTTCATGAACACGCTGTAGGTCAGACCCAGTTCGCGGGCAGCCGCGTTGATACGGGTGATCCACAGGGCGCGGAACTGACGCTTGCGCTGACGACGGTCACGGTAGGCATACTGGCCGGCCTTCATCACCGCTTCGTTGGCGATGCGCCATACGTTCTTGCGACGGCCGCGGAAACCCTTGGCCTTAACGAGGACTTTCTTGTGACGGGCGCGGGCGGTTACACCACGTTTGACTCTTGGCATGGTATCTCCTCCTTACGCGTTGGGCATCATGGCGCGAATGCGGCCCATGTCGGTGGGACCCACCGAGGTGATGCCGCGCAGCTGACGCTTGCGCTTGGTGGATTTCTTGGTGAGGATGTGGCGCAGGTGGGAGTGGCCGCGCTTGACGCTGCCGCTACCCCGCACGCGGAACCGCTTGGCGGCGCCGCTCTTGGTCTTCATCTTAGGCATTACAACTCCTTTTCTAACATAACGCCGGGCGGCCCCTGGGGACGCTTGATGCCCGTTCGTCACTTGTGCCGGCGGTCGTTCACTCACCCCCGGGCAAAGACCGCCGTCATTTGCCCAGGCAAAAAAACTATTTCTTCTTCGGCGACAGCACCATCACCATCTGGCGGCCTTCCAGCCGGGGAAACTGCTCCACCGTGCCGTGTTCGGCCAGATCAGCCTCGACCCGCTTCAGGAGGGCCAGGCCCAGTTCCTGGTGGGTCATTTCCCGGCCGCGGAAGCGCAGGGTGATTTTCGTCTTGTCGCCTTCCTGCAGGAAACGGATCAGGTTGCGCAGCTTGACCTGATAGTCGCCTTCATCCGTACCGGGACGGAACTTGATTTCCTTGACCTGGATTTGCTTCTGCTTCAGCTTCGCCTCATGCCGCTTCTTGCTTTCACGGTATTTGAACTTGCCGTAATCCATCAAGCGGCACACGGGCGGGACGGCTACGGGGGAAATCTCAACCAGATCAACCTCAGCCTCTTCCGCCATTTCCAGCGCCTGGGCAAGCGACACGATGCCGATCTGTTCTCCTTCGACCCCAACCAAGCGGATCTCCGATGCGGTAATCTCATCGTTGAGCCGCAACTCCTTGTCCTGTGCTATAGCAAACCTCCCATCAAGCAAACCCGACGGTATTCCACCGCCGAAAAATCAAGCCGTGCGCGTTTCGACCTCGCCCCGGAGCCGTTCCATGAAGGCTTCCAGGGGCATCTGTCCGAGGTCTTCGCCATTACGGCTGCGCACGGCCACCTGTCCCGTTTCCAGCTCCTTGTTGCCGACTACCAACAGGTAGGGCAGGCGCTGAATACTATGTTCGCGAATTTTATAGGTAATTTTCTCGTTTCTCAAGTCCGATCTCGCACGGAAGCCGTTTTGACGCAGTTTTTCCGTCACTTGCTCGGCGTATGCGGCCTGGGCGTCGGTGATGTTGAGCACCATGGCTTGCACCGGCGCCAGCCACAGGGGGAACATTCCGGCGTAGTGTTCGATCAGGATGCCGAGAAAACGCTCCATGGAGCCGACGATGGCCCGGTGCAGCATCACCGGAATCTTGCGGCTGTTGTCCTCGGCCACGTATTCCGCGCCCAGGCGGCCCGGCAGGTTGAAGTCCAGCTGGATGGTACCGCACTGCCACAGGCGGCCGATGCTGTCCTTCAGGGTGAACTCGATCTTGGGGCCGTAGAAGGCGCCCTCGCCCGGCTGCAAGTCGAAGGCCAGGCCGTTCTTCTGCAGGGCGGCGGCCAGGGAGGCTTCCGCCTTGTCCCAGGTCTCGTCGGAGCCGACACGCTTTTCCGGGCGGGTGGACAGCTTCACCAGCACGTCCTTGAAGCCGAAATCGTTGTAGACCTCGTACAGCATGACGATGAAGGCCCCCACTTCGGACTCGATCTGCTCTTCGGTGCAGAAGATGTGGGCGTCGTCCTGGGTGAAGCCCCGCACCCGCATCAGGCCGTGCAACGCCCCGGAGGGCTCGTTGCGGTGGCAGGAACCGAACTCCGCCAGGCGCATGGGCAGGTCCCGGTAGCTGTGCAGGCCGGTGTTGAAAATCTGGATGTGGCCCGGGCAGTTCATGGGCTTCACCGCGTAGTCCCGGTTCTCCGAGGCGGTGGTGAACATGTTTTCGCGGTAGTTCTGCCAGTGGCCGGACTTTTCCCACAGGGTCTTGTCCATCACCGTCGGCGTGCGCACTTCCTGGTAGCCGTGGTCGACGAACTTCTTACGCATGTACTGTTCCACCTGCTGCCAGATGACCCAGCCCTTGGGGTGCCAGAACACCATGCCGGGGGCTTCGTCCTGCAAGTGGAACAACTCCAGTTGCTTGCCCAGGCGGCGATGGTCACGCTTCTCGGCTTCCTCCAGACGATGGAGGTAGGCGTCCAGCTCGTCCTTCTTGGCCCAGGCGGTGCCATACACCCGCTGCAGCATTTCGTTCCTGGAGTCGCCGCGCCAGTAGGCCCCGGCCAGCTTCATCAGCTTGAACGCCTTGAGCTTGCCGGTGGAGGGCACGTGGGGGCCGCGGCACAGGTCGGTAAAACCGCCCTGAGTGTAAAGGGACAGCACCTGGTCGGCGGGAATGGACTCGATGATTTCGGCCTTGTAGGCCTCGCCGATGGACTTGAAGTAGGCCACCGCCTCGTCCCGGGGCATTTCCGTGCGGGTCAGGGGCAGGTCGCGCTTGACCAGTTCGGCCATCTTCTTCTCGATGGCTTCCAGGTCTTCGGGAGTGAAGCCGCGCTTGAAAGCAAAGTCGTAGTAAAAACCGTCTTCGATCACCGGACCGATGGTCACCTGGGCGTCGGGGAACAACTCCTTCACCGCCTGGGCCAGCAGGTGGGCGGTGGAATGGCGGATGATTTCCAGCCCTTCGGGATCCTTGTCGGTGACGATAGCCAGGGAAGCATCGTTTTCGATGCGATAGGAAGTGTCCACCAGCTTGCCGTCCACTTTGCCCGCCAAAGCGGCTTTGGCGAGGCCGGGGCCGATATTGGCGGCCACATCAAAGACCGTCACAGGCTGGTCGAATTTGCGTTCAGAGCCGTCGGGCAAGCGAATTACAGGCATCGTTCCATTCCAGGGTCGCAAAAACAACAAAAGTGCGGGGTCACCGCACTTTTTGGGAAGCTGGTAGGCGCGATTGGACTCGAACCAACGACCCCCACCATGTCAAGGTGGTGCTCTAACCAGCTGAGCTACGCGCCTACAGAGAACGCGCATTCTACTCAAAGCCGGCGCCCATTTCAACCGCTATAATGAGCGACCTTGATAATTTTCACCCCTGCCCATGAATCTGTACTACATCATCGACATCTGCGCCGTGGCGGTCTGCGCCGTCACCGCCACCCTGGAAGCCGGGCGGAGGGAGATGGATTTGTTCGGCGTGCTGGTGGTGGGGCTGGTGGCCGGCATCGGCGGGGGCACGGTGCGGGATGTGCTGCTGGGGCGCCTGCCGGTGTTCTGGGTCTACGACCCCCTTTACGTGATGGTGGCGACCGGGGCCGCCGCCCTCACCTTCTTCGCCGCCCGGCGCATGACGCTGCCGCGCAATTTCTTCCTGTTGCCGGATGCGGTGGGCCTCGCCCTGTTCACCGTCATCGGCGCCACCGTCGCCCTCAAGCTCGGGACATCCTGGGTAATCGCCGCCATGATGGGCGTCATCACCGCGGTTTCCGGCGGCATCATCCGCGACATCCTGTGCAATGAGATTCCCCTGGTGTTCCGCAGCGAACTCTACGCCACCGCCTCCCTGGCGGGAGGGTTGCTGATGATCGGCCTATTGGAAATGGGCCTGCCCCGGGGCCAAGTAAGCATGGTCACCATGGCCTTCATCTTCACCATCCGCGTCGCCGCCATCCGCTGGCGCATCCACCTGCCCCGCTTCAAGGGCGCAGA
The DNA here is from genome assembly GCA_002347615.1 of Gallionellaceae bacterium UBA2239. Classification (GTDB taxonomy): domain Bacteria; phylum Pseudomonadota; class Gammaproteobacteria; order Burkholderiales; family UBA9220; genus UBA2239. Next base: position 11,734 of record DDYH01000069.1, on the reverse strand, counting down.
TTAGCGTCATTGCGGCGCTAACGAAGCAATCTTTGCGACAACGGACGAGATTGCCTCGTCGCTCCGCTCCTCGCAATGACGAATCCAGTTAGCGCCGCCGCGCCCGGGTCACCCCCGGGATATCCCGCACCGCCGTCAACAGCCGCTCCAACTGGTCCGCCCCCAGCACCTGGACGGTGAAGCGCATGGCCGCCTGCAAGCCTCGGCTCAGGGTATTGGTGGCGGTAACGTTGACCTTCTCCCGAGTCAGGGCCTCGGTGATGTCCCGCAGCAAGCCCTGGCGATCGTTGGCCTCCACTTCCAGGTCCACTTCGAACAGGCCGGTCTTCCTCCCCCACTGGGCGCTGAGCAACCGGGCCTGGCCGTCCTCATCCAGGCGCCGGACATTGGGGCAATCGCTGCGGTGAATCGCCACGCCCCGGCCCCGGGTGACGAAGCCGACGATGGGGTCCGGCGGCACCGGCTTGCAGCACTTGGCCATGACCGTAAGCAGGTTGCCCATGTCCTCCACCAGGATGCCGCCGGCACTCGACGGCACCGCCACCTTCGACAGGGTGGGCTGCCATTCCTCCTCCGCTTTCGGCGCTTCTTCCTGCACGGCGCCCAAGGCCTGGCGGGGGCTGACGTCGCCCCGCCCCACCGCGGCGAGGAAATCGTCGGTCTTGTCGAAGCCCAGCTTGTGGGCGAATTTCTCCAGGTTGGGCAGGGGCACGCCCAGGCGGTGCGCCTCCTTTTCCATGGCGTCCCGGCCCTGGGCGACGTTTTCCTCGTAGTGCTGATACTTGAACCAGTGGCGTATCTTGGTCCGCGCCCGGCTGGTGTGAACATAGCCCAGAGCGGGGCTCAACCAGTCGCGGCTCGGCGCCCCCTGCTTGGCGGTGAGGATTTCCACCCGCTGGCCGGTCTGGAGCGGCGTGGTGAGGGGCACAATGGCTCCGTCCACCTTGGCGCCGCGGCAACGGTGGCCGAGGTCGGTGTGGAGCAGGTAGGCGAAGTCCAGGGGTGTGGAGCCCTTGGGCAGGGCCACCACCTTGCCCTGGGGGGTGAGGGTGTAGATGGTGTCCTGGAACAGGCCGGTCTTGAACTGCTCCATGATTTCGCCCGCGTCCTGGACGTCGTCCTTCCACTCCAGAATCTGCCGCAGCCAGGCGATCTTCTCCTCGAAGCGCGGGTCCTGGCGGCCGCCTTCCTTGTAGCGCCAGTGGGCCGCCACCCCCAGTTCGGCGTGGCGGTGCATGTCCTGGGTGCGTATCTGCACTTCCAGGGCCTTGCCCTCCGGCCCCACCACGGCGGTGTGCAAGGACTGGTAGGCGTTACCCTTGGGGCGGGAGATGTAATCGTCGAACTCCTTCGGGATCGGCTGCCACAGATTGTGGACGATGCCCAGGGCCGTATAACAATCGGCCACGGAATCCACCAGAATTCGCACGGCGCGAACATCGTAAAGCTCGGTGAAGTCGATGCCCTTGCGCTTCATTTTCTTGTAGATGCTGTAGATGTGCTTGGGCCGGCCGGAAACATCGGCCTTGATGCCCGCCTTTTCCAACTCGGTCTTGAGCTGCTCCCGCACCGCCTCGATGTAGCCTTCCCGGTCCACCCGCCGCTCGTCCAGGAGCTTGGCGATTTTCTTGTACAGTTCCGGTTCCAGGTAGCGGAAGGACAGGTCCTCCATCTCCCACTTGATCTGCCACACCCCCAGGCGGTTGGCCAGGGGGGCGAAGATGTCCTGGATCTCCCGCGCCACTCTACGGCGGACTTCCTCGTCGGCCTTGGCCGCCCGGCGCAAGGCTTCGGTGCGCTCGGCCAGCTTGACCAGCACCACCCGGATATCCTCCACCATGGCCAGCAGCATCTTGCGCAGGCTCTCGATGTGGGCCTCCGCCTCTTTGCCGCCGCCGGCATGGCTGAACTCCCGTATCTGGCCCATGCGGGCGACGCCGTCCACCAGCCGCGCCACGTCGGGGCCCAGGCTGCCGGCGATTTTCTCCGTACCCCCCTCCAGGCAATCGGGTACCGCGTGGAGCACCGCCGCAGCGATGGCCCCCGCATCCAGACGCAGGCTGGCCACGATGCCGGCGGCGCTGAGGGCGTACTGGAACAGGCTTTCCCCGTCCAGGACGGTCTTGCCTTCATAGCAGGATTGGGCGAATTCGCAGGCGCGGCGGATCAAGTCCGTTTCGGATTCCGGCCGGTTCTCGGCCACGGCGGCCAGCCAGCCGGACCAGTCGGCCGCTTGGCCCCCGAGCAGGTGGGAATAGGATTGGGCGACAAAAACCATGGGTACAGATTATATGAAAAAAGGGGGCGTCACCCCTGTGACGCCCCCGGTGAGGAAAAATTCGTCGAACCGGGTCAGAACATCTCGGCGCTCTCGCCGCTGGCGGCCAAGTGTTCCAGGTGTTCCAGCACCTGGTGGCTGGCATGCTCCATATCGGCCACATGACGCAAGCCCGAGGGGAAGTCCCCGCCGCGGAAATCCTCCACCGCCGCCATGCCGTTGACGTGGACCGCCTTGTGGGGCTCCTCGATCTCCCGATAGCCGCCGAGGGTGGCGAAACGCTCCTTGCCGTCCCCCTCGTAGTACCACTTTCCAAGGCGGCACATGGTGTGGCTGGAGAAATCAGCGGCGGTCTTCTCCGACAGGCCCATGAACACCTTGTAGATTTCCGCCTTGTAGATCAGGTGATCCACCTTGGCCACTTCCACGAAAGTGCGCAGGGAGGTGGCGGTGATGACGTGTTCCAGCTTTTCCGCCAAGGTATGCAACTCCTGCATGCTGCGGGTGGCAACCGAGGCGTTCTCGTTGAACATGGCCGCCTGCTGGGGGCTGATTTCGATCTGGCTCTTGGCGTTGGCGGTTTCCTGCTGGATGGAGTTCACCAGGGAAGAAATCTCGTTGGTGGCGTTGCCGGTGCGCTCCGCCAGCTTTCTCACCTCGTCGGCCACCACGGCAAAGCCCCGGCCCTGCTCGCCGGCCCGGGCGGCTTCAATCGCCGCGTTCAGCGCCAGCAGGTTGGTCTGGTCAGCGATCTCCTTGATCAGGTTGACGATGCCGCCGATCTGGCCGGCCCGCTCGGACAGGGCCTCGACGCTCTCGGCGATCTCCCGCGTCTTGGCGGACATGGACTGGAGATTGTCGGCGATCTTGCCCACCACTCCCACGTTGGTTTCGGTCAGTTCAGAGGTATGGGTGGCGTGCTCCATTTCGCTCTTCATGTTGGTCGCCAGCTTGGCCAGGGACTTCTGGGACTCGGCGATGGAGCCGGTGAAAAGCAGGATGCTGTCGAACAGGCCGCGGTAGAAGTCCTCTTTCTTCCGCTCCTGGGCCAATTCCGCGTTCAGGGCGTTCTTTTCTTCCTCCCACTGCTGCTGCGCCGCCTGGTGGTCGGATTCCATCTGGCGAATCCGCGCCTGAAGGGCGACGATCTCCTGCTTAAGCTGGCTGCAACCGAACATGTCATCTTCCTCGTGATTTGTTATATCCCTACGGTGAGCAGGGTATTGAAAAGCGCCATTTTTTCAACCCAGATTATCCATTAGGACGCGAGATGATGGCGAGGTGGGTTGCGAGACAGTTTCGTTGCTTGCGAGGAGTCCATGGTTATTCCATGGACGACGAACAAGCGGCGAAAATGGCCGCAAACCGGCCGCCAGCGCTACCGTAGGCGCGAAGCGCCGCCTAATGGATAATCTGGGTTCAATCTTTACGGCGATTGTAAACGGTTTTCGCGCTCCTGCCAGTAATGTGGATCCGACTCCCGCCACCCCCCGGCCGCGACTCCGCCGGCCCGGGAGAAATACACCGTCACCGCCCCCTGGAGATCGGTGCGCAGCGTCCGCGCTCCCGCTGCCCGATAGCGCTCCACCACTTCCGGCCGGGGATGGCCGAAACGGTTGCGGTAGCCGGCGGAAATCACCGCCAGCCGCGGATGAACCGCTGCCACGAAACCTTCGCCGGAGGAAAAACGGCTGCCGTGGTGGGGCACCACCAACACATCGGCCCCCAGCCGGCCCGAGAACTTGGCGAGCAACTTCTCCTCCGTGGGCAGGCCGCTGTCCGCCTCGACCAGGACGCTACCGAAAGGCCCGTCAATCCGGAGCACGCAGCCCTGCTCGTTGTCCTTGGCGCCCGCGACGATTTCGTCCGGATGCAGCATGGCAAAACCCACCCCATCCCATTGCCATTGCTGGCCCGCCCGGCAGGGAAGAGAGCGGTTCACCCGGCCGTGAAGAAAATGCCCCGCCGGCAGCGCCGAGGCCATCCAGTCGGCGGGCACGGTATCCAGCACCGACGCCGCACCGCCGAAGTGATCGATGTCGTCGTGGGAAATCACCAGGCCGGAGAGACGGGAGATACCTTCGCCGCGCAGAAAAGGCACCACCACCCGTTCGCCCCCGTTCGCCTCCTCCCCATAGCGGGGCCCGGCATCGAACAGCAGGGTATGGGTCGCCGTCCGCGCCACCACCGCCAGCCCCTGCCCCACATCCAGGACGGTGAGATGCAGTTCCCCCGGCCCCGGCCCGGATGGAAGCACCAGGAACAGCGGGGCCATGGCGGGCAAGCCCAGCCATCGGCCAGGGAAGCCGCGAGGCAACAACAGCCACACCGCCCCAAGCAGCGCCGTCACCACGGCCCAACCCGGAGGCGCATGCTGCTGCCACACAGCATCCGGCAGGCTGCCAAGCCATTCCAGGAAAACCATGCATCCGGCCATGAGTTGGTGGGCCAGCAGCAAAATGCCGTCCCAAGGCAGCACCGCCCCCGCCAAGGCCAGGGGAGTCACCGCCAGGCTCACCACCGGGATGGCGACGGCATTGGCCAGGGGGGAAACCAGGGACGCCTGCTGAAACAGGGCGAGCAACAAGGGAGTCAGGCCGAGAGTAATAGCCCATTGCACCGTCCCCCATTCCACCAGCCAATGGGGTTTTCCCATACGCCCGGCACTGACCATGAAAATCATCCCCACTGCGCCAAAGGAGAGCCAGAACCCCGGCGACAATACCGCCCAGGGATCGGGAACCACCACCGCCAGCAAAGCCAGAACCAGCACCCGAGAGGGCGAGGCCGTGCGGCCCAGCCACAGGGCCAGAGCCACGACCCCCAGCATCCATACCGTGCGCAGGGTGGGCACCGACAGGCCCGACAGCCAGGCGTAGCCGAGGGCGGCGGCCATGCCCGCCAGCACCGCCGCGCGGCGGGCCGGCAGGCGCAGGGCGAGGAAAGGAATGCGCCGCCACAACCCGAACGCCAGCCCGGCGAACAGCCCCGCCACCATGGTCACGTGGAGACCGGAAATGCTCATCAGGTGCGTCACACCGGTGCGCGCAAACACCTGCCACTGGGCCGGGGGAATGGCATCCTGTTCCCCCACCGCCAAAGCCAGCAGCACGCCGCCGTAAGGGCGGTCCCCCAGGACGGCGCGAAACCGCTCCGCCACCGCCTCCCGCACGGTCTGGATCCATATAGCGGGGCGCCTGTCCTCCTCCAGACGCCGGGTTTCGGCGCCCGCCACGACGTAGCCGGTGGCGCGGATGCCCCGCTCCAGCAGCCATACCTCGTAATCGAAGCCATGGGGATTGGCGTTGCCGTGGGGACGCTTGAGGCGCAGGGTGAAGCGCCAGCGTTGGCCGGCCTGGAGTTTCGGCGGCGGTTCGGTGTTTTTCCAGCCGGGCTTCGGGGCGTACCACGTAAGCAATAGACGCCGGGGAACGATCGCCTCCGGGTTGGCGACCCGCTCCACGCCGAACAGGAAGCGGGTGCCGTAGCCGGCCCGGCGGGGCATCTCCAGCACGGTGCCGGTGACGGTGATTTCCCGCCCCTCCCACTCCGGGGACAACCGATCGGACAGCCGCCACTGGGCGAGTGACGCGGCCCAGCAGAATCCGCCGGCCAGGCAGATGGCCAACACGAGGAAGCGGCGCAGAGGAAGGGGATGGGTGAAAAGCAGCAGCAGGAAAAGCCCCAAAGGCACCCCCCACCACGCAAATCCAGGCAGGACCGGGCGCCCCTGCAGCAGCCAGATTCCGGCGACGAATGCCAGAATCCCGAGGCGCACCGGGATTTACTCCTGGGGCACCGTCAGGCGCTGGCCTTCCTGCAGCAGGCGGGCAAATCCTGCCTCGTCCACCGGCCGGCTGAAATAGTAGCCCTGGATATCGTCGCAGCGGTTGGCCCGCAGCAATTCCAACTGGTCGTTGGTCTCCACTCCTTCGGCGATCACCCTTAGCTCCAGGCTGTGCCCCAGGGCGATGATGGCTTGGCTGATGGCCAAATCCGCTGAATCCGCGGTGATATCCCGGATAAAAGACTGGTCGATTTTCAGCTTGTCCACCGGGAAGCGCTTGAGGTAGCTCATGCTGGAGTAGCCGGTGCCGAAATCGTCGATGGACAGCTGCAGATTGAGGGATTTCAACTGCTGCAGGGTTTCGATCATTTCCTCGGCGTTGTGCATCACCAGGCTTTCGGTCAGCTCCAGTTCCAGGAAGCGAGGGTCGAGGCCGGCGTCTTCCGTGGCCCGGCGGATGGTGTCCATCAGGTTGTCCTGCTTGAACTGCACCGCCGACAGGTTCACCGCCACGCACAGGCCGGTGAAGCCCGCATCGTGCCACGCCTTGGTCTGGCGGCAGGCTTCCCGCAGCACCCATTCGCCGATGGGGATGATGAGGCCGGATTCCTCCGCCAGGGGGATGAAGTCCAGGGGCGGCACCAATCCCTTTTCCGGGTGGCGCCAGCGGATCAGGGCTTCCATGCCGATGATCTCGCCGCTGGCGATGTTCACCTGGGGCTGATAGTGGAGCAGGAACTCCCCCCGCTCCAGGGCGTGATGCATGGCGTTTTCCATTTGCAGGCGCTGGAACACGCTGGCGTTCATGCTTTGGGTATAGAACTGGTAGGTGTTGCGCCCGGCGTTCTTGGCGCCGTACATGGCCGATTCGGCGTTTTTCAGCAACTGGGTGGGGTTGTCGCCGTCGGCAGGGTAAAGGCCGATGCCGACGCTGGCGGTGATGGTGATCTCCTGGCCGTCGATGGCGAAGGGCTCGGCGAAGGCCTGGAGGATTTTCTGCGCCACCGTGGCGGCGTTTTGGGCCTCGGCCAGTTCCGGCAGGACGATGACGTATTCGTCCCCACCCAGCCGGGACACCGCGTCCATGTCCCGCACCACGGAACGCAGGCGCTGGGCGACATTGAGCAGCAACTGGTCGCCGAACACGTGGCCCAGGGATTCGTTGACGTTCTTGAACCGGTCCAGGTCCAGCAGCAGCACCGCCGCCTGGCCTTCCTGCCGCTGGGCGGCGGCCAGCAGGCTGGCGAGCCGGTCCTGCAGCAGCACCCGGTTGGGCAGGTCGGTCAGGGGATCGTAGTGTGCCAGGTAGGCGATACGCTCCTCATCGTACTTGCGCTGGCTGATGTCGGAAAACACCCCCACGTAATGGGACACCCTGCCGCTGCCGTCGTGGACGGCGTTAATCGCCAGCCACTCGGGATAGATTTCCCCGTTCTTGCGCCGGTCCCACACCTCACCCTGCCAGTGGCCGTTGTGGGCCAGGGAATCCCACAGGGCCAGGTAGAACTCCCGCCCCTGGCGCCCCGAGCTGAGCAGACGGGGATTCTTGCCCCGCACCTCCTCTTCCGTATAGCCGGTGATTTCGGTGAACGCCCGGTTGACGGTAACGATGGCGTTGGCGGCATCGGTAATCATGATGCCTTCCGACGAGGCCTCGAACACCTTGGCCGCCAGGCGCAGGTTCTCATCCCGCGCCTGGATTTCGCGCTTCTGAAACACGACTTGGGCGGACTTGTAGATGGCCGCCAGCAGGGCCTCCACGTCAATGGGCTTGAGGACGTACTTGTCGATGCCGGCGTCGATGGCTTTGAGCAGCAGGTCGTGCTCGTTGAAGGCGGTGGTCACCACCACCGGGGTGTCCACGTCCAGGGACTTGATCTCCTCCGCCATGCGCAGGCCGTCCATCACCGGCATCATGATGTCGGTGATCACCACGTCGGGGCGCATTTCCCGGAATGCCTCCAGCCCTTCCCGGCCGTTGGCGGCGGTACGCAGGGTGCCCACGCGGCGGCGCAGGTAGCGGGCCAGTTCCTCCCGGATGTCGGCATCGTCCTCCACGTAGAGCAGGGATAACCGCTTCAGGGCTTCGCTGTCGTATTTATGGCCGGTGTTCTCATCGGTCATGATGGTATTTTCATTGGGCAAGGGTTTCCGCAACGGGGAGCCGAATGGTGAACTCCGCTCCCGGTCCCTGATTATGGGCCGTCAGGGAGCCGTTCATGTTTTCCACGATCATTTTTGACATATAGAGCCCGATGCCCGTCCCTTTCTCCTTGGTCGTGAAATAGGGGTCGAAAATTTTCGGCAACACGCCATCGGGGATACCGCCGCCGTTGTCGGCCACCGAAACGGTCACCTCACCCCCGTCGCGCTCCATGCGGATGGATACCCGCCCCCCTTCCCCGTCCCGCTCCAGGATGGCTTCCTTGGCGTTGACCAGAAGGTTGAGCAAGACCTGGGAAAACTCGTTGGGAAAGCCGTTCACCCGAACCTCCTCCGATCCCTCGAAGCTGACGGGGATATTATGATGCCGGAAGCTTGACGACACCAGCGTCATGGCACTTTCTACTGCGTCCCCGAGGCTGAATTCCACCGCTTCCCGGTTGGGGCGGAAAAAATTCCGGAAATCGTCGATGGTGTCCGACATCTTGCGAATCAGGCGCCGGCCGTCCGCCATGGCGGCATCCAAGGTTTTCTGGTCCAGTTCCTTGAAATCGTAGGCATCCTGGATATTGGAGAGCAGAAGGCCGAGGGCATTCAGGGGCTGGCGCCATTGGTGGGCGATGTTGCCGATCATCTCGCCCATGGCCGCCAGGCGCGACTGCTGGATCAGCAGATGGTCCTTCTCCCGGTTCTGGGCCACCTGCTCCGCCACCCGCTGCTCCAGGGTTTCGTTGAGCTTTTTCAGTTCCTCCTCGGCACGGCGGCGGTCCGTGACATCGCGGAACACCACCTGGCTCATCGTGCGCTCCTTGAAACGGAAGCCGGCCCCCGCCACTTCGGCGAAAAAGGACGAACCATCCAGCCGCAGCAGTTTCTCCTCCAACAGCGCCACCTCCCCTCCCACCGCCATCGACTGCTGGCGCCGAACGACCTCATCCCGGTCATCCCCATGGACGAAATCCAACACCTTCCGCCCGAGCAGGTCTTCCTCGTTGGCAGCCCCCAACATCCGCACCGCCGCCGGGTTGGCAAACTCGATCTGCCCCTCGCAGTGGATCAGGATGCCGTCGGGGGACTGCTCCACCAGCCGGCGATAGCGCTCCTCGCTTTCCGCCATGGCCCGTTCCATCAGCCGCCGCTCGGTGACGTCGTTGAACACCGCCACCATGCCGTAGTTTTCCAGCGGCACCGGGGCGGCGGAAACGCTGAACCACCCCACTCCGCCGGAAGGCTTGAGCACGCCCATTTCCGCGTTCTCCACCCGCAAGCCTTCCCGCAGCGCGCGGATGCCGGCGAATTCATCCGGGCGCATCGGAGCGCCGTCCGGCCGAATGACCTTCCACTCCTTGATGTCCAGCCCCCGCCTTCCGGGGGGAAGGCCCAACAGCCGCCCCAGGGCGGCGTTGGCTTCAACCAGCTTGCCCTCGACATCGGAAAACGCGACGCCCACCGGCAGCAATTCGAACAACAGCCGGTATTTTTCCTCGCTCTCCCGCAGGCGCAATTCGGCCCGTTTGCGGTCGCTGATGTCCTCCATCACCGACACGAAATACTTTGGGCGTCCGTCCGGATGGTAAAGCAGGGTCACCGTCAGGTTCACCCATACCGTGCTCCCATCCTTGCGCAGATTGCGCTTTTCCATGGTAAAAGAAGGCGCCTTGCCCGCCAGAAGTTCGCCCATATTGCCCAAGGCGGCCTCCCGATCATCCGGATGGGTGACCGCCTCCACCGTCAACGCCGAAACTTCATGTTCCCGGTAGCCGAGGATATCGCAGAAACGACGGTTGAAACGGAGGAAGTGGCCATCGAGGGAAACGTTGGCAATCCCCACCGCCACTTGTTCGAAAGTGGCCTGCAAATAATCCCGACTTTCGCGCAGCACCTCGCCGGCTCGCTGGCGTTCGGCCACGGCGGCGGAAAACAGCAGGGCGGTCCACGCCCCCATGCCGGTCAGCCCCCAGGAGAAAGCCAGGGGAAAATGAAAATTCTCCCCCAGGAACACGCCGGCCAGTTCGTTGGAGGCGCCCCAGGCCGCGGCGAAGGCGACCAGAACAGACGCCGTCGCCGCGCCGAGGGGACCGAAACGCCAGATGGCCCAAATCATGAACGGGAAGAAAGCGTAAGTCAGGGTGTAGAGGGTGAAGCTCAAGGGGGACAAAGCACCGAAAACGGCCAGCGCGGCCGCTCCCAGCAACAGCAGCAAGGCCGCCCCTTCGGCCGTCCGGCGAAGAGTCCAGGCGGACCACTTCTCGCACGCCAGGGCAAGGACAAAGGGCGTGACCAGCACGATGCCGAGGGCATCCCCGACCCACCATGCTCCCCACGCCCGGACCAACGCCTCCTGGGAAACCAGGCCGGCGAGCAACAGGCTGGTGACGCCGACGGTGGCGTTGAGCACCGGGCCGGCAACGGCTCCCGGCAGAAGGAGCAACAGCATATCCCGCACCCGCCCCATGCCGGGCCTGAAGCCGACGCGCCGCAGCAGCAGCGCGCCCGCCACGGCGCCCGCGGCATTCCCCGCCGCAATGCCGCAGGCCGCCAAGAAAGGAACCCCGCTGGAAAAATTGGCGGCCAACGCCCCCAGCGCCACCGCCGGCCACAGCCGGATGCCGAACAGCAGCAGCATTCCCAATGCCAAGCCCGCAGGCGGCCACACCAGGGCTACGTTGCTCTCCCCCAGGGAGAACAGCAGGCCCAGCTTGGCAACGGCGAAATACAGCAACGCCAGCAGCACCAGCCGCAAACGGTCGGCGACTGTTTTAGCCATGGATCGCGTCATTTTTGGAATTTATTGTCATTCGGCCACTTTCGGCAATCTGCCCCGTACTGGATATAATGGCATAAAACCAGGCCGATGACGGGGCGTGGCACCATGCCCGGAAAGTTCTTCAGGAAATACCTCCCCGACCACGCCGCCCTCCGACGGCATCGCCTCCTTCGACCGTTGGGGCCGATGCTGCACACCCCCAGCCTATGGCGCATCAACCGGCATTCGGTGGCGGGTGGCGTGGCGGCGGGGCTGTTCACCGGCCTGCTGCCGGGCACCGTTCCAGATCGTTTCCGCCGCCATCGCCGCCATTCTGTTGCGGGTCAACCTGCCGGTGGCGGTGTTCACCACCTTCTACACCAATCCCTTCACCTTCGTTCCCCTCTACCTGCTGGGCTACAAGATCGGCGCCCTGGTGACCGGCGGCAACACCCACGGGCGGAAGTTATCCGAGTTCGATTGGCACCAGCATCCGTGGCAGGAAACCCTGCCGGAATTCTTCCGCTGGCTGGCGGGGCTGGGGAAAACCCTTCTCGCCGGTGTCGTGCTGGAGGGCTCGCTATTCGCCCTGTGCGGCTATTTCCTGGTGCAGTTGCCGTGGCGCCTCCACGTGCTGCACCAGTGGCACCGGCGGCAGCAAAAACAGGGCAAGGTGCTGTAGATAAGCGCAGGCGATCCGCCTGCATTCAGTTTGAGAGGCAGGCGAGGTCGCCTGCGCCAATCGGGTAGGAGGCGGGGT
>DDYH01000012.1 GCA_002347615.1 Gallionellaceae bacterium UBA2239 | reverse complement strand
TCGAACGGCGCGTGGCGCGTGAGGTGGTCGATGGTGGCATAAACCAACGAAGGCGGTGGACGTCGCTCGTTCATTCCGGCTCCATGAACCCAGATTATCCATTAGGCGGCGCTTCGCGCCTACGCGAGCGCTGGCGGCCGGTTTGCGGCCATTTTTGCCGCTTGTTCGTCGTCCATGGAATAACCATGAACTCCTCGCAAGCAACGAAACTGTCTCGCAACCCACCTCGCCATCATCTCGCGTCCTAATGGATAATCTGGGATGAAAGGTGATTTGATCATAGCGCCCTCGCAAAACCCCGGCGATAAAAAAGAAAGCCGCCCCGACGGCTGTCGGGGCGGGAGTTTTGGGAGGATGTTATGGCTTTTATTCAGTGTGTCTTCCTGTCTTATTGTCTTCGGTTGGCGCGGGCGAAACGCCCGCGCCGTACCGTTTAGTGGGCCGTGGCTCCTTCGGCGTGGATGCCGGTGTTCTGGCGCACGTAGAGTTCGTCCCACAGTTCTTCCGAACGCTTGTCGCGGGTCAGCAGGGAACCGAGGATCACCACCAGGAAGCCCAGAGGGATGGAGATCAGGCCCGGGTTCTTGAGCAGGAAGAAGGGTTTCTCCAGGCCCACCATGCTGGTGGTCTGGCCTTCGAACTTCTTCAGGTCGTCCTGAGCCTTGGCGATCGTCTTCTCCAGGCCGGCGATGTCCTTCTTCGCCTTTTCCAGGTCCTTGGCGTCGGTGAGGGTGGGCAGCTTTTCCTGCAGCTTGGCCAGCTTCTCCGGCGCGCCGGGCTTGGCAGCCTGCTCGGGCTTGGCGGGCTCGGCCTTCTTGCAGCCGGATACCGCGAACAGTTCGCAAACGAAGCCGCCTTCAGCTGCTACGGCGGGCTTGGCCGGCTGAGCGGCTTCGCCTTCCAGCACCTTCTTAGCCGCGGCGATCTTGGCCTTGGGATAGGTCATGTTGGGGGAGATCATCACCAGCGCGATGGCGGTGAAGGAGCCCACCAGCATGCCGGCCACGATGCCGGTGGTGTTGCACTTCTTCCAGTACAGGGTGAGGAACACCGCCGGCAGGTTGCCGGAAGCGGCCACCGCGAAGGCCATGGCCACCAGGTGGGCCACGTTCTGGCCCTTGGCCAGGATGCCCACGGTGATGGCGACGATACCGACGATGATGGAGGAAATGCGGGCCGCTTTCACCTGCTCTTCGGGAGTGGCATGGTCGCCCTTGATCACGCCGACGTAGATGTCGTGGGCCATGGCGGAGGCGGAAGCCAGCACCAGGCCGGCCACCACCGCCACGATGGTGGCGAAGGCCACCGCCGCCACGAAGGCCAGCATGAAGTTACCCAGGTAGGACTCGGCACCACCGCCGGCGAACTGGGCCAGCAGGGGAGCCGCCATGTTGCCGCCGGCGTCGATGCCGGAGATCTTGGCGGAACCCACGTTGATGGCGGCGCCCATGCCCAGGAACAGGGTCAGGACGTAGAAGCCGCCGATGATGGCCATGGCCCAGATCACGGACTTGCGGGCGTCCTGAGCCGTGGGCACGGTGAAGAAGCGCATCAGGATGTGGGGCATGCCGGCGGTACCGAACACCAGGGCCATGCCCAGGGAAATCTGGTCGAAGGGGTTCTTCAGGAACAGGCCGGGCTCCAGGAAGCGCTGGCCGAGTTCCTCGGGGGTCATGTTGGCGGCGGCGTTGCCCAGCAGCTTGGCCACCTGGGCCTGGACCTTGGGGTCCTTGGTCACGGCGTCGAGGAAGCCGGGGAGGGAGAAGCCGTAGGGCGCCCAAACCAGCACCACCAGGATGATGGAAGCGGCCACCAGCAGGACGGCCTTGACGATCTGCACCCAGGTGGTGGCCTTCATGCCGCCGAACACCACGTAGGCCAGCATCAGGATACCCACGCCGATCACCGAAATCTCATAGTCGATGCCGATCAGGGTCTTGATCAGCACGCCGCCGCCCACCATCTGGGCGGTGAGGTAGAAAATCGACACGGTGATGGTGGAAATGGCCGCCACGGTCTTGGTCTTCTTGGGATCGTTGCGGAAGGCCAGGATGTCGCCCAGGGTGTACTTGCCGATGTTGCGGCAGGGCTCGGCGATCACCAGCAGCACGGTGATGTAGGCCACCAGCCAGCCCACGGAGTACATGAAGCCGTCGTAGCCGTAGAGGGAGATCAGGCCGGCGATACCCAGGAAGGATGCGGCGGACAGGTAGTCACCCGCAATCGCCCAGCCGTTCTGCACGCCGGAGACGGAACGGCCCGCAGCATAGAACTCGGAGGTGCTGTGGGTCTGCTTCGCCGCCCAGAAGGTGATGTACATGGTAACGGCGATGATGGCGCCGAACACGGCGAAGGTCATCCACTTGAACTTGTCGTCCACCGCACCCTCGCCGGCAAAGGCGGCGGTGCTGGCGATCAGGGCCAGCAGGCCCAGGCCGGCAGGCCAGTATTTCTTAATCAGTGCGCTCATTGCTTAGCCTCCGATCTTATGGGCGTCGCCGACGATTTCGGCCGCCATGGCGTCGAATTCGCGGTTGGCGCGCTTGGCGTATACGCCCGCGATGGTCCAAGCCACAATGAACTCGGACAGAGCGAACAGAATGCCCACGTTGATCGGGCCCCACACCTTGATCTTGAACAGATCCTGGTAATAAGCGGCGCCGATGGGCAGCAGGAAGTAATAGATCACGGAAATGATCATCAGGCTCCACAGGAAGGTGGTCTTCTTCCGGTGCAACGCCTGAAACCGGGGATCCGCGTCGATGGCGGCCCAATTCATTTGCGGTTTTGACATTTGTTTTCCTCAGACTAAAATGGCTCACGCCAGTACCCTAGAACCCGTCTCAGGATTCTCCGAGACGGATTCTAACCGCCCGTATCCTCGGGCATGGCTTCACAGTACCCCTCCAAACTTACGCGAAACTTACAGCTTCTCCAAGTAGGGTTTTTCCATGCGGATTCTGATCATCGAGGACGACGAAGTGCTGGCCGACGGCCTGCAGGCGTCCATGACCCAGGCCGGCTACGCCGTGGACTGGGTCAACAACGGCAAGGACGCGGCCCGGCTGCTGCAACAGGAAGTTTTCGACCTGGCGGTCCTGGACCTGGGACTGCCCAAGCTGGACGGGTTTTCCGTGCTGAAGCAGCTGCGGGCCGGCCACAAGAGCGTGCCGGTCCTGGTCCTCACCGCCCGGGATACCCTGGAGGACCGGGTGAAGGGACTGGACCTGGGAGCCGACGACTACATGACCAAGCCCTTCAACCTGCCGGAACTGGAAGCCCGGGTGCGGGCCCTGCTGCGCCGGGGGCAAAGCGGCTACAGCCCGGCCCTGATATTCGGCGACCTGGCCTTCGACACCATCGGCCGCCGCGTCACCCTCCACGGTGAACCTCTGGCCCTTTCCTCCCGGGAGCTGGGGGTGCTGGAAATCCTGCTCTCCCGCGCCGGCCGGGTGGTGAGCAAGGACCAGATGCTGGAGCACCTCTACAGCTTCTCCGAGGAAGCCAGCAGCAACGCCATCGAGGTCTACATCCACCGGGTGCGCAAGAAGATCGAGCCCGCCGGCATCACCATCCGGGCCATCCGGGGACTGGGGTATCTGATGGACAAGATCAGCCCGTAGGCGGTAGCGTGTAGCTCGTAGCAAAAGCCCTTCCTTTGCAGCTACCCGCTACGAGCTACCAGCCCCGGGGCACCGCCATGACCAACGACATCCTCTCCCTCCGCACCCACCTCATGAACTGGCTGTTCACGCCCTTGTTCGTGCTGTGGGTGTTCAGTACCGCCACCGGCTATGTGGCCACCCTCAAGTACGCCAACCGGCCCTACGACCAGGCGCTGCTGGAACGGGCGCAAACCTTGGCGGTGCAGCTGATGCCGGCAGGAGGCGAGGGAAAGCCGCCCCCCAAGGAGGAGGAGTTCTACAGCGTCTACGATAGCGCCGACCGCTTCCTGGCCGGCAGCGTCGCGCTGCCCCGGCCACCGGACTTTCAGCTGCGCAAGACCGTGCCGGTGTTCACCGACGCCGAATTCCGCGGCATCAAGATCCGCATGGTGATCCTGCGCTTTCCGGCGGAGGACGGCCGGGCCCTGCGATTGCAGCTGGGAGAGCGGGTGGACAAGCGGCAGGCGCTGATCCGCGGCATCCTGGCCAACATCGTGATCCCCCAGCTGCTCCTGATCCTGATGGCGGGGGCGGCGGTATGGTACGCCCTGAAGCGGGGGCTGGCGCCCCTGGAGCATCTGCGCCAGGAGGTGGCGGAGCGCTCCCGCACCGACCTGCGCCTGCTGAACGAAAGCCAGGCCCCGGACGAGGTGCGCCCCCTGATCCACGCCTTCAACCAGCTGTTGCAGCGCCTGAGCCAGGTGCTGGATTCCCAGAAGCGCTTCGTCGCCGATGCCGCCCACCAGCTGCGCACCCCCTTCGCCGGCCTGAAAACCCAGTCCGAACTCGGCCTGCGGGAAACCGACCCGGACAAGATGCAGGCCGCCCTGCGTAAAATCCACGCCAGCGCCGAGCGCTGCAACCACCTGGTGAATCAGCTCCTGGCCCTGGCCCGCAACGAGCCCGGCGGCCACCTCTACAGCTCCCTGGACATCCTCGAACTGGGCAGGCTGGCCCAGGATGCCGCCATGAACTGGGTGCCGGAAGCCCTGCGCAAGGACATCGACCTGGGCTTCGAAGGCTATCCGCAGGCGGTGCCGGTGAAAGGCGACCCCCTGGGCCTGACGGAAATGCTCAACAACCTGCTGGACAACGCCATCCGTTACACCCAGCCCGGGGGGCGGGTGACGGTAAGCGTGGGCTACGACAGCGGCGGCGGGGTGCTGCGCATCGAGGACAATGGCCCCGGCATCCCCCCCGACCTGCGGAACCAGGTGTTCGAACGCTTCTACCGCATCCTGGGCAGCGGCGAAAAAGGCAGCGGACTGGGGCTGTCCATCGTCAGGGACGTGGCGGAACTGCACCACGCAAGGGTGGAACTGGGGGAGGGCGCCGAAGGCCACGGGCTGAAAGTGACCCTCCGCTTTCCCCACCATCACTCGTTCTAGGGACGCGCGAGGGCGGGTTAGGCGCAAAACGCCGTAACCCGCCAAGCTTAGAACTGGAAATACTTCTCCAGCAGCGCCTGCACCTTCCTTCCCTGGCGGAAGGCCTCTTTCAGAATCCGCCGGTCCAGGTCGTTGAGGGTATCCGGGTCCACCTTGTTGGACAGCGTGCGGCCGGCCTGGGCCTGTTCATGCTGTAAACGCAGGCGCAGGAGCTGGATGAACAGGAAGGCCTCCACCCACCCCCCCACTTCCACCGGGCTCAGGCGCCACAGCTCCCCCGCCGCGCGCAGGCGGCGGATGGTGCTGGCCTCGCCGATGCCGGCGTAGAGGCCGAAAATCCGCGCGGCGTCGACGAAGGGGGTGATGCCGTTGAGCTTCAGGTCCAGGGTGTGATCCTCCCCCACCGCAAAGTCCCGCACCATGCCCAAGGGGGGCCGGTTGCCCAGGGCGTTTTCCGCCATCAGCTTGAGGAAAGGCCGGCTCTCCTTGATCTTGGCCTGGAGCCAGGCGCGCAGGTCGTGGGCCAAGTCCGCGCGGCCGTAAAGGGGACGGAAATCGAAGAAGATGGTGGCATGGAGCAGCACCGGCCGGTCGCCGCGGAAAATCCAGTCGGAAAAGGTATCCTCCCACTCGCCGAGGGCGAGG
>DDYH01000005.1 GCA_002347615.1 Gallionellaceae bacterium UBA2239 | reverse complement strand
CTTGCGAGGAGTTCATGGTTATTCCATGGACGACGAACAAGCGGCAAAAATGGCCGCAAACCGCCCGCCAGCGCTCGCGTAGGCGCGAAGCGCCGCCTAATGGATAATCTGGATTTAATCCGTGTTAGTTAAATTACCACCGGCAAAGCCGGTGGCTTATTGGGTGAGCGCCTCAAAGGCGCCGATAAAACCATGAGCCGCCCAGGACGGCTCGGTAACACCCCTCCCCGGCACCCTGAAGGGCGTCCTCGCCGGGTTCCCGCCGCTTCGCGGCGACCGCGGCGGGAGGGGAAGCTTGGGATGGGGGTGATACGCGGCAACGTGCCCACCTCCAGCATCTCACCCCCACCCCTGCCCTCCCCCATCAAGGGGGAGGGAGAAAGGCGACAACACGCTCCCCCGTCAAGGGGGAGGGAGAAAGGCGGCGGCACGCTCTCATCAACCAAGACGACCGCCGCATAGGTCAAACCCTTCAGAGTCCCCCGGCAGAGCCGGGGGTTTACCTCACTGAATTAGTGTTCATTCGTGGCTGAAACCCATGCCCTCCAGGGGCTCCGGCATGCCCAGCCAGTAGCCCTGGGCGTAATGGACGCCGATTTCCTTGAGCTTGAGGAAGATTTCCTCGCTCTCCACGAACTCGGCCACGGTGTGGATGCCCATGGCGGTGGCGATGTTGTGGATCGACTGCACCATGATAAAGTCCAGGGGGTCGGTGACCAGGTCCTTGACGAACGAGCCGTCGATCTTCAGGTAATCCACCGGCAGGCCCTTGAGGTAAGCGAAGGACGACATGCCGCTGCCGAAATCGTCCAGGGACAGGCGGCAGCCCATTTTCTTCAGCTCGTTCAGCAAGGGCAGGGAATCCACCAGCTTGGCGATGGCGGCGGTTTCGGTGATTTCGAAGCAGACCCGCCGGGGAGCGACGCCGTGGACGCGGAAGCGTTCCCGGATGAATTCCACCAGTTCCGGATCCCCCAGGGAGGCGCCGGACAGGTTGATGGCGCAGGAATCCACACCGTCGCGCTCCCAGCGGCTACAGGCGGCCAGGGCCGCATCGATCACCCAGCGGTCGAGGGCGGGCATCAGATTGTAGCGCTCGGCGGCGGGGATGAAGGCCATGGGGGGCACGATCTCGCCGGTTTCGCCCCTCATGCGCACCAGCATCTCGTACCACCGCCCCCCCGACCCATCCAGGGAAACGATGGGCTGACGGTAAAGCAGGAAGCGCTTCTCCTCCAGGGCCCGGGTGATGCGGGACACCCATTGCATCTCCCCCTGGCGCTGCATCAGATCGGCGTCCGACTCCTGGTAGACGTGGAGGCGGTTGCGCCCCTTGTCCTTGGCCGCGTAGCAGGCCGCGTCGGCGGCGGAAAGGATGCTGGCGATGGACCCGCTGTGGCCGTTGATGGCCACCAAGCCGATGCTGACGCCGACGTTGAAGGCCTTGTCCTGCCAGGCGAAGCGGAAATCCCCCACCATCTGGCGGATGTCGTCCGCCACCCCCAGGGCATCTTCCAGGGAGCAGTTTTCCAGCAGCAGGCCGAACTCGTCGCCCCCCAGGCGGGCCAGGGTGTCCCGCTCCCGCAGGCGCTTGCGCAGCAGGAAGGTGAGCTGGCGCAGCAGTTCGTCCCCCGCCACGTGGCCACAGGTGTCGTTGACGATCTTGAACTGGTCCAGGTCCAGGTAGCACATGACGTGCTGCTGCCCCAGTTCCCGGACGTGGTGCAGGGCCCGCTCCAGGCGCTGTTCGAATTCCCGGCGGTTGACCAGGCCGGTGAGGGCGTCGTGGCTCGCCTGATGGGAGAGCAACGCGGTGGCCTCGTCGATCCGCTCCTGGAGGTTCTCCTGGGCCGCCTTCAGGTTGGCGGCCATGATGTTGACCCCCTCTTCCAGTTCGCCGATCTCCCCCGGGGAATCCGCCGCCACCCGGGTGTCCAGCCGGCCTTCCGCCAGGTGGCGCACCGCCTCCGCCAGGCGCAGGATGGGACGGGTCACGCCGCGGCTCAGGCGCAGGGCGAGGAGGGCGCTCAGGGCGAGGCCGAGCAGGGTGATCAACAGGCTGCCCGCCACCAGCCGTTTCTGGCGCGTGGCGGTGGCGGCGGTGGACAATTCCACGCTCACCCGCCCCAGGGTCTTGCGCCCCACCCCGTCGGCGGATTCGCCGAAGGCCGCCAGCTCGAAATCGTCGATTTCCACTTCGCTCTGATAGATCGGCACGGTGAACACCAGGGACCCCGCCGCGCCGTCGATCACCCGCGCCTGCTCCCCCGTGGGCGCCATCACCGCCACCGGCATGCCGGGCCGGCCGCTCACCGCCAGCACCTTGCCCCGGCTGTCGGTGACCACCACCGATTTCACGTCGCTCTCCCGCATGGTGGACTGGGCCAGGGCCTGGAGAATCTCCCGGTTGCCGGAGAACACCCCGTACTCGCTGGCCGGCGCCAGCTGGCGCGCGATGGCCATGCCCCGCTCCCGCAGGGCGGTGTCCAGCCCCTGGATGCCGTCGGTGATGAAGCTCATGGCCAGCAGGGCGGCGATCATGGCCGCCGGCACGATGGCCAGGAACATCACCCGCCGCTTGATGCCCCAGCGCCTCATGGCTCCTGCTCCCCGCTGCGCCGGACTTTGTCGTAGAGGACGGCCTCGTTGTCGATCTCGATTCCCATGGAGCGCGCCACCTGGTGGTTGACGGCGACGGAAAAGTATTTCGGATACTGGGGCGGCGGCAGGCCGCGGCCCTTGTCCCCCTCCAGGGCGAGGGCGATTTCCGCCACCTGCTGCCCGATCTGCACCGGGGCGCTGTACACCGCCGTCAGGGCGCCCGCCCGGACATAGGACTGGGAGAAACCCACCACCGGCACCTGGTAGCGGTAGGTCGTGAGCAGAATGCTCTGGATGGTGCGGCGATTGTACACCAGGGGATCGGGAACGATGAACAGCAGGGCTTCGCTGTCACGCAGCAGGCGGTTGAGGGCGGGGATGATCTCGTCCTCCCGGGCCACCTTCTCCACCCCGAGCTTGAAGCCGGTGCCCCGGGCCGCCGCCTGGAGCAGGGGCAGCTGCTCGGCGGCCACCGGGCCCGCCAGGAGGCCGAGCCGGGTGCGTTCCGGCAGGGCATGGCGCACCAGGCTGAGCTGGCGGGAAAAGGGCTGGTCCAGGTAGATGGCGGAGAAACCGCGGGAATCGGCCTGGCGGCCCCGCTCCCGGGCAACGCGCTCGAAGGCGCTTCGCGGCACCAGCACCGACAGCACCGGCACCCGGGAATCGAGGGAAGCCGCCGCCTGGGTGGCGGACAGGCCCACCGCCACCACCAGGACCAGGGCGCCGGAGCGGGAAATCTCCTCCTGCCGATCCCGAAACGCCGCCAGGCTGAGGGTGGACACCGGAAGCCGGCTGCCGGGGCGCTGGGCCACCGCCTGGCGCACCTTTTCCGCCAGATCGGCATAAGCCTGGCCTTCCTCGCTCAGGACCAGGGTGACGCCATCGATGGCCTGGACCGGCAGGACGAATGCGGCGCAAAGCACCGCCGCCCAGAGGCGGTTACGCCCTGCTGCGAGAAGCTTCGACCGGATTTTGTTCCAGGGCCATTGCACCACGGCGGCTCAGTACTCCAGCTTCAGGTTGACCCAGGCGCTGCGGCCGGGGGGCTCGTTGTCGTGTGGAAGGTCTGGGTCTTGAACTTGTCGAACGCGATGCTTTGCGGAAAATCGGGGTGATGAAAACCCGGCGCGTAGCCCTTGTCGTAGCGCACGCTGCCCCCCCACACCAGGCGGGCGCTCTGGGTGTTGGTGCTGCCGGTGTTGTCCGTATAGGTGCCGTAGCTGCTCTCGTAGCCGTGGTAATAGTGGGCCGACAGCTCGCCCCCGTCGTCCAGGGAGCGCCGCCAGTTGAGCCAGGCGAAACGGTTGCCGGTGGTCCGCCAGAACGGGTAGACCTCCCCCGCATCCCCTTCCTGGCGGCTGCCGCCGTTGCAGCCGAACTGGAACCCCAGTTCGTTGGCGGCATTCACCTGGTAGTCGGCGCGCAGGGTGAAGAGGCGGCCCTTGCGGCCATCGAACTTGTTCCAGTCCCAGCGATCAGCCGTGGACAAGGGCTGCCCCATGATCTGGTCTTCGCCCTGGTCGTTGCGGAAACCGGCGGTCATTCGATAGTTCAGGTCGCCGCTGCGCCTGCCGTAACGGGCCACCACCTCCTCCCGATGGCGGCCGGTGGACAGGGAAACCATGGCGCCCTGGCTGCCGGCCGCTGGGCGGGTGATGATGTTGATCACCCCCATGAAGGAGTTGGCGCCGTAGCTCGCCGCATTCGGGCCGCGGGTCACTTCGATGCGCTCGACATCCCCCGGGGCCAGCGGAATGTCGCTCCACAGCACCCCGCCGTAGAGGGGCGAATAGACGGACCGGCCGTCCACCCGCACCTGCACGTAGCGGGCGGGGGGATCGGACAAGCCGTGATAGCTCACGGTGCTGTCCATGGCGGAGGCCCGGGTGGGGTGGTAGGCCACCACCATCCCCGGCACCAGGCGGAGCACCTCCGCCAAGTCCCAGGCGCCGGAATCCCGGATCATCTGGCGGTCGATCACCGTCACCGCCGCCGGGGCCTCGTCCAGGCGCAGGGCAAGGCGGGACACCGTCAGCACGACGGGCATCTCCCCCAAGTAAGCGTTCTCGGACAGCATCTCACCCCCCCTGGGCCGGGCCAGCGCCCAAGCCCGCCAGCAGGAGGGCTAGGACGCTGCCGCTGCGGTAACGGTCAGCTTTTTCCACAGACACTCTCCCTGGCTTGCTTTGTCGATTTCTTCTAATTGTTTCTGATGCTCCGCCAATTCGTCCTCCGTGGCGGCCACCACCTTCAGTTTCGGCCTCTCCCCGCTTTCGAACGCCAGGGCTGCGGCGGCCTCGTGGCCCATGTCGATGGCCAGGCTTTCCTGGCCCCGGGTCATGGCCAGGTAGACTTCCGCCAACAGCTCCGAGTCCAGCAGGGCGCCGTGCAGGGTGCGCCCCGAGTTGTCCACGGCGTAGCGCTCGCACAGGACGTCCAGGCTGTTGCGCTTGCCCGGGTGCAGCTCCTTGGCCTGCTTCAGGGTGTCGACCACCCCGGAGCAGGTCTTTTCGATCGGCTCCCGCCCCAGCAGGCCCAGCTCATGATTGAGAAACCCCACGTCGAAGGGCGCGTTGTGGATCACCAGCTCGGCCCCGCTGACATAGTCGAGAAATTCATCCACGATATCGGCGAAGCGGGGCTTGTCCTGCAGAAACTCCAGGCTGATGCCGTGCACTTCCTGGGCGCCGGCGTCGATTTCCCGGTCGGGGTTGAGGTAATGGTGGAAATGGTTGCCGGTTAACCGGCGGTCGACCATTTCCACCCCCGCGATCTCAATCACGCGATGGCCGGCCTTCCATTCCAGGCCGGTGGTTTCGGTATCCAGTACGATCTGTCTCATTATTCCCTAACGCCTCCCCAGGCAAAATACGTAAAACCACATACGCCCTATCAAAGCCCGCGAACCGCAAAGACGCAAAGGCGCAGNNCTGCGCCTTTGCGTCTTTGCGGTTAATAGCTTCTACACCGCCGCCGCGCCCCGGTTGGCCAGGGCATCCGCCCGCTCGTTCTCCGGGTGGCCGGCGTGGCCCTTGACCCACAGCCACTCGACCGCGTGCTTGGTCGCCTGCTCGTCCAGCAGCCGCCACAGGTCGGCGTTCTTCACCGGCTGCTTGTTGGAAGTGCGCCAGCCGTTGCGCTTCCAGCCGTGGATCCACTCGCTGATGCCCTGCTGCACATATTTGGAATCGGTGTGCAGCCGTACCCGGCAGGGCCGGGTCAGGGTTTCCAGGGCACGGATCACCGCCGTCAATTCCATGCGGTTGTTGGTGGTTTCCCGCTCGCCGCCGAACAACTCCTTCTCCCGCCCGTCGTACACCAGCAATGCCCCCCAGCCACCGGGGCCGGGATTGCCCTTGCAGGCGCCGTCGGTGTAGATATCCACCACCTTCCCTTCATCCTTCATCCTTATGCCTTCATCCTTCATCCTTCATCCTTGATTTCTGCGCCGCCGGCGCCAAAGCCTTGCGCGGGGGAACGACCTCCCCCCAGGCGGGGGTGATCAGCCGCATGCCGTGAACCCGCTTCTTCGCCTGGATGATGTACACCCCGCCCGCCACCGGCCACCAGCGGTCGCCGGCTTTTTCCAGGAAGCGGGAGCGCTCCAGCCAGCGGTCCTTGTCCACCGGGGGGGCATAGCTGCAGAAGGAGCCGGCGACGATTTCGAAGCCCAGCAAGGCGAACCAGTCCTTCAGCCGGGGCAGGGAAATGAAGCGACCTTCCCAGGGATAGCCGTCCCGGCGGTGGGGCAGGTAGCGGCCGAGTCCCCACAGGCTCCAGGGATTGAAGCCGCTGACGATCACCTGGCCCTCGGGAATCAGTACCCGCTCCGCCTCCCGCAGCACCTGGTGGGGATTGGCGCTGAACTCCAGCACGTGGGGCATCAGCACCAGATCCATGCTGTGGCCCGCCAGGGGCAGGCGCTCGAAATCGGCGATCAGGCCGGCCCCCGGCTCCCGGCCGGCGACGAAACGGAAGGGAATGCGGTTCGCCTGCAGCAGATCGAAGCCCTCGAACCCCAGCTGCACGGCGTTGAAGCCGAAAACGTCGGCCACCATCCGGTCGAAGCGCTGCCGCTCCCGCTCCAGCAGGTAGCGTCCGAGGGGGGAGGCGATCCAGTCGTCGAAGCCGGCTATTGACATGGCGGGTAGTTTAAATGAACTTAGGCCCTATTTCAGCCTAGAAACAAATTTCACCTCGGAGGACGCGGAGCGACAAAAAACGGGACAGGATTTACACGATTCCCGGGATTGACAAGATGACGGCTTTATCCTGTAAATCCTGCCAATCCTGTTTATCCTGTCCGGTTTTTTCCTTTGTGTCCGCCGCGACATCCGCTGTTCGGATAGTTATTTCACGGACTCGACCATGCCCGCCATCCTTCCCCTTCCCGCTCTCGAAGACAATTACATCTGGCTGGTCCGCCACGGCCCCTTTGCCGTCGCCGTGGACCCGGGGGAAGCGGCACCGGTGCGGGAATACCTGGAGAAGGAAGGGCTGGAGCTGGCCGCCATCCTGGTCACCCACCACCACTGGGACCACACCGACGGCATCGCCGAGCTGTTGCAGGCCCGGCAAGTCCCGGTCTACGGACCGGCGCGGGGACCCCTGGCGGCGGTATCCCGACCGGTCCGCGAAGGCGAGACGATCGCCGTTCCCGAGCTGGGAGCCGAATTCGCCGTGCTGGATTTCCCCGGCCACACCCGGGACCATGTGGGCTATGTCCTGGCGGGAGCGCTGTTTTGCGGCGACACCCTGTTCAGTCTCGGCTGCGGGCGGCTGTTCGAAGGCACGGCGGAGCAGGCGGTGGGCTCCATGAACAAGATCCGCGCCCTGCCCGACGGCACCCTGATCTGCTGCGCCCACGAATACACCCTGGAAAACCTCCCCTTCGCCAAGAAAGCCGATCCCGGCAACGCCGCTCTGGGACACCGGGGCGAGGAGGCCGCCGCCCTGCGGGCGAAGGGACTCCCCACCCTCCCATCGACCCTGGCCCAGGAAAAAGCCACCAATCCTTTCCTGCGTTTCGACGCCCCGGACGTGATCCGATCCGCCTCCGGACATGCCGGCCACCCCCTGTCCGGGCCGGTGGAGGTGTTCGCCGTGCTCCGGGCCTGGCGGGACGAAAAATAGACTTCCTTTAACCCAGATTGTCCATTAGGACGCGAGATGATGGCGAGGTGGGTTGCGAGACAGTTTCGTTGCTTGCGAGGAGTCCATGGTTATTCCATGGACGACGAACAAGCGGCGAAAATGGCCGCAAACCGGCCGCCAGCGCTCGCGTAGGCGCGAAGCGCCGCCTAATGGATAATCTGGGTTTAATCCTGCCAATCCTGTTCATCCTGTCCAAGACTTTCCTCTGCGTCCTCCGTGTCCTCTGCGGTTCAAGAA
>DDYH01000043.1 GCA_002347615.1 Gallionellaceae bacterium UBA2239 | reverse complement strand
AACCCAGATTATCCATTAGGCGGCGCTTCGCGCCTACGGTAGCGCTGGCGGCCGGTTTGCGGCCATTTTCGCCGCTTGTTCGTCGTCCATGGAATAACCATGGACTCCTCGCAAGCAACGAAACTGTCTCGCAACCCACCTCGCCATCATCTCGCGTCCTAATGGATAATCTGGATTGAACCCAGATTATCCATTAGGCGGCGCTTCGCGCCTACGCGAGCGCTGGCGGCCGGTTTGCGGCCATTTTTGCCGCTTGTTCGTCGTCCATGGAATAACCATGAACTCCTCGCAAGCAACGAAACTGTCTCGCAACCCACCTCGCCATCATCTCGCGTCCTAATGGATAATCTGGGTTCAATGAACCGCCGGATGCGGAACCGCACGTCCGGTGGTGTGAGAGGGCGACGGGGGTGACCCCGTCCCCTACTCGATCCAGCGCTCGTCCCGCACCTGGACCCAGCCGTCCGCCACCCGCACCGCCATCACCGCCACCGCCTCGTAGGCCGGCGGTGCCAGCACCTCCCCGGTCTTGACGCTGAACCGGGCGCCGTGGCGGGGGCAGACGATGGCCTCGCCTTCCCAGGAACCGCTCGCCAATTCGCCGCCGTCGTGGGTGCATATGTCCTCGATGGCGTAGAAGCGGCCGTCCAGGTTGAACACCGCCACCGCCACGCCGTCCACTTCCACCACCCGGCGGGTGCCGGGGGGCAGTTCATTCTCGGGGGCTACGCTTATCCAGTCGGACACGGCCGCCTCCTCAATACCAGTTCAGCTCCACCCGCGCCACTTCGCTCATGCGCTCCGGGGTCCAGGGCGGGTCCCACACCAGTTCCAGCCGGACTTCCGTCACGCCGGGGACCAGACGCACCATGGTCTCCACCTGTTCGGGAAAGCTTTCGGCCACCGGGCAGTGGGGGGCGGTGAGGGTCATGTCGATCTCCACTTTGCCGTCGTCGTCCACCGCCAGGCGGTAGATCAGGCCGAGGTCGTAGAT
Source organism: Gallionellaceae bacterium UBA2239 (assembly GCA_002347615.1). GTDB lineage: Bacteria > Pseudomonadota > Gammaproteobacteria > Burkholderiales > UBA9220 > UBA2239. The sequence continues at coordinate 130,093 of DDYH01000043.1, read as the reverse complement.
GTTGACCGGGATTTCCGGGTCGTAGACGGCGCGCAGGGCCGCGACGATTTGCTCCTTCAGTTCTTCCACCGTGGGTTTGGTCATGGCGTTTCTTCCTCGGTGGAAACCATGTCGTGGCGGTGCTGCAAGGCGCCGTGGAGGGTGTGCCAGGCCAGGGTGGCGCATTTCACTCGGGTGGGGAAATCCTTCACCCCCCCCAGCACCGCCAGCTTGCCGACCTTTTCGGGTTCTCCGCCACCGATGAGCATGGCGTGGACGTCGTCGAACAGCCGTTCCGCCTGATCCACCGTCAGGCCCTTCACCGCTTCGGTCATGAGGGAGGCGGAGGCGGTGGAAATGGCGCAGCCTTCGCCGTCGAAGGCCGCGTCGCGGATGACGCCGCCGTCCACCTCCAGGTCCAGGGTCAGCCGGTCGCCGCACAGGGGATTGAAGCCCTCCAGGGTGGCGGTGGGGTGCGCCAGCCGGCCCCGGTTCCGGGGGCGGCGGTTGTGGTCCAGGATCACGTCCTGGTAGAGGTCCCTTAGCTCATCCATGGAACAGCTCCCGGGTCTTGCGCAGGGCGGCGGCCAGGGCGTCGATCTCCTGCCGCGTGTTGTACAGGGCGAAGGAAGCCCGGGCGGTGGCCGCCAGGCCGTAGCGTGCCATCACCGGCATGGCGCAGTGGTGGCCGGCGCGGATGGCGACCCCTTCCCGGTCCAGGACGGTGGCGATATCGTGGGGATGGACGCCCTCCAGGACGAAGCTGAGGATGCCGGACTTCTCCTGGGCATTGCCGACGATGCGCAGGCCGGGGATTTCGCTCGCCATGGCGGTGGCGTAGACCAGCAGGTCGTGTTCGTGGGCGGCCACGGCGTCGAGGCCGGTTTCGGCGAGAAAATCCAGGGCGGAAGCCAATCCTATTGCGCCGGCGATGTTAGGGGTGCCGGCTTCGAATTTTTGCGGGATATCGGCGTAGGTGGTCTTTTCGAAGGTCACCTGGCGGATCATTTCCCCGCCGCCCTGGTAGGGGGGCAGGGCTTCCAGCCACTGCGCCTTGCCGTAGAGGGCGCCGATGCCGGTGGGGCCGTAGACCTTGTGGCCGGAGAAGGCGTAGAAGTCGCAGTCCAGGGCCTGCACGTCCACCCGGTGATGGGCCACGGCCTGGGCGCCGTCCACCAGCACCGGGGCGCCGGCGGCATGGGCCAGGGCGATCATTTCCCGCGCCGGGTTCACCGTCCCCAGGGCGTTGGAGACGTGGGCCAGGGCCACGATGCGGGTGCGCTCGGTAAGCAGGAGGCGGTATTCCTCCAGGATCACCTGGCCGGCGTCGTCGATGGGGGCCACTTTCAGCACGGCGCCGCTTTGCTCGCAGGCCAGCTGCCAGGGGACGATGTTGGAATGGTGCTCCAGGGCGGTGATCACTACCTCGTCACCGGGCTGGAGGCGGGAGCGGCCGAACCCGGCGGCCACCAGGTTGATGGCCTCGGTGGTGCCCCTAACGAACACGATTTCCCGCGCTTCCTTGGCGTTGAGAAAGCGGCGGACGGTTTCCCTCGCCCCCTCGTAGGCGGCGGTGGCCCGCTCGCTGAGGAAATGCACCCCCCGGTGGACGTTGGCGTTGGATTCGGCGTAATAGCGCTCCAGGGTCTCGATCACCCGCCGGGGCTTCTGGGTGGTGGCGGCATTGTCCAGGTAAACCAGGGGCTTGCCCCGCACCGGCCGGGACAGGATGGGGAACTCGCTGCGCAGGGCCGCCGGGTCAAAATTCATGGAAGAACTCCCGCGCCAGTTCGCCACCGGGGAGGCGCTCCAGCAGGGTGGCGGCGACGGCCTCCCGCACGCAGGGGATGGCGCCCTCCATGGCGCCGGCGGCGAAGGCGTAGGTAAGGGCGGCCCGGGCGGCGGCGTCATCCAGGCCCCGGGAGCGCAGGTAGAACACCTGCTTCTCGTCCAGCTGGCCCACGGTGGCGCCGTGGCTGCACTTCACGTCGTCGGCGTAGATTTCCAGCTGGGGCGTGGTGTCGATTTCCGCTTCCGGGGACAGCAATAAATTATGGTTGGCCTGGCGGGCGTCGGCCTGCTGGGCGTCCCGCTCCACCAGCACCCGTCCCTTGAACACCGCCCGGGCGCGGCCGGCGACGATGCCCTTGTACGTCTGCCGGCTGGAGGTGGCCGGAACCCGGTGGTCGATGCGGGTGTGGGTATCGGTGTGCTGGTGGCCGTCCGCCAGGTACAGGCCGTCCAGTTGGCAGGAGGCGCCGCTTCCGGCCAGTTCCACATGGACATCCTCCCGGGCGAGCTGGCCGCCGAAGGAGAAGATGCGGGAGCTGAAACGCCCGTCCTTTTCCACCCGGGCCCGCAGTTGGGCGAGGGGATAGGCCCGCGGGCTTTCCTCCTGGAGCTTGAGGTAGTCCACGGCGGCCCCTTCCCCCACGGCGACTTCGGTCAGGGTGTCGACGAAATGGACCCCGTCTCCCAAGGAGGCCTGGCGGGCCAGGAGGGTGACCCGGCTGCCCGCCTCGGCCACCACCAGGTGGCGCAGGTGGGCCATCACCGGCACGTGGTTGCCGGCGGTGAGGTGCAGCAATAGCACCGGCTGGTCCAGTTCGATTCCCTGGCGCAGCCGCAGGTAGGCGCCGTCTTCCGCCAGGGCGCCGTTGAGGGCGGCGAAGGGGTTGTCCTCGTCGGCGGCCAGGCGCATGAGATTGGGTTCCAGTTCCTCCGGCCACAGGGCGAGGGCGCTGTGGAGGCCCACCAGGGTGGCGCCTTCCGGCAGGCCGCCGAGGCGGGACAGGGCGGGCTGGAGGCGGCCGTTGACGAACACCGCCACCGGCCCGGAAAAACCGAAGGGGATGAAGGGCTCCACCTGGCGCAGGACGAGCAGGGTTTCCGGGGCGGGGCGGAAGGCGGTCTGCTCGATGGCGGAAGTCGGGGTGTATTTCCATTCCTCGTCCCGGGGGGAGGGAAAGCCGACGGCGGAAAAGCGGTTCCATGCCTCCTCCCGGCGGGCGGCGACCCAGGCCGGGGCGTCGTCCCACAGCCGGCCGGTCTGGTCGAAGGCTTCCCGGTAGGGCAGGTAGGCGGGGCGGGATTCAAAGGAGAGGCTCATGGGCCACCTCCTGCTCGATCCAGCCGTAGCCCCGCTGTTCCAGTTCCAGGGCCAGTTCCCGGCCGCCGGATTTGACGATGCGGCCCTGGGCCAGCACGTGCACCTGGTCCGGCACCACGTGGTCCAGCAGGCGCTGGTAGTGGGTGACCAGGACGATGCTGCGGTCCGGGGCCCGCAGCCGGTTGACCCCGGCGGCCACCGCTTTCAGGGCGTCGATGTCGAGGCCGGAGTCGGTTTCGTCGAGGATGGCGAGGGTGGGTTCCAGCACCGCCATTTGCAGGATTTCGTTGCGCTTCTTCTCGCCGCCGGAAAAGCCTTCGTTCACCGCCCGGTAGAGAAAGGCCTCGTCCATGCCCACGTCGGCCATCTTGCCCTTGACCAGGGCGAGGAAGTCCATGGCGTCCAGTTCCGGTTCGCCCCGGTGCTTGCGCCGGGCGTTGAGGGCCGCCTTGAGGAAGTAGAGGTTGCTCACGCCGGGAATTTCCACCGGGTACTGGAAGGCGAGGAAAATGCCCTCCCGGGCCCGCTCCTCCGGGGGCAGGGCGGTGAGGTCGCGGCCGAACCAGGTGATACTGCCCGATTCCACCCGGTAACCTTCCCGCCCCGCCAGGATGTTGGCCAGGGTGCTCTTGCCGGAGCCGTTGGGGCCCATGATGGCGTGCACCTCGCCGGGGTTCACGGTGAGGGTGATGCCCTTGAGGATGGTCTTGCCGTCGACGGCGGCGTACAGGTCGCGGATTTCCAGCATGGTGTTCCTCCATCTAATTGAAGGCCGCGTAGCGGCTCTTCGTCCCCCTCTCCCGTCCCGTCTTGGTCGCCGCTATGCGGCGGGTCCCAGACGAGGATGGGAGAGGGCAGGGGTGAGGGAAGCGATCATGGGATACCATGATCGCTAGCCGATGGCCCCTTCCAGGCTCACTTGCAGCAATTTCTGGGCTTCCACCGCGAATTCCATCGGCAGCTCCTTGAACACTTCCTTGCAGAAGCCGTTGACGATCATGGACACCGCATCCTCTTCGGCGATGCCCCGCTGCTTGCAATAGAACAGCTGGTCCTCGCCGATCTTGGAGGTGGAGGCTTCGTGCTCCACCCCGGCGGCGGGGTTCTTCACCTCGATCACCGGGAAGGTGTGGGCGGCGCAACGGTCCCCCATCAAGAGGGAATCGCACTGGGTATAGTTGCGGGCGCCATGGGCGGATTTCAGCACCTTCACCAGCCCCCGGTAGGCGTTGCTGCCGTGGCCGGCGGAAATGCCCTTGGAGAGGATGGTGCTGCGGGTGTTCCGGCCGATGTGGACCATCTTGGTGCCGGTGTCCGCCTGCTGGAAGTGGTTGGCCAGGGCCACCGAATAGAACTCGCCCACCGAGTTGTCGCCCCGCAGGATCACCGAGGGGTATTTCCAGGTGATGGCCGAGCCGGTCTCCACCTGGGTCCAGGAAATCTTGGAGTTCGCCCCCCGGCAGTCCCCCCGCTTGGTGACGAAGTTGTAGATGCCGCCTTTCCCTTCCTTGTCGCCGGGGTACCAGTTCTGCACCGTGGAATACTTGATGGTGGCGCCTTCCAGGGCCACCAGTTCCACCACTGCGGCATGGAGCTGGTGCTCGTCCCGCATCGGCGCGGTGCAGCCTTCCAGGTAGGACACGGTGGCCCCCTCGTCGGCGACGATCAGGGTGCGCTCGAACTGGCCGGTGGCCCGGGCGTTGATGCGGAAGTAGGTGGACAGCTCCATGGGGCAGCGCACCCCCTTCGGCACGTAGACGAAGGAGCCGTCGGAGAACACCGCCGAATTGAGGGTGGCGAAGAAGTTGTCGCCGGGGGGCACCACGCTGCCCAGGTACTGGCGCACCAGGTCGGGGTGCTCCCGCACCGCCTCGGAGAAGGAACAGAAAATGATGCCCAGCTTCTTCAGTTGCGCCTTGAAGGTGGTGGCCACCGACACGCTGTCGAACACCGCATCCACCGCCACGCCGGCCAGCAGTTCCTGCTCCTTCAGGGGAATGCCCAGCTTGTCGTAGGTGCGCAGCAGTTCCGGGTCCACCTCGTCCAGGCTCTTGGGCCGGTCCTGGGTCTTGGGGGCGGAATAGTAGATGATGTCCTGGTAGTCGATGGGGGCGTAATGGGCGCTGGACCAGTGGGGCTCGGCCAGGCCCAGCCAGTGGCGGTAGGCGTCGAGGCGCCATTGGAGCAGGAAGTCCGGTTCCTGCTTCTTGGCTGAAATGAGGCGGATGACGTCCTCGTCGAGGCCCTTCGGCACGGTATCGGCTTCCACCGGGGAGACGAAGCCCCAGCGGTATTCCTGGCCCACCAGCTGTTCCACCTGCTGTACCGAATCCGACATGGCGACCTCCTGTTGGGGCGAAAATCAGGCGACGGCTTCCTCTTCCCGCCGGGCCATTTCGGCCAGGCTTACTCCATCCAGGGCGTGATAAACCGTTCCGGACAGCTTCACCCAACTGTCCCGCACGCCGCAGTTTTCCGCCTGACGGCAGACACCCGGCAGGACGCACTCGGTGAGGGCGATGGGGCCTTCCAGAGCGCTAATCACCTGGGCGACGCTGATTTCCTCGGCTCGCCGGGCCAGCGCGTAGCCCCCTTTCGCGCCCCGTTGGGAAATCAGCACCCCTCCCCGCGCCAGCAGCTTGAGCAGCTTGCTGACGGTGGGGGCGCCCAAGGGCAGGGCGGCGGCGATTTCCGCCGCGGTATGGGGCCGTTCGGGCTGGCGCGCCAGGTGGGCCATCACCACGATGCCGTAGTCGGTGAGTTTGCTGAGGCGAAGCATCCGGGTTCTTTCCTTGAACCCAGATTATCCATTAGGCGGCGCTTCGCGCCTACGCGAGCGCTGGCGGTCGGTTTGCGGCCATTTTTGCCGCTTGTTCGTCGTCCATGGAATAACCATGAACTCCTCGCAAGCAACGAAACTGTCTCGCAACCCACCTCGCCATCATCTCGCGTCCTAATGGATAATCTGGGTTGAACTGTAATTAAGACCAATACGGTATTAATTTAGTTCATCCTAACCGGGGGTTCAAGGCGGGGGAGGGGAACAAAAAAACGCCCCGAATCCCGGGGCGCTGAATGAACAGAAACAAGCATCACACTTGTGGGGCCATTCTAGCCACAAAACCCTGATGGGGCTAGTCCTTTTTGACTATCGGGCAATGGTGCTTTTCAACCGGCGTCGAGCTTTTTCACCAAGCCCTGTTCCAGGGCCAGAGTGGCCACCTGAACCCGGTTCACCAGGCCCAGCTTGTCGAGGATGCTGCGCAGATGGTTGCGCACGGTGTTTTCGGACAGTCCCAGGGCGTTGCCGATGGCCCGGTTGGAGAGGCCCCGGGCGACGAAGGTGACGATTTCCAGCTCCCGGGTGGAGAGCTTGTCGAAGGCGCCGTGGAGCAGTTCGCCGCTGGCCAGCTTCTGCATCACGTGGGCGGGGAACAGGCTGTCTCCCTGGTGCACGGCGTGGATGGCCCGCAGGATCTGCTCCGGGTCGCTGGTCTTGAGCACGTAGCCGTCCACCCCTTTGGTGATGGCGTCGCGGATTTCGTGGTCTTCCTCGGCGATGGTCAGCATCACCACCCGCATCCCCCCGCGTTTGAGTTCCGGCACCAGGGTCAGGCCGTCGGTTTCCTGCAGGGTGCGGTCGAGGAGGGCAACGTCGGCCCGGCCTCCCTGCTCCAGCCAAGTCCGCACCGAGGCGGCGTCGGCGAACTGGGCGGCGACGGTGATGTCGGGGTTGCCCTCCAGCAGATGGGTCAGCCCTTTGCGGAACAGGGGGTGGTCATCGACTAGGATGAGGGAGATGGCCATGGTTACTTCTTGCCGCCGCGCTCCCTGCGCGCCTTGTCCACCAGATAATCGATGGTGGCGAAGAGTTCCCGGTAGCCGCCGGCCATGGCGACGGTGGTGGCGTATTTGCCGTCCACCACGAAGGCGGGGACGCCGTTGATGCCGTATAGGCTGGTCATTTCCTTGGCGCGCTGGGCCCGGCCCTGGGTGGAGAAGGCGTGGTAGGCGTCGATGAATTTCTGCCGCTCCACCCCGTTGGCGGTCATCCAATCGAAAATGGCGTTTTCGTCGGACAACAGGCGGCGCTGGTTCTGCTGGTGGATGGCGGCGAACAGTTTGCCGTGGAGCCGGTCCAGCTGGCCCAGGGCTTCCAGGGCGAAATAGGTCTTGGTCATGGGCAGCCAGGCGTCCTGGAAGATGCCGGGGGTACGGACGAACTCGACATCCTTGGGTTTGCCCTTGAGCCACTGGTGGACGGCGGGTTCGACGTCGAAGCAGTGGGGGCAGCCGTAGTAGAAGAATTCCCGGACTTCGATTTTCTTGCCGGTTTCCGCCGGCTGAGGCGTCTGCAGGGGGGCGTACTCCTGCCATAGCCTGGGTTCGGCCTGGGCCAGGCCCGCGGCGAAAAACAGAAGAAAAAGGGCAAACAGGCGTTTCATGGGCGGCTCCGTGGCTACTCTTTGATTTTCACCAGTGTGGTTTGGAGATTGTTTTGCGTCAAGGTGTTGCGAATGCGGTTCAAGTCATCCACGTTGCTGAAGGGACCCACCCGCACCCGGTGCCAAACCCCCTTGTCGGGGATGGTGGTGGTCTGGATGCCGGCCTCGATGCCGATCAGGGCCAGCTTGGCCTTGAGGTTGTCGGCGTCGCCTTCGGCGGGGAAGGAGCCCACCTGGAGGTAGTAGCTTTCCTTGCCCTTGTCGGCGGCGGGGCGCTGGGCGGCCTGGGAGAACTCCTGGTCGGTGACCGGCTCTTCCTTGCCCGGCAGGATGTTGTAAAAGTCGAAGCGGGGCTTGTTGAGGGGCTTGTTCAGGCCGTCATCCAGGGCGGCCACCGCCCCGTCGGCGGGCTTGGCGCCGTCTTTCGTTCCGGCCTTGGCGTCCGGGGCCTCGGCGACCGCGTTTCGGTCGGCGAAGGGATTGGGCCCCCGGGTTACCACCAGGGCCACGGCCAGGGAAACCGCCAGGCCGATGAACAGGCCGATGATGATGCCGATCAGCATCGGGTTGCCGCTTTTCTTCGCCGGCTGGCGGGAGGAGGGCTTGTAGTCTCGGCTCATGGGGGCGCCTTTACATTTTTTCCGGGCTGGAAACGCCCAGCAGGGCCAAGCCGTTGCGGATCACCTGGCCCACCGCCGCCACCAGCGCGAGGCGGGCGAGCTTCACGTCCTCTTCCGGCACCAGGAAGCGCTCGGCGTTGTAGTAGCTGTGGAAATCCGCCGCCAGGTCACGCAGGTAGTAGGCGATGTGGTGGGGGGCGAGGTCCTTGGCCGCCACTTCGACGATTTCCGGGTACCCGGCCAGCCGCTGCAGCAGGGCCGTTTCGTAGTCGCTGCCCAGGGGCGCCAGGCTGGCGCCGGGCAGAATGCCCTGGTCGCCGCCCCATTGCTCCATCACGCTACAGGTGCGGGCGTGGGCGTACTGGATGTAGTACACCGGGTTGTCGTTGCTCTGGGACTTGGCCAGGTCCAGGTCGAAGTCCAGGTGCTGGTCGCTCTTGCGCAGCACGTAGAAGAAGCGGCAGGCGTCGTTGCCCACTTCGTTGCGCAGTTCCCGCAGGGTGACGAACTCCCCGGAGCGGGTGGACATGGACACCTTCTCGCCGCCCCGGTACAGCACGGCGAACTGCACCAGAGCGATGGTCAGCCGCTCGGCGTCCAGTTCCAGGGCCTGGAGCGCGCCCTTCACCCGGGGAATGTAGCCGTGGTGGTCGGCGCCCCAGACGTTGATCACCTGCTCGAAGCCGCGCTCGAACTTGTTCAGGTGGTAGGCGATGTCGGAGGCGAAATAGGTGTAGATGCCGTTTTCCCGCTGCACCACCCGGTCCTTCTCGTCGCCGAAGGCGGTGGAGCGGAACCACTTGGCGCCGTCCTGGAGGTAGAGGTGGCCGTGGTCTTCCAGGGTTTTCACCGTCCGTTCCACCAGGCCGCTGTCGTAGAGGGATTTCTCCGAGAACCAGGCGTCGAAAGCGACGCCGAATTCCATCAGGTCGTTGCGGCAGTCGCCCAGTTGCTCGGTGAGGGCGATGTTGTGCAGGTAGTCGTAGTCGTCGCCGAGCAGATGCTTGGCCGCGGCGATCAGCTGGTCGAGATGGCTTTCGATGTCCTCGTCGTCGCCGGGGGCGTGCTGCAGCACCGCCGTGGGCTGGCGCACGTAGCGGATGCCGTGGGAGTCGAGCACTTCCCGCGCCATGCCCCGCACGTAGTCGCCCTGGTAGCCGTTCTTGGGGAAGGGCAGGGGAATGCCGTTCAGCTCCAGGTAGCGCAGCCAGGTGGAGAGCGCCAGGATGTCCATCTGGCGCCCGGCGTCGTTGACGTAGTATTCCCGGGAAACATCGAAGCCCGCCGCTTCCAGCACGTTGGCCAGGCTGGCGCCGAAGGCCGCGCCGCGGCCGTGGCCCACATGCAGCGGTCCGGTGGGGTTGGCGGAGACGAATTCCACCTGGATTTTCTTGTTGCCCCCGGCGCGGCTGCGGCCGTATTCCGCGCCCTGGGCCAGGACGTCGCCCACCACCCGCAGCTTGGCGGTGGGGGCGAGGAAGACGTTGATGAAGCCCGGCCCGGCAATTTCGGTCTTGGCCACGTAGGGGGAGGGGGGCAAGGATTGGATCAGCTGGGCGGCCACTTCCCGCGGATTGCGCTTCAGGCTCTTGGCCACCTGCATCGCCGCGTTGCAGGCGAAGTCGCCGTGGTCGGCGTGCTTGGGCCGGGCGAGTTCCACCTGGAGGTTGGAAAGCTCCGGGGCGACGATTTCAAGGGCTTGCTGGAAAAGCTGGGTAAGGTGTTGTTTCACGAAACGACTCGGGCAAAAGCTCGATTTTATCCGTTTCCCGATGTGGGCGCATTATCGCCGGCGCTCCGCACCTGGAATAAAATGCCTTTTTCCCCTCGGGCCGGTCGCCATGTCTCAACGGAATTTCCGCATTGCCTCGCGCCAGCGCCTCGACAGCCGGGTGAAGATCATCCTGCCCTCCGGCCCGGGCATCGACGCCGCCATCGACGACGTGTCCACCGGCGGCATCGCGGTGCTGCATTCGGCGCCCCTGACCAAAGAGAGTATCTGCCACGTCTATTTCCTGCTGCCCCTGGGGGAAGGCCAGGCCCTGATCCAAGCCCGTTGCCGCGTCGCCGGCAACCGGCCGGTGGAGGGGGGCTACCGCGTCGGCTTGCAGTTCGTGGAATTCATCAGCGACGAGATGGCCGCCCAGGAGGCCATCGCCCAGTACGTTGAACAGCGCGGCTGAATTCGCCTAGAACTCCAGCGGGTCCGTATCCAGGGACCAGCGCACCTTGGCGTTCTTGTCCCGCCGCAGGGCAGCCATCCAGGCCTTGAGGAAGCCGTGCAGGGGCTTGCGGGCGTCGGCCTGCACCAGCAGGTGCGCCCGCTCCTTGCCCGCCAGCCGCGCCATTTGCGCCGGGACCGGGTCGTAGACCTCCACCGGGTAATCCAGCTCCAGGGCCAGCTTGCGGGCGGCATCCAGGAAGCCGAGGGCGTCGATCAGCTTGGGCGCCTCGGCCCTTAGCAGGGCCTGGTGGCAGTAAGGGGGGAAGTAAGCCTGGCGGCGCTCCTCCAGCAGGCTTTCGGCGAAGGCGGCGTAGTCGTGGCGCTGCAGGGCGCCGTACAGGGGATGGTCGGGAAAGCCGGTCTGGATCAGCACCTCCCCGGCATCGGCGGCCCGTCCCGCCCGCCCCGCCACTTGCATCAACTGGGAAAAAAGCCGCTCCGAGGCACGGAAGTCCGAGCTGTACAGGGCGCCGTCGGCGTCCAGGATGCCCACCAGGGTGAGCTTGGGAAAGTCGTGGCCCTTGGCCAGCATCTGGGTGCCCACCAGGATGTCCGCCTCCCCGGCGTGGACCTGCTCCAGCATGTCCCGCAGGGCGTGCTTGCGCCGGGTGCTGTCCCGGTCCACCCGCAGGATGCGGGCCTCGGGAAAGCGGGCAGCGAGGGTTTCCTCCACCCGCTGGGTGCCGTGGCCGACGGAAACCAGGTCGGCGTTGCCGCAGCTGGGGCAGCCCAGGGGGATGCGTTCCTCGTGGCCGCAGTGGTGGCAGCGCAGGGTCCGCTCCCGCAGGTGCACCACCAACCGGGTGGCGCAGCGATGGCAGGGGGCCACCCAGCCGCAGGCGGAACACATCAGCACCGGGGCGAAGCCGCGGCGGTTGATGAACACCAGGCTTTGTTCCTTGCGCTCCAGCCGGGTGGCGAGGGCCTTGAGCAGGGGGGAGGTAAAGCCCTGGTCCGGCTTGTGGTGGCGGGTGTCGATCAAATGTACCTGGGGCAGGGCGGCGTTTTCCGCCGCCCGCTCGGGCAGCTCCAGCAGGCCGTAGCGCTTGCTGCGGGCGTTGTGCCAGCTTTCCAGGGAGGGGGTGGCGGAACCCAGCACGATGGGCACCCCGGCCTGGCTGGCGCGGACCACCGCCACGTCCCTTGCTGAATAGCGCAGACCGTCCTGCTGCTTGTAGGAACCGTCGTGCTCCTCGTCCACCACGATCAATCCCAGACGTGGCAAGGGGGTGAAGACGGCGAGGCGGGTGCCGAGGACGATGTCCGCCCGTCCGGCCTGGGCCAGCAGCCAGTGGTGCACCCGTTCGGTGTCGTTGAGGCCGCTGTGGAGGCTCACCAGGGACTTGGCAGGGAAGCGCCGCCGGATGCGTTCTTCCAGCTGGGGGGTAAGGTTGATCTCCGGCACCAGCACCAGGGCCTGCTTGCCCTGCTCCAGGGCCCAGTCGATCAGGCGCAGGTAGACCTCGGTCTTGCCGCTGCCGGTGATGCCGTGGAGCAGCCACACTTTGTAACCGTCGCCTCCGTCGCGCACTTTGTCGACGGCCTGTTGCTGGGCGGCGGTGAGGGCCGGCAGGGTCGGCGCAGTTGCTTCGGACAGGGCATGAGTCCCAGGCAGCTCCTCGCTTTCCTCCACCCAGCCCTGGGCGAGGAAGTGCTTGATGGCCTGGGGGGCGGTGGCGGCGCATTCGGCCAATTCTTCCCGCCAGGCGCCGCCTTTTTCCTGGAGGTAGGTGAGGAGCTTGCGCTGGACGCCGGCCCGGGGGGGCAGGTCGGCCACTTGCAGGGCCTGGCCGGCGGCGGTCAGATGATAGCGGCGCCGCGACGGCAGGGTGCTTTCCCCGGTCTGGCGCAGACGGGTGGGCAGGCTGTTGAGCACCACTTCCCCTAAAGGGTGGTGGTAATAGTCGGCGCAGAAGCGCAGCAGCTTCAGGTCGGCGGCGGCCAGGGGCGGGGTGTCCCGCTGGATGTGGGCCACGGGCTTGAGCCGGGCGGCGGGAAAATCGGAGTGGCCGCTGAGGCCGACGATGACCCCCATGGCCTTGCGCCGGCCGAAGGGCACCTGGACCCGGCGCCCGACGTCGTCGGGGCGGGCGTCGGGGGCCAGGTAGTCGAAGGCCTCGTCCAGGGGGACGTCGAGGACGACGCGGGCGATGGGGGACGCCATGGACCGCCCCGGCGTCGGGTCAGTGATACTTGCGGGACAGCTCGTGCACCGCTTCCACCAGGGCGGCGGCGTTTTCCGGCGGGGTGTGCTGGGAAATGCCGTGGCCCAGGTTGAACACGTGGCCGGAGCCGCTGCCGTAGCTGGCGAGCACTTTTTCCGTCTCCTGGCGGATGACCTCGGGGTTGGAGAACAGCACCGTCGGGTCCAGGTTGCCTTGCAGGGCCACCCGGTTGCCCACCAGCTTGCGGGCCACGCCCAGGTCCATGGTCCAGTCCAGGCCGATGGCGTCGCAGCCGGTGGCGGCGATGGATTCGATCCACAGCCCGCCGCCTTTGGTGAACAGGATCACCGGCACCTTCTCGCCGTCGTGCTCCCGCTTCAGCCCGGCGACGATGCGCTCCAGGTAGGCGAGGGAGAATTCCCGGTAGGCGGCGTGGGACAGGACCCCGCCCCAGGAGTCGAAAATCATCACCGCCTGGGCGCCGGCTTCGATCTGGGCGTTGAGGTAGGCTGTCACCGCCTGGGCGTTGACGTCCAGGATGCGGTGCAGCAGCTCGGGGCGGCTGTAGAGCATGGTCTTGACCATGGCGTAGTCGTCGCTGGAGCCGCCTTCCACCATGTAGCAGGCCAAGGTCCAGGGGCTGCCGGAGAAGCCGATCAGGGGCACTTCGTTGTTCAGGGCGCGGCGGATCTGGGTCACCGCGTCCATCACGTAGCGCAGGTGGGTGTCGGGATCGGGAACGGTGAGGTCGCGGATTTCCCATTCGTCCCGCAGGGGGCGCTCGAACTTGGGGCCTTCACCCTGGGAGAAGTACAGGCCCAGGCCCATGGCGTCGGGAACGGTGAGGATGTCGGAGAACAGGATCGCCGCATCCAGGGGGAAGCGGGCCAGGGGCTGGAGGGTGACTTCGGTGGCGAAATCCGGGTTCTTGCACAGCCCGAGAAAGCTGCCCGCCCGCTCCCGGGTCTGGTTGTACTCGGGCAGGTAGCGCCCGGCCTGGCGCATCATCCAGATCGGCGTGTAGTCGGTGGGCTGGCGCAGCAGGGCGCGCAGGAAGGTGTCGTTCTTGAGTTTGGTCATGAATTAGCCAATCAGGTTATGAGGTATTGCCATCCCACTTATGGTTGTTCGGGCTTTTGTGGCTTGAACCATCCGAGCAGGTTGATAAAAATGCCCGCAAAGCCAGAACCAATCAGCAACAGCATTGTGAGCTGAAGTACAAAAATCTTGGCTATTTCAATAGGCGGGACTTCGTGCTGAAAATTAAATTCCAGGAAGGCAGGCGTAAATAAGAACGCAGTACCCACGCTGAATCCAGCGAGGATGAAAATAGGATGTTTCAAGGTGCTTTCAATGTCCGTCTTTGGAAATGACGACGTACCGGAGGGGGTGATGCCCAATACGGCCTTTCGATACAACGAATAATCGCTGTTCTGTATCAGGCGCTGCGCTTCTTCAATATTTGCTTGGAGTTTGCTCAATTTTCCAGTTTCGTTAGTGCCTGCGTAGCGAACTCGACAGACCACGAAGGCGCCTGTTAGCGCACTACCAACAAGGGACAAAAAGACTTTCTGTTCTAGAGTGTGCGCGGCCATACTGCCGATAATTGCTACGAGCATCAAGGTCAGCGCCAATAACCTTAAGACATGCTGTACGTTGGCATTCATGTGCTCAGTCCTAACACAATTAGGCAACAATCTGTCCCTTAGGCGGCCTTCCGCTCCCCGCTCTCAAACGGCATGAACCCGCACTTCACCGCGTCCAGAATCACCATTTCCACGATGCTCCCATCCGCCGCGTAGCTCACGTTGATGTTCCAATCCTGGGAGGCCTCGCGCACGATGGGCTTGTCGTTGAAGCGCATTTCGAGGATGTCGTCCTGGGGATAGTAAGTCGTCTTCATGGCGTCTCCTCCCATGCGAAATGATGCATCACAGTTTTGACGATCAGCGTTTTTTCCGCCACCGCCGCTACGCACAGCATGTTGTCCTGCCGGGCGGGAAAGCTTTTGGCAATCCACAGGCGCGCCTCATCCTTGTGGCGCACTTCGCCGGTTTCCACCAGTTCCATCAGCGTGTCCGGCGAAATGTCCCGTTCGGCCATGCGCTTTCGGGCGTGTTCGGTGAGTACGATTTCCCGCCCGAAGCGCTGGCTGTACATGGGCTTAGTTTAGCCCCAAGTATCCCAGGATGCCTTTGGCTGCCAGGCGGCCCTCGTTGATGGCCGTCACCACCAGGTCGGAGCCCCGCACCATGTCGCCGCCGGCGAACACTTTCGGGTTGCCGGTCTGGAAACTGTGCTGGTGCCCGCTGGCCACCACGCGCCCGGCCTGGTCGGTGGCGATGCCGAAGTCGGCGAACCAGGGCTGGGGGTTGGGGCGGAAGCCGAAGGCGACGATGACGTGGTCGCAGGGAATGACTTCCTCGCTGCCCGGGATCACTTCCGGCGTGCGGCGGCCCCGGGCGTCGGGGGCGCCGAGCTGGGTGGTGACCAGCTTCACGCCTTCCACCTTACCGTTGCCCACCACTTCCACCGGCTGGCGGTTCCACAGGAACTGGACGCCTTCTTCCTTGGCGTTGGTCACTTCCCGCTTGGAGCCGGGCATGTTGGCCTCGTCCCGGCGGTAGGCGCAGGTGACGGAGGCCGCGCCCTGGCGGATGGAGGTGCGGTTGCAGTCCATGGCGGTATCGCCGCCCCCCAGCACCACCACGCGCTTGCCCGCCATGGAGACGAAGTCACCGGGCAGGCCGAGGCAGTGGCGCACGTTGGAGATCAGGAACGGCAGGGCTTCCAGCACGCCGGGCAGGTCTTCGCCGGGGAAGCCGCCCTTCATGTAGCTGTAGGTGCCCATGCCGAGGAACACGGCGTCGAACTCGTCCACCAGTTGCTGGAAGGAAACGTCCTTGCCCACGTCGGTTCCAAGGCGAAACTCGACGCCCATGGCTTCGAAAATGCCGTGACGGTTCTTCATCACCGATTTTTCCAGCTTGAACTCGGGGATGCCGAAGGTGAGCAGGCCGCCGATTTCCTCGTTGCGGTCGAACACCACCGGGGTCACGCCGTGGCGCACCAGCACGTCGGCGCAGCCCAGGCCGGCGGGGCCGGCGCCGATGACGGCGACGCGCTTGCCGGTTTTTACCACCTTGCTCATGTCGGGACGCCAGCCGGCCTTGAAGGCCTCGTCGGAAATGTATTTTTCCACCTGGCCGATGGTCACCGCGCCGAAGCCGCCGTTGAGGGTGCAGGCCCCTTCGCACAGGCGATCCTGGGGGCACACCCGGCCGCAGATTTCCGGCAGGGAGTTGGTCTTGTGGGACAGTTCCGCCGCTTCGAACAGGTTGCCTTCTTTCACCAGCTTGAGCCAGTTGGGGATGTAGTTGTGCACCGGGCACTTCCACTCGCAGTAAGGGTTGCCGCAGGCGAGGCAGCGCCCGGCCTGCTCCTGAGCCTGGGCGGCATCGAAAGGAGCGTAGATTTCGCGGAATTCCTTGATGCGGGCGTCCGCGGCCTTCTTGTCGCCGTCCCGGCGGGCAATATTCAGAAATTGAAAAACGTCGTCGGCCATTTTCTTCCCCATTGCGCTCAGTTCTTCAGCAGGCTGTCGAGATGCAGCGCTTTCGGTTTCACCAGCCAGAACTTGCCGATCATGTCGGTGAACTGGTCGAGCAGTTCCTGGGCCCGCACGCTGCCGGTGAGCCTGGCGTGCTCTTCCAGGCGCTCCCGCAGGTAGTGGCGGTACTGCTCGGTGTTCTCGGTGTTGATGTGGTGGATGTCGATCAGTTCGTTGTTGTAACGGTGGGCGAACTGGCCGGATTCGTCGTACACCAGGGCAAAGCCGCCGGTCATGCCGGCGCCGAAGTTGAGGCCGGTGTCGCCCAGCACGACGACGATGCCGCCGGTCATGTATTCGCAGCAGTGGTCGCCCACGCCTTCCACCACCGCCAGGGCGCCGGAGTTGCGCACCGCGAAGCGTTCGCCGGCGATGCCCGCGGCGTTGAGCTGGCCGCCGGTGGCGCCGTAGAGGCAGGTGTTGCCGATGATGGCGGTGCGGTGGGCGACGAAGGCCGAACCCTGGGGCGGCTGGATGGCGATGCGGCCGCCGGCCATGCCCTTGCCCACGTAGTCGTTGGCGTCGCCTTCCAGCTTGAGGGTCAGGCCCTTGGCGTTCCACACGCCGAAGCTCTGGCCGGCGCTGCCCTTCAGATTCAGGGTGAGGCAGTTGTCCGGCAGGCCGTCGGCGCCGTGGGCGCGGGCGATTTCACCGGACAGGCGGGCGCCGATGGAGCGGTTGACGTTGCGCACCTCGTAGGCCAGCTCCAGGGGCTGCTTGGCCTTGATGGCGGCCAGGGCGTCCTTGACCATCTGCTCCGCCAGCTCGCCCTTGTCGAAGGAGGGGTTGGTGGGCTCGGTGCAGAAGCGGGGCACGGAGTCGGGAATGGTGCCCTGGTCGAGCAGGACGCCGATGTCCAGCTTCTGCTGCTTGGCGGTTTCGCCGGACAGCACGTCCAGCAGGTCCATGCGGCCGATCAGGTCGTTCATCGTCCGGACGCCCAGGCGGGCCATCAGTTCGCGGGTTTCCTGGGCGACGAAGGTGAAGTAGTTCATCACCATTTCCGGCAGGCCGATGAAGTACTGCTTGCGCAGGCGCTCGTCCTGGGTGGCGATGCCGGTGGCGCAGTTGTTCAGGTGGCAGATGCGCAGGAACTTGCAGCCGAGGGAAATCATGGGCGCGGTGCCGAAGCCGAAGCTCTCGGCGCCGAGGATGGCGGCTTTGATCACGTCCATGCCGGTCTTCAGGCCGCCGTCGGTCTGGAGGCGAACCCGGCTGCGCAGGCCGTTGGCCCGCAGCACGGTCTGGGCTTCGGTGACGCCCAGTTCCCACGGGGTGCCGGCGTATTTCACCGAGGCGATGGGGCTGGCGCCGGTGCCGCCGTCGTAGCCGGAGATGGTGATCAGGTCGGCGTAGGCCTTGGCCACGCCGGCGGCGATGGTGCCGACGCCGGGCTCGGCCACCAGCTTCACGGACACCAGGGCCTGGGGGTTGACCTGCTTGAGGTCGAAAATCAGCTGGGCCAGGTCCTCGATGGAGTAGATGTCGTGGTGGGGCGGCGGCGAAATCAGCGAAATGCCGGGCTTGGAGCAGCGCAGCTTGGCGATCATCTCCGACACCTTGTGGCCGGGCAGCTGGCCGCCTTCGCCGGGCTTGGCGCCCTGGGCCACCTTGATCTGCAGCACTTCGGCGTTCACCAGATAATGGGGCGTGACGCCGAAGCGGCCGGAGGCCACCTGCTTGATCTTGGACATCTTGACCGTGCCGTAGCGGGCCGGGTCTTCGCCGCCTTCGCCGGAGTTGGAACGGCCGCCGAGGCGGTTCATGCCTTCGGCCAGGGCCTCGTGGGCCTCGGGGGACAGGGCGCCCAGGGACATGGCGGCGGAGTCGAAGCGCTTGAGGATGGCTTCCACCGGCTCCACTTCGTCGATGGAAATGGGGGCCACGTCCAGCTTGAGCTTCATCAGGTCCCGCAGCATGGCCACCGGGCGGTCGTTCACCAGGGCGGCGAAGCGGTCGTAGGCTTCGCGGTCGCCCTTCTGCACGGCCTTTTGCAGCTCCATCACCACGTCGGGGTTGTAGGCGTGGTATTCGCCGCCGTAGACGAACTTGAGCAGGCCGCCCTGGGAAAGGGGCTCCACCGGGTCGTAGGCGTATTTCACCAGTTGCTGCTGGTCGGCTTCGAAGTCGTCGAAGCTGGCGCCCTTGATGCGGGACACGGTGCCTTCGAAGCAGCGCTCCACCACGTCCGGGTGCAGGCCCACGGCCTCGAACAGCTGGGCGCCGCGGTAGCTGGCGACGGTGGAAATGCCCATCTTGGACAGGATTTTCAGCAGGCCCTTGTTGATGCCCTTGCGGTACTTGTAGAGGGCGTCGTTGAGGGTCTGGCCTTTGATTTCCTCGCTTTTGATCAGGTCGCTGATGGCCTGGTAGGCGACGTAGGGGAACACCGCCGTGGCGCCGTAGCCGATGAGGCAGGCGATGTGGTGCGGGTCCCGGGCGGTGCCGGTGTCGGCGATCAGGTTGGCGTTGCAGCGCAGGCCTTCGCGGATCAGGGCGTGGTGCACGCAGCCCACGGCGAACAGGGCGTGGATCGGCAGCTTGTTGGCGGCGATGTTGCGGTCGGACAGCACCAGGATCACGTGGCCGGCGCGGACGGCTTCCACCGCCTGCTTGGCGAGGTTGTCCAGGGCGCCCTGGAGGCTGGTCTTGGACGGGTCGTAGTTGAGGTCCAGGGTCAGGCTGCGGTATTCGGGCTCGGACAGGGACGTGAGCTTGTCGAACTTCTCCTGGGACAGCACCGGGGAGGTGACTTCCAGCCGCTTGGCGTGGCCGGCGGTTTCCTCGAACAGGTTGCGCTCGGGGCCGAAGCAGGTGTTCAGCGACATCACGATCGCTTCGCGGATCGGGTCGATGGGGGGGTTGGTCACCTGGGCGAATTGCTGGCGCAGGTAATCGAAGGGGCTGCGCACCTTCTGGGACAGCACCGCCATGGGGGTGTCGTCGCCCATGGAGCCGGTGGCTTCCTGGCCTTCCTCGGCCAGCACCCGCAGCACCTGGTCCCGCTCCTCGAAGGAGACGTTGAACAGCTTCTGGTAGGTGAGGGACGCCTTGGGCTCCATCACCGGGAAGGCGCTGTCCTCGTCGATGCCGGTTTCCAGGCGGATGGCGTTGTCCTTCAGCCACTGGCGGTAGGGCTTGGAGGCCTTGAGCTGGGCGTCGATGTCTTCCGGCAGCAGCAGCTTGCCGTCCTTGAGGTCCACCGCCACCATCTGGCCGGGCTTGACCCGGCCCTTCTGCAGCACGTCCTCGGGCTTGTAGCCCCAGACGCCGATTTCCGAGGCGATGGTGATGTGGCGGTCCTTGGTGACCACCCAGCGGGCGGGACGCAGGCCGTTGCGGTCCAGGATGCAGACCCCGTAGCGGCCGTTGGTCAGCACCACGCCGGCGGGGCCGTCCCAGGGCTCCATGTGCATGGAGTTGTATTCGTAGAAGGCCCGCAGGTCCGGGTCCATGGACTGGACGTTCTGCCAGGCGGGCGGAATCATCAGGCGCAGGGCGCGGAACAGGTCCACGCCGCCCATGGTCAGGCCTTCCAGCATGTTGTCCGCGCTGTAGGAGTCGGAGCCGGTGGAGGAGACGATGGGCCGCACGTCGTCCATGTTGGGGATGTGCTCGGAGGCGAAAATGCGTTCCCGGGCCCGGGACCAGTTGCGGTTGCCCTGGAGGGTGTTGATTTCGCCGTTGTGGGCCAGGAAGCGGAAGGGCTGGGCCAGGCGCCACTCGGGCCAGGTGTTGGTGGAGAAGCGCTGGTGGAACACCGCCAGGGCCGAGGCGAAGCGCTCGTCGTTCAGGTCCGGGTAGAACACCGGCAGGTAGGCCGGCATCACCAGGCCCTTGTAGGAAATCACCTTGGGCGACAGGGTCGGGATGTAGAACGCCTTGTCGCCTTCGCACAGGGCCTTCTCGGCGCGGCGGCGGGCCACGTACAGCTTGCGCTCGAAGGCGTCCTCGTCGAGACCTTCGGGGGCGTTGACGAACAGCTGCTCGATGGTGGGCAGGGTGGCCAGGGCGTATTCGCCCAGGGCGCTGTTGTCGGTGGGCACGGAGCGGAAGCCGGCCACGATCAGGCCCTGGGTCTCCAGTTCCTGCCTCAGGGTGGCGCGGGCCTTGTCGGCCAGGGCGGCGTCCCGGTTGAGGAACACCAGGCCGGCGGCGTACAGTCCGCCCAGGGCAAAGCCGCATTCGGCGGCCGCGGCGCGTAAGAAGGAATCGGGCTTCTTGAACAACAGGCCGCAGCCGTCGCCGGATTTGCCGTCGGCGGCCACGGCCCCCCGGTGGGTCATGTTCGCCAGGGATTGGATCGCGGTCTGGACCAGCCAGTGACTGGCCTTGTCGTCCATGTTGGCCATCAGGCCGAAACCGCAGCTATCCTGTTCAAAGTGAGGACTGTAAAGGGTCCCGTCCAACCAGCGTTGTCTGTCCATTGCCGACTCGAAAACCAAGTGAAAAGCGTTAAATTGTAGCCGGAAAGCTGCGGGGGGACAACGGTTTGCAGGAATAAGGTGGCGAGGTCAGGACAATTCTTCCATTACGAATAGCCGGCGGTACTCCCGCATGGCGTAGCGGTCGGTCATGCCGGCGATGTAGTCGGCGATGGCGCGGGGGGTGTCCTGCTTCGCCTTTTCCTGGAATTGGGGGGGGAGCAGGGCGGGATTGTCCAGGAAGGCGCCGAATAACTCCCGCACAATGCGGCGGGACTTGTTGCTCATGCGGTTGACCCGGTAGTGGCGGTAGAGATGCTGGCGCAGGAAGTGTTTCAGTTCCTTCTGTTCCTGCTGGATGGCGGGGCTGAAGGCCATCAGGGGCGGCGCGGCGCGCACGTCGTCCAGGCTTCGGGGGGCGGCGTCCCGGATGTTGGCGGCGCTTTGGGTAATCAGGTCCAGCACCAGGGTGCCGATCATGCGCCGCACCGTCTCGTGGACCACCCGGCGGCCGGCCAGCTGGGGATAGGCGGCGCGCACCTCGTGCAGGTGGCGGGCGAAGACGCTGACTTCTTCCAACTGCTCCAGGGTGAGGAGTTCGGAGCGCAGGCCGTCGTCGATGTCGTGGTTGTTGTAGGCGATCTCGTCCGCCAGGTTGGTGAGCTGGGCTTCCAGGGACGGGCGCTGGTTTTTCAGGAAGCGCTCGCCCACTTCTCCCAACCCCCGGGCATCCTGGGGCGAGCAGTGCTTGAGAATGCCTTCCCGGGTCTCGAAGGTGAGGTTGAGGCCGTCGAACTCGGCGTAGCTTTCCTCCAATACGTCCACCACCCGCAGGGACTGGAGGTTGTGCTCGAAGCCGCCGTAGTCCTTCATGCATTCGTTGAGGGCGTCCTGGCCGGCGTGGCCGAAGGGGGTGTGGCCCAGGTCGTGGGACAGGGCGACGGCCTCCACCAGGTCCGGGTTGAGGCCCAGGTTGCGGGCGACGGTGCGGCCGATCTGGGCCACTTCCAGGCTGTGGGTCAGGCGGGTGCGGAACAGGTCGCCCTCGTGGTTGACGAAGACCTGGGTCTTGTATTCCAGGCGGCGGAAAGCGGTGGAGTGGATGATGCGGTCCCGGTCCCGCTGGAATTCGCTGCGGCTGGTGGGCGGAGGCTCGGGCAGGCGCCGCCCGCGGGAGACTTCGTCGCTGACGGCGTAGGAAGCCAGTTCAGAGGGCGTGGACATGGCCGGTGAGGGTGGCAGCCAGGATATCCGGCGGAATGTCCGCGCCGAGGAAGGCGGCGCCGATGGCTTTGAGCAGCACGAAGCGCATTTTGCCCCCTTCCACCTTTTTGTCGATTTCCATCGCCTTCATGTACGCCTCCACCCCCAGGTCGGGGGCGGCGTCGGGCAGGCCGGCGCGGCGGAGCAGGGCGCGGGTGCGCTCCACGTCGGCTTCGCTCAGGTATCCCAGGCGGCGGGACAGGTCTGCCGCCAGCACGGTGCCGGCGGCCACCGCCTCGCCGTGGAGCCAGACGCCGTAGCCCATGCCGGACTCGATGGCGTGGCCGAAGGTGTGGCCCAGGTTGAGGAAGGCGCGGATGCCGCCCTCCCGCTCGTCGGCGGCCACCACGGCGGCCTTGTTCTCGCAGGAGCGGCGGATGGCGTAGGCCAGGGCGTCCGGCTCCCGGGCCAGGAGGCGGTCCATATGGGCCTCCAGCCATTCGAAGAAGGGCAGGTCGCCGATCAGGCCGTACTTGATGACTTCCGCCAGGCCGGCGGACAGCTCCCGGTCGGGCAGGGTGTCGAGGGTGGTGGTGTCGGCCAGCACCACCTTGGGCTGGTAGAAGGCGCCGATCATGTTCTTGCCCAGGGGATGGTTGATGCCGGTCTTGCCGCCGACGGAGGAGTCCACTTGGGACAGCAGGGTGGTGGGTACCTGGATGAAGGGCACGCCGCGCTGGTAGCTGGCGGCGGCGAAGCCGGTGAGGTCGCCGATCACCCCGCCCCCCAGGGCGATGAGGGTGGTCTTGCGCTCGGCCCGGTTTTTCAGCAGGGCGTCGAAAATGAGGTTGAGGGTTTCCCAGTTTTTGTATTGCTCGCCATCCGGAAGGATGACCGGAATGACCGTAACGCCATTGCGTTGCAAACCGGCGGACAGCTTTTCCAGATAAAGCGGTGCGACGGTGGTGTTGGTGACGATGGCCACCTGTTTGATGGCCAAGTGGGGAAGAAGCAACTCGGTCTGTTCCAGCAGCCCGCCGCCGATGTGGATCGGATAGGAGCGGTCGCCAAGGTCAACGGTCAGGGTTTGCATGGGTCGGGTTCAGTTCCTGCAATTTCTTTTCCAGTTGGCGCACCAGCTGGGGCACACTTTGCGCGCCGGTATCGATGATGATGTCGGCGATTTCCCGGTACAGGGGGTCGCGCTGGCTGAGCAGTTCCTCCAGCTTCTTCTGAGGGTCGCCGGTTTGCAGCAGCGGCCGATTTCTGTCGTGCTTGGTTCGGGCCAGCAGATCGGAAATGGCCGCCCGCAGGTAGACCACGGTGCCCCGGGAACGGAGGTTGGCGCGGTTTTGCTCGTTCAGCACCGCGCCTCCTCCGGTCGCCAGGATAATGTCCCGGCCCAGGGTGAGTTCCTCTATGGCGGCCCTTTCTCGCCCCCGGAAACCGCTCTCCCCCTCCAATTCAAAAATCAGGGGGATATTCACCCCCGTGCGCTGCTCGATTTCGTGGTCGGAGTCGAGAAAGGTCTTGTTCAGGGTTTTGGCGAGCTGCCGTCCGATGGTGGTTTTTCCCGCCCCCATCAGTCCGATCAGAAAAATATTGCCGGTCATGCAGCCTTTCATGACCGGCATTGTATCGGAAAACGCCGCGCCCAAGGAGCGCGGCGTTTTGACAGAAGGCTGGTTACTGTATGCCGAAGCCTTCCTTGACGATCTTTGGGGTGACGAAGATCAGCAGTTCCGTCTTGTTGTCCTGGGAGGCGCGGTTTTTGAACAGGAAACCGACTACCGGCACGTCGCCCAAGAGCGGCACTTTGGTGACGGTTTCGCGCTTATCCTGGGTGTAGATGCCGCCGATCACCACCGTCCCGCCGTTTTCCACCAGCACCTGGGTGCTTATCTGTTTGGTGTCGATGGCCGGGCCGGCGGTGGTATTCACCCCTTGGGAATCTTTGTTCACTTTGAGATCCATGATGACATTATCGTCCGGGGTGATCTGGGGTTTCACCTTCAGGCTCAGGGTGGCTTTCTTGAACGAGACGCTGGTGGCGCCGCTGCTGGTGGCCTGCTGGTAGGGAATTTCCGTGCCCTGTTCAATGGTGGCTTCCACCTGGTCGGCAGTGACAACGCGGGGGTTGGAGATGATTTTGCCGTTGCCGTCGGCTTCCAGCGCAGAAAGTTCCAGGTTGAGGAATTTGGAGCTATTGGCATGAAAGATCGAGAAGGCAATGGCGCCTGCATTGAAGCCACCCAGACCCGCCGCGGGAAGGTTGACCGAATAACTTTGGGGCAAGGTTGGAATCGGAGTAGATACCTGGCCGGTTTGGAACGCGGTGACATCCGTGGTGCCGCTAACGTTTACCCGAAGATTGTTTTGCCCTGAGGTCAGATCGGGGCGACTTTTCATGTCATGCAAGCCAAGTTTGGCGCCCAAGTTCTTAGAGAAATCATCCCGTGCTTCGACGATACGGGCGTCGATCAGCACTTGTTTGACCGGGATGTCGATCTGGTCGATCAGTTTGCGGATGTCTTCCAGCTTGCTGGGGGTGTCCTGGACGAACAGGGAGTTTGTCCGGGCGTCCACCACCACGCTGCCCCGTTTGGACAGGATTTTCTGGTTCGGATCGCCCAGGATTTTCTGCACGTCGGCCGCTTTCTGGTATTTCATCGCGAAGCGCTCGGTTTGGACCGGCTCCAAATCGGAAATCTGCTGCCGGGCTTCCAGTTCCAGCTTTTCCTTGGTGGCCAGCTCGTCCCGGGGGGCGATCCAGATCACGTTGCCGGAGCGGCGCATGTCCAGCCCCTTGCTTTGCAGGATGATGGCCAGGGCCTGGTCCCAGGGGACGTCCTTGAGGCGCAGGGTGAGGTTGCCGCTCACCGAGTCGCTGGTGACGATGTTGAGGCCGGTGAAATCGGCGATGACTTGCAGCACGGCCCGCACTTCCACATTCTGGAAGTTGAGGGACAGTTTTTCGCCGGTGTAGCCTTTGCCCGCGCCCAGGGCGGGTTTGCCGGCATCTTCCGGGGCGGCTTTCACTTCCACGATGAACTGGCGATCGGTCTGGTAGGCGGAATATTCCCAGTTGCCTTTGGGCGATATGACCATGCGTACGCCCTGGCCATGGCGGAAAGTGTCCACCGTTTGGACCGGGGTGCCAAAGTCGGTGACGTCCAGCTTGCGTTCCAGGTTGGCGGGCAGGGAGGTGCCGCCGATGTCGACCACGATGTCTTTGTCCTGTTTGCGGATGTCAATGCCCACGGAGGTGTCCGACAGATCGGTAACGACGCGGCCTTCGTTGCTGGCGCCGCGGCGAAAGTCGATGTCCCGCACGCTGTGGGGTTGGGCGCTGGGCAGGGCTTCGGCGAAACGGGGGGTGATGTTGGTGGTGGTTTTCGCGCCTTCCTGGCTTTGCAGGGTGACCAGCAGGGTTTTGCCGTCCACCTTGGTTTCATAGCCGGCCGGTTGCTTGAGGTTCAGCACCATCCGGGTGCGGCTGCCGGCCTGGACCACGTTGACGCTGCGCAAGGCGCCTTCTTCGGCGAGAACGGAATTTTTCCCCAGCTTGTTCGCGGTGTTGGGAAAATCCAGGGCGATGCGGGGTGGATTGTTGATCGCGAACCCGGCGGGAGTGGACGGCAAGGCTTGCCTCAGGCCGATCCGGACCACGACTTTGCCGTTCTGGGCAGAGGACCATTCCACGGTCTCGATGGCGTTGTCGGCAGCCGCTTCATTGGTTTCCGCGGCGATGGCCGTGGATATGCCGCCGCCAAGCGGGAAAGGCGAGGCACACAAAAGGGCGGCCAGGACCCAGGCGGGGAAGAAAGCGGGATGGGTGTGCGATTTCATTGTTTGCTCCTACTGTTCTTGCAGCGTCATGCCGGTATCCCGTTCCGTCCAGTTGCCGCTGGCGTCTTCGACGGTTTCCTTGAGGGTGATCTCGGTTTCGGTGATGGCCACGATCTTGCCGAAATTCTGGCCCAGGTAATTTCCCACCTGGACCCGATAAATGTTGTTGTCCGGCGTCCGGATCAGGGCGTGGAAAATCGGTCCTTTCTTCGCGGCCTTGCGTTCCTGCAACGAGCCGACCATCTTTAGATTTTCCAAGGGATAGTTCTCAAGCAATTCCCGCGGCCGGTCCAGGTCGGGCTGGAGGCCCCCCCCCTTGGTGGACCGCTTGAGTTTCCTCGGCTTGAAGGGGTCCGGGATGTCGAAGGCGTCATAGAGGAAGGGTGTATAGGGCTTGACCTGGGGCAGCGGTTCCACCCGGCCGCGTTCCTTGCCGGCCTCTTTCACGAATTGCTTCAAATCGTCGTTCTGGTCGCCGCAGGCGGCCAAGCCCAAGCAGAGGCCGAGAAGAAGGAGCTTTCTCATTTTTTGGGCCCCTTGGCCTTGGCCTGTTCGGTTTTCTTCCGCGCCGCGATTTCATCGTCACTCAGGTAACGATAGGTCTTGGCCGTGGCCGACATGGTGAGAGCGCCGGTTTTCCCGGGGGTGATGTTGATATTGTTGAGGGTCACGATGCGGGGCAATTGGGCGACATCGCTGGCGAAGGCGCCGAAGTCGTGGTAGCTGCCGGTGACCCGGATGGTGATGGGAAGTTCGGCGTAGAACTCGGAAACGGTTTCACTCGGGGCGGGCTTGAACAGTTCGAATTCCAGTCCCCGGCCCAGTCCCGCCTGGTTGATGTCGGTGATCAGGGCATCCATTTCCGATTTGTCGGGCAGTTGCCGCAACAGGGCGCCGAATGCCTGGTTTATATCCTTGCGTTGCTGTTTGTAGACATCCAGATTGACGGCCTGTTTCTTCTTGTCCAGGAAGGTCTGGCGCAGTTTTTCCTCTTCGCTTTGGGCGGCGCTCAGGGAGTCCAGCTGGTCGCTCCAGTCGAGGAAGTGGCCCGCTGTGACGATAGCGGCGAACAGCAGTGCCAGCGCCACGAATTTGGCGGGAGTCGGCCAACTTCCCGGATCGTTGGGATCCAGTTGCTTGACATCGAAGCCTTTCAGTTCGGCGACGAGGTTGTTCAGGTCCACGGTTCAACCCCCTTTTTTCTGTTCGCCAGCATCAACCTGCTGCGGGGGGGCCAGCTTGACCGTCATGGCGAATTCGCTGGCACGCAGGTTGTTCACCGTGGCGGCCTTGATTTCGATCAGATTGGGTGATTTCAGCCAGGTGGAGGACTCGAAATTGCGCATCAGGGTGGAAACCCGGGCGTTGGACTGGGCATAACCGGTCAGGGCGATGGTGTCGCCCTGCTGTTTGATGGAAGAAAGATAAACCCCTTCCGGCAGCAGGCGGGCCAACTGGTCGAGAAGGTGCACTTCCACGCTGCGATTAGTTTGCAGGCCTTCCACCACTTGCTTTCGTCCCAGCAGGGCATGGATTTCTTCCTTCAGTTTCTTGATTTCCTCGATTTCCTTGTCCAGCTTGGTGATTTCCTGTTTCAGGAATTCGTTCCGTCCGTTCTGGGTGTCGATACGGGTGCTGATGGCGGTGTGGCCCATGAGGACCACCAGCGCGCCCAGGATGGCGGTGGCGCCGGCCAAGAAGGCGAATTGGCGTTTGAGCGCCGCCCGTTTCAGTTCGCGGTGGGGGAGAAGGTTAATGCGGATCATGATGGGTCGAACCTCCGCATGGCCAATCCGCAGGCGATCATCAGAGCCGGCGCGTCAAGAGTCAGCTGACGCGGTTTGATGCGGGAGGAAAGGGCCATGTTGGCGAAGGGATTGGCGATTTGGGTGGTGACTTGGGTGCGGCTGGAAACCACGTCGTCCAGGCCGGCAATGGCGGCGCAGCCCCCCGCGAGCTGGATGTGGTCCACATGGTTGAACTGGGTGGAGGAAAAGAAAAACTGCAGGGCCCGGGCCACTTCCAGGGACAGGGTGTCGGTGAAGGGTTGCAGTACTTCGGTTTCGTAATTTTCCGGCAAGCCGCCTTCGCGCTTGGCCAGTTCGGCTTCTTCCGCCGAAAGGCTGAACCGCCGCTGGATTTCCTGGGTGAGTTGGTCGCCGCCGAAAGCCTGCTCCCGCATATAGACCGCCTGGTTGTTGTTCAGGACCAGCAGGTGCATGGTGGTGGCGCCGATGTCCACCACGGCGACGGTCTGGTCCCGGCCCCCGCCGGGCAGTTGGCGGGCGATCAGATCGTAGGCGGTTTGGGTGGCGAAGGACTCCACATCCATGACCAGGGCTTTCAGGCCTGCGCTTTCCGCCACCGCCACCCGGTCTTCGACTTTTTCCTTGCGGGAAGCGGCGATCAGAACTTCCACTTCATCGGGCAGGTTGGGGGCCGGTCCGATGACCTGGAAGTCCAGGTTGACTTCATCCAGGGAAAAAGGAATGTACTGGTTGGCTTCCGTCTCTACCTGGGTTTCCATTTCCTGTTCCCGCAGACCGGCGGGAACGATGATTTTCTTGGTGATCACCGCCGAGGAGGGCAGCGCCAGGGCGACGTTTTTGATTTTGGTGCCCATCTGGAGCCACGCTTGCTTCAGCGCGCCGGCGACGGCATCCAGGTTGGCGATGTTGCCGTCGATTACCGCATCCTTGGGCAGGGGCTTGATGGCATAGCGTTCCACCCGGTAAAGCTCTTTTCCCGTATCGGCGAGCTCAACCAACTTGACGGCGGAGGAACTGATGTCCACGCCGATCAAGGGAGGGGCTTTGGCTTGCAGGAAATCCAGGTCGACGTCAAATTGCAACGATTTTTCCCTTTCATTAGGCCCGCTTAGGAGCGACATACATAATTTACATTAGATGCTAGCAACAACTATAAAATTAGTAAAGTAATTTTATTTGGTTTCGTGGGCGGGGGAAGAACGCCTATAATTGCGGGCGACTCAATTTCTCTCCCCGTGCGGAAACTTTTTATGTCTTGGCGATGGTGGCGGTATCCACTGTTTTTGGTATTGGCAATGATATTCACGGCCGGGCTGCTGGGGGTCTTGGCTGCGGTGATGGTGTATCCCCGTCTCCCTTCCCTGGATGCGCTGACCGATTACCGCCCCAAGATGCCTTTGCGGGTGTACACCGCAGACGGCGCTTTGATCGGCGAATTCGGCGAGGAGCGGCGGGCCCTGGTGAAAACCAAGGAAGCTCCCGTCGTGTTGCGCCAAGCCATTCTGGCTGCGGAGGACGAGCGTTTTTACCAGCATGGCGGCGTCGATTACGTGGGCGTGATGCGGGCTGCCCTGAGCAACCTGATGTCCGGTGGGGCTTCGCAGGGCGCCAGCACCATTACCATGCAGGTGGCGCGGAATTTCTTCCTGACCCCGGAAAAAACCCTTAGCCGCAAATTCAGCGAGGCCCTGCTGGCGCTGAAAATCGAGCACAAGCTAAGCAAAGACCAGATTCTCGAGTTGTATCTCAACCAGATTTACCTCGGCCAGCGGGCCTACGGCTTCGCCTCGGCGGCGCAAATCTATTTCGGCAAGCCCCTGAGCAAGCTGACGGCGGCGGAAGCGGCCATGTTGGCGGGCCTGCCCAAGGCGCCCTCCCGTTTCAACCCGGTAGTGAACCCCAAGCGGGCCAAGATGCGCCAGCAGTATGTGTTGGGGCGGATGCGGGAATTGGGGTATCTCGATCAGCAGCAGTATGAGGCGGCGGTCGAGGAACCCCTCAAGGTCCGTCACGAGCTTCAATTTTCGGAAGTCAGCGCGGCCTACGTGGCCGAGATGGTGCGCCAGATGATGTACGCGCGCTATCAGGACGCCATCTACAGCCAGGGTTTCACCGTCTACACCACCTTGCGCAAGGCGGACCAGGAGGCGGCCAACCAAGCCCTGTGGCGCGGCGTGATGGATTACGACCGCCGTCACGGCTACCGCGGGCCGGAAGGTTTCCTGGATGTGCCCGCCGACTCCGGCGAGCGGGAGGCGGCCATGGACGAGGCCCTTCAGGAACTGGAGGAAATCAACGGCCTGGTTCCCGTCGTGGTGCTGGAGGCGAAAGCCAATCGTCTGACCGTCTACGCCTTCGGTGGGGAGGTGCTGCAGCTGGGCGGGGAGGGGGTCAAGTTTGTCCAGAAATACCTGGGCGAAAGCGTGCCGGAGAAATCCCGCATCCGGCGCGGCTCGGTCATCCGCATCCAGCAGGACGACAAGCTGGGCTGGCGCGTCACCCAGTTGCCCCAGGTAGAGGCGGCCTTCGTGGCGGTCAATCCGGTGGACGGGGCGGTGAAGGCTTTGGTGGGCGGATTCGACTTCGGGCGCAACAAATACAACCATGTCGTTCAGGCATGGCGCCAGCCGGGGTCAAGCTTCAAGCCTTTCATCTATTCCGCCGCCCTGGAAAAGGGGTTCACCCCGGCGACGGTGATCAACGACGCTCCCATCGTGCTGGACCCGGCGGAAACCGGGGGCCAGCTGTGGGAGCCCAAAAATTACGACGGCAATTACTCCGGGCCGATTCGGCTGCGCGTCGCTTTGGCCAAATCGAAGAACCTGGTATCCATCCGCATTTTGCAAAGCATCACGCCCCAGTATGCCCAGGAGTACATCACCCGCTTCGGTTTCGAGGCCGGGCAGCATCCGCCCTATCTGACCATGGCCCTGGGTGCGGGGTCGGTAACGCCTTTGCAGATGGCGGCGGCCTATTCCGTGTTCGCCAACGGCGGGTACCGGGTGAAGCCCTATTTCATCCAGCGGGTGCTGGATTCCCGGGGCAAGCTGTTGGCCCAAACCAAGCCGGTCAAGGCCGGTGAGGGCGCGGAGCAGGTCATCGACCCCCGCAACGCCTTCATCATGACCACCCTGATGCGGGACGTGGTGACCCATGGAACGGCGACCAAGGCGATGCAGCTCGGACGCCACGATCTGGCCGGCAAGACCGGCACCACCAACGATTTGGTGGATGCCTGGTTCTGCGGTTTCAACCCGGACTTGGTGGGCGTGGCCTGGATCGGTTTCGACCGGCCCCGCTCCATGGGGGCGGGTGAAACCGGCGGCCAGGCGGCGTTGCCGATTTGGATGGGCTACATGGCCAAGGCATTGGCCGGCGTGCCGGAGAAAACCCTATCGGTTCCCGACAAGGTTTCTGTCATCCACGTCAATCCCGGCTCCGGCGTGCGGGTTTCCGAGGGTGGAATTCCCGACTATTTTTATGAAGAGTATCCTCCCGGCGAGACGGCGTCGATCGTGGGGGGGGAACGGGCCGGCGGTGGCAAAGCGAGCGAAGAGGTCAAGGAACAACTGTTTTAGGGCGCCCGACGGCGTCCGTGGGGTGCCTGCGCCTGGGCAGCAGATGCGCCAGCGCATCGCCCAACTGGCGGCGCGCCTGATGGCGGAAGACGGCCTCCAGGATTTTTCCCGCGCCAAGCGCAAAGCCGCCCGTCAACTGGGGGCGGAAGGCAGCCAGCATTTGCCCGACAACCAGGAAATCGAGCAGGAACTCCGGATTTACCAGGGATTGTTCCAGCAGGAGGAGCATCGGGAGCGGCTCGCTACCCTGCGGTTGCTCGCGGTGGAGGTGATGCGCCAGCTGGCGCCGTTCAACCCGCGCTTGGCCGGTTCCGTGTTAAGCGGCACCGCTACCCGCCATTCGAACGTCAACCTGGAGGTTTTCCCTTCCAGCCTGAAGGATGTGGAACTGTTCCTCCTCAGCCGGAAAATAGCCTACCGCAGCGGCGAGAAGCTGGTTCGCCTGGGCAAGGATCTGCGGGCCGTTCCCGTCATTACCCTGCCGGATTATCCGGCGGAGGTGGAGGTTGCCGTATACGGGGAAGGGGACTTGCGCCAGTTGCCCAAGCTGGGGCTGGATGGAAAAAGTCCGTTGCGGGCAAAAATCAGCCAGGTGGAAGCTTTGCTGGCCCCGGATAGCGCGGAGGGCTAAAAATCCATGCAGATTAAAAAGTTGTCTGGTTTTTTTAACGGGTTACGTTCATAATGCAGGCGAATATCCCGGCCTGAATCAGGTCTAAATTTTAAAAGCGGGCGGAGGGTGTCTCCCCCATTGGTAGCCGCGATGGAGAATCAGAGCAAGTTTCCACAAAATGCCGATGCCGGTCTGGGCGATTACAGCAAGTACTTGATCCATTCCAAGACCGAGATTGTTTTCGTGCTCCGCGCCGTGATGCAGAAAACGGAACTGGTGACGGCGTACTTCAACCACGGCAAGGATTTTTTCCTGACGTCCATCCTGGAGGTGGAGCCGGACCATGTGATTCTCGACTACGGTTCCAACGACGCCCTCAACCGCAAGGTTCTGGCCAGCGGAAAAGTGGTTTTTCTCACCAGCCAGGACCGGGTCCGGGTCCAGTTTACGGCGCCCGGCGTGGAGAAGGTGACTTACGGCCAGCGGGATGCGTTCAAGATTGCCCTGCCGGAGGCGGTGCTCAAGCTCCAGCGGCGCGAGTATTACCGCATTTCCACCCCCATCACCACCCCTCTTCAGTGCGAGGTTCCCTTGCCCCAAGGGGGACGGGTGGAGGTGTCCATCGTGGACATCAGCGTGGGAGGAATCGGCATCATCGGCTATCCGCCGGAACTGGATGTCCAGGTGGGGGCGACCTATCCGGGTTGCCGCATCGACTTGCCGGAGATCGGCACCATCGTCGCCACCCTGCAGGTCCGCAACATGCTGGATGTGACGATGAAAAGCGGCCAGGTGTCCAAGCGTTCCGGCTGCCAGTTTCTGGATTTGCCCTCCAACATGCAGGTGCTGCTCCAGCGCTACATCATCAAGCTGGAGCGGGAGCGGCGCGCCAAACTGGCCGACGGCTGACGGCGTCTAGGCGGATTCCTTAAGCCAGCGGGCGGCATCCAGGGCGAAATAGGTCAGGATGCCGTCGGCACCGGCCCGCTTGAAGGCCAGCAGGGCCTCCAGCACGCAGGCCTGCTCGTCCAGCCAGCCGTTCTGGGCGGCGGCCTTCAGCATGGCGTATTCCCCGCTCACCTGGTAGGCGTAGGTCGGCGCGCCGAATTCGTCTTTCACCCGGCGCACGATGTCGAGATAGGGCATCCCCGGCTTCACCATCACCATGTCCGCCCCCTCGTCCAGGTCCAGCCCCACTTCCCACAGGGCTTCGTCGCTGTTGGCGGGGTCCATCTGGTAGGTGTACTTGTTGCCCTTGCCCAGGTTGCCGGCGGAACCCACCGCATCCCGGAAGGGGCCGTAGAAGCTGGAGGCGTACTTGGCGGAATAGGCCAGGATGCGGGTGTGGATGTGGCCGCCCCGGTCCAGGGCGGCGCGCACCGCGCCGATGCGGCCGTCCATCATGTCCGACGGCGCCACCACGTCGGCGCCCGCCTCGGCGTGGGATGCGGCCTGCCGGGTCAGCACCCCGATGGTCTCGTCGTTCAGCACATAGCCGGAGCCGTCGATCAAGCCGTCCTGGCCGTGGCTGGTGTAGGGGTCCAGGGCGACGTCGGTGATCACCCCCAGTTCCGGGAAGCGCTGCTTCAGCGCCCGCACCGTGCGGGGCACCAGCCCCTCCGGGTTGTAGGCCTCGGCGGCATCCTCGGACTTGAGGGCGGCGTCGACCACGGGAAACAGGGCCAGGGCCGGAATGCCCAGTTGGACGCACCGCTCGGCGGTGTGCAGCAGCTTGTCCAGGCTCTGGCGCTCCACGCCCGGCATGGAGGCCACCGCCTCGGTACGGCTGGCGCCGTCCAGGACGAAAACGGGATAGATGAGGTCGTCGGCGGTGAGGCGGTTTTCCCGCATCAGGCGGCGGGAAAAATCGTCGCGGCGCATGCGGCGCATGCGCTTGCCGGGGTATTTGCCTAGGGTCTGCATGATCGTCTACCTGTCACTGGAAGCCCACCGGTCGGGGGTTTGCGGCCAAATTGCAAAATTTTTGCCGGGGGGCGGGAACTAAATTTCGACACTTTTACTCTTACTTTCGGATGCTGCTTCGGCGGCATCTCCCGCTTCTTCCTCCCTGAGCGGGTGCCTTAATCCCCATTAAGGCTTGTGTTCCCCCCGGTTTTCCTCCCCTTTAACCGGGGGTTTTTTATTCCCGGGAGGCGCCTCCGGCGGAGGCGTCTCCTTCCCCTCCAGCCAGGCGTCGATGACGGCCTCCGCCTCTTCCAGGCCGGAGCGCTTCAGGCTGGAAAACAGCTGCGCGGTGCAATTGGGGTAAATTTTTTTCAGTTCGGAACGGGTGGCCCGCAGGGTGTTCGTCGCCTGCTGGCGGCTCAGCTTGTCGGACTTGGTGAGCAGGATGTGCACCGGCTTGCCGGTGGGAAGAAACCAGGCCAGCATTTGCCGGTCGAGGGGGGTGAGGGGATGGCGGGCGTCCATCACCAGCACCATCCCCCACAGGCTCTGGCGGAACTGCAAATAGGCGCTGAGCACCCCTTCCCAATGCTTGCGGATGTCTTCCGGCACCTTGGCGTAGCCATAGCCCGGAAGATCCACCAGGAAGCCCCGCTCCCCCAGGGTGAAAAAGTTGATCAGCTGGGTGCGCCCCGGCGTCTTGCTGACGAAAGCCAGCCGCGTCTGGTTGGCGAGGGCATTGATGGCGCTGGACTTGCCCGCGTTGGAGCGCCCCGCGAAGGCGATTTCCGGCCCGGCGGAGGGCGGCAGATCGCGTAATTCGTGGGCGGAAGTGAAAAAGCGGGCGTTCTGGAGGATAGGCATAATCAGGCGTTTGGCATCATAGCGTATTTTTGTTTAGAATACGTAGCTTTTCGGCCATATTAGGACATTAGGAGCGAATAATGAAACTGTTCACCGCGATGGCGGCGGCAGTCGGGATCCTCACTGCGGCAACGGCTTTTGCCGAAACCCCTGCCAAGGGCGACCCGGCGAAAGCCCAACAGATTGTCTCCACTCTTTGCATCGCCTGTCACGGCGCCGACGGCAATAGCGTGGACCCGAACAACCCCAAGCTGGCTGGCCAGCATGAAGCCTACCTGCTCAAGCAACTGCAGGACTTCAAGTCCGGCACCCGCGCCAGCCCGGTGATGATGGGCATGGTGGCGGCCCTCACCCCCGAGGACATGAAAAACCTGGCCGCTTTCTTCACCACCCAGAAGAACGCCGGCGGCAAGGCCGCCGATCCCAAGCAGGTGGAATTGGGCCAGAAAATCTACCGCGGCGGCGTGATGAAGACCGGCGTTCCGGCCTGCGCCGGTTGCCACAGCCCCAGCGGCGCCGGCATTCCCGCGCAGTTCCCGCGTCTGGCGGGCCAGCACCCCGAATACATCGTGGCCCAGCTGAAGCTGTTCCGGGACGAAGCGCGCGCCAACGACCCCGGCCGCATGATGCGCGACGTGTCGGTCAAGATGACCGACAAGGAAATGGCAGCGGTGGCCGCCTACATCGCGGCGTTGAAATAATTTCCGGCTTTCCGGGAACTGAAAAAGGGTGGCGCAAGTCACCCTTTTTCGTCTCAGCCTACAGGGAACCTCCGTGCAGAAATCCCGCACTACACCGTTGAAAGCGTGGTATGAGCTGTTCAGCTCCATGCGCTTCGCCATCAGCCTGCTCACCGTGCTGGCCATCGCTTCCGCCATCGGCACCGTGCTCAAGCAGGGGGAGCCCTATTCCAACTACATGTTCCAGTTCGGCCCGTTCTGGTTCAAGGTGTTCGAGGCCCTGGGGCTGTACGACGTCTACCACGCCTGGTGGTTCCTCGCCATCCTGGTGTTTCTGGTGCTGTCCACCGGCCTTTGCCTGTACCGCAACACCCCCATGATGCTGCGGGAGATCAAGGCCTACCGGGAGCACGCCACCGAATCCTCCCTGGAGCATTTCGCCCATCGGGCGCAATGGCAGGTGCGCCAGGCGCCGGAGGCGGTGGTGGAAAAGCTCTCTGCCTATCTCGGCGCCCACGGTTACCGCTTCAAGGCGGCGGACATCGGCGGGGATAAACTGCTGGCGGCAAAAAGGGGCGGCTACCGGCGCCTGGGCTATATTTTCACCCATGGGGCGCTGATCATCATCTGCATCGGCGGCCTGCTGGACGGCAACATTCCCCTCAAGCTCGCCCAGGTGTGGGGCGCCAAGCAACCCGAAACCCGCGACGTTCCCGTGAGCCAGGTGGGGCCGGCGAGCCGGCTTTCCGCCGACAGCCTGTCCTTCCGCGGCAGCGTGTCGGTGCCCGAGGGCAAGGCGGCGGACGTGGTGTTCATCAACGCCGGCGAGGGCTATTACGTGCAGGAACTGCCCTTCGCCATCCGGCTGAAGAAGTTCCACATCGAGCATTACCCCACCGGCCAGCCCAAGTCTTTCGTCAGCGACGTGGAAATCATCGACAAGGCCAGCGGCAAGGCTGAGCCCTATTCCATCGCCGTGAACCATCCCCTGATCTACAAAGGGGTGGCGATCTATCAGGCGAGCTTTGACGACGGCGGCTCCAGGCTGGCCCTCAACGGCTGGAACCTGCTTTCCTCCGACGTCCAATCCTTCCCCTTCAAGGGGGTGGTGAAGGAAGCGGCCCTGCTGTCCAACGGCGATATGGCCTACACCGTGGAGTTCAACGACTTCCGCCTGTTCAATATCGAAAGCCTGGGGGAGCCGGAACAGGGCATGGGCGACAGCCTGAAGGGGGCCATGAGCGCGGTGCGGGTCATGTCCTCCAGCAAGAAGGTGAAGAACGTGGGCCCCAGCGTGCGCTTCACGGTGCGCAACAACCAGGGCCAGGCGGTCGAATACCACAACTACATGCAGCCCATCGACCTGGATGGCCGCGCCTACTTCATGAGCGGCATGCGCGGCAGCCCGTCGGAGCCCTTCCGCTACCTGCGCTTCCCCGCCGACGACAAGGGCGAAATCGCCGGCTTCATGAACCTGCGCGCCGTCCTGTTCGACCGGGGCGCCTACCCGGAAATCGCCCGGCGTTTCGCCGCCCGGGCCCTCCCCGCCCAGGGCGTTGATCCCACCTTGCGGGCCCGCTTCCTGGAGAGCACGGAAAAGGTGCTTCAGCTCTTCGGTAGCGGCGGCTACGACGGCTTGGCGCGCTTCATCGAGAAATCGGTCCCCGCCGCCGACCAGGACAAGGCCGCCCAGGCCTACCTCAAGGTGCTGGAAAATGCCGCCTACGAGGCTTACCAGATTTCCCGGGAGCGGGCCAAGCTGCCCCCCCTTCAGCCCGACGACAACGCCCTGCGCTTCGTGCGCGACAGCCTGAACGGGGTGAGCGATTCCTTCTTCTACGGCTCCCCGGTGTACTTCCAACTGGCCGGCTATGTCCAGGTGCAGGCCAGCGGCTTCCAGCTCACCCGCTCCCCGGGACGCAACATCGTCTACCTCGGCTCCGCCCTGCTGGTGCTGGGGGTGTTCGTCATGTTCTACGTGCGGGAACGCCGCCTGTGGCTGTTGGTCAAACCCGGGCGCGGCGAAGTCCTGCTCGCCATGTCCAGCAACCGCAAGACCCTGGATTTCGAGCGGGAGTTCGAGCGGCACAAGCAGCAACTCACCGAATTGCTCAAGGATTAAACGGATGGAACTGACCTACGGCGCCAAGCCGCCCCTCTTCAAGACCCTCAACTGGTTCGACTGGCTCTACGCCGCGCTGATGCTGGCCGGCGGCGGCTATGCCCTGGCGCGCTACAGCCAGTTCATGGACGGCTACGAGCAGGGCATCCTGGTGCTGACCGCCGTCAGCCTGGTGGCCATGGGCTGGCGCTGGAAGCCGGTGCGGGGCCTGACCCTGGCGGTGGCGGCCCTGAGCCTGTTCGGCACCACCCAGTACCAGGGCGACCTGGCCCGGGCCGACCAGGCCTTTTTCCTCAAATACCTGTTCTCCAGCCAGTCGGCCATCATGTGGATGAGCGCCCTGTTCGTCATGGCCACCGTGGGCTACTGGATCGGCCTCTTCGCCCGCTCCGAGTTCACCAACAAGGTCTCGTCGGCCATCACCTGGTCGGCGGTGGCCATGGGGCTGGTGGGCCTGATGGTGCGCTGGTACGAGTCCTACCTGCTGGGGGCGGACATCGGCCACATCCCCATCAGCAACCTGTACGAAGTATTCGTCCTGTTCGCCATCATCACCGCCCTGCTCTACCTGTTCTACGAGGAGCGCTACGCCAACCGCCAGATGGGGGCCTTCGCCCTCACCGTGATCAGCGCCTCGGTGGCCTTCCTGCTGTGGTACGCCTTCGACCGCCAGGCCCACGGCATCCAGCCCCTGGTGCCGGCGCTGCAATCCTACTGGATGAAGCTCCACGTCCCCGCCAACTTCGTCGGCTACGGCGCCTTCTCCCTGGCGGCGATGGTGGGGGTGGCCTATTTGCTGGCGGAGAAGGGCATCCTAGCCAGTCGCCTGCCGTCTCTGGAGGTGCTGGACGACGTGATGTACAAGGCCATCGCCATCGGCTTCGCCTTCTTCACCATCGCCACCATCCTGGGCGCGGTGTGGGCGGCGGAAGCCTGGGGCAGCTACTGGTCCTGGGACCCGAAGGAAACCTGGGCCCTGATCGTGTGGCTGAACTACGCCGCCTGGCTGCACCTGCGGCTGGTGAAGGGCCTGCGGGGCCCGATGCCGGCATGGTGGGCGGTGGTGGGCCTGCTGGTCACCGCCTTCGCCTTCCTCGGCGTGAATATGTTCCTCTCCGGCCTGCATTCCTACGGGTCGCTGTAGGGCCGGCTAAATCCTCCGGGCGCTGGTGATCGCCAGCCGCGCAAAGCGGCCCGCCAGCGC
Source organism: Gallionellaceae bacterium UBA2239 (assembly GCA_002347615.1). Taxonomy (GTDB): domain Bacteria; phylum Pseudomonadota; class Gammaproteobacteria; order Burkholderiales; family UBA9220; genus UBA2239. Next base: position 91,730 of record DDYH01000043.1, on the reverse strand, counting down.
CTCCTTCACTTCCTCCGCCACCGCCTCCTTCACTTCCTCCGCCACCGCCGTTTCCGGCGATTCCTGATCCGCTTCACGCCGCCTGAGCCGCAGGTTCAGTTTCAACTGGTCCGGGGTGAAATGCTCCACCAGCTCCCACCAGCCGTTGGCCGAGCGGGGGCGGGCGGTGGGCATGGTGTAGGCCAGGGGCTGGACCGATTCGATCTCCACTTCCCGGAAGCGGGGCCGCAGGCAGGCGCGGATTTCCCCCTTGGCCAGGGCCTCCGCCATTTCGGCGACGCTTTCCAGGGCGGTGAGGGAGTCGGGGTCCAGGGCGCCCTTGCCGTGGCAATAGGCCAGGGCAGGGTAGTAGGCGAGGTTCTCTTCGCGCGTCAGGCGCTGCACCTGCTCCGCCAGGGCTTCCCCCACGGCGGGGGGCGAAATGGGCAGGCCGCGGGCCAGGGCCTCGGCGGGAACCTTGACCAGCAGCGTCAAGGCGACGGCCATCTCAGCGCTCTTTCCCCCGCAGCACGGCGATGCACTCCAGGATCGGGCCGGTGACGGGTTCCAGCTTGCGCCGCATGAGGGTGCCGATGGCGGTGGTGGTGCGGAAGATGGGCCGGGCCAGCTCGCTGTCCACCTGGGACAGGAACAGCAGACCGCGAAGCTCCCCTTCCAGGCCGGGGACGGCCGCCAGTACCGCCTGGGCGGCCGGTTCCGCCAGGCGCCGCTCCGTTTCCGCTTCCATCGCTTCCACCGAACCGGCGGCCCAGGCGGGATGGCCGGGAAGGGCGAAGTAGGCGCCTACGGCATTGAACACGGCGTTCACCACGTCCTGGTCCGCCGGCCGCTTGAGCACGTCCTCCGCCGTGGCGAGGAAGGTCTGTCCCTGGCTGTCCAGCACCCGCAGCAACTGCGCTGCCCAGGGGTTGTCCGCCGCCAGGGGTTCCAGCAGGGCCGCGGTTTCCCGCCGGGAAGGGAGGGGGTCGGGCAGGCAGTCCGCCATGCGTTCCAGAAAGCCCACCAGGTAGATGCTGTTGTGCCGGGCCTTGTTCCACAGGCGCAGGCGCACCGCGTCTTCGATCAGGCCGGGCTGGAGCACGATGCGCACGGTGTCGATGATGGTGTGGGGCTCGGTCTCGAAGGGCAGGTGCTCCACCAGGAATTCCGCCAGCACCTTGCCCATGGCGCCTTCCCGCACGCTTTCCCGTTCCAGCATGCGCCGGGCGTTGTCCGCCGCCGGCATCGCCCACCAGGCCCGGCGCGCCAGTTCGTCGGTGAGGCCGGGGGAATAGGCCACCGACACCGCCGCTTCCGGCTCCCCCAGCAGCAGCAGCTTGTCCAGCCCTTGCTCCCGGGCCTGGCCCATGCGGGTCCAGCGCTGGATGAAGACCGGATAGCCCTGGGGGGAACCCAGCACGTGGCCGGCGAGAAATTCCCGCACCTTCTTCAGGTAGGGGGCGGCGCCGCAGTTGGGGGACAGGCGCACCGTGGCCTCGCCCCGGGGGGTGAGGGCATGGAGGGTCATGGCGCCTTCGTCCAGGCGCACGGCCTGCACTTCGCCGGCCATCAGCACGTTGAGGCGCAGGGCGTCTTCGTCGGAAAGGGTGGAAGTTTGCGTCGCCATTTCAGTTCAATTGTATGCGTTGTCCCCAGGGCACGGGGGCTTTGCCCTTCACCAGCCATATCACCGGGTAGCCCGGTTCGTCGGAGGGAAAATCCCCTTCGGCGTCGGTGAAGTACACCAGCACGTTGGGGGCCTGGCCCTGGGTGGCGATCCAGTCGAACACCGGCCGGAAATCGGTTCCGCCGCCCCCCTGAAACTGGCGCGGCAGGGAAAATTCCTCCCAGGGCTCAAAGCGCCAGGGGCCGTCTGCGGCCAGGTGGCTGTCGCAGGCCAGCAGGGTGACCCGGGCCCGCAGCTGGCCCTTGAGGGCACCGATTTCGGCCAGGAACTCCGCCAGCTCCCGGTCGGTGACCGAGCCGCTGGTGTCCAGGGCCACCGCCACCTCCACCTGGGCGCTGCGCAGGCTGGGGAAGATCACGTTGCCTTCCCGGCGGGAGGGCCGCAGGTAGCTGTAGTCGTCCCGGGCCACCTGGCTCAGGTAGCGGGCCAGCACCGCCCGCCAGGGCAGGTTGGGTTGCAGCAGGTGGTCCACCAGCCGGGCCAGGGCGCCGGACAGCTTGCCTGCCTGCTGGGCCTGCTGGGCGGCGCTGGCGAGGTACTGCTGCCATTTCTGGGCCAGGGCGTCCTTTTCCCCGGCGGTCAGAGGCGGGGGCTGGCCTGAGCGGTTGCCGCTGCCCTCGCCATCCCGTTCCTTCCTATTGGAGTCGCCGCTGTCGTCGGGCTGGTTCTCGTCGCCTTCCTTAGCGCCCCGCTCCTGATCCCGGCTGTCGTCAAACTGGCTGCCGGAGCCTTCGGACGTTTCCTCCCCGTCGTAGAGGTGCTTGTCCATGGGTTCGTCGCTGCTGTTGTCTTCGATGCAGGGGTAGATATCCTCCGCCGTCATGCCGTCGAAAACGTGCAGGGTCAGGGCTCCCGGCGGGGGGGTAAGGCCGTCGTTGATCAGCAGCGGGTTGATGGCGTAGTCGCAGGCCAGGTCCCAGCGATGCTTGACCCGGTGCCCCCGGCGGGCGAAGTGGGAGAGGGCGCAGTGCAGGGCCTCGTGGGCGAGGACGAACTGCACCTCGTCCACCGACAGGGCGTCGATGTAGTCCGGGTTGTAGTAGAACTTGCGGGCGTCGGTGGCGGTGGTGGGGCACCACTGGGCGCTGGCCTCACTCATGGGCAGGCGCAGCACCAGGGCCCCCAGGAAGGGCTTGCTCATCACCAGCCGGGTGCGGGCGATGGTGAGCTTGGTTTCGATGTCCCGCGTCGCCATGGCCGGCGCTTATTTGAGTTCCAGCAGGATGTCCGCCACGCTGTTGGCCCACTGGGCGAACTGGGGCACCGAGAACAGGGGCTGGCCCACGGCCCGCTGCAGGTCGGACACCAGCATCACGCCCATTTCCCGCAGGGGCAGCTTGCCGGCATAGTCCAGGATGCGGCCGTAGATGGCGGAGGCTTCAGGGCTGCCCTTGGCGCGGATGGCCCGGGTCACCAGGGCGGAGGCCACGGCGTATTGCAGGTCCACCTCGGTGGGGGCTTCGACGTTCTCGCCGCGGAGGATGGCGTCGATGTCCGGCATGCGGTGCAGGTTGTCGACGAAGGCGTAGAGTTCGATGCCGGCGGCCTTGCCGACGCAGGCCTGGAGGGTGTCCAGCAGCAGGTCCGGCGTCTCGCCGAACTTCGCCAGGGCCCGGTGGGCGAACTCCCAGGAGCGGGGGCTGGGGAAGGCGGCGGGGTTGTGGGCCGGGTCGAAGTCGAACAGCAGCTCGGGCTTGAAGCGCAGGAAGGCGATCAGGCGCTCGTCCATGCCGTTGCCGTAGGCCCAGTTCACCCAGTCCTCCAGGTGGGGCTCGATCTCGAAATGGGAAAAGCGGTTGGCCAGGGGCGCGGGCATGGTGTAGGTCACCCCCCGATCCCCCTGGCGGTTGCCGGCGGCGAAGATGGCCCAGCCCTCGGGCACCCGGTACTCCCCCAGGCGCCGGTCGAGGATCAGCTGGTAGGCGGCGGCGGAGACGCTGGGGGGGGCGGCGTTGATCTCGTCCAGGAACAGCACGCCGTAGGGCGGGTTCCGGTCGGCGTCGGGCAGCATGGCGGGCACCGCCCACTCCACCTTTTCCCCGGAGCGGAAGGGGATGCCCCGCAGGTCGGAGGGCTCCATCTGGGACAGGCGGATGTCCACCACCGGCGCGCCGTTGCGGGCCGCCACCTGGGCGATGATCTGGGATTTGCCGACGCCGGGGGGGCCCCACAGCATCACCGGCGTATGGATGCCTTCCCGGGCGCTGAGGAATTCCCGTTCCAGGATGGCGATGAGGTGGGCGGGGCGCATGGATTCTCCGTATATCTCAAATTGCGCCAAAGGCGCTCTTCGTCCCCCTCTCCCGTCGGCGGGAGAGGGCTAGGGGTGAGGGAAACCGGGCGCAGTACGCCCGGTTAGACCGAGTACAAAACTCGGATTATAGCGGCGGCGCTTCCCATTGAATAGTTGACCTAATGGCTTGGGTTCTGCTGCGGAAAAAAGAAAACCCATTCACCGCAGAGGACGCGGAGGGGCGCAGAGGAAAAGCTTTGCGGGTAGGACTGATTCGCTGTGTTATCTTTGGGTTTCCTTTGCGTCCTCCGCGTCCTCTGCGGTTCAAGATTTTCAGATTTCATTCGCCATGCGCCTTTTTCTCGCCCCCATGGAGGGGCTCGCCGATGCCCTGATGCGGGAGCTGCTCACCCGCGTGGGGGGCTACGATCTGTGCGTTACCGAGTTCGTCCGCGTCACCGACACTTTGCTGCCGGAGCGCACCTTCCTGCGCCTTTCCCCCGAACTGGAAAACGGCGGCAAGACCTCCTCCGGCGTGCCGGTGCGGGTGCAGCTGCTGGGCAACGATCCCGCCGCCCTGTCCGAGAATGCCGCCAAGGTGGCGGAGCTGGGGGCGCCGGGGGTGGACCTCAACTTCGGCTGCCCCGCCCCCACCGTCAATCGCCACCGGGGCGGTGCGGTGCTGCTGGAGGAGCCGGAAGTGATCCGCGCCATCGTGGGCGCCGTGCGCCGGGCCGTTCCCGCTGACGTTCCCGTCACCGCCAAGATGCGCCTGGGCCTCAACGATACCGGCCGCGCCCTGGAATGCGCCCAGGCCATCGAAGCCGCCGGGGCGGATGAGCTCATCGTCCACGCCCGCACCAAGGTGGACGCCTATCGCCACCCGGCCCGCTGGGAGTGGCTCGCCCGGGTGCGGGAAGCGGTGACGATTCCCATGGTGGCCAACGGCGACGTGTGGCTGCCGGAGGACTGGGGCCGCATCCGCGAAGCCAGCGGCTGCGACGACGTGATGCTGGGCCGCGGCGCCGTCACCCGCCCCGACCTGGCCCGGCGCATCCGCGGCGGCGAAGCGATGGATTGGGACGAACTGCACCCGCTCCTGCGGGACTACTACGCCGGAGTGCGGGCCCGAACCGAGCCCCGCCACGCGCCGGGGCGGCTCAAGCTGTGGCTGGGAATGCTGAAGGACGCCTACCCGGAAGCGGGGGCGCTGTACCAGCGGGTGCGGGGAGAGCGGGATGCGGAGGCGGTGGCCCGCCTCCTGGATGCCATGTAGGGTGGGTTAGGCGCACGCGCCGTAACCCACCAAACCATCACAGGGCTTTGAACGCCTTCCTGGCCGCAACCAGAGTGGCTTCGATATCCGCGTCGGTGTGGGCGGCGGAAACGAAGCCCGCTTCGAAGGCGGAGGGAGCAAGATACACGCCCTGGTCCAGCATCAGGTGGAAGAAGCGGTTGAACTTCTCCTTGTCGCACTCCATCACCTCGGCGTAGCTGGCCGGCGGCGTGGCGCGGAAGTAGAGGCCGAACATGCCGCCCACGGCCTGGGCGCAGAATACCTGGTCCGCTTCCTTGGCGGCGGCGGTGAGGCCGTCGCACAGGGCCTGGGTACGCTTGGCCAAGTTCTCGTAGAAGCCGGGGGCCTGCACCAGCTTGAGGGTGGCCAGGCCGGCGGCCACCGCCACCGGGTTGCCGGACAGGGTGCCGGCCTGGTACACCGGGCCCTGGGGGGCGAGGCATTCCATGATGTCCTTGCGGCCGCCGAAGGCGCCCACCGGCATGCCGCCGCCGATGACCTTGCCCAGGGTGGTGAGGTCGGGGCGGATGCCGAACAGGCCCTGGGCGCTGGTGAGGCCGACGCGGAAGCCGGTCATCACTTCGTCGAAAATCAGCACCGAGCCGTATAGGGTGGTGAGGTCCCGCAGGGTCTGGAGGAATTCGGCGCTGGGCTTGACCAGGTTCATGTTGCCGGCCACCGGCTCCACGATCACCGCGGCGATGTCCTTGCCGATCTCGGCGAAGGTGTTCTCCAGCTGTTCCACGTTGTTGTAGTCCAGGACCACGGTGTGGGCAGCGGTTTCCGGCGGCACGCCAGCGGAGGAGGGGTTGCCGAAGGTCAGGGCGCCGGAGCCAGCTTTCACCAGCAGGAAGTCGGCGTGGCCATGGTAGCAGCCTTCGAACTTGATGATCTTGCTGCGGCCGGTGTAGCCCCGGGCCAGACGGATGGCGCTCATGGTGGCTTCGGTGCCGGAGGACACCAGGCGCAGCATTTCCATGCTGGGCACCAGCTTGGTGAGCAACTGGGCCATTTCCAGCTCGGTGGCGGTGGGGGCGCCGAAGGACAGCCCTTTGGCGGCGGCTTCCTGCACCGCCTTCACCACCTCGGGCTGGGCGTGGCCGGCGATGGCCGGGCCCCAGGAGGCCACGTAGTCGATATAGCGCTTGTCGTCCTCGTCCCACAGGTAGGCGCCTTCGCCGCGCTTGAAGAAGCAGGGAGTGCCCCCCACCGAGCGGAAGGCGCGCACCGGCGAATTGACGCCGCCGGGGATCAGGGTTTGGCTTTGTTCGAACAGTTGCTGGTTGCGGGAGGTCATGGTTTTTTCGTCAATATGAAAGTCGCATGGCGACACAAAAGACCCCCTCTCCCGTCCCACTGGGGTCGCCGCAGAGCGGCGGGAACCCAGTGAGGACACCCTTTACGGGTGCAGGGAGAGGGCCGGGGTGAGGGAAGCGATTAGGGTGAATTGCTGTTCTCATCTTGTTGGGGCGGCAAGTCGCCATAATCGCTAATGCTGGGTTGCGAATTTCGCGGCGAAGGCCGCGGCCGTAATCTGGATGTCGGGGCTGTCGAACAGGGCGGTAATCACCGCCACCGCGTCGGCCCCGGCAGTCACCAGGGTGGCGGAGTTTTCCAGGGTGATGCCGCCGATGGCTACCACCGGTACCTGGAGCCGGGCCCGGGCCAGGCGCAGCAGGTCGAGGGGGGCGGGGGGCGCTTCGGGCTTGGTGGGGGAGGGGAAAAAGCTGCCGAAGGCGACGTAGTCCGCCCCCTCCCGCTCCGCCGCCACCGCCCGGTTGAAGTCGTCGTAGCAGGACACGCCCACCAGTTTGTCCGACCCCAGCACCAGCCTGGCTTCCCGCACCGTGCCGTCGTCCTTGCCCAGATGCACGCCGTCGGCGTCCACCAGGTCGGCCAGCCGCAGGTCGTCGTTGATGATCAGGGGCACCAGGAATTCGCGGCACAGGGCGGCCAGTTCGTTGGCCTGTTCGTGGCGCAGGGCGGTGTCGCCGCTCTTGCTGCGGTACTGGACCGCCGCCGCGCCGCCTTCCAGGGCCAGCTTGACCCGGGCCAGGAGGGTCTCGGTGTCCGGGGTGTCCGGCGTGATGGCGTAGAGGCCCTTAATCATTGGTTTCCGGTTGCCGCGCCCAGAAGAAGCGGTCGGGGATGAACTGGCCCATGCCGGGGCGGAAGGCGGTGGAAAGGGTTTGCCAGGTGAACTCCTGGGCCTCCTTCACCGCCTCGTCCACGCCGAGGCCGAAGGCCAGCCCGGCGGCGATGGCCGAGGCCAGGGTGCAGCCGGAGCCGTGGTAGCTGCCGGGGAGGCGGTCCCAGGCGTTGGTGAGGAGGATGCCGTCCCGGTGGTACAGGGTGTTGACCACCTGGGGGGTGTTCTCGTGGGTGCCGGTGATGAGCACGTATTCGCAACCGGTTTCCAGCAGTTCGCTGGCGCAGCTTTGCAGGTCCGGGGGATTGTCCTCGTCGGACTCGTCGAAGGCCAGGCGCCGGGCTTCCATGGTGTTGGGGGTGATGATGGTGCTTTGAGGCACCAGCAGGTCCCGCAGGGCGTCGATCATGTCCTCCGACGACAGCTCGTCGCCCCGGCCGGAGGCCAGCACCGGGTCCAGCACCAGGGGGATGTCCGGGTAGTCGGCAACGATCTCGGCGATGGCGGCGATGGCTTCCACGCTGCCCAGCAGGCCCAGCTTGAAGGCCGCCACCGGCATGTCTTCCAGCACCGCCCGGGCCTGGTCGGCCACCCATTCGGCGTCCAGGGCCATCACGTCGTCCACCCCGACGGTATCCTGGATGGTGATGCCGGTCACCACCGACAGGGGATGGCAGCCCATGCTGGCCAGGGTCAGGACATCGGCCTGCAAACCCGCCCCGCTGCTGGGATCGGTGGCGGCGAAGGTGAGGACGATGGGCGGAGTCTGTTCGGGCATGGTTCGAACCGGGGATGAAATTAGACCCAATGGTAGCAGGTTTGCCTGTCGGCTAACCACCCGACCATTCCACCCAGCCACCGTAGGCCGTAACCAGCACGATGGCGCCGAAAACCAGGCGGTACCAGGCGAAGGCGGTGAAGTCGTGGCGGGAGATGTAGCGCAACAGGCCCCGCACGGCGAGGAAGGCGCTGACGAAGGCGGCGACGAAGCCCACGGCGAACAGCCCCAGGTCGTCGGCGGAGAGCAGGTCCCGGTGCTTCCAGGCGTCGTAGAGGGCGGCGGCGGACAGGGTGGGGATGGCGAGGAAGAAGGAGAACTCGGTGGCCGCCTTGCGGGACAGGCCGAAGAACAGCCCGCCGATGATGGTGGCGCCGGAGCGGGAGGTGCCGGGAATCAGGGCCAGGGCCTGGGCACAGCCGATTTTCAGGGCGTCGCGCCAAGTCATGTCGTCCACGGACTCCACCGTGATGGTGTGCTCCCGCCGCTCCGCCCACAGGATCAGCACTCCGCCGACGATGAAGGCCAGGGCCACGGGCACCGGGGCGAACAGGTGGGCCTTGATGGCGTTGCCGAACAGCAGCCCCAGCACGGCGGCGGGGAAAAAGGCGATCAGCAGGTTGGCGGCGAAGCGCTGGGCCGCCTTTTCCCTGGGCAGGCCCCGCACCACGTCCATCAGCTTGTGGCGGTATTCCCAGCATACGGCGAGGATGGCGCCCAACTGGATCACGATCTCGAACACCTTGCCCTTGTCGTCGTTGAAGCCGAGCAGGTCCCCCATCAAAATCAGGTGGCCGGTGCTGGAGATGGGCAGGAATTCGGTGAGGCCTTCGACGATGCCGAGGATCAGGGCCTTGAGGAGGAGAAGGGTATCCAAGGATGCACGCTCTGAAGAAAGCACCATTTTAACATTGCTCAGACGCCCATTTCGTCCAGCAGCTTGATGAAGTTGCGTTTAGCGCGGAAGCGTTGACGCAAATCGGCGATATAGGCGTCAAACTCGGCCTGCGGCATCAACGGGCGCATTCGTTTCAGGTGTTCCACGGAGGCGGCGTAGGCGGTGTTGCCGGGGCTGTGGCTCATCAAAAGTTCCACCAGTCGCCGATAAAATGCCACGGCGGTGGTGGGCTCGATCTTTTCCGCCTTGGCGGCAAGGCGTTCCAGCAGCGACGGGTTGCAGCCCAGGTCGGAGGCCAGGGCGATGGCTTCCGCTTCCCGGCCTTCGTTGAGGAGGATGGCAATGCGCAGTGAGGCGTTGGGCTTGCCGCTACCGGTCTGTGCCTGCTCGGCAACACGGAGGGCCTCCATGGCCCGCTCGCGCCAAGCTCCGCGCTGTTCGTCGGCTGCGGCAAGCAGCTTTTGATAGGCGTGCTCCGAAGGTCTTTCCCGAAAATTGCGCCACAGCAATTCCAGCGCCTCGTCGTCCATGCCCGCCTCCAGCAGTTCCCGCGCCGCCACTTCACGCAGCATCCAATCGCGGGGAAAGGCCTTCATGCCGCGCTCGGCGGCGGCTAATGCTTCGCGGCCACGGCCGGCTTGGCGGTAGGTTTCCACCAGTTGGGCAAAATCGTGGGGAGAGTTCAGGTCGCCGCTGCGCAACGCGATGAGGTATTCATAGTCTCCCGCTTGCTCCGCCCAGGTTTCCAGCAAATGGCGCAATTTCCAACGGCGGCCGTAGCGGTCCATTTCCGACTTGGGCGGCGGCAAGCGCTCCCATTCCTTCTGCGCTAGGGCGCCGAAAACGGCAAACCCCTCCTCCCCGAGAGCTTCCCGGTAATCGGTGAAATCGAAAAGCCCCCACTCGTGCTCCATCCCCAGGGCGTAAAGCCGCTTGGCCAGCGCCTTTGGCGGGGGAGGGGCCACCGCGCAAGCCTGGCGGTGCAGCTCGGCGAGTTCGTGGAAGCGGTCGCCGATGGCGCCCGCGGAATCGTCGGCATTGCCGTAGATGCGGAACAATTTTTCTGCCGCGGTTTCGCACAGTTCCGCGCATAGCGCCGGGTCCCGTGCAAAGGCCTGTTGCAACAGGCTTAGCAGGCCGTCCAGCTCCCGGACATAGGCGATGCTGCCGCGGTAATCGAGAAACCGCCGCACGTTGAGAAAACCGCGCACCGCCTTGCCCAGGGCCGCCGGGCCATCGCGGGAGGCTTCCATCCTGGCGAGCAGGGCCAGCTCGCGGTGGACGCCGTCGTACTCGCGGGCGTATTTCACCAACCACTGCGCCAGACGCTCCGCCGGCTGGGCTGCCAGAAAGGCTGCCAGATCAAGGGGCGCTTCCTTGCTGCGCGCCCTCGGCTTGACTGGCGCCTCGCCGCGCCACGCCAGGGCCACCGCCACGGCGTGCTTGCAGAATCCGTCCACCGGGCAATCGCAGGCGTCGAACAATCCGCCGTCGCGCCAAGCGAGTTCCACCGCATAGGTGGCGGAACCCTCCACGCCGGCGCGAATGCGGCCAGCGTCGCTCTCCCGCACCGTCACCCAGCCCTCGTTGAAATAGCGCAGGCCGCGCTGGAAGGCGCCATCGCCGGCAAGGCGGATCAGGTTGTCGTCGGAAAGGAGGGGGTACATGACAGGCTCAAGCGTTTATTGCCAAGGCGCAAGTGTAGCGAGACAGAGACGTCGTTGCGAGGGTCATGGGTCTGCCGTAACCCGTGCCCCGTTGTCCCTGTTAAGCGCCGGGGGTGTTTTCTCCTCCCCTCGCCTTCGCCGGATAGGCTCGCGCAAACGCCAGGATCACCTCGCGTACCACTTTGCGCTGGGGCACGGGAAGGGAAAGAAATGCCTCGAAGACTTCCCGCTCCTGGTAGCCAATCGCTTCCCGCCAGCGGGCATTCCGTTCCTGGACTTTTTGCTTTACCTCGATGCCGTAAGTCAATTCCTCCGGCGGGACGTGCAACATGCCGGCCAGGGTGATGATTTTGTCGTAGGGTGGGATGGATTCGCCGATCAGCCATTTGCGTACCCCGTGCAAGGTCATGGGCTTGCCATAGTAGTGCTGGTTGAAATGACGTTCCAGCACGGCGGGTTCGGGGCTCAAGCCCGCTTTCTCCATGGCTTTGCGCAACCTGGCGGCGAATTGGGGCTTCACGTTTTCCATGTCGATACGTTACTGGTATCGCCGGGCAAGTTACGTAATAGGCCGTATAGTTACGTTGTTTGTTAGACTATAGGTTACGTAATTCGTGTAACCGATAGTCATGTCCAAAAGCCTCCTCGAACAACTCCCCGAAATCGTCGCCAAAGGTCGGCAGGAAGCCGAAAGAATTCTCGAAAGCCTGGAGAGCCGTCATCGCGTTGCCCTGCAAACCCGCGAATGGGTGCTGCCCTCCAAGGACGTTGCCGAACGGGACTGGATTGCCTCAAACGAGAGGCAGGCGCATCTGGAGGGGAAGGGAGACGGCTGGAAAAACCGCCTGATCTACGGCGACAACCTGCTGGCCATGGCGGCGCTCCTGGCGGGGGACGAGGAAACCCTCAGCCTGCGCGGCAAGATCGACCTGATCTACATTGACCCGCCCTTCGATTCCAAGGCCGACTACCGCACCAAGGTCGTCCTCCCCGGCGCCGAGCTGGAGCAGAAACCCACTGTCATCGAACAGTTCGCCTACTCCGACACCTGGTCGGACGGCACCGCCTCTTACCTGGCGATGATCACGCCCCGGCTGATCCTGATGCGGGAACTACTGTCGGATACCGGCTCGATCTACGTGCACCTGGACTGGCACGTGGGGCACTACGTGAAGATCGTGATGGATGAGGTGTTTGGGAAACAGGGGTTCCGCAATGAGGTGATTTATTGCTACAGCGGGGGCGGTGTTCCTGACCGAGAAATGCCAAGGAAGCACGACGTGATTTTCTGGTATTCGAAAGGCAAGGAATGGAAATTCAATACTCAGTACCGTCCTTATTCAGAAGGGACTATTCAGCGTGGGCGGACAGCAGTCAAAGGCGAGAATGCAACCCTCCGTGAAGAAGGTACTCCGATAAATGACTGGTGGCCTGACGTAAAGAAAATTACGAGTCCTACGGATCCCGAAAAGCTTTATTACGACACACAAAAATCGGAAGAACTTCTTTCGCGGATTATTAGGATGTGTTCCGACCAAGGTGATTTGGTTGCTGATCTATGTGGTGGCTCGGGAACAACTGCGGCAGTAGCTGAAAAACTAGGCCGAAAGTGGGTGGTGTCAGACATAGGCAAGCCCGCCTGCATGGTGATGCGCAAGCGCCTGATCGACCAGAATGCCCGGCCCTTTCTCTATCAGGCCATCGGCGACTATCAGGTGGAGGCGGCCAAGGCCTCCCTGGGGCGCAAGTTCCGGGTGGGGGACCTGTCGCAGATCGTGCTGTCGCTGTTCGGGGCCCTGCCGTTGCCGGTGGAGGAGAATCCGAACCGGAACCTGGGGTATCTTCCCTCTCCCGCAGGCGGGGGAGGGAGCAAGACGCTGGTGCTGGCGGATTCGCCCAACAAGCTGACCGGGGCGGCGACCCTGAAGAAGGCTATCGCCCTGCGGGACAGCCTGATGGGCGGCTGGGACCGGGTGGTGGTGCTGGGCTGGAATTTCGAGCCATCCATCGGGGAGAGCCTGCAGGCGCTCAACGACGGGCGGCTGGAAGTGCTGGTGATCCCGCCGGACCTGCTTGACCGGCTGAAAAAGAAGGGCGGGCTGGAGAAGCTGCGGGGGCAGGTGCGATTTTCCTCGCTGCAATACCTCACCATCCAGCCGGTGCAGCGGCGGTGCGGCGACGGCGAGGAAACGTTGGATGTCATCCTGGACAACTACGTCCTGCTTTCCCCCGAGGCCATCAACCTGGACGAGGCCAACCGGGCCAAGTTGCAGGCGGTGATGAACGCCGAACCTCTGGCGCTGATCGAGTACTGGGCAGTGGACCCGGACTACGACGGGGAGGTGTTCCGCTCGGTGTGGCAGGACTACCGGGGCAACACCGCCAATGATGGCGACCCCCTGCGGGTGGTGACCCGGGCCACGCTCACCTTGCCCCGCAAGCCCGGCCCGCGCCGGGTGTGCGTGCGGGCGGTGGACGTGTTCGGCTTCGAGGCGGAGGCGGTGCGGGAGGTGGCCGAATGAGCGCCGACGATCAGTTGGCCCTGGCCGCCGGGCTGACTGCCAAGGCCCAGGCACTGTGCGTGGGCCTGGAAGACGGGGTGGCGGACATCTACGACCTGGTGGCGCCGACCACGGCAGAGCTGCTGCGCTGGTGGTTCGGCGAGGACGCCTGCGGGTTGCGGGCCTTCAATTTCCACCCGGGGCAAAGGCAGGCAATCCTCAACGCCATCGTCGCCCACGAAGTGCTGGCCGCTTCCGACCTGAAGTGCCTTTACCAGCAGGCCGCGCCGGATGCGTTATTGGCCGGCAATCGCTTGGCGGAGGTATCCCAGCCCAAACACGGACATCCCAAATACTGCCTGAAGATGGCCACCGGCACGGGCAAGACCTGGGTGTTGCAGGCGCTGCTGGTGTGGCAACTGCTCAATAAGTCGGCGGCGCAGGCGGCGGGCACGGACGATGGGCGCTTCACCCGGCAGTTCCTCGTTGTCGCGCCGGGGCTGATCGTTTACGACCGGCTGCTGGACGCCTTCCTTGGCAAGGAGCGGGAGGGGGTGCGGGATTTCGCTACATCCGACGTCGCGCGCTACGCCGAGCTGTTCGTCCCCGAGCGCCACCGCGAGCAGGTGTTCGGCTTCGTGCGCGGGAACGTGTGCCGCAAGGAGGAGATTGGCCTGAAGGCCACGGGCAATGGGATGATCGCCATCGCCAATTGGCATTTGCTGGCCGAGGCGGGTGAGGAGGCCGACCCGGAGGTGGAAACGCCGGGCGCCCTGGATGACCCCCAGCGCATCATCTCCGCGTTGCTGCCCCTCACGCCGGGCAAAGCCGCGGGCAACAGCCTGGAGGTGTTGGACCGGCGCTACGCGCGGGGCGGGGTGCTGGACTATTTGGCCGGGTTGCCCGACCTGATGGTGTTCAACGACGAGGCCCACCACATCCACGAGTTCAAGAAGGAAGGCGAAACCAGCGAGGTGGAGTGGCAGAAAAGCCTGACCCGCATTGCCGAAATCAAGGGCCATCGCTTCGTGCAGGTGGACTTTTCCGCCACTCCTTACAACGACGTGGGGGCGGGGAGGAACCGGCGGAAGGTCTATTTTCCCCACATCATCGTCGATTTCGATCTGAAATCCGCCATGGCCACCGGATTGGTGAAGTCCCTGGTGCTCGACCGGCGCAAGGAGATCGGTGCGCTGCCCCTGGAGTTCAAGGCCGAGCGGGACGAGGACGGCAACCCCGTGCTTGCCGAAGGCCAGCGGGTGATGCTGCGGGCCGGGCTGCAAAAGTTGAAGAAGCTGGAGGCCGATTTCGCCCGCCTCGACCGGTCGCGCCACCCCAAGATGCTGGTGGTGTGCGAGGACACCACGGTGTCGCCCCTGGTAGTCCGTTTCCTGCACGACGAGGGGCTGACCGACGACGAGGTGATGGCGATCGACTCGGGCAAGAAGGCCGAGTTGGGGGAGAAGGACTGGGCGCCGGTGCGGGAGCGGCTGTTCAACGTGGACCGCCATGCCGCGCCCCGTGTGATCGTGAGTGTGCTGATGCTGCGGGAGGGCTTCGACGTCAACAACATCTGCGTCATTGTGCCGCTGCGCTCCAGCCAGGCCCAGATTCTATTGGAACAGACCATCGGGCGCGGCCTGCGCCTGATGTGGCGGGAGGAGGAGTTCGGCGACGCCAAGCGGGAAAATCGGGAGCGCCTCAAGGCCGGGCAGGAACCCTCCAGCCTGATCGACGTTCTTTCCATCGTCGAGCACCCGGCCTTCCAGTCCTTTTACGATGAGCTGATGGCGGAAGGCTTGGCGGGGGTGACCAGCGAGGCTTCGGACAACACCAGCAGCACTGGCGACCTGGTGACCGTGGGGTTGCGGGAGGACTTCGAGGCGTTCGATTTCGCCATTCCCTTCATCCTGCGGGAGGCGGACGAACGGCTGGAGCACCGCGGCTTCGACCCTGCCGGCCTGCCGCCTTTTACCGCCATGGGCCGGGCGGAGCTCGCCGGCCTCCTGGGCAAGGGCGACGTGTTCATTTCCCAGGACTTGCAGAGCAGCACCCTGTTCGGGGATTACCGGGTGGACGGCGCGGTAATGAACGTGGCCGGCTACAACGACTTGCTCGCCCGGCTCACCCGCCGCATCGGCCAGGCGCTGAGCCAGCCTTTGCCCAAGGGCAACAAGATCGCGGCGCACTTGGCGACGCCCTACCTGCAAGTGAATACCGCCGAGCTGGCGGGCTGGCTGGAAGGCTACATCCGCGAGCGTCTGTTCGATGAGCTCTTCGATCCCCTGGCGGACGAGAACTGGCGGCTGTTGTTGTTGCAGCCGGTGGTGGACCATATCACCAAGGTGTTTGCCGTGGCGCTGATCGACTCGGAGCAGCGGGAGTCCCAGGGGGAGACAGAGGTCCGCCACCGCTGCCTGTCGGAGGTGGCAAAGCTGGCCATGCGGGAGAGCAACTCCCTGCCGGTGACGAAGTGCATCTACGAGCGCCTGCCTTACCCCGCCCGCAGCGGTGGGCTGGAGCGGGCCTTCATCGAATGGGCGCAGGCGGACGGCGGCGTGCGGGCGTTCTGCAAGATCAGCGAGACCCGCCACGACTTCGCCCGGCTGCGCTATGTGAAGGAGGACGGGATTCCCGCCTTTTATTCGCCCGACTTCCTGGTGCGGACGGAAGACGCCGTTTACCTGGTGGAAACCAAGGCCCAGCAGCAGACCAGCCACCCCAACGTGCAGCGCAAGCGGAAGGCGGCCATCGCTTGGTGCGAGCGCGTCAACGGACTGGCGCCGGAACTACGCGACAACGTACCTTGGCACTACGTGCTGCTGGGGGAAACGCTGTTCCGCGACTGGCGCGACAAGGGAGCGAGGCTGGGCGAATTGCTCAATTTCGCCCGGGCGCGCCCGCTGGCGGATGCGTCGGCACAGGGGCGGCTGGCCTTATAGCTTGATGGGATTGATGGCGCCGGCCTGGGTCACCGAGAACATGGCCGGTGGCTTGGCCGCCCGGGCTTTTCGCATTAGCTTCGGGTAGACGGCGGCGACCAGGGCGGCGGTGTCGGCGGCGGAGGCGTCTCCCGAGGTGAGCACGAAGCCGAGCACCTTGTGGTCGCGGAACGCTTGCAGTTCGTTGGGCTTGCGCCGGATGTTCTTGTCACGGGTCAGCACGACCCAGCCTTGTTTTCCTGCGGTTTCCAGCCATTCCTCGTCCGGGCAGTCCGGGGCGAATTTTTCGTGGTGAGGAATGAAAAGGATGTTCAGTTGGGCCAGCGCCTCGCCCAGTCGGTGGCTCCAGGCGCACCGGTCGATGAAAAGCGGCGGGACATCAGGCGGCGCGGCGTTGTTCGAAGCGGAGCGCTTCTTCGATTTCTTTTTCGTCAACGCCGTAGTCCTTGGCCATTTCGCCCACCGAGTCGCCGGCCCGGAAGCGGTCATGAATCACTTCGGTAGGCACGGCCACATTGGATAGGACTGGGCGGCCGAAGGAAAGGCGAGGGTCGATGACGACGGATTTGGGCTGCTCCGCTCCCGCAGACGTCCGGCTGAAGGGGAACAGCCGGATGGGGGTGCCGTTGCGGTCCCGCTCGATGCGTGCCAGGGCTAGCTCGAAGTCGCCCCGCAGGGCCTCCTGGCCTTTCCGGGAGACGTTCAACAGGTGGGAGGCATGTTCGACAAACAGGTCGATGCCGTTGGTGCGGAAGTCCCGTTCGATCAACGGCCTGTCGGCGCCGAGCTGGGAGCGCACGTATTCGACGCTGTCCCGGACTTTGGGCAGGGGCACCTTATGGCGCCGCCGGATGGCGGACAGGACGTGCAGTTCGCACAGGTTGGCGAAGGAAAGTAGCCGCCCCTTCGCATCGGCGGGCCGGATGACGGGCTGGAACCGCTTTGGCTCGCCGCTGGCCGAGCGATAGGCTTGGCCGAAGCACCAGGCTTTGACCGTGGCGACGGGCAGATTCAGGATGCGCGAAGCCTCGCTTGCGGGATAGGCGGGAATGTCGAAAACAGGGACTCGCTTTTCAGTCGGTTTTGCCATGGGCGAATAATAACTTGAACGCGCCCGGACGAAAACCGGCGTTACCGTTGTTTTTTGCCTTGTTCTCGATGGGGCGTTACGGATTTCTTCCAGCTTGTTTCGTCCGCCAGCGTGGCGGCATCGCCGACAATGAGGCTGCGTTTTTTCAGGCGCGCGAGCTTGCTTGCGCTTTGCGCCGTTGGCGGACTCTTACCTGAAACGGGCGTCCTTTCCATCGCGACTTACGCCTTGTGGTACACCTCGGCGCCGGTTTTCACGAACTCCACCGATTTCTCTTCCATGCCCTTCTTGGCCGCTTCCATGTCGCGCACGTCCTGGCTGATTTTCATGGAGCAGAACTGGGGGCCGCACATGGAGCAGAAGTGGGCGGTTTTGGCGGCGTCCTTGGGCAGGGTGGCGTCGTGGTATTCCCGCGCCCGGTCCGGGTCCAGGGCCAGGTTGAACTGGTCTTCCCAGCGGAACTCGAAGCGGGCCTTGCTCATGGCGTTGTCGCGGATCTGGGCGCCGGGGTGGCCCTTGGCCAGGTCGGCGGCGTGGGCGGCGATCTTGTAGGCGATGATGCCGTGGCGCACGTCCTCCTTGTCCGGCAGGCCCAGGTGCTCCTTGGGCGTGACGTAGCACAGCATGGCGCAGCCGTACCAGCCGATGGCGGCGGCGCCGATGGCGGAGGCCAGGTGGTCGTAGCCGGCGGCGATGTCGGTGACCAGGGGGCCCAGGGTGTAGAAGGGGGCTTCGTGGCAGTGCTTGAGCTGCTCGTCCATGTTGGCCTTGACCATGTGCAGGGGCACGTGGCCGGGGCCTTCGATCATCACCTGCACGTCGTGCTTCCAGGCCACCTGGGTGAGCTCGCCCAGGGTGTGGAGCTCGGCGAACTGGGCTTCGTCGTTGGCGTCGTAGAGGGAGCCGGGGCGCAGGCCGTCGCCGAGGCTGAAGGCCACGTCATAGGCCTTCATGATGTCGCAGATGTCCTCGAAATGGGTGTAGAGGAAGCTTTCCTGGTGGTGGGCCAGGCACCACTTGGCCATGATGGAGCCGCCGCGGCTGACGATGCCGGTCATGCGCTTGGCGGTCATGGGGATGTAGCGCAGCAGCACGCCGGCGTGGATGGTGAAGTAGTCCACCCCCTGTTCGGCCTGCTCGATCAGGGTGTCGCGGAAGATTTCCCAGGTCAGCTCCTCGGCGCGGCCGTCCACCTTTTCCAGGGCCTGGTAGATGGGCACGGTGCCGATGGGGGTGGGGCTGTTGCGGATGATCCACTCGCGGGTTTCGTGGATGTGCTTGCCGGTGGACAGGTCCATCACCGTGTCGCCGCCCCAGCGGATGGACCAGGCCATTTTTTCCACTTCCTCGCGGATGGAGGAGGAGAGGGCCGAGTTGCCGATGTTGGAGTTGATCTTGGTGAGGAAATTGCGGCCGATGATCATCGGCTCCACTTCGGTGTGGTTGATGTTGGCCGGGATGATGGCGCGGCCCCGGGCCACTTCGTCGCGGACGAATTCGGGGGTGATGGTCTTGGGGATGGCGGCGCCGAAGGCCTCGCCGGGATGCTGGCTGCGGATCAGGTCGGAGAGGGCGTCCATGCGCTGGTTTTCGCGAATGGCGATGTATTCCATCTCCGGCGTGATTAGCCCCAAGCGGGCGTAGTGCATCTGGGTGACGTTCTTGCCCGGCTTGGCGCGGCGGGGCTTGTGGGCCACCGGGAAGCGCAGGCCGGCCACGGCGGCATCGTTCATGCGGCCGCGCACGTAGTCGGAGGAATAGCCGTCCAGGACTTCGGTGTCGTTCCGCTCCTCGACCCACTTCTGGCGCAGCTTGGGCAGGCCGGCGCGGATGTCCACCTGGACAGCCGGGTCGGTGTAGGGGCCGGAGGTGTCGTAGACGTAGATCGGCGGGTTGGGCTCGTCGCCCTTGGCGGTGCGGGTGTCGGAAAGTCTGATTTCCCGCATCGGCACGCGGATGTCGGGGCGGGAGCCTTCCACGTACACCTTGGCGGAGCCGGGGAATTGTTCGATGGAAACCAGTTCCACGCCGGCGGCGTCGTCGTTCAGGAATTGGGGATTGGCGTTCATGCAGGCACTCCTTGGAAAGCTTAAATACGCAAGGAGCTATTCGCTTCCCTACGGCGGTCTTAACCGCATCAGGTTCGAAGGGTATTTCTCACCTCGGACGGCGCCCGAGGACCCCCAGCAGTGAACCCGGATGTTTCACAAATTGACACGCGCCCTCGCTGGTCTTTTGTTCCGTATGGAAATTTTGTTCAATCGGGCGTATGAAGCACTACGCCGCTCTTTCGCAAAATTCCCCTACAAAACAAAATACTGCGCGATCGTCACGTGAATTTATGAAACATCCGGGTGAAGTGGAAAACTACTAAAGTTGTGGAATAATTGCAAGAGCCGTAGTCAACTATAGAACACAACAGAACGCGACAAGGGGAGTGACACGATGGACATGGAACAGGCCCGCTTCAATATGGTGGAACAGCAGATTCGCCCCTGGGAGGTGCTGAACGAGAAGGTGCTGGAGATGCTGTTCAAGGTGCGGCGGGAGAATTTCCTGCCGGAGGCCTACAGGAAACTGGCTTTCGTCGACATGCAGATTCCCCTCGGCTTCGGCGAGGTGATGCTGGAGCCCAAGCTGGAGGCGCGGATTATCCAGGAGGTGGCGCTGAAAGACAGCGACCGGGTGCTGGAAGTGGGCACCGGCAGCGGCTACATGACCGCCCTGCTGGCCCAGTTCGCGGCCCACGTCTACAGCGTGGAAATCGTGCCGGAACTCCATGAAGGGGCCAAGGCCAAGCTGGAAAGCCGCGACATCGACAACGTGACCCTGGAGTTGGGCGACGCCGCCCGGGGCTGGGACCGTCATGGCCCCTACGACGTGATCGTGCTCACCGGTTCGACCCCGGTGCTGCCGGACGCCTTCCAGCGCAGCCTGAAGCTGGGCGGACGGCTGTTCGCCATCGTCGGCGAGGCCCCGGCCATGCGGGCGGAACGGGTGACCCGGGTGGCGGAAGACGCCTTCCACCGGGAAGACCTGTTCGAAACCTGCGTGCCTTCCCTGCGCAACGCCCCGGTTCCGTCCCGCTTCAAATTCTGATGCGCCAGTTGGCTCCCGCCGCCCTGCGCGACCGGCTGGCTGACGGGAGCCGCAAGCCGCCTCTGCTGCTGGATGTGCGGGAGCCCTGGGAGTTCGACCAATGCCGCATCGAAGGCTCGGTGCTGGTGCCCATGGGGGACGTGCCCAGCCGTTTCGGGGAACGGGATGCCGAAGCGGAGGTGGTGGTGATCTGCCACCACGGCATCCGCAGCCATCAAGTGGCGCTGTTCCTGGAGCACTACGGCTTGGCCGCGGTATACAACACGCATGGCGGCGTGGACGCCTGGGCCGACCAGGTGGACCCCGCCATGCGCAAATATTAGGCTGTTAGGGTAAACAGAAAATCATGGACGAACGCAGACAGCACTCCCGCTACCTGGTGAACTGGAAAGTGGCCATCGCCGTGGCCGGCCAGGTGCTTCACGGTCACGCCGGGGATGTTTCCCTGGGGGGCCTCACCCTGTTCAGCGATCACCGCCTGGAGGAGAAGACCCGCTGCAAAATCCAGTTCTCCATCCCCGGCGCCCAGCGCGGCGGCGCCCGCCTGGTGCAGGTGGACGTGCGGGTGATGAACGTGGTGCTGGCGGCGAACGTGTGCAAGTTCCGCATGGGGGTGCAGTTCCTCAACCTTGCTCCTCCTGACAAGGTCGCCCTGGAGGGCTTTCTGAACAACCACCTGCCGGTTCTAATCTAGTGTAGTGCTTCGTAATTAACGGAACAAAGGTCGCCTGCGCTCAAAACCTGGTGCGCACAGCGCCCCCTCTTTCTCCAGTTAGGGATATCCCTCATTGCCCCGCCTTCAAGCCATTGGCTATCATCAACCCCATGGACCTCATCCCCGTCAGCATCGACCAGATCCCCATCGGCCAGCCGTTGCCGTGGCCCCTTTACGACAAGGACGGCCACGTGATGTTTTACGACGGGGAGGAGATTTCCGCCCAGCAAATCCAGCTCCTGGCCAGCGTGCTGGAGGAGGGGCTGTTCCGTCAGGGCGGCGCGGCGGCCAAGGCGCCGGAGGAATCCGTGGACCGTTGGGTTCAGGAGCAGGCGGAAGCGACGGCGGCCGCCGCCGAGCTGTTTCCCCCGGCGGGCATCAAGCCCCAGGTGGGGGAACGGCTCCAGATTCGGGTGGGGGGCAGCAAGACCCAATATATTTCCCGCCTGGTGGGCTATATCAAGGGCCACAGCATCATCGTCACCACCCCGGCATGGCGGGGCCAGCGGGCCGAATTCCTGGACGGCGAGGCGGTGGAAGTGCGCATGCTCACCGGGGGCGACATCTACCTGTTCCGCTCCGCGGTGCTGCAAAGCTGCGTCAGCCCGACCCATTACGTGCACCTGGAATACCCCACCAAGGTCAACCGCCAGAAGCTGCGCCGGCACCCCTGGGCCAGCGTCGACATCAAGGTGGCGGTGGTGACCGGCGACGGCAAGCGGGAGAACGGCAAGATCACCAATCTTTCCGGCAGCGGGGCGAAAATCGCCATTCCCCAGCCCCTGGGGGGCGAGCGGGAGGCCATCCGGCTGGACTTTCCGGTGAGCATCGACGAAATCCATACCGAGCTTTCCCTCGACGCCGTCGTCCGCCGCTCCGGCGAGAAAGAGCTGCGTCATGGCCTGAAACTGATGGAGTACGGCGTGGAGTTCAGCAACGTGACGCCGGACAAGGCCCTGTGGCTGCGCTGCCTGGTGTTCGAGCGGATCGCCAAGGGCCACGCCACTTAAGCAGGTTCTAACCCCCTTCCCCCGGGCTGGCCTATAATCGTGCCAGTCGCCAAGCCCAGGAAGCTCCCGCTTTGCCCCCCTCCCGCGAGCCCGAAACCATCGGCCGTTTCCGTCTTCTCCAGGTGCTCGGCCAGGGCGCCCAGGGCAAGGTCTACCTGGCGGAAGACCCCAAGCTGCAACGCCGGGTGGCGATCAAGACCGTGCAACTGGAGAGCGGCACCGACCGGGAGATGGAAATCCGCACCCTGCTGGAAGAAGCGCGCATGGTCAGCCGCCTTCAGCATCCCAACATCGTCACCCTGTTCGACGCCGGCGAGGAAAACGGCACCCCCTACCTGGTGTTCGAATACGTGGAAGGCACCACCCTCGCCCAGACCATCCGGAACCAGGGGCGCCTGCCCGCCGCGCGGGCGGCGGAAATCACGGTCCAGGTGCTGGAGGGCATCGGCTACGCCCACCAGATGGATGTGATCCACCGGGACCTCAAGCCCGGCAACATCATGATCGACCGCAAGGGCACGGCGCGGGTGATGGATTTCGGCGTCGCCAGCCGGGTTTCCGCCTCCCGGGAGGGGGGCGATGCCCTCTTCGGCACCCCCCTGTACATGGCGCCGGAATACATCTCGGAGCGGGTGTCCACGCCCCAGGCGGACCTGTTCGCCGCCGGCATGATCCTGTACGAAATGCTGGCCGGAAAGACCGCGGTCCACGGCGGAAACGTGTACGAAATCCTGCACCGCATGGTGCACACGCCCTTCGAGCTTCCTGCCAGGATGGGCGCCGAGACGGACGAGCGGCTGGACGAAATCGTGATGCGCGCCCTGGAAAAGAACCCCGCCGCCCGCTACCACAACGCCGAGGACATGGCGGCGGCCCTGCGTAACTACCTGGCCCCGGCCCGGCCCATCGCCCTGTCCGGCGACGCCAAGCAGGTGGCCCTGGACTTCCTGCTGCTCAAGATGCGCCACAAGAGCGACTTTCCCGCCCTGGCGCGGACCGTGAGCGTAATCAACAAGATCATCCGCGCCGACCAGCAAAGCGCGGCCAGCCTGGCCAACACCATCCTCAAGGACTTCGCCCTCACCAACAAGCTGCTGAAAATGGTCAACACCGCCTATTACCAGCAGTTCGGCGGCAATGTCAGCACCGTATCCCGGGCGGTGACCATCCTGGGCTTCGACACCATCCGCAACATCGCCCTGTCCCTGATGCTGTTCGACAAGCTGCAAAACCAGGCCCAGGCGACCCACCTCAAGGACGAGGTGGTGGCCTCCTTCTTCGCCGGCATCCTGGCCCGCCGGCTGGTGCCGCTGCTGGGCGTGCGGGAGATGGAGGAGGCCTTCATCTGCGCCATGCTCCACGGCCTGGGCCGGCTGCTGGTGATGTTCTATTTCCCGGAGGAATACCCGGAAATCGAACAGCGCGTCCAGGGGGGCGAAGACGAGGAGAAAGCCGCCGCCGCCGTGCTCGGGCTGGGCTTCGAGGAGATCGGCGTCGGCATCGCCAGGGCGTGGAATTTCCCCGACAAGATCGTCTACAGCCTGCGCCGCGACACCCTGGCCGCCGCCCCGCCCCCCGGGGGCGAGGGGGACGAGAAGCTGCGCCGACTGGCGTGGCTGGCCAACGAGCTGTGCCGGGTGGTGCGCTCCACGCCGCCGGAGGAGCGGGATCGGCACCTGGAGCCGCTGCTGAACGCCGCCGGACGGTACGCCACCCTGAGCCGGGAACAACTGATCCAGGTAGTGGAATCGGCGGTGACGGACCTGGTCCGGGAAGCGGTGGTGCTCAATTTCGACCTCCTGCAAAGCCCCTTCTTCCTCCGCGTCAGCGCCTGGTCCGAGGTGGGGGGCAAGACCCTGCGGGAGTTCGCCGCCTCCACCCAGGAAATCGCCGCCCCCGGGACGATGACGGGGGAAGAAACCCTGGCGGTGGTCCAGGAGGGGCCCGACTCCCTGGCGATTCTCAGCGCCGGCATCCAGGACATCACCAACACCCTGGTGTCGGACTACAAGATCAACGACGTGCTGCACATCATCCTGGAAACCCTGTACCGGGCCCTGGGCTTCTCCCGCATCCTGCTGTGCGCCGTGGACCCCCAGCGGCAGACCATGTGCGGCCGCTTCGGCCTGGGCCGGGATGCGGACCGGCTGGCCGCCGAATTCCGCTTCCCCCTCGCCCCCGGTCCGGACGTGTTCCACCAGGCCCTCCAGGCCGACTACCTGATGGCGCCGGACATCGACGCCCCGGAGGTCCGAAAACTCATTCCCGACTGGTACCGCCGCCTGGTGCCCGCCCGGGGCCTGCTGCTGCTGCCCATCGTGGTGGACAAGAAGCCCCTGGGCCTGATCTACGCCGACAAGGACCGGGGCCAGGCCACCCTGGAACTCTCCCCCAAGGAACTGGGCCTGGTCAAGACCCTGCGCAACGAGGCGGTGCTGGCCATCGAGAAGAAGCGCTAGGGAGGTGCTGAAGAAATCCGCTCGTGCTGAGGTATCGAAGCACGAACACGCTATAGAACAACAAGTTGTCGTTCACCCTTCGACAGGCTCAGGACAGGCCCTTCGATACCTCAGGGCGAACGGCCTGAATTAATCGGCGCTTCTCTAGAACCCCGCTTTTATACGGTTTCCGGTATTGACATTCCCGCTTAATTCTCGTATAAAACCTTAAGAAACACTCGCAACCTGGCGTTTTGCCTAATATTTTTTGAAGCAGGCGTTTTCCGCTATACTGTCTGCGTTTCGAAGGGAGGAAGGCAGTGCGCAGGAATCTGATTTTGACCGTCGCCGTAACGGCAGCCTTGGCCACCTTCGCCGTCAACGCCGACGCCAAGACCCGCTACCACGTCAAGCTGCGCCACGCCGCGAAGCCGGTCCACGCTGTCGCCAAGACCCGCCATGCCGACCCGGTGGCCACCGACGGCCGCCTCGCCCTCAAATCCACCTCCGCCCTGGTCCTGGACCAGAAGGACGGTTCGGTGCTGTATTCCAAGAATGCCAGCGAACTGCGCCCCATCGCCTCCATCACCAAGCTGATGACCGCCATGGTGGTGCTGGATGCCGACCAGCCGATGGAAGCCCGCATCACGGTGGAGCCGGAAGACATGGATCTGCTGCGGGGCTCCGGTTCCCGCCTGGCCGTGGGCACCACTCTCAGCCGCCGGGACATGCTCCAGCTGGCCCTGATGTCGTCGGAAAACCGCGCCGCCGCCGCCCTGGGCCGCGCCTATCCGGGAGGCATCCGGGCTTTCGTCGCCGCCATGAACCGCAAGGCGGCGCAACTGGGCATGACCAGCACCCACTTCGTCGATTCCACCGGCCTCCACAGCGAAAACGTCTCCACCGCCCGCGACCTGAGCAAAATGGTGCGGGCCAGCCACCGCTACGCCCTGATCCGGGTCATCACCACCACCCCCGAATATGAACTGGCCGTGAACCACGGCACCCTGGAATACCGCAACACCAACGCCCTGGTGCGCAACCCGGGCTGGCACATCGGCGTGTCCAAGACCGGCTTCATCAACGAGGCCGGCCACTGCCTGGTGATGCAGGCCAAGATCGCCCAGCGCCCCACCATCATCGTATTGCTGGATTCCTGGGGCAAGAACAGCCGCCTGGGGGACGCCAACCGCATCAGGAAATGGCTGGAAGCCAACGGTCCGGCCTACACCGCCCAGGCCAAAGCCGCCGTTCCCCATTCCTGAGGCGTTCACCGCACCCAAGCAAACGGCCCCGTTCGGGGCCGTTTGCTTTTCGTTTGCAGGCGCGCCCCATGGGGCGCGCCTGCAAGGGTCTACGCCAAATAGCGGAAATACACGTAAACGCTGCAAATCGCCACGCTCAGCAGCATCAGGGGAAAACCCATCAGCATGAAGGGCACGAAGCGGATGGGCTGCCCCGCCCGCTCGGCGAAGCCCGCCACCACCAGGTTGGCGCTGGCGCCGATGAGGGTGCCGTTGCCCCCCAGGCAGGCCCCCAGGGCCAGGGACCACCACAAGGGCTTGATCGCCTCCGGACCGCCCAGGGCGGGGGCCAGGGACTTGATCAGGGGAATCATGGTGGCGACGAAGGGGATGTTGTCGACGAAGGCGGAGAAAATCGCCGAGCCCCACAGGATGGTGATGCTCAGCACCGCCAGGTTGCCCTGGGTCAGTTCCACCATCTTGTTGGCCGCCAGGCCGATGATGCCGGTCTGCTCCACGCCGTACACCGCCACGAACAGGCCGATGAAGAAGAAGATGGTGATCCACTCCACCTCGCTGAACACGTGGGTCACCGCTTTCGACTGCTCTTCCGCATCCTTGGGCCAGCAATGGAGCATCAACAGCAGGGCGGCGCCGCTGAGGGCGGCGGTGGCGGGGGCGATGTGGTAGGAGTGGCCGGCGATGAAACCGAAGATCACCAGGGCCAGCACCCCCATGCTCTGCTTCAGCAGCAGGGGGTCGGTGATGGCGTCACGCTCGTTGAACTGCATCACCCTGGCCCGGGCTTCGTCGGTGGTCACCAGGTCCTTGCGCCAGATGAGGTAGAGGGGGAGCAGGTTGGCGACGAACACCACCAGGATGATGGGGGTCAGGTTGATCAGGAAGTCGTTGAAGCTCAAGCCCGCCGCCGAGCCGATCATGATGTTGGGCGGATCGCCGATCAGGGTCGCCGTGCCGCCGATGTTGGACGACAGGATTTCGGCGAACAGGTAGGGGTAGGGCTTGACCTTCAGTTCCTCGGTAATCAGCAGGGTCACCGGCACGATCAGCAGCACGGTGGTGACGTTGTCCAGGAAGGCCGAAAACAGCGCGGTGAACACCGACAGCATGATCATGATGCCCACCGGCTTGGCCTCCACCTTCTTCGCCGACCAGATGGCCACATACTGGAACACGCCGGACTGGCGGGTGACGGCGACGATGATCATCATGCCGATCAGGAGGCCCAGGGTGTTGAAGTCGATGCCGCGGATGGCGGCATCCTGGTCCAGCACCCCGGTGAGGATCATCAGTCCCGCCGCCAGCAGGGCGATGATGGCGCGGTTGAGGCGCTCGGTCATGATGGCGGCGTAGGTGCCGACGAACAGGGTGCCGGCCACCCACATGGGGTCCAGGCCGAACAGGGCGGCGTGGGCTTCAGCGTGCATGCTTGCTCTCCTCCAGGCAGTTCAGCACGTCCCAGGGGGAGAGCATCCCCACCAGCTGGCCGCTGTCCCGGTCCACCACCGGCAGGGTATTGTTGGCCCGGTAGAGCAACAGCACCGCTTCCATCATGGGCATGTCGGGATGGATCAGGGTCGTTTCCCGTTCCAGGTAGTCCTTCACCGGGTGGCCGAGGACGTCGGTGAGCTTCTCCTTGAGGGAGTCCAGCATGTCGGAGGCAAAGGCCAGGTCCTTCAGCCCCGACTCCACCGTCGCCACCTTGGGCAGCAGCAGGCCGAGCAGGGCATGGAAGTTGAACAGGCCCAGATAACGTCCTGCTCCGTCGATCACGGGAATGGACTTGTGGCGGCTGTCGCGCATGACGGCCACGGCGTCGGCGACGGTGTCGTCGGCCCCCAGCGTCACCGGCTGCGGGTTCATTACGGAAGAACAGGTCATGACGGGGTCTCGCTAAAAATTAAGGGAAAATTCCGCCGCTAGGCGAGCAAGATATGTACCGGTGTGTCCTGGGTGGGGAATCGGCTCCGGTGGCTGTTCGTGGCGGCCCCGGCCGTTTTTGGAATGGTCAGGTTCTCCACAGATTCTGTGGACAAGCCTGTGCACGGCTTGCTTGAAAACTGCCAAGCCCTTTTGGGGCAACGGCAATTTTCCCCTGCCTGAAAATTAATCCGGCACCGGATTTTAGCTGTTCTCGATTTTTCCCACCAGCTCGAACATGGCCTTGCGGGTATTCTCCACGTCGTCGTCCCACTTGCGCCGGTCGCCCTCGGTCATCATCGCCACGTCCTGCTCGGGGGCGATCAGGGTCTTGTACTTGGCGACCTTGTGTTCCAGCTCTTCCAGGGGATCCAGCCTGGCTTTCAGCCGGTCGATCTCCTCGGTGCGCTGCTTGATCAGGGGGGCCTCCAGGGCCTTGAGCTGCTCCCGGAACTGTTCCGCGTCCCGCGCCCCCTCGCCGTGCCCGCCGGCCCAGCCCAGCCCCTCCTCCAGCCATTCCGCCAAGGCACGGGGATGGGGATAGGTGTCGCTCCCGGCCTTTTTCGCCATGGCGATGAAGAAACGCAGGTTGCGGGCAAGCCCGCGGAAGCGCTCCACCTCGATCTCCTCCTTCAGGCTGCTGATGATGAAGCGCCAGAGCAGAAAAACCAGCGCTACCAGGCCGCTGGCGATGGCGATCATGCCGGCCAGCCTTACAACGTCGGTGATGAGGTCCATAATCCTGTTCCGGGTTATAAAACTGCTTATTCTTCCGCCAACAGCCGCCGCACCACTTCTCCCGCCAGCATCAAGCCGAACAGGGGTGGCATGTAGCTGATGGTGCCGTTCACCGCCCGGGGCCGTCCCGGCCCCTCCACCGGCTCCGGCGGCAAGGGGGCGCTGGGCTGCTCGTCGGAGTATACCGTCAGAACCCCCTTGCGGATGCCGTAGTGGCGGGCCAGGCGCTTACGCATCTGCCGCGCCAGGGGACACATCTCGGTCTTGGACAGGTCCCCCAGTCTTATCCGCGACGGGTCCTGCCGGTTTCCCGCCCCCATGCTGGAGGCCACCTTCAACCCGTGCCGCAGGCTCTCCCCCACCAGGGCCACCTTGCAGGCCAGGGAATCGATGGCGTCCACCACGTAGTCCGCATCCGCCGGCACCAGCTCCATCACGTTGCCGCTGGAGAGGAACTCCCCGAGCAGCGTCAGTTGGCAACCGGGATTGATGTCCCGTATCCGTTCCGCCATCACCTCCACCTTGGGCCGCCCCACGGTGGACAGCAGGGCCGGTAATTGGCGGTTGATATTGGAGATCGCCACCACATCATGGTCCAGCAGGGTCAGGCGCCCGACGCCCGCCCGGGCCAGGGCCTCGGCGCAGTAGGAGCCCACGCCTCCCAGGCCGGCGACGAAGACGTGCTTGGCGGCGAGCCTCTCCAAGCCGCTGTCGCCGATGAGGATGTGGGTGCGTTCGAATTGGGGGGCTATTTGCATGGCATGCATTGTAGGCGAAGCGGAAGGCAGGCCCAAGGGTTTGGATGGGTTGGTGGAAATTTTGTATGCGCTTCGCACATGACAAAAAAGCAGGCGGGGTCGCCTGCGCTACAACCCCTTCCACCGCCCCATGTTGGCGAGCATCCGCTTCACATGGGATCCCCGCCAATACACCCGCCGACAGGCCGGACACACCCGCAGTTCCTCCCCCTCCCGCCGCGACTCCGGCGGCGCACGGGATGCATCCTCCGGGGCAGCGGGCACCAACTCGGCGTTGTCCACCAAACAGCGGGAGAAGGGGGCATGGAGCCAATCCACCCCGAATTCCCGCCCCATGAGTGCCGCCAAGGCATCCAGTTCGGCCATGGGCAGCACCGTGGCCACGTCCCGGGCCACCTTGTGCTCCATGATCTTGCGGTCCATGGTGAGGAGGCGCCGGTGTTCGGCGATGGCGCGGGAAAGGAGGCGGGCATCGGGTTCGCCGGGATGGGCGGCAGCGGTGTCGTAGCCCGCCGCCCGCAGATAGCGGCACAGGCGGCCGAGCATTTCGTCGCAGAGGAAGCGGTCTACAGGCCGAGGCTGGTCCACATTGCGTCCACCCGCTGTTTCACCTCGTCGCTCATGGCGATGGGGGTGCCCCACTCCCGGCTGGTTTCGCCGGGCCACTTGTTGGTGGCGTCGATGCCCATCTTGGACCCCAGGCCCGACACCGGGCTGGCGAAGTCGAGATAGTCGATGGGGGTGTTCTCCACCAGCAGGGTGTCCCGGGCCGGGTCGACGCGGGTGGTCAGCGCCCACATCACTTCCTTCCAGTCCCGCACGTCGACGTCGTCGTCGGTGACGAGGATGAACTTGGTGTACATGAACTGGCGCAGGAAGCTCCACACGCCGAACATCACCCGCTTGGCATGGCCGGGGTACTGCTTCTTGATGCTCACCACCGCCATGCGGTAGGAGCAGCCTTCCGGCGGCAGGTAGAAATCGACGATCTCCGGGTACTGCTTCTGCAACAGGGGCACGAACACCTCGTTCAGGGCCAGGCCCAGCACGGCGGGCTCGTCCGGCGGCTTGCCGGTGTAGGTGCTGTGGTAGATGGGGTTGCGGCGCGTCGTGATGCGCTCGACGGTGAAGACGGGAAAGGTTTCCTGCTCGTTGTAGTAGCCGGTGTGGTCGCCGAAGGGGCCTTCCAGGGCGGTTTCATTGGGATGGATCACGCCCTCCAGCACGATCTCCGCCCCCGCCGGCACCTGGAGGTCGGAGCCCAGGCATTTCACCACTTCGGTCTTGGAGCCCCGCAGCAGGCCGGCGAACTGGTATTCGCTCAAGCTATCGGGCACCGGGGTCACGGCGCCGAGGATGGTGGCCGGGTCGGCGCCGATGGCCACCGCCAGGGGGAAGGGCTGGCCGGGGGTGGCTTCGCAATGGTCGCGGAAATCCAGGGCGCCGCCCCGGTGGGCGAGCCAGCGCATGATGAGCTTGTTGGGGCCGATCACCTGCTGGCGGTAAATCCCCAGGTTCTGCCGCGCCTTGCGGGGGCCCTTGGTCACCACCAGACCCCAGGTGAGCAGAGGCGCCGCATCGCCGGGCCAGCAGGTCTGGATGGGCAGGCGGGACAGGTCCACGTCCGCCCCTTCCCACACCACTTCCTGGCAGGGGGCGGAGGACACCTCCTTGGGCGCCATGTTGAGCACCTGCTTGAACACCGGGAATTTCTCCCAGGCATCCTTGAGGCCGCGGGGGGGCTCGGGTTCCTTGAGGAAGGCCAGCAGCTTGCCCACCTCTCTCAGCGCCTCGGTGGACTCTTCCCCCATGCCGAGAGCCACCCGCTTGGGCGTGCCGAACAGGTTGGCCAGCACCGGCATATCGCAGCCGGCGGGGTTCTCGAACAGGATGGCGGGCCCCCCGGCACGCAGCACCCGGTCGCACACTTCGGTCATTTCCAGGTTGGGGCTCACTGCCGCGGACACCCGCTTGAGTTCGCCCATGGCCTCCAGTTGCGCCACGAAGTCGCGCAGGTCCCGGTATTTCATCGGTAGGTATCTTCCTGTTTGCGCACGCAGCGCTCGAATTCGGGACTGCCGCGAAGGTTGCCGACCTGCTCGCAGTAGACGCCGTAGCGCTCCACCGCGGCGGCCGACGGCTTTTCCGTGGGCATGGAGAGGTCGGGCAGCTTCACCGAGGAACAAGCGGCGGTTCCAAATACCAGCAAAAGGACAGCAATCTGTCGCATAGGCGTCTTCTCCAATGTCATTGCCCCACAAGGGGATTCCGATCCACTATGGCCTGAAGGCCATGGGAGATCGTATACGAGCGCAGCGAAGCAATCTCGCTTTTCCGTGGCGTGTGTTTAGCCACGAAATGGCTTCGTCACTTCGTTCCTCGCAATGACCTAATGGGCACGAAGCAGGTAGTCCAGCACGAGTCCGGCGAACACCGCGCCACCCAGCCAGTTGTTGTGCAGGAAGGCCTTGAAGCACGGCCCCCGCTCCCGATTCCGGATCAGGGTGTAATGGTAGCCCGCCAGCCCGGCCGCCACCAGCAGGCCGCCGTAGTAGGCCCCGCCCAGGTGGAAAACATGACCCACCCAGGCCAGTATCCCCAGGGCGGCGGCGTAGCAGGCCATCACCGCCGCCACATCGTAGCGGCCGAAGGTGATGGCGGAGGTCTTGATGCCGATCTTGAGGTCGTCGTCCCGGTCCACCATGGCGTACTCGGTGTCGTAGGCCACGGCCCAGAAGATGTTGGCCAGCAGCATGACCCAAGCGACGGCAGGCACCGCGCCGGCCTGGGCGGCGAAACTCATGGGGATGCCGAAGCCGAAGGCGATGCCCAGGTAGGCCTGGGGGATGGCGAAGAAGCGTTTGGTGAAGGGGTAGGACACCGCCAGGAACACCGCCCCCATCGACAGCAGCAGGGTCAGGGTGTTGAGCCGGACGATCAGCAGGAAGGACAGCAGGGTGAGGCCCCCGGCCAGAAGCAGGGCCTCCTTCTCGCTCACCGCGCCCGCCGCCAGGGGACGGTCCTTGGTGCGCTCCACGTGGGGGTCGAAATGGCGGTCGGCGTAATCGTTCATCACGCAGCCGGCGGAGCGCATCAGCACCGTGCCGAGAACGAAAATCCACAGGATGATCCAGTTGGGCTGGCCGCCGGTGGCGAGCCACTGGGCCCACAGGGTGGGCCACAGCAGGAGCAGGATGCCGATGGGCTTGTCCAGCCGCATTAGCTTCTCATAAAGGTCGAGCTTCGCTCGAATGTTCATGGCTTCTGCCTCCGGCATAACCTGAAGGTTAGCCTTCGCCGCAACAAGCCGCTCCGCGGCGTGTTGTCATAAAGGTCGAGCTTCGCTCGAATGTTCATGGCTTCTGCCTCCGGCATAACCTGAAGCTTAGCCTTCGCCGCAACAAGCCGCTCCGCGGCGTGTTGTCATATTGGGTCAGCCGTTCCTTCCAGTCCATAAGCTCACAGTCCCAGAATGGGGGGCAGAAACACTTCCGTCACCCAGATGCGGCCCCGGTGGAGGCGGAATTCCGAGCGCCGCGCCCACAGGTAGGCCGGCTTTTCGTCCATGCCGGCGCAGGCGCGCCGGTAGAGGGGATGGCGGGGGTGGAGTTTTTTGAAACACAGGGGCTGGCGCTTCACCCGCGGGTCGCCGAACAGCACCGCCCCCAGGGGCGTCTCCCCCAGGTTGCCGAGACGATTCCAGGGCCCCCGCAGGGTGTCCATGGGCAGCACGCTGCAGGCATATACCACCGGCGCCTCGCCGCAATGGAGGAATACCTCGCGGATCAGGGCGCGGCCGAGCTTGCGCCCGCCGCCCCCGGTGAGCCGGCTCTCCCGCTGCTGCACGCCGCGCACGCCGAAAGCGTTGCAGCGCTGCTGGATGCGGCGGGTAAGGGAGCCCCGGTCCAGCAGCCAGGGCCGGTAGCCAACCGCCGATTCCGGCAGGCGCCAGGTCCAGGGTTCGAGGGGCAGGGCTAGCTTCATGGGGGTGCCGAGGGAGAAATGGGGCAATTATGCCCGAAAACGCAGGCAAGGCCGAGAAGCGGACCCACGCCCCGGCGCGGGCGAGGTGGTCTGCGTCAGGTCAGAAAGCCCTCGGAGATGCGCTGATACACCATGCACTTCAACCACAGCGTGTCGCTCGGGGTGAGTTCGCGGAACTCCACGCCATACTCCAGCAAGCCTTCCTCCCCCGCCTCCTGGCTCCGGGCCACCCGCCGCACTACCGCCTCCAGCATCAATTCCGTCACCAGTTCTTCGCCGTTGGCCGCCTGGAAGGCGAGGCGCAGCACCTCCCCCTTCTGCCCCAGGTCGCCGTGCATCACCAGGTGGGCGCCGCTGGCGCTGAGGTTGGTGATGAAGCCTTCGCACCGGACGCCATCCCCCCGGTGGGCCGCCACCGGCAGGCTGACCTTGGCCCAGGGCGCGCGGCGCAGTTGCTGATGCAGCACTTTCTCGGGATAACGCAGGTGCAGGTAGGGAGCGGGCATCAGCGACACCCGCAGCACTTCGGAACGAAAGACATAGATGTTGTTGCCGGTGAGGGTGCGCACCTCCAGCTCGTCCCCCTCCGCCACCGCGGCCCAGTGCTCGTCCTCCCTCGGCAGGGTGACCAGGATGGACACCCCGTGGACATAGCCCACCAGGCGGGTGAACAGATATTTCTGCCCCTCCCGGGACAGGAGGCGCATCTGCATCCGGTCCCAGATCTGTGGCTGGATGCCGGCGGGGGGAAACATTTCGATGGCGGGACGCTCCCGGGCTTCCACCGGTTCGGTGAAACCGGCCATGGTCTGGAGGGCTTCCACCGAGGCGTCGAGGTCGACGAACACGCCTCCTTTGCCCCGCTTCTCCAGCAGCTGGCGGCTGATCACCGCCCGCCCGCGCTCGAACAGCAGCTGTCCCTCCCGGTCGTAGACGGCCCAGGGCAGGGGCGTTCCGATGGGGACTTCGTCGAAGGGGATGGGTTGCAGGCTCATGGTTCCATGATGGCAGAAAAATCAGGCCTTGAGGAACTCCTGCCGGCCCCCCAGCCAGCGCTGGAGATGCTTTTCCGCCAGGTCCGGATGGCGGGCGAGCAGGGCTTCCGCCGCGTCCCGCGCCGCCTCCAGCAAATCCATGTCCCGCTCCAGGTCCGCCACCCGCAGCATGGGCACGCCGCTCTGGCGGGCCCCGAGAAACTCCCCGGGCCCGCGGATGCGCAGGTCCTGGCGGGAAATCTCGAAGCCGTCGGTGGTCTCCCGGATCACCTTCAGCCGTTTCTGGGCGGTCTCCGACAGGGGCGGCGAATAGAGCAGGATGCAGGCGCTTTGCGCCGCCCCGCGGCCCACCCGGCCCCGAAGCTGGTGGAGCTGGGCCAGGCCCATGCGCTCGGCGTGCTCGATCACCATCAGGGAGGCGTTGGGCACGTCCACCCCCACTTCGATCACCGTGGTGGCCACTAAGAGATGCAGCCCGCCCTTCTTGAAGGCATCCATCACCGCGGCTTTCTCGGCGGTCTTCAGGCGGCCGTGGACCAGGCCCACCTTCAGTTCGGGGAAGGTCTGGGTCAGGGTTTCGTAGGTGTCGATGGCGGTCTGCAACTGCAGCGCCTCCGACTCCTCAATCAGCGGGCATACCCAGTAGGCCTGGCGCCCATGCAGGCAGGCGTCCCGCACCCGGGCGATGACCTCGTCCCGGCGCCCGTCGGACACCAGCTTGGTCACCACCGGGGTGCGGCCGGGGGGCAGCTCGTCGATCACCGACACGTCCAGGTCGGCGTAATAGCTCATGGACAGGGTGCGGGGAATGGGGGTGGCGCTCATCATCAGCTGGTGCACCGCCCCCGAACCCTTTTGGCGCAGGGCCAGGCGCTGGTGGACGCCGAAGCGGTGCTGCTCGTCGATCACCGCCAGCCCCAGCTTGGAAAAGGCCACCTGGTCCTGGAACAGGGCGTGGGTGCCCACCGCGATCGGCGCCTCGCCGCTGGCCACCGCCCCCAGGGCGGCCTGCTTGTCCTTCTTCCCCAGGCTGGACACCAGCCACGCCACCTTCAGCCCCATGGGTTCGAGCCAGGCGGAGAGCTTGAGATAGTGCTGCTCGGCCAGGATTTCCGTCGGCGCCATGATCGCCGCCTGGTAACCGTTCTCCACCGCCTGCAAGGCCGCCAGGGCCGCCACCACGGTCTTGCCGCTGCCCACGTCCCCCTGCAGCAGCCGCTGCATCGGGTGGGGCTGGGCCAGGTCGCGGCTGATCTCCCCCATCACCCGGGCCTGGGCGCGGGTGAGCTGGAACGGCAGGGCCGCCAGGAGCTGCTGGGTGAGCACGCCCTTGGGCGCCAGGGACGGCGCCTCCTGGCCGTGGCGGCGGCGGTAGTGGAGGCGCATGGAGAGCTGCTGGGCCAGCAGCTCGTCGAAAGCCAGCCGCCGCCAGGCCGGATGGTCGCGGGATTCCAGCACCGCCTGGGGCGTTTCCGGCGGCGGATGGTGGAGGAAGCGCACGCTCTCGGCGAAACCGGGCAGGGACAAGCGCTCCCGCACTTCCGCCGGCAAGGTTTCGGACAGGTCCAGGCTCTCCAGGCACTTGGCGATGGCCTTGCCCAGGGTTTCCTGTCCCAGCCCGGCGGTGGTGGGATAGACCGGGGTCAGGGCCTCCGCCAAAGGCTCCTCGCCCCGCACCACCCGGTACTTGGGATGGGCCATTTCGGCGCCGAAAAACCCCGGCTTCACCTCCCCCAGCAGGCGCAAGCGCACGCCGGGCTGAAGCTGCTTCACCTGGCTGGGGTAAAAGTTGAAAAAAGTGAGCGCCAGCACCCCGCTGCCGTCCCGCACCCGCGCCGTGAGCCGCTTGCGGGGCTTGTACTTGACCTCCGCATCCATTACCTCCCCCTCCACCAGCACCGTCTGCCCGAGGGGCGCGTCGGCGATGGGGTAGAGATGGGTTTCGTCCACGTAGCGCAGGGGCAGGTGGAGCAGCAGATCGAACTCGGTGAACAGGCCGAGCTTTTCCAGCTTGGCCTTCAAGGATGAAGGATGAAGGATGAAGGATGAAGTGTCGTGCCCTGCGGGCGAGGGTTTTTCCTTCATCCTTCCGCCTTCATCCTTCATCCTTACAGTTCCATTACGCCGTCCGCCTCCACCAGCGCGCCGCGGGGCAGGGAAGCCACGCCCACGGCGGCCCGGGCGGGATAGGGCTGGGTGAAGTACTGGGCCATGATCTCGTTGACCTTGGCGAAGTTGGCCAGGTCGGTGAGGAACACGTTGAGCTTCACCACGTCCGCCATGGAGCCGCCGGCGGCTTCCGTCACCGCCTTGAGGTTCTGGAACACGCGGTGGATCTGGGCTTCGATGCCGTCCACCATTTGCATGGTCGCGGGGTCGAGGCCGATCTGGCCGGAGAGGTAGACGGTGGTGCCCACTTTCACCGCCTGGGAGTAGGTGCCGATGGCTTGGGGGGCGTGGGGGGTGGAGATGATTTGTTTGGTGGTCATGGTTGGCCTTTCTCGATGTTTTGCTGCTTGTTTGTTTTGTGCGCTTCGCGCGAATTCTATTTGGGTGTCGGGCAGCCCCCGACACCCAATCATTCGCGCGTAGCGCACAAAACCCAAAACAGCAGGCGACCTCGCCTGCGCTACAAAACCTACCCCTTCACCCGCGCAATCCTCACCACCTCCTGCGTCCGCCTCAAATTCTTCATCACCCGCGCCAAATGCACCCGGTTCTCCACCTGCAAGGTGAAGGTCATGTTGGTGTAGGCGCTGCCGTCTTCCCCTTCCATCGCCACGTTGTCGATGTTGGAGCCGGCTTCGGCGATGGAGGCGGCGACTTTGGCCAGGACGCCGCGCTGGTTGGCGACCACCAGGCGGATGGTGACGTCGAACAGTTTCCTTGTCTCCGGGTCCCATTCCACGTCCAGCCATTTGTCCGGGTCGGCGCGGTATTCGGCGATGGCGGGGCAGTCGTGGGTGTGGATGACCAGGCCCTTGCCCTTGTTGATGAAGCCGATGATGGGGTCGCCGGGGATGGGACGGCAGCATTTGGCGAGCTGGACCGCCATGCCTTCGGTGCCGCGGATGGTGACGGCGCCCACCTTGCCGGGCTTGCGCTCGCCGCTGGCCGCTTCGCTCCCGGCGGCGAGGAGCTGGGTGGCGACCACCACGTTGAGGCGCTTGCCGAGGCCGATGTCGGCCAGGACTTCCATGCGGCTCTTGCCGCTGTTTTCCCGCAGGAAGCGGTCCCACTGGGCGGTGGCGACCTGGGCCGGCTCCATTTGCAGGGCGCGCAGGGCCTGGTTGAGCATGCGCTCGCCCAGAACCGCCGATTCCTCGTACTGCATGGTCTTGAGGTAGTGCCGGATGTGGGAGCGGGCCTTGCCGGTGACCACGTAGTTGAGCCACGCCGGGTTGGGGCGGCCGTGGGCGGTGGTAATGATTTCCACCTGGTCGCCGTTGCGCAGTTCGGTGCGCAGGGGGGCCAGCTCATGGTTGATCTTCACCGCCACGCAGCGGTTGCCCACGTCGGTGTGGACGGCGTAGGCGAAGTCCACGGCGGTGGCCCCTTTCGGCAGGGAGAAAATCTTGCCCTTGGGGGTGAAGACGTAGACTTCGTCCGGGAACAGGTCCACCTTGATGTGCTCCAGGAACTCCACCGCGTCGCCGCTCTCGGACTGGATTTCCAGCAGGCTTTGCAGCCACTGGTGGGTCTTCTGCTGCACCTCGTTGACGGTGGATTCGGAGCTCTTGTACAGCCAGTGGGAGGCCACGCCGGCCTCGGCGATTTTGTGCATGTCGCTGGCCCGGACCTGCACTTCGATCGGCGTGCCGAAGGGGCCGAACAGGGTGGTGTGCAGGGACTGGTAGCCGTTGGCCTTGGGGATGGCGATGTAGTCCTTGAACTTGCCGGGAATCGGCTTGTACAGGCCGTGGAGCACCCCCAGGGTGACGTAGCAGGTGGGCACGTCCTTGACGATGACGCGGAAGCCGTAGATGTCGTAGACCTCGGAGAAGGCCAGGTTCTTGCCCTGCATCTTCCTGTAAATGCTGTAGAGGTGCTTTTCCCGCCCGGTCACCATGGCCTCGATGCCGGCCTCGCCGAGGCGCTGCTTGATGGCGTCCAGCACCTTGCCCACCAGTTCCCGCCTATTTCCCCGGGCCGCCTTCACCGCCTTTTCCAGCACGGTGTAGCGGTTGGGGTAGAGGTGGAAGAAGCACAGGTCTTCCAGCTCCCGGTAGAGGTTGTTCAGGCCCAGGCGGTTGGCGATGGGGGCATAGATTTCCAGGGTTTCGGCGGCGATGCGGCGGCGCTTTTCCGGCGACATGGCGCCCAGGGTGCGCATGTTGTGCAGCCGGTCGGCGAGCTTGATGAGGATGACCCGCACGTCCCGGGCCATGGCCAGGAGCATCTTGCGGAAGTTCTCCCCCTGGGCCTGGGCCTCGGTCTGGAACTCGATCTTGTCCAGCTTGGAAACCCCGTCCACCAGCACCGCCACGGTCTTGCCGAAGCGCTCGGCAATGTCCTGCATGGTGGTGGGGGTGTCCTCCATCACATCGTGGAGCATGGCGGCGCACAGGGCCGGGGTGTCCAGATGCCAGTCGGAGAGGATGGTGGCCACCGCCACCGGGTGGGAGATGTAGGGGTCGCCGCTGACCCGCAGCTGGCCCTTGTGGGCCGCGTCACTAAAACGATACGCCGCTTCGACCTGGGCGATGTCTTCGGGTTTGAGGTAGGCGGCGAGCAGCGCTTTCAGCTGCTCGAATTCGGGGAGGCTGTCTTCGGAAGGATGAGGGAGGAAGGATGAAGGCTGAAGGGAACCGTTCACCTCCGTAGTAACTTCATCCTTCATCCTTCCGCCTTCATTCTTAGGCTTACGCCTGGCCCTTGTTGAGGATCTCGGGGCCGACTTTGCCGAGGCCGATTTCCTTCAGGGCGATGACGGTGGGCTTGTCCCGGCCGGCTTCCACCAGGGGGGTGCTGCCGAGGGAAATCTGGCGGGCGCGGTAGGTGGCGGCCAGGGTGAGGTCGAAGCGGTTGGGGATGTACTTCAGACAATCGTCTACGGTAATGCGTGCCATGGAATGGAACCTTTCAAATCAACTCGCTGATCATTGCGGCGTGGCGCGCCATCTGGCGGTCGAGACGCAGGCGCTCGGCGCGGAAGACGGCCAGCAGGTCCTGCAACGCCACGTCAAACTGGTTGTTAATAATAACATAGTCGAATTCGTTGACGTGGCTCATATCCTCCTTGGCCGCCGCCACGCGCCGGGCGATCACCTCGTCGCTGTCCTGGCCGCGGGAATTGAGCCGCTGGCGCAGCACGTCGATGGAGGGCGGCAGGATGAACACCCCCACCGCGTCGGGGAACAGCTTGCGCACCTGGGCGGCGCCCTGCCAGTCGATTTCCAGGATCACGTCGCTGCCGCTGTTCATGGCCCCTTCCAGCCAGGGCTGGGAAGTGCCGTAGTAATTGCCGTAGACCTCGGCGCTTTCGAGAAAATCCCCCCGCTCCAGCATGGCCTCGAAGGCTTCCCGGGTGACGAAATGGTAGTCCTTGCCGTCCACCTCGCCGGGGCGCATGGGCCGGGTGGTGTAGGAGATGGACAGCATCGCCTGGCTGTCCGCTTCCAGCAGGGCCCGCACCAGGCTGGTCTTGCCGGCGCCGGAGGGGGCGGTGATGACGAACAGCTTGCCTTTGACCATGGTTACTCGCTCTCGGGATGGGGTTGGGATTCTTCTTCCGATATTTTGCCACGGAACCGCCGCCGGCATCACGCCGCCGACAGGGCCCCGCCCAGGGACAGGCCGGCCCCCTCGGTGACCGCCCGCACCGCCGGATGGGTGATGCGGCGCTCCGCCGTGATGGCGTAAAACGCCTCCCGCACCGACTCGATGCGCCCCACCAGCTTGACGCCGTAATGGGCCTCCAACTCCGGGGCCAGCACGGTGGGGGCGGGAAAGTAGGCGCCCCCCGCCTGGCCGAAGGCCTTCATCAGGGCGCTGTCGTCGAATTCCGCCACCACCCGGGGGGCGAGGCGCATCTGCTCCAGCCAGCGCTCCAGGTGGCTCCGCACCGTGGCGTCGTCGCCGGGAAGAAAGAAGGGCGCGTTGTCCAGGCATTGGGGAAACTCCCCGCAGCCATCGGCCAGTTCCGGGCTGGCGAAGACGGCGATTTCGCTTTCCCCGAGTTTCTGGCTATAGCCCCGCACGTTGATGTTGGGGGGAATCGGCCGGTCGGCGATCACCAGGTCCAGTCGGTGCAGGGCCAGCTCGGCCAGGAGGCGGTCCAGCTTGCCTTCCCGGCACACCAGGCGTACCGGCTCCGCCAGCTTCGCCGCGGGTTCCAGCAGGCGGTAGGCGATGGCCTTCGGCACCACGTCGGTGATGCCCACCCGGAACGGCCGCAGGGGAGCGCTCCCCCGGCTGGCGAGGGCCGACTTGAGCTCGTCGCCGAGGGCGAAAATCTCGTCCGCGTAGCTCAGGGTCAGGCGGCCGGTTTCGGTCAGTTCCAGCCCCCGGCCGGCGGGGCGGAACAAGGCGGTGCCGAGGGAATCCTCCAGCAGCTTGATCTGGGCGCTCACCGTCTGGGGCGTCAGGTGCAGGCGCTCGCTGGCCCGGGCGATGCCGCCGCTGCGGGCCACCGTCCAGAAATAATGCAGGTGCTTGAAGTTCACGTTTTTCGACTCTTCGGTTTATTCGATGTATAGGACAATTATATTCGACTTTATTTGGCATTCGCCCAGGCTTAAGCTGGCCCGGTCGAAAATCCGTCAAGGAGTCCGCCATGAAACGCATCGTCCTGTTCCTCGCCACCAACCTGGCCATCGTCCTGGTCCTGTCCCTCACCATGCGCCTGCTGGGGGTGGAGCCCTACCTCAGCCAGCAGGGCCTCAACCTCAACGCCCTGCTGGTGTTCGCCGCCGTCATGGGCTTCGGCGGCTCCTTCATCTCCCTGGCCATCTCCAAGTGGACGGCGAAGATGTCCGTGGGCGCCCAGGTCATCACCGACCCCGCCACCCCCACCGAGAAATGGCTGGTGGAAACCGTGGCGCGCCAGGCCCGGGCCGCCGGCATCGCCATGCCGGAAGTGGCGGTCTACGAGTCGCCGGACGTCAACGCCTTCGCCACCGGCATGAGCAGGAACAGCTCCCTCATCGCCGTCTCCACCGGCCTGCTGCAAGGCATGACCCGGGAGGAGGCCGAGGCGGTGCTGGGCCACGAGGTGTCCCACGCCGCCAACGGCGACATGGTGACCCTGGCCCTGATCCAGGGGGTGGTGAACACCTTCGTCCTGTTCCTGTCCCGGGTCATCGGCTACGTGGTGGACAAGGTGGTGTTCAAGACCGAGAAGGGGCAGGGGCCGGCCTTCTTCGTCACCATGATCGTGGCGGAGCTGGTGCTGGGCATCCTCGCCTCCCTGATCGTGATGTGGTTCTCCCGCCAGCGGGAATTCCGCGCCGACCAGGGCGGCGCGCAACTGGCCGGCCGCGGCGCCATGATCGCTGCCCTGCGCCGCCTGCAGAGCCTGCACGAGCCTTCCGCCCTGCCGGACAAGATGGCCGCCTTCGGCATCAACGGCGGCAAGCCCAGCGGCCTGCGCGCCCTGTTCACCACCCACCCGCCCCTGGAGGAGCGCATCGCCGCCCTTGAGGGCGCCAACCGCGCCTAAGGACTGAGCATGGAACTCGCCACCGTCGGCACCCCCGCCCTGTGGGCCGGATTCATCGTCTTCGTGCTGGCCATGCTCGCCCTGGACCTGTTCGTCCTGGGCGGGCGCCGGGCCCACCGGGTGACGGCGAAGGAGGCCCTGGCCTGGAGCGCGGCCTGGGTGGCCCTGGCCCTGGCCTTCAACGGCCTGCTGTGGTGGCACCTGGACGGCACCCTGGGAAGGGAGATCGCCGACGCCCGGGCCCTGGAATTCCTCGCCGGCTACCTGATCGAGAAATCCCTGTCGGTGGACAACATCTTCGTCTTCCTGATGATCTTCTCCTACTTCGCCGTGCCGCCGGAATACCAGCGCCGGGTACTGCTCTACGGCGTGCTGGGGGCCATCGTCATGCGGGCGGCGATGATCCTGGCCGGCGCCTGGCTGGTGGCGGAGTTCCACTGGGTGCTTTACCTGTTCGGCCTGTTCCTGGTGGCCACCGGCTTCAAGATGCTGGTGTTCGCCGACAAGGCGGCCGACCTGGAAAAGAACCCGGCCCTGAAGTGGATGCGCCGCCACCTGCCCGTTACCCCCGCCTTCGAGGACGAAAAATTCGCCGTGGTGAAGGACGGGGTGCGCTGGTTCACCCCCCTGTTCCTGGTGCTGATGCTGATCGAGACCTCGGACGTGATTTTCGCCGTGGACAGCATTCCGGCCATCTTCGCGGTCACCACCGACCCCTTCATCGTCTTCACCTCCAACATCTTCGCCATCATGGGCCTGCGGGCGCTGTATTTCCTCCTCGCCGACCTGGCCGCCCGCTTCCACCTGCTCAAGTACGGCCTGGCCCTGGTGCTGGTGTTCGTCGGCGCCAAGATGCTGCTGGCGGAGTTCTACAAGGTGCCCATCGGCTTGGCTTTGGCGGTGGTGGCCATTATCCTCGCCGCCTCCGTGGCGGCGAGCCTGGTCGCCACCCGCCACGGCAAGCGCCCGTCCCTCACCCCCTGACCCAGGAGAATCCCGGATGAAACAACTGGAAAACCAACTGGAAAAAATGATTTTCGGCAGCCGCTGGCTGCTCGCCCCCTTCTACCTCGGCCTGGTGGCGGCCCTGGCCCTGCTGCTGGTGATGTTCGCCAAGGAATTCGCCCACTTCGTGCCCCTGGTGCTGTCCGGGGCGGAAAGCGACGTGATCATCGGCCTGCTGTCCCTGATCGACGTGGTGATGGTGGCCAACCTGCTGATCATCATCGTCTTCGCCGGCTACGAGAACTTCGTCTCCCGCATCGACACCGCCAACCACGAGGACCGCCCGTCCTGGATGGGCCACGTGGGCTTCGCCGAACTGAAGATGAAGCTGATCGGCTCCATCGTCGCCATTTCCGGCATCGAACTGCTCAAGGCCTTCATGCACGTGGACAGCCTCAACAACGAGCAACTGGCGTGGAAAGTGGGCATCCACATGGCCTTCGTCGTCTCCGGCGTGCTGTTCGCCGTATCGGACCGTATCGCGGGAGGAAAATCCAGCCATAATGGGGAGTG
Organism: Gallionellaceae bacterium UBA2239; assembly: GCA_002347615.1. GTDB lineage: Bacteria > Pseudomonadota > Gammaproteobacteria > Burkholderiales > UBA9220 > UBA2239. The sequence continues at coordinate 48,409 of DDYH01000043.1, read as the reverse complement.
ACCGGTTTCTCAGGAGCATGATATGAACCACCCCCCCCACGCCCCCTCGGCAAAAGTGCGGCACCTCGCCCTGTGGGCCGCCATGGGGGGGGTGCTGCTGCTGTCCTACGCCATCCTGGCACCCTTTATCGCCTCCTTCGCCTGGGCGGCGGTGCTGGCCTACGTCACCTGGCCCGCCTACCGTCGGTTGCGGGAAAGGACGGCGGGGCACGGCACCCTGGCGGCGATGCTGATGACCCTGGCCGTGGCGGCGGTGCTGGTTCTGCCTTTTTCCTGGACCGCCGTGGCGCTGCAATCCGAACTGGCCGGCGCCTACAAGGCGCTGTCCGCCTGGCTGGCTGAAAAACCCGGCGTCCCCCCCGCCCTGCAGAATCTGCCCCTGGTGGGTCCGTGGCTGACGGACCGGTTGCAGCAATGGCTGACCGACCCGTCCGCCCTGAAGACCCTCGTCGCCCAGCATCGGGACCAGGCCCTGGCCCTGGCCGGCTCCCTCGCCGGCGGCGTGGGGCGCAACGCCGCCAAGTTCGGCATCGCCCTGTTGAGCCTGTTCTTTCTCTACCGGGACGGGGAGGTCCTGGTCGCCCAGGTCCGCACCGTGGCCGGACGCTTCCTCGGCGACCGCGCCCGGCATTACCTGGAAGCCGCCGGCGCCACCACCCGGGCGGTGGTCCTCGGACTCACCCTCACCGCCCTGGCCCAGGGCGTCCTGGCGGGCATCGGCTACTGGGCGGCGGGAATGGAGTCGCCCATCTCCCTCGCCGCCTTCACCGCCCTGTTCGCGTTCATTCCTTTCGGCACGCCGGTGGTATGGGGAGTCGCCTCCGCCTGGCTGCTGATTACCGGCGACGCCGGGGCGGCCCTCGGCCTGTTCCTGTGGGGAGCCCTGGTGGTGAGCTGGGCGGACAACGTGATCCGCCCGCTGGTGGTGAGCGCCGCGGTGCGCCTGCATTTCCTGCTGGTGTTCTTCGGGGTGCTCGGCGGCTTGACGGTATTCGGCCTGATCGGCCTGTTCCTGGGCCCGGTGGTGCTGGCGGTGCTGGTGGCGGTGTGGCGGGAATGGCTGGGGGAGCAGGCCGCCGGCCCGTCCCCCGAGGAAGAAAAACAGCCGCCGGAATAGGGGCTATTCGATTGCACCTGAATAATAAGTACGCCAGTTAAACGGCTTCACAAAGCCATTTTAGATAATCGCTATTTCCTATGGGTACACACTTGGGTACACATCTTTTAGGTGCCTGAGAGGCTGACCAGCTTCAGGAAGGTATTTCGTCGCTCTAGGAATCAGTAGCAGTCGTTACCTTCCAGCGTAACCGATTCGATGATATTGACTTTGGATGCCTTAAATATGGTCTTGCAGTTGGCTGTATAGGTACTGATAGGGTTGGCCTGTTGCTGCGGAACTTGCACCCATTGGCCGTTTTGATAGACCGACTTATAGACAGTATGCGAACCGCCGCCCGATGTTTTTGATTCACTCTTGGCGTATTCGATAATCTTCCCGCCATTGGATAGGGAGAACGTTCCTGTTGGTACACCTTTGGCGCTCACCAGATCATCAACAGAGCGTCCTACCCATTTGTTTTGCTCTGCGGCATAGCGTTCCTTCCTTGCCTGTATGGCTCCGCAGCCGGTGAGCATCAACGCCAGCGCGCTGATGAGTGCCAGTCTTAGAAACATATCCCCTCCCTCATTAGCTGAATAATAAGTAATCCGGTTAAACGGCTTCACAAAGCCATTCCAGATAATCACGTTTTCCAATGGGTACACGTTTGGCACACATATTTTGAGGGTATCCCCTTCCAAGTTCGTTCCGATGATAACCTGATTCAACCGGCAAGAAAAAACCCAGCACGAGGCCGGGTCATGTTATCACTCGCCGCCGCACTTCCTCTTGCTCTCGCAGCGCCCGGCTCAACTGCCGCAGTTGTTCACGCCATCCGCCCTTGTAGGCGTTCATAGCAATGGCGGCCTTCCCTTCTTCCGTTCTAGGGCCGGTGGATTTTTCCCACGGTCGCCAGTTCCTTATCTGTTCCCGCTGCCACGCCCGCCGTTCCGGTGTCCAACCGTTCGCCATTTTGCACCTCCAATAGTTCGCTTTGCTCGATTGTGTTTTCTGCGCGTGCGCGGGGCGTTGGGGGTGTCCCGTTGTTCACCTGTTGCGGGCCGTGGGCAATGTTCGCCTGCTTGGCGAATACCACGGGCGGGTTCTTGATTGCCGCCAGGGTGTCCAGCGTGGCCCTGCATTGGCCTTGCGCCTTCAAAGCCAACCGTAGATAGGTTTCGTATTGCTTCAAGTATTCCTGTTTGACCGCCCGCCTGGACAGGCTCATAAAAATAGCTTGCAGGGCGTGGGCCTGCCCTAGAAGCATCGCCTCGCACCGCTCCATGTTACCGCTTCTCACTTCCTCGATAGACTCCGCGAGCGATTCTGCAAGCGCCCCAATATCTTGCTCACCAAAAGCGGGCTTGCCGTATTCCTCGACTACCGCCGCCGCGTTCACGCCAGGCCGAAGCACTAGATCAGCCAGGGCTCTGGCCTTCTCTTTGTCGGCTGGTTCGGGAAAGGCTGCCTGTACTATCCGTTTCTTTTTCGGTGTCGCCATTACTGCCCCCTTTGCAGTTCGTCTACCCAGACTTGAACAGGCATAACTATTTTTTCCTTGCTAGATGGTAAATCTATAGAGGTGTACGGCAGGCGTGTTAATTGAATCGCCCCAAGCGCCCTGACTGACACGGCTAGCGTGTCAATTAGCGGATATTGCTTTTGAATTGACACGGCTGGCGTGGTAATCGTTGGATAATTGACACGGCTGGCGTGTCACCACTTTTAATTTCGGCAGGGCGGGTAATGGCTCATTTCGCTTCCATGTGCTTCTTGGTGAGCCGGTTGCCGAAACATCCAATTTCCCGCCGCAATCGTCTATGGCGTAAAAGGTAACGGCATATAAACTTGCCTTGTGCCGCCCACCCTGGCGCGTCAGTTCCAGCCACCCGCCCGCCAGCAGTTCCTTGAGGGCTTTATTCAGCGTTTCCCGTGATCGCCAGCCTCGGGGCTGCATTAGTGTCCAGGCCGGGCTTAAATCGCCATTATTACCGCCGTTGTACTGCGCCAGCAGGTCAAACAACAACTTGACCGCATGAGGGCTTAACCGGCTGTAGGAATGGGAACGCAGCACCACATACGGGAGGGGAGCAAAGCCGCCCCCTTCACGCTTTGCCTGTGCTTCTTTATAACGGTTCTTCCGGGCCATTACGCCTCCCCGTCCAAGCGACCCAGGAAGCAATACAAGGCCCACAACTCGCACAAACGCATTGCGCCCATATCCGTGCTTATTCCCAAACAAGAAAAGCGCACCACAAGCCCTTCAAGGCGTTCCAGCCAATCAAGATCGGACATGATCGCCTCCGGTTAAGAGTGCAGCACGTAGAGCGCCACGTTATGCTTTTTGCCGCATTCGGTTTCTTCCGGTATTCGTAGGGTTTGGATATTCCACCCGTCACGGTGCCGAAGCTCATGTACCCGTGCAGCAGGCATGAGAATATCCAGATCGCGCCGCGCCTCGATGGTCGAAAGCGGGCCGGTTCTCAGCCTCTCTAGTAGCCTTTGGCGTTGCGCCTCCGTGCTGTTGTCGTTAAGATTTGACGTGATTTTCTTGCTTTCCGCCCTGGCCCTCGCCGGGGCGTTTTCTTTTGTGGCGGTGGGTGTCGGTCGCTTGTTCATTGCGCCCTCCTTATGCCGCCAGGGCTTTGCGAAGTTCGCCCACGTTCCAGGCGGTTACGCGTTCAGACAATTTCCGGGGTGCTGGTAGATCGCCACGCTTGACCATGCGCCAGACGGTTGCCGCAGAGCAGCCGACAAGCGCCTGGACTACCGGCTGGCGGACATTGGCGGAATCAGGGAGAAAATCGAAGTTTGTGAGGGCATCCGGGATAGGTGCCGGGGTGGTGCGTTGTGCCATGGGTAAGCGCCTTTCTGAGTTAAGACGCTTCGCAGCATAGGCATCCGAATTTCCCGAAAACAGATGATGGACGATTTCGGGAAAAATCGGGGAAAACAGGTTACTGACGGTTTAGGAGCCTTCGCACCGCGCTCCTTCGGGTTTGAAGAGATTTGATTTCCTGTTCCAACTTAACTTTGTTCAGACGCTCCGAAGGGGGTTTTTCATCATTTAGCATTCGCCAGAGCTTCGGAAGTGCGCCTCGCCCCGCGATTCCGGAAAGCGCACAGAACTTATCTAGTTTCTCGAAAAACGCCACGTCTTCTTCCACCGTCCGTTTAACCGGCCTGCCACCGCGCTTTTTGGGCGGAACCCATTTCCGCAGCGCTATTGCTAGCTTCAATCGTCGGATTTCGGCTTGCTGCTCGCTCATGCACTCGATGGCTTTCTCTAGTATGCCTTCTGGTGTCTCTCTCACGCCGCGCCCTTTCGCGTCACCCTTGAATCAGGAGCCGCGCCAGCCCGGCAAGGGTTCCGGGTTTTCCTTCCGTCGAAGTAGGCGCGGCTTACTCGGTAGAAACTATGCCTTGCGCTTGATCGGTACGACCTTGCCGGTTTCGCCCCGCTCCAACCGAAGCAGCAGATCGGCCCAGGCATTTAGCGCCAGCTTTCTTTCCTCGAAATAATCATGGCGGTTATAGCGTTCTTCCACGCCTTTCAGCTTGTGATTTAGGCAGCGTTCCGCCACATGGGGCGCAATGCCCAGCGCCGCCAAATGGGTGCGGGCCGTCCGGCGCAGATCGTGGGCGGTGAAGTGTTCCAGGCCGTGCTTTACCTTGGCGAGCGCCACGCCAATAGTGCTTTCACAGATATGGGGCAACATGCGGTTTTGCGCTTTCCTGGCGGGCAATACCCAGGAGCTGCCGCACCCTAGCCGCTTGAGTTCTTCCAGCCATTCCACAGCGATAGCTGACAGGGGTATATCAATAGCGGCCCCTGTTTTGGTACGTTCGGCGGGCAGGTTCCACACGGCATTTTCTAGATCAAATTCTGACCACGGCGCTTCGATCAATTCCGATTTCCGCACCGCCAGCAACAGCAGCAGCTTAACGGTTAGCTCATTCTCTCGGCTGAAACCCTTGGCCGTTTTCATGGCGGCGAAGAATTGGATTAGTTCGGCTTCGGATAGCGCCCGCTCCCTGGATTTTTCCTTGCCACCCGCGTCAGAAGAATCGAAGGCAGAAGCGGGGTTATATTCCACCAAGTGGCGCTTGATCGCAAAGTTGAAAATGCGCTTTGTCCACCGCAGCACATCATTGGCTATTGAGGGCGCACCACGCTTTACAACGGTTTGCAGCATGGCGTCTATGTGCATGGGCTTCACCGCATCCACCGCCAGCTTGCCAATGTTGGGCTTAATGTCCTTCTCTATCCGGCTCCGCACAATATTGGGGTGTTTCCATCGCCCCAGGATGTTGCGCTCAAAATAATCGTCCGCCAGTTGCGCCACGGTCATGGCCCGTTTGGCTTCTTCTATCTTGGCCTTGGCTTCGGCCTTGCGCTCCTGTTTCTCCCCGGCCACGTCATAACCAAGGGCAATCTTGGCGCTCAGTTCCTTGGCTGTTTTGCGAGCATCGGCAAGGGAAATATTCTTATAGCTCCCGATATTCATTACCCGCTGGTGCCCGGCGAAGCGGTAGCGAAATTTCCAGACAGGGATTGCATAGTTCTCCCTGTAACACAGGTAAAGACCATCGCCATCCCCCCGCATGTCAAAGTGTTCCCCCGCTTTAATCCAGTTGCGGATTTGAATGTCGTTTAGCTTTCCCATGTCGGACGCCCCTTTTCAGGCGTGTACCCCTAAATTTGTCCACCTAGCCCATAGGTGAACACTTAGGGGTACACAATAATCATGCGATTTAATGATACGACACGAAACAGCAAGAAACAATAAAGCCGCATGGTTAGCGGCTTTTATCGTTGGGATGAGATTTTTTGAGACGGCTTAAAACATCACTCGATGTTTTGCACCTGCTCCCGCATCTGCTCGATCAGCACCTTCAGTTCCACGGCGATGCGGGTCACTTCGCTGGCCATGGCCTTGGAGCCCAGGGTGTTGGCCTCCCGGTTCAGCTCCTGCATCAGGAAATCCAGCCGCTTGCCGGCGGCGCCGCCGGCGGAGAGCACCCGCCGCACTTCGGTGAGGTGGGCCTGGAGGCGGGACAGCTCCTCGTCCACGTCGATGCGCTGGGCGAACAGGGCCAGCTCCTGGCGCAGGCGGTCGTCCTCCGGGTTGGCCCCGGCCTCCTTCAGGGCGGCGGCCAGCTTTTCCTTGTAGGCGGCCAGCACCGCCGGAATGTGGGGGCCGGCTTCCTTCACCAGTTCACTGATCTTGTCCGCCCGCTCCAGCATCAGGGCCTTGAGCTTCTCTCCTTCCCGGGCGCGGCTGGCGTTGAACTCCTCCAGGGCGGCGTTGGCCAGGGCCAGGGCCTCCTGGTGCAGCGTTTCCTGGGGCACCGCGTCCTGGGCCATGACGCCGGGCCAATGGAGAATTTCGGCCACCGCCAGGTCCCGGCCCTCGGGCAGGATGGCCTTCACCCTGCGGTTGAGGGCGGCGAGCTGGCGCACCAGGTCCTCGTCGGCGTGCAGCGCCGAGGCGCCGGCACGGGGCATGAAGCCGAGGCGGAAATCCACCTTGCCGCGGCCGATGCGCTTGCCGATGGCCTCCCGCAGGGCGAATTCCAGCCCCCGCAGCTCTTCCGACATGCGGAACTGGATGTCCAGGTAGCGGTGATTGACCGAGCGCAATTCCAGGTTGAGAGTGCCATAGTCCAGTTCCCTGGCGGCGGAGGCATAGCCGGTCATGCTGTAGATCATTGGAAACCCCGTGTCTTTGCATTCCGCCGGCAAGTGATGAATAATGGGGAAGCGGAATTATGCAAGCGTAATGAGCGTAAACGCCCCGAAAAACCCCGAACATAGCACACTCTCGCCCGCATGGCAGCACCGTCCACCCAGGCTCTCCCCGAAGGCTACCAGCTGCTCAACTACCGTATCGCCAAGGAACTTTCCCACGGCGGCTTCGGCATCGTCTACCTGGCCCGGGACGAAAACGACGAACCGGTGGCGATCAAGGAATATCTTCCGGTGGCCCTGGCTTCCCGCGCCGACGGGGCGGCGGTGCAGGCGAGTTCGGGCGAGAACCTGGCGGGCTTCCGCCACGGCATGAAATGCTTCTTCGAGGAAGGCCGTGCCCTGGCCAAGATCGGCCATCCCAACGTGGTGCGGGTGGTGAACTTCTTCCGCGCCAACGAAACGGTCTACCTGGTGATGCGCTACGAGCGGGGCAAGACCCTGCAGAACCTGATCCAGCATCAGAAGGAAGACGTCAGCGAAAACCTGATCCGCCGGGTGTTCGGCGAACTCATGAACGGCCTGCGGGAAGTGCACACCCACAAGCTGCTGCACCTGGACATCAAGCCCGCCAACATCTACATCCGCCTGGACGGCTCGCCGGTGCTGCTGGACTTCGGCGCCGCCCGCCAGACCCTGGTGAACGACAAGCCCATGCTCACCCCCATGTACACGCCGGGCTTCGCCGCGCCGGAGCAGTACAACGACCGGGAAAACCTGGGGCCGTGGACCGACATCTACAGCATCGGCGCCAGCATTTTCGCCTGCCTGGCCGGCTACGCCCCCCAGGCGGCGGACCAGCGGGCGGAGGACGACAAGTACGTGTCGGCGAAGAAAATCTGGAAGGGCCTGTATTCCGACCAGTTGCTGGAGATCGTCGACTGGTGCCTGCAAATGGACCCCATGAAGCGCCCCCATAGCGTCCACGCCCTGCAAAAGGCCCTGCTGGCGGCCCCCGGGGAGGAGCCGTCCCCAGCTCCCTCGATGCTGGAAAATCTCAAGCGCAAGCTGAGCGACTTCGGCAAGGGACGGCAATGAAATTCTCCGTCTACCAGACCAGCCGCCAGGGGGGCCGCAAATACAACCAGGACCGGGCGGCCTACGCCTACAGCCGGGAAGCCCTGCTGATGGTGGTGGCTGACGGCATGGGGGGCCACTTCCACGGCGAAGTGGCGGCCCAGATCGCGGTGCAGCTGATTTCCGAGATGTTCCGCAACCAGGCCCAGCCCCTGCTGAAAGACCCCCACGCCTTCCTCAAGGCGGCCATGCACCAGGCCCACGAGGCGATCTACCACTACGCCCGGGAAAACAAGCTGCCGGACTTCCCCCGCACCACCTGCGTCGCCTGCGTGATCCAGAAGAACACCGCCTGGTGGGCCCATGTGGGGGATTCCCGCCTCTACCTGTTCCGCCGGGGCAAGCTGGTGGCCCGCACCCGGGACCACTCCCGGGTGCAGCAGCTGTTCGACAGCGGGCGCATCAGCGAAGCCCAGATGAACACCCACCCGGAGCGCAACAAGATCTACAACTGCCTCGGCGGCAAGATTCCCCCGGAGGTGGAGCTGTCCCCCCGCTCCCCCTTGAAAGACGGCGACATCCTGCTGCTGTGCACCGACGGCCTGTGGGGCATGCTGTCGGTCAACGAACTGGGTTCCATTCTCGACGCCTACCCCATCAACCGCGCCGTGGACGAACTGCTGGACCACGCCGAGCTGCGGGCCGGCGAAGGCGGCGACAACCTCTCCGCCGTGGGCGTGATGTGGGGCGACCCCGGCAAGTCCGGCGAACAGCCCCTGTCCACCGCCGTCATGCCCCTCAACCAGGTCACCACCCGCCTCGACGCGTTCAACGCCAGCCGCAAAGCCGACGAGGCGCTGCAGATCACCGACGACGACATCGAAAAGGCGATCCAGGAAATCCAGGCGGCGATCAAGAAATACTCGAAGTAGAGAAGATTCATCTCGGAAGAAAAACAAAATCGTGGACAGGATTTGCCTGATTTTCAGGATTCACGAGATTACTGTTTTATCCTGAAAATCCTGTTCATCCTGTCTGGGTTTTTCCTTTGCATTCTCCGCGTCCTCTGCGGTTCAAGATTTTTGTAGGATAATTCCCCCATCTCCCATACATCGAAAGACGCCATGCGCCCCAGCCAGCGACACCCCGACCAGATGCGCGACGTGCGCATCACCCGCCGCTACACCCGGCACGCCGAAGGCTCGGTGCTGGTGGAGTTCGGCGACACCAAGGTGCTGTGCACCGCCAGCGTGGACGAGAAAGTCCCCGGCTTCCTCAAGGGCAAAGGCCAGGGCTGGCTCACCGCCGAATACGGCATGCTCCCCCGCTCCACCGGCAGCCGCACCGACCGGGAGGCGGCCCGGGGCAAGCAGACCGGCCGCACCCAGGAAATCCAGCGCCTCATCGGCCGCAGCCTGCGGGCGGTGAGCGACCTCACCCGGCTGGGGGATCGCACCATCGTGCTGGACTGCGACGTGATCCAGGCCGACGGCGGCACCCGCACCGCCAGCATCACCGGCGCCTTCGTCGCCTTCCACGACGCCGTCTCCTTCCTGCTGAAAAAGCAGGCCATCGCCCAATCCCCCATCCGCGACTTCGTCGCCGCCGTCTCGGTAGGCGTGTACGAAGGCGTGCCGGTGCTGGACCTGGACTACCCGGAAGACGTGGCCTGCGACACCGACATGAACGTGGTGATGACCGGCAGCGGCGGCCTGGTGGAAGTCCAGGGCACCGCCGAAGGGGAGCCCTTCAGCCGGACGGAGTTGAACGCCATGCTGGACCTGGCGGACAAGGGCATCCGGGAACTGATCGCCAAACAAAAAGCCGTTTTGGGAGTTTAAGCATGCAAAAACTCGTCATCGCCAGCAACAACGCCGGCAAGCTGCGGGAAATCGGCGCCATCCTTAGTCCCTTGGGCTTTGAAGCCCTGCCCCAGGCGGCCTTCAACATCCCGGAAGCGGAGGAGCCCTACTGCACCTTCGTCGAGAACTGCCTCACCAAGGCCCGCCACGCCTCCGCCCACTCCGGCCTGCCGGCCCTGGCGGACGACTCGGGCATCTGCGTCGATGCGCTGAACGGCGCCCCCGGCGTCTATTCCGCCCGCTTCGCCGGTGAGCCCAAATCCGACCAGCGCAACAACGAGAAGCTGATCGAGCTGCTCCAGGGCCAGCCCAACCGCAAGGCCCACTACTACTGCGTCATCGTCCTGGTGCGCTGGCCGGAAGACCCCCAGCCGATCATCGCCGAGGGCAGCTGGCACGGGGAAATCATCGACACCCCCCGGGGCGGCGGCGGCTTTGGCTATGACCCCTATTTCCTGGTGCCCGAGTTCGGCCAAACCGGCGCCGAGCTTTCCATGGAAGTGAAAAACGGCATCAGCCACCGGGGCAAGGCCCTGGCGCAACTGGTGGAAAAGCTGAAGCAGGGCGCTGCCTGAGTACGTGTTTAACCCGCCGCCGCTGAGCCTCTACGTCCACCTTCCCTGGTGCGTCAGGAAGTGCCCCTACTGCGACTTCAGCTCCTTCGAGGGCGCTGACCCGCTGCCGGAGGAGCGCTACGTCGCCGCCCTGCTGGCCGACCTGGAGCAGTCCCTGCCCCGGGTGTGGGGGCGGCGCATCCAGACGGTGTTTTTCGGCGGCGGCACGCCGAGCCTGTTTTCCCCCGAGGCGGCAAACGCCTTCCTGGAAGGCGTGCGGGCGCGGATTCCTTTGAACCCCTTCGCCGAAATCACCCTGGAAGCCAACCCCGGCGCCATCGAAGCGGACAAGTTCCGGGGCTTCCGGGAAGCGGGAATCAACCGCCTGTCCCTCGGCATCCAGAGCTTCAACCCCCGCCACCTCCAGGCCCTGGGCCGCATTCACGACGACCGGGAGGCCCGTCGGGCGGCGGAACTGGCGCGGGCGCATTTCGACAACCTGAATCTCGACCTGATCTACGCCCTGCCGGAACAAACCGCCGCAGAAGCCCTGGAGGACGTGAAAGCCGCCCTGGCCTTCGCCCCCGACCACCTCTCCGCCTACCACCTGACCCTGGAGCCGGGCACCGCTTTCCACCGCGCCCCGCCGCCTATTCCCGACGAGGACGCGGCCTATGCCATGCAGGAGGAAATCGCCGCCGCCCTGGAATCCGCCGGCTACCGCCACTACGAAACGTCCGCCTTCGCCCGCCCGGGACGGGAGTGCCGCCACAACCTCAATTACTGGCAGTTCGGCGACTACCTGGGCCTGGGGGCCGGCGCCCACGGCAAGCTGAGCTTCCCCCCGCAAGGGGGAGGGCGTGGCGGTAACGCCGATGAATCGGCGACAAGCGCGCCTCGCATCCTGCGCCAGGCCCGGCACCGTTCGCCGGAAACCTACATGGAGCAGGCCCTGGCGGGCGGCGGGGTGGAAAGCGAACAGGCGGTGGACGACGGGGACCTGCCCTTCGAGTTCCTGATGAACGCCCTGCGGCTGACGGAAGGGTTTTCGGTGCCACTGTTCGAAGAGCGCACCGGCCAGCCCTTTTCCGCCATCGAGGGGAAGCTGCTGGAAGCACGGGGGAAGGGACTGTTGGAACGGGAGGGGGAAATCTGGCGCCCCACGGAGCGGGGGCGCAACTTCCTCAACGACCTGTTGGAGCTATTCCTGCCGGAAAAATAAAAACCCCGCCGTGGCGGGGTTCATGAATTCGAGCCGGTTGGGCTTTACGCCTTGACGTCGATGTTGCGGCCGAGGGTGGCGTTGGGGGCCGTCGTCTTCTGGGGCTGGGGCACGCTGTTGATCAACTGCGCCGCGTTTTCGGTCTGGTTCTGGAGCGCCTTCTTGAGGACGCTTATGCCCACCGCATCGCCGGTCTGCTGGCTTTGCAGCATGCTGGCCGCGGAACTGATTTGGGACACATCCATTTAAGGATCCTTTCTTCCTCTGGGGAAAGCCAATTGGGCTCTAACTATAGACCCCGCCCCAAGTGAAGTAAAGGCTGGCTCAGCGGCCGTTGTCCTTGCGCAGGAACTCCGCCGCGTCGTCCGCCGGCAGGGGGCGGCTGAAGTGGTAGCCCTGGGCCCGGTCGCAGTTGAGGGCACGCAGCACGTTCAACTGCTCCTCGGTTTCCACCCCTTCGGCGATCACCCGCAATCCCAGGCTGTGGGCCATGCTGATCACCGCCGAGACGATGGCGGAATCGTCCGGGTCGGTGGTGATGTCGCGCACGAAAGAGCGGTCGATCTTGAGGGTGTTCACCGGCATTTTCTTCAGGTAGTTGAGGCTGGAATAGCCGGTGCCGAAGTCGTCGATGGCCAGTTGCACCCCCAGGTCCGCCAGGGCGTGGAGGGTACGCACCGAGTATTCCACGTCCTGCATCGCCAGGCTCTCGGTGATTTCCAGTTCCAGGCATTCCGGCGGCAGGCCGCTGTAGTCCAGGGCATCCTTCACCAGCTTGACCACGTCCGCCCGGTGGAACTGGCGGGGCGACAGGTTGACCGCGATCAGCACGCCGGGCATGACGCCGGTGGAGCACCAGCTCCGGGCCTGCATGCAGGCGGTCTGCACCACCCAGGCGCCGATGGGGACGATGAGGCCGGTTTCCTCCGACAGGGGAATGAAGTCCGACGGCGGCACCAGGCCCATGATGGGATGGCGCCAGCGGATCAGGGCTTCGGCGCCGTAGGCCTTGCCGGTGGTGAGGTCGAACTGGGGCTGGTAGTAGACGATGAATTCCTGGCGCTCCAGGGCGCTGTAGAGCTGGCTTTCCATCTCCAGGCGCAGGGACGGCTGGGCGTCCAGTTCCTCGGAGTAGAGGTAGAAATTGGCCCGCCCCTGGTCCTTCACGTAGTACATGGCGCTGTCGGCCTTCTTGATCAAGGTGTCGGCATCCTCCCCGTCCCGGGGGAAGATGCTGATGCCGATGCTGGGGGTGACGAACAGGTCCTTGCCCCCCAGGTGGAATGGCTGGCGCATGGAGTCGAGGATTTTCGCCGCCACCAGGGCCGCATCCTCCGGCCGCTCGATGCGGGGCAGCAGCAGGGTGAATTCGTCGCCCCCCAGGCGGGCCACGGTATCCGACTCCCGCAGGCAGTCCTTGAGGCGGCCCGCCACCTCCTGCAGCAACTGGTCGCCGATGTTGTGGCCCAGGGTATCGTTGATGATCTTGAACCGGTCCAGGTCCAGCAGCATCACCGCCGCCTGGGCGTCCTTGGTGCGCCGCCCCATGGTGAGGGCCTGCTCCAGGCGGTCCTTGAACAGGGTGCGGTTGGGCAGGCCGGTGAGGGCGTCGTGGTAGGCCTGGAAGGCGATGATCTCTTCGTGGCGCTTGCGCTCGGTGATGTCGCTGAACACCGCCACGAAGTAGTCGATGTCCCCCTCGTTGTTGACCACCGTGCTGATGTTGAGCCATTCGGGATAGACTTCGCCGTTCTTGCGCTTGTTCCAGATTTCCCCCTGCCAGCGGCCGTCTTTAAGCAGGGTGTACCAAAAATTGGCGTAGAAGGCCATGTCGTGCTTGCCGGAACTGAGCATGGAGGGCGACTTGCCGATCACCTCTTCCGGCGCGTAGCCGGTGGTGTCGGTGAAGGCCTTGTTCACCATCTGGATGCGCCCTGCGCCGTCGCACACCATCAGGCTTTCCAGGGAGTTCTCGAACACCAGGGCCGCCAGCTTCTCGGTATTGATCAGTTTGCGGGCCTTGGCGATCACCCGGTTGAAGGCGGCCGATGCCTGGCCGAGCTCGTCGCGGCCGTGGATCGCCAGGCGCTGGGACAGGTCGCTCTCCCCCAGGGCGATCTTGTCCAGGCCCTTGGTCATTTCCCGCAGGGGGAAGGTGACGAAGCGGGAGATGAAGACATAGATGAACACCAGCAGGGGCACGCTGATCAGTACCGCCACCACGAACACTTTGGAGCCGAAGGCGCTCACCGCGTCGTTCACCTTGTCCAGGGAGATTTCCATGCTCACCGCCCCCAGCACCGCGCCTTCCGGCACTTGGTGGCAAGATAGGCAGTTCTTGCCCAGATAGTTGGACTGGGCGATGGCCGGCATCACCACCCGCAGGCTCTCCCCCGCCTCGGTGGTCTGGACCTGGAAAAAGGATTTCCCGCTGCGCAACACCTGCTCTTCCACCGCGTCGGTGGGGGATTCCGCCGCCAGCCCCTTGCCGAACTGGCGCACCACGTTGTCGCCCCGCACCACGGACAGGTGGCGGATGTTGTTGGATTTCTCGATCTGCTCCAGGAACACCGCCCGCTGGGAAATGGTGCCGGTAATCATCATGCCGGTGAGCCCGGCGAGGGTCATCTGATGGACGCTGAGGGAAAAGTCGCGGGCTTGCTCGATGGCGGTGCGGCGCTGCTCGTAGGAGGCCCAGTAGATCACGCTGGTCCAGGCAATCACCAGCATCGCCCAGATGGAAACCACCAGGCGAAGCCATATCTTGATGTTGTAGAGTTTCCGGAGCAGGGCGTGCATGTGCCGGCCAAGTATACCGAATTCCTCCGGCAAAACACGTGGTTTCCGTTAGTTGCCTGGCCGGGGTGAATATCCTCCGAACCCGCTTCAAACCGCCAAGACGCACAGGTGGAGCGGCTTTTCGGGGGGGCGGCCGCCAGGTCGCGAAACACTGTAAATCGCGGCCCGGAGGCCGCTCCCACAGGACAGTTCAGCCCTCGGCCACCCGCTTGGCGATGTGGGCCAGGGCCTCGTCCACCTGGTCGATCAGGATCAGGCACAGGTCGCCGGCTTCCAGGCGGGCGAGGGCGGCGTCGATGGCCGCGAATTCGCCGCGGATTTCCTCGATCCGGGCGGCCCGCTTGGCGTTGGCCAGGCCCTGCCGAAGCAGGGCCAGCACCTCGCCGTCGGCCCGTCCGCGCTGGCACTGGTCCTGGTACAGGATCACGCCGTCGAAAGCATCCCCCAGGATCTGGGTCTGCTGGCGGATGTCCTCGTCCCGCCGATCCCCGGCGCCGCTGATGACCACCAGCCGGCGCTTGGCCGGCATGGCGTCCACCGCCTTCACCAGGGCCAGGATGGCGTCGGGGTTGTGGCCGTAGTCGGCGATCAGGGTGGCGCCCCGGTAGTCGTACAGGTTGAAGCGGCCGGGGGCGGTGGCCGCGTCGTTGACGAAGGACGCCAGGCCGGCGCGGAGGGTTTCCCACTCCACCCCCAGGCCCCAGGCGGCGGCCGCGGCCGCCATGGCGTTTTCCACCTGGAAGCCGATGGTGCCGTTGCGGGTGAGGGGGATTTGCGCCAGGGGAAGGCGGTGCTCGACGCCGCCTTCCGCCGCCACGATGTCCGCCCCGTCCACGTACACCACCCGCTGCCCCTGGGCGCGGTGGGTGGCCATCACCGGGTGATGGCTGTCGGCGGTGAAGAAAATCACCGAACCGGGGCAGGCCCCGGCCATCCTGACCACCATGGGATCCGCCGCGTTGAGCACGGCCACCCCGTCGGCGGCCACGTTCTGGACGATGACCCGCTTCACCACCGCCAGATCCTCCACCGTGCTGATGTAGGACAGGCCCAGGTGGTCCCCCATGCCGATGTTGGTCACCACCGCCACATTGCAGCGGTCGAAGGCCAATCCCTCCCGCAGCACGCCGCCCCGGGCGGTTTCCAGCACCGCCGCGTCCACGTCGGGGTGGAACAGCACGTTGCGGGCGCTCTTGGGGCCGCTGCAATCACCGGTATCGACGCGCTGGCCCTGGATGTAGACCCCGTCGGAATTGGTCATGCCCACCCGCAGACCCCGGGTCCCCAGGATGTGGCTGATGAGGCGCACGGTGGTGGTCTTGCCGTTGGTGCCGGCCACCGCCACCACCGGAATGCGGCCGTTGTCGCCCTCGGGATACAGGGTGGCGACGATGGTCTCCCCCACCGGGCGTCCCTTGCCGAAGGAGGGCGAGAGATGCATGCGCAAGCCCGGAGCGGCGTTGACTTCGACGATGCCGCCGCCCTGGTCCTCCAGGGACTTGATCACGGTCTCGCACACCACGTCCACGCCGCAGAGGTCCAGGCCGATCATCTGGGCCGCCTCCACCGCCCGGGCGGCCAGTTCGGGATGGACGTCGTCGGTGACGTCGGTGGCGGTGCCGCCGGTGGACAGGTTGGCGTTGTTGCGCAGCACCACCCGCGCCCCCTGGGGGGGCACCGAGTCGGCGGAGAGGCCATCCGCCGCAAGCCGGGTGAGGGCGATGTCGTCGAAGCGGATCTTGGTCAGGGAAGTGGCGTGGCCTTCGCTGCGGCGGGGGTCGGCGTTGACCTGCTCCACCAGCTCGCGCACGGTATGGACCCCGTCGCCGATGACGTGGGGCGGCTCCCGCCGGGCGGCGGCCACCAGCTGCTTGCCCACCACCAGCAGGCGGTGGTCGTGGCCGGGAATGAAGCGCTCCACCAGGATTTCGTCGCTGATTTCGGACGCCGCCGCGTAGGCCGCCAGGAACTGCTCCCGGTCGGCGATGTTGACCGTCACCCCCTTGCCCTGATTGCCGTCCCGGGGCTTGACCACCACCGGCAAACCGATTTCGCTCGCCACCGCCCAGCCCTGTTCCACGTCCGACACCCCCCGGCCGGTGGGCACCGGCACGCCGGCGGCCTCCAGCAGGGTCTTGGTCAGCTCCTTGTCCTGGGCGATGGCCTCGGCGATGGCGCTGGTCTGGTCCGTCTCGGCGGCCTGGATGCGGCGCTGCCTGCTGCCCCAGCCGAATTGCACCAGGCTGCCCTCGGTCAGGCGGCGGACCGGGATGCCCCGGGCCTGGGCCGCCTGGACGATGGCTCCGGTGCTGGGCCCCAGGCGCACATCCTCGTCCAGCTCCCGCAGCCGGAGCAGGGCGTCGGCCAGATCGAAAGGGGTGTTTTCTTCCGCCGCCCGGCACAGGACCTGGGCCAACTCGAAGGCCAGTCGGCCGACGGCCTCCTCGCTGTATTCCACCACCACCTGGTACACCCCCGCCTCGAGAGTGGCCGTGGTGCGGCTGAAGGTCACCGGACACCCTGCCTGGGCCTGGAGCCCCAGGGCGGCGAAGGCCAGGGCGTGGGCGAGGGAAATGTCCCCTTCGTCGCCCATGGGCCGCAGGGCGCCGATATCGGGAAAACGGGCCCGCAGACGGTCCTCGAAACCCGGCATGAGGCCAAGGGAGCGTTCATTTTCGGCACAGGCGACAATGGCTTCGATCGCCGTATGCCGGCTCCACAGGTTGGGGCCGCGCAGCGCCCGGATACGCGATACTTCCATGAGCTAGTCCTTATATATCTTGAACCGCAAAGGACGCAGGGGAAAAGCAAAATCAACCACGAATGAACACGAATGCTCACGAATGGGATGGTGCCGAATTTTTAAAGAATTCGTGTTCATTCGTGTGAATTCGTGGTTTAACACGCTTTGCCTTTCCTCTGCGCCCTCCCGTCCTCTACGGTGAAACGCTTTTTTCCAATCAAGCCATCTCAAAGGTCTCGATCCCGGCGCGGATCAGGTCCAGGGAGATGCCCAGGGCCCAGGCCGCGCCCACGCCGGCCATGAGGTTTTCGATACCGCCTTGGCTGGCCGCGAGAGGAATGAGCGCCAATTCGGCAAGGGGGGTTTCGTCCTTGCCGCTGGCCAGCACCAGGTGGCCGTCGCGGACGTACACCGCACGCTTGCCCTGCTCCCGGTGCCCGGCGATGGCCGGCAAATCGTGGGCCGGACCGAAGAAGATCACCCCCCCGTCGCACAGCTCCGCCATCTTCGCCACCTGGGGATCGCCGCCGTTGAGCACCGCCGTCCCTTCCGGGATCACCACGTCCACCTGGGTGCGCAGGATGTTGAACAGGCGCTCGGCGTCGTCGATGTAATACTCCGGCAGCAGGTCCGCCGGGTCCAGATTGGTGACCACCGCCACCTGGCAGCGGTCGTAGGCCAGCCCTTCGGCGGCGATGGCGCGGCTGCCGTTCTCGAATACCGCCGCCTCCACGCCCCGGTTGAGCAGCACCTTGCGGCCGGAAGCCCAGTTGGCTCGGTCGCCCTTCTCCACCTGCCGCCGGTCGAAATACAGGCCGTCAGCGCAGGCCATCCCCACCCGGACGCCGCTCAGCTGGATCAGCCAGGCCACCAGCCGCGCCACCGTGGTCCTGCCTGTGCTGCCGGTGACACCGACCACCGGAATGCGGCCGCTCTCCCCGTGGGGAAACAGATGGTCGACGATGGCCGCCCCCACGGGCCGGGGTTCCCCTTCCGCGGGCTTGAGGTGCATCAGCAGGCCGGGGCCGGCGTTGACTTCGACGATGGCGCCGCCCTGGTCTTCCAGGGGGCGGGAGATGTCCTCGGCCACCACGTCCACCCCGGCGATATCCAGGCCCACCACCCGGGCGGCCAGGGCCACCGTGGCGGCCACGGCGGGATGCACCCGGTCGGTGACGTCGTAGGCCAGGTCCCCCTGGCGCTTGACCAGCACCTCCCGGCCGGCGGGGGGAACCGATTGGGGATGGAAACCCTGGCGCTCCAGCTCCAGCAGGGCGATGGGTTCCTTCTCCAGCACCAGGGGTTCGAGGGGAAACTCCTCCTCGACGCCGCAGCGGGGGTCGCTGTTGATCTGGCTTTCGATCAGCTCCAGCACGGTGGATTTGCCGTCGCCGGTGACGGTCAGGGTCTTGCCCATGGTGGCCGCCGCCATCCGCCCCCCCACCACCAGCAGGCGATGGGCGTTGCCCCGGATGAAGCGCTCCACCATCACGCCGCTGCCTTCCTCCCGGGCCGCCAGGTAGGCCCGCTCCACTTCCTCCCGGGTGTTGAGGTCGGTGAACACCCCCCGGCCGTGGTTGGCGTCGTAGGGCTTGACCACCACCGGCAGGCCGATGTCCTCCGCCGCGTCCCAGGCGTCCGCCGGGCTGTCCACCATGCGCCCGCCGGGGTTCGGCACCCCGGCAAAGCCGAGGAGTCTCTTGGTGAGGTCCTTGTCGCTGGCAATGCCTTCGCCGATGGCGCTGGTGCGGTCGGTTTCGGCGGTCCAGATGCGGCGGCTCCTGGCGCCGTAGCCCAGCTGCACCAGGTTGCCGTCGGTGAGCCGGAGGGAGGGGATGTGGCGTTCGGTGGCGGCGTCCACGATGCACGCCGTGCTGGGGCCGAGGCAGTGGGAGTCCGCCACGCCGCGCAAATGCGCCACCGTGGCCGGCACGTCGAAGGGGCGGTCCTCGATGGCCGCCATGATGAGTTCCCGGGCGGCGTCGAGGCAGGCCCGGGTCACCTCTTCCTGGCGGGAGCGGACGGCCACCTTGTAGACGCCGCGCTTGGAGGTTTCCCGCGCCTTGCCGAAGCCGGTGCGCTGGCCCGCCAGGTTCTGCAGCTCCAGGGTGACGTGCTCCAGGATATGGGCGGCCCAGGTGCCTTCCTGCACCCGCTTCAGGAAGCCGCCCCGCTCGCCCACGCTGCAGCGGTGCTCCACCAGGGAGGGCAGCCAGGCGGCGAGGCGTTCGTAAAAGCCGGGAAGGGTGTTGGAGGGGAAATCTTCCAGGGCCCCGATGTCCACCCAGGCTTCCAGCACCGGGCGGTAGGTCCACAGGTTGGGCCCGCGCAGGGGCAGGACCCGGAGAATCTGAATATCTTTTTTATCCATGTTCAAGTGTTTCGAGCGGTGAAACCCCTTAACGCTGTGCACGGATTTCGGTTTACCGCGTTAAGAGGTATTTTTGCGGCCGAAAAACCTCCGGGGAGGGGGCGCACTGTACGCCTGGCACCCGGACAAGTAAACTCCGCACCCACCGGGGCGCGCAAGCGCTCCCCGGCTACCGAACATAGGCTCTCTTACATGACTACCCGCCCCTCCCTTTCCGTTCCCACCGGCGGCGCCCTGCCCGATGCCTGGCGCGCCGAGGCGGAATCCCGGCTGAATCCCGGCGAGGAAATCCTGGCCTGGCTGGAAACCGACCTGGACGGGCAGCTGCGCTTCAGCCGCGGCCTGGTGGCGGTCACCGACCGCCGGCTGCTGGCCAAGGCACCGGATCAGGCGTGGCAGGAATGGGCCTATGGCCGGGGCCTCGTCCTGCGCCACCATGACCACGCCGGGGTGGGCAGCCTGGAGCTGCACGACGAATCCGGCCGTCAGGCCTGCTGGCGCTATACCCTGGGCCAGAACCTGGCCGCCCTGCGGCTGGTGGGCCGCTTCGAATCCCAGCTGGAAAGCCGCCTCACCGGCCAGCCGGTAGCGCCCCCCGAGGAGGCCCTGTGCCCCACTTGCAACACCCCCCTGGAGGCGGACCAGGAGGAATGCCCGGTATGCAGCAAGGTGATCCACACCCCGCCCTCCACCTGGACCCTGTTCCGCCTGTGGCGCTTCGCCAAGCCTTACAAATGGCCGCTGCTGGCGGGCTTCCTCCTCACCCTGGCCTCCACCGCCGCCACCCTGGTGCCCCCCTACCTGACCATGCCCCTGATGGACGAGGTGCTGATCCCCTACCAGAACGGCAAGCCCATCGACGTCGGGATCGTAACCCTGCTCCTCGGCGGGCTGCTGGGAGCGGCTCTGGTGGCCTGGAGCCTGGGCTGGGCCAAGACCTACATCCTGGCCCTGGTGTCCGAGCGCATCGGCCGCGACCTGCGCACCACCACCTTCGAGCACCTGCTCCAGCTGTCCCTGGAATACTTCGGCGGCAAGCGCACCGGCGACCTGATGGCCCGCATCGGCTCGGAAACCGACCGCATCAACGTGTTCCTCTCCCTGCACCTGCTGGACTTCGCCACCGACGTGCTGATGATCGCCATGACCGCGGTGATCCTGGTGTCCATCAACCCCTGGCTGGCCCTGGTGACCCTGCTGCCGCTGCCCCTCATCGCCTGGCTGATCCACGTGGTGCGGGACAGGCTGCGCACCGGCTTCGAAAAAGTCGATCGCGTCTGGGCCGAAGTGACCAACGTCCTGGCCGACACCATCCCCGGCATCCGGGTGGTGAAGGCCTTCGCCCAGGAAAAGCGCGAGGCGGAGCGCTTCCGGGAAGCCAACCGCCACAATCTGGCGATCAACGACCGGCTGAACAAGACCTGGTCCCTGTTCTCCCCCACCGTCACCCTGCTGACCGAAATCGGCCTGCTGGTGGTGTGGGCCTTCGGCATCTGGCAGGTGTCCCGGGACCAGATCACCGTCGGCGTGCTCACCGCCTTCCTGGCCTACATCAGCCGCTTCTACACCCGCCTCGACTCCATGAGCCGCATCGTGTCGGTGACCCAGAAGGCCGCCTCCGGGGCGAAGCGCATTTTCGACATCCTGGACCACGTCTCCAGCGTTCCCGAACCCACCCACCCGACGCACCTGGATAAGGTCACCGGCCGGATCGAACTCAAGGACGTGGGCTTCCGCTACGGCAACCGCTCGGTGATCCGGGGCCTGGACCTGGCCATCGCCCCCGGCGAGATGATCGGCCTGGTGGGCCACAGTGGCTCGGGCAAGAGCACCCTGGTGAACCTGATCTGCCGCTTCTACGACGTCACCGAAGGCGCCGTGCGCATCGACGGGGTGGACATCCGCTCGCTGCCGGTGGCCGAATACCGGCGCCACATCGGCCTGGTGCTGCAGGAGCCCTTCCTGTTCTTCGGCACCATCGCCGAGAACATCGCCTACGGCAAGCCCGACGCGACAAGAGAAGAAATCGTCGCCGCCGCCCGGGCCGCCCACGCCCACGAATTCATCCTGCGCCTGCCCCAGGGCTACGACTCCCTGGTGGGCGAGCGGGGCCAGGGCCTGTCCGGCGGCGAGCGCCAGCGCATCTCCATCGCCCGCGCCCTGCTGATCGACCCCCGCATCCTGATCCTGGACGAGGCCACTTCTTCGGTGGATACGGAAACCGAGAAGGAAATCCAGAAGGCCCTGGACAACCTGGTGCAGGGCCGCACCACCATCGCCATCGCCCACCGCCTGAGCACCCTGCGCCAGGCCGACCGGCTGGTGGTGATGGACCGGGGCCGGATCGTCGAAGTGGGCAACCACGACGAACTGATGGCCAGGGAAGGCGCCTACCACCGCCTCTACCAGGCCCAGGCCCGCAACGTGGATACGGAAATGGAAGACAAGGAATGGAGCGGAGCGAAAGGGGGTGAGAAATGACCAAGGCCATCGACTTCCGGCTCAGCCGCAACGCCGCCGGCCGGCTGGCGTTCACGGTTGCCGACGGCGAAGTGCACGAAGGTGTGGTGCCGGTGCGGGCCTTCCCCATCGCCGCGCCGGACCAGGGCATCGCCCTGGTGAGCGCCGACGGCCACGAACTGGCGTGGATCGACCGCCTGGACGAACTGCCGCACGAAATCAAGACGGTGATCGAAGAGGAGCTGGCAAGCCGGGAATTCATGCCGGAAATCCGCCGCCTGCGCCAGGTCTCCAGCTTCGCCACCCCCAGCACCTGGGAGGTGGAAACCGACCGGGGCGACACGGCATTCGTCCTCAAGGGGGAGGAAGACATCCGCCGCATCGGCGGCTCCACCCTGCTGATCGCCGACAGCCACGGCATCCAGTTCCTGATCCGCGACCTCCTGGCCCTGGACCGGCACAGCCGGAAATTGCTGGACCGCTTCCTGTAATTCTTCCAGACACAAAAAAAGCCGGGGCATATCTCCAGCCGTTAATTAGGATTTGTGTCAACTGACGGCGGGCTAAAAAACCTACCGCATCTTGGTGCAGACTTACGCGGCGGCCTTATGCCCCGACACGATGTGCGGCAACCATCGCGTGCCCGTCCATGTCACCGGCACCCATCGGCAGCAAGCGGTATCTCTGCAAGGACCTTCACGGTCAAGCCGAAGGGCCTCAACCCCATCGCCAAGCGGAAGCACTCGGACAAGAACAAGATCATCCTTTCCATGCTGGTCAGCAAAATGCCTCCATGATTTCAGTCTCTCAAAGCTAACGAAGTTCGCAATCCCATTCGTCGGAATCCAGCGAGATGGACTAGGTCAAACTCGTTTGTCTATTCCGATGGCATCTCCGTGAGTTACCATGCCGGCACAAGACACAGGGGAGCAAGACATGCAGGCCAATCCGCGATCTCTCGACGCACTGTTCAACTCGCAACTCCGCTATGTGGTGCCGATGTTCCAGCGGCTCTACGTCTGGCAGGAAAATCCGCAGTGGGCGACACTTTGGGAAGACGTCACAGAGAAAGCCGCATTGCAGTTGAAGGGTGTGCAGACCAATCCCCACTACCTTGGCGCGTTGATCATCGAGGGCGTGCGTCCGAGTTCTCCCCGCGAGGTCAAAAGGTTTCTGGTCATCGACGGACAGCAACGGCTGACCACGCTCCAGCTTCTCTTGTGCGCCTATCGTGACATCGCCCGCAAGAATGACTGGAAGACATTGGATCGTCCTGTCACGCGGTATCTCGAAAACGCCGATCCCGACGTGATGGAGCACCCCGAGGAGGAACTGTTCAAGCTATGGCCGACGACGCTCAACCGCGAGGTGTTCCGACATATTCTGTCGGTCGGAAGCCAAGCCGAGGTTCTTGCCAAATACCCCCTCGTCTATCTGCCGAGGAAACGCAAACCCGAGCCGAGAAGCAATCTGGTCGAGGCTTACCTGTATTTCTACAAGGTCATCGAGACATGGGTCGCTTCGACTGCCGCCCAGTCCTCAAAGACGCAAGAGGAAACGGCGTTCGCGCTGTTGCAGGCATTGCAGCAGGATTTTTGCGTGGTGGAAATCGCGTTGTCCGAAGGCGACGACTCGCAGGAGATTTTCTACTCCCTCAACTCGCAGGGTCGGCCGCTGTCGCAATCCGATCTTCTTCGCAGTCTGATTTTCATGCGGGCGGAAAAAGAACGGCTCAACCGTGACGAGATATTCGACGAGTATTGGAGCAAGTTCGAAACCGACTTTTGGAGCATGGAGGTCAAGCGGGGAGGCCGTTCCTATTCGAGGCTCGACTTGGGATTGAGGTACTTCCTCATGGCGAAGACGGGGCAGATGGTGGATGCCCGTCGGGTGAACGAGGAATATCGCCGCTGGGTCTCCGTCCATCCGCCGCGTTACGCCACAGTCAAGGAGGAACTGGCGGATTTCGCCCGACACGGAGAGACCTACCAGCGCTACGAGTCGGCCGCGCCCTCCGCGTTGCCGAGCACGGACCTTCGGCGTGTGCTGATGGACTTTGATGTTTCCACGGCGTTGCCACTAATCCTGTTCTTGGAACTTGAAGCCGGTCTTGACGCGGGCCAGATGGCAGACTGCCGTTCTGCGGTTGAATCGTTCATCGCCAGACGTGTCCTGACAGGCGAGGAAACCAAGGAATACAACAAGCTCTTCGTCGACGTGGTGGGGAACCTTCGCGGGTTGCAGGGGGCTGCCGTTCTGCCTGCATTGCATAAGAAGCTTTTGACCGGGGGTGGTACCACCAGGCATTGGCCGACAGATGGCGAAGTTATTGAGAAGGCCATCAGCCGCCAAGTCTTCAAAGAGCTCAAAACCCCGGCCCTGCGGTTGATTCTGGAACGCCTTGAAATCGACCTGCGCACCAAGAAGACCGAGAACACTGAAATCCCGGCAGGACTGCAAATCGAGCATGTGTTACCGCAGAAATGGGCCACGTACTGGCCTTTGGGAGGCAGGCTTATCCCTCCCAATGTGGTGGACACACCCTATCTTGCCAAGGATGATCTTGTGGAGTTCGGGGAAGCCATCAGGACTCGCAACGCCACTCTGCAAACGCTCGGAAACCTGACCCTGCTCAACAAATACCTCAATCCGGCCGCCAGCAACGCTTCCTTCGAGGTCAAGCTTGTCGAATACAAAAACTCGGTGCTGCGGTTGAACCGCCACTTTGAGCCCGCGACAGCATGGGACGAGGAATCCATCGCCCGTCGGGGGAAGCTCCTTGGCGAGGCTGTATGCAAGATATGGCCGCGTCCTGCGGCAGTTCCCGCTTCCTCTCTCTGAAAATAGAGAGAGCCCCGAAGGGCTCTCTGGTTTCACCTGCTATACCGCTTGTCTAGTCGACACAAATCCTATAACGGCCAGGGCATTTCTGCTCCGGCTTTTTTTGCCGCATCCCGACCGTCTTACATATGCTCGATGATCCCCTGGCCGAAGGCGGAGCAGGACACTTGCGTCGCGCCTTCCATCAGGCGGGCGAAGTCGTAGGTCACCTGCTTGCTGGCGATGGCGCCTTCCATGCCCTTCACCACCAGGTCGGCGGCTTCCAGCCAGCCCATGTGGCGCAGCATCATCTCGGCGGAGAGGATAATGGAGCCGGGGTTGACGTAGTCCTTGCCGCCGTACTTGGGCGCCGTGCCGTGGGTGGCCTCGAACATGGCGATGGAGTCGGACAGGTTGGCGCCGGGGGCAATGCCGATGCCGCCCACTTCCGCCGCCAGGGCGTCGGAGATGTAGTCGCCGTTGAGGTTCAGGGTGGCGACCACGTCGTACTCGTCGGGGCGCAGCAGGATCTGCTGCAGGAAGGCGTCGGCGATCACGTCCTTGATGACGATGCCGCCGAATTTATCGGCCAATTTCATCCACGGGCCGCCGTCGATGGGCTCGGCACCGAATTCCTTGGCCGCCAACTCGTAGCCCCACTTCTTGAAGCCCCCTTCGGTGAACTTCATGATGTTGCCCTTGTGCACCAGGGTCACGGACTTGCGGCCGTTATCGATGGCGTACTGGATGGCCTTGCGGATCAGGCGCTCGGAGCCTTCCACGGACACCGGCTTGATGCCGATGGCGGAGGATTCGGGGAAGCGGATTTTCTTCACCCCCATTTCCTTCTGCAGGAACTCGATCACCTTCTTCACTTCGGCGCTGCCCACTTCCCATTCCACGCCGGCGTAGATGTCTTCGGTGTTCTCGCGGAAGATCACCATGTCCACCTTCTCCGGCGCCTTCACCGGGCTGGGAACGCCGGTGTACCAGCGCACCGGGCGCAGGCAAACGTAGAGGTCCAGCATCTGGCGCAGGGCCACGTTCAGGGAGCGGATGCCGCCGGAAGTGGGGGTGGTGAGGGGGCCCTTGATGGACACCACGTAATCCTTCACCGCCTGCACCGTTTCCTCCGGCAACCAGGAGTCGGCGTCGTAGACCTGGGTGGCCTTTTCGCCGGCATAGACTTCCATCCAGGCGATCTGCTTCTTGCCACCGTAGGCCTTGGCCACCGCCGCATCCACCACCTTGCGCATCACCGGGGTGATGTCCACCCCCGTGCCGTCCCCCTCGATGAAGGGAATCACCGGATGATCGGGAACGTTGAGCGAAAAATCCTGATTGACGGTGATCTTCTCGCCGCCCGCCGGCACCTGGATGTGCTGATACATGCTGCGCCTACTCCCTTTCCGAAAACGGCGCCCGTCGGACGCCGCAGAAATCCTGTAGAATCCGCACCCTATGAGCCGGATCATTCTGTTCAACAAGCCCTACGGCGTCATCACCCAGTTCAGTCCCCACGAAAAGCACCCCACCCTCAAGGACTACATTCCGGTGGCGGGGGTCTATCCGGCGGGCCGTCTGGATACGGACAGCGAAGGGCTGCTCATTCTAACCGATGACGGGGGATTGCAACACCGGCTGAGCCACCCCCGCTTCGGCAAGGAAAAAACCTATTGGGTTCAAGTGGAAGGCCTCCCCGACGAGGCCGCCCTGGAGCAGCTTCGCCGGGGCGTGGACCTGGGGGATTTCGTCACCCGCCCGGCCAAGGTCCGGGCCATGGACGAACCCGCCGGCCTGTGGCCCCGCAACCCGCCGGTGCGCTTCCGCCAGAGCATCCCCACGTCCTGGCTGGAACTGACCATCCAGGAAGGCAAGAACCGCCAGGTGCGGCGCATGACCGCCAAGGCGGGCTTCCCCACCCTGCGCCTGATCCGCTGGCGCATCGGCGACTGGACCCTGGAGGGGCTGGCCCCCGGGCAGTGGCGGGAAGCTTAGGAAAACGCTGAAACAATCGTGGCTCCATGCCGGGGGCTTACTGGGTGAGGGCCTCAAAGGCGCCGATATAACCTTGGGCCGCCAAGGCGGCTACCTAATGCTCCTTCCCCCTTGACGGGGGAAGGCTGGGATGGGGGTGATAAGCGGTAACGTTCCCTCCTCCACCCTCTCACCCCCACCCCTACCCTCCCCCGTCAAGGGGGAGGGAGAAGTGCGGTGGTTACCTCCCCAGGCCGTTTTTTCTTTTGCCCCCGGCGCTGTTAAGATAGCGCCTCTTCATCACGGTTTTGCATCATGATCTGGAAACCCAACGTTACCGTCGCCGCCGTCATCGAACGGGACGGCAAGTTCCTCCTGGTGGAGGAAGAAACCGACGACGGCCTGCGCTTCAACCAGCCCGCCGGCCACTGGGAGCCCAACGAGACCCTGGCCGAAGGCGTGGTGCGGGAGGCCCTGGAAGAAACCGCCCACCATTTCGCGCCCGAATTCCTCCTCGGCGTCTACAGCTGGCGGCACCCGAAGAAGGACATCGTCTACCTGCGCTTCGCCTTCGGCGGGCAGGTGACGGGCTTCGACCCGGAGCGAAAGCTGGATCAAGGCATCGTCCGCGCCGTCTGGCTCAGCCCGGAGGAAATCCGCGCCGGCCAGGAACGCCACCGCAGCCCGCTGATCCTCAAGTGCGTGGAAGACTACCTTGCCGGCAAGCGCTACCCGCTGGACGCCATCAGCCACTGTTGATAGAACAGTCGCGCAGCGGCCCTACGTCCCCCTCGCCCGTCCCGCTGTGGTCGCCGCGTCGCGGCGGGCACCCGGCGAGGACACCCCTTGCGGGTGCAGGGGATGGGCAGGGGTGGAGGAAACGCCCGTGGCCGTTTGGCTTTTCCTGCTGCTGAGCGTGCTGTGGAGCGGCGCGGCGGCGGCGGACCAGGTGGACATCTGCTACAACTACGACTGCGGCACCCAAGCCACGGTCATCGTCAACGGCAAGCAGCTGCTGAAAATCCGCGCCTTGTTCATGCGGGCGAAAACCCCCGAAGCCGAGCGCGAGGCCATCTCCCAGGCCATCGGCCAATTCGAGACCATCGCCGGCCAGCAGACCCCCACCCGCAACGACAGGGGGGGCAACGCCGACGACGATGGGGTGGACGGGCGCATGGACTGCCTGGACCACTCCCACAACACCACCGCCTACCTGGAGCTGCTGGAACACCGGGGCTGGCTGAAATACCACCAACTGCGGGAGCGGGTGAGGCGCGCCCCCTACCTGGTCAACGACCACTGGGGCGCGCGGATCGTGGAAACCCAAACCGGCCGGGAATACATCGTCGATTCCTGGTTCTTCGACAACGGCCAGCCGGCCGCCGTGTTCACCCTGGAAGAATGGAAAGCGGGAGCATCCCCCAATGAGAAATAAGGAAACGGCCGCAAGGGCCGGGTCCGCCGGGAACGGCAGCAAAGCTGCTCGTTCCGGCGCCCGTGTGGTAGTCGGCATGTCCGGCGGCGTGGATTCCGCCGTCTCCGCCCTGCTCCTCAAGCAGCAGGGCTTTGAAGTGCTGGGCCTGTTCATGAAGAACTGGGAGGACGACGACCAGGACGACTACTGCCCGGCCAAGCAGGACTTCTTCGACGTGCTGGCGGTGGCGGAGAAGATCGGCATCGAAGTGGAAGGGGTCAACTTCGCCAAGGAATACAAGGAGCGGGTGTTCAGCCTGTTCCTGCAGGAATACCAGGCCGGCCGCACCCCCAACCCGGACGTGCTGTGCAACTCGGAAATCAAGTTCAAGGCCTTCCTCGACCACGCCCTGGCCCTGGGCGCCGACTACATCGCCACCGGCCACTACGCCGGGGTGAGGGAGCGCCACGGCAAGTTCGAGCTGCTGAAGGCCGAGGACGGCACCAAGGACCAGAGCTACTTCCTCTACCGCCTCAACCAGCACCAGTTGTCCAAGACCCTTTTCCCCCTGGCCAAGCTGTACAAGCGGGAAGTGCGCAAGATCGCCGAAGACGCAGGCCTGGCGGTGGCGAAGAAGAAGGACTCCACCGGCATCTGCTTCATCGGCGAGCGCCCGTTCCGGGAATTCCTCAACCGCTACCTGCCCAGGTCGCCCGGCGACATGGTCACCCCGGAAGGCAAGGTGGTGGGCAGGCACGAAGGCCTGATGTACTACACCCTGGGCCAGCGCCAGGGCTTAGGCATCGGCGGCCAGGGGGAACCCTGGTTCGTGGCCGGCAAGGACATGGCGAAGAATGTGCTGACCGTGGTCCAGGGCCACGACCACCCCCTGCTGTTCAAGGGAAAGCTCAGCGCCCAGGACCTGAGCTGGGTCTCCGGCGAAGCGCCGCATCCCCACTGGGTCTACGCCGCCAAGACCCGCTACCGCCAGGCCGACGCCCCCTGCGTCGTCACCCGCGTTGACGCCGCCTCCTGCGACATCGACTTCGCCCAGCCCCAATGGGCGGTGACGCCGGGGCAATCGGTGGTGGTCTACGACAGCAACGTGTGCCTGGGCGGCGGCATCATCGCCTAAGGCGTAGATCGGCTTGCCTGGGTTATGTTGGCTTTTTCATGGGCGTATTCGATCTCGACTTCACAGGGGCGCCCGCCCAACGGGATGTCGCGCACCGTCCGCCGCAACCAGCGATCGACCGGGCCCGGTCGCCCACTCGTCGGATCGACCGGACGATGGCATCGGTCACGGCGGCACACCACCGTGATCTTGCCCGTTCGTCCTGTCGAACTTCCTTGATCACTTGCCCCTGGTACCCCAAAATCCCTGCCGGGATGACTGCTCCCATTTCGTATGCCTATCTGAGTCCTCGAAAAACCCGGATGGATACACGATCTCGCGGATGTCAGCCATCCCCGATTACCGTAATCAAACGACGAAGAGCCGCCAAAAAAATGGACTGCGAAGTGCGCTGAGAGGACGCTTGTTCTTGTTGAGCACGGGCGTTTTCAGGGGGGGGATACCGTCAACCAGCTATTGACGTGAACAATGTCCTCTTCCGCCAAACTTCCCACCGCCGCCTTCAATTTAAGCCAGCTAAGGATATAGGTATAGCGTGACTTCGCCAAATCGCGCTTTGCGGTATAGAGTTGCTGCTGGGCATTAAGGATGTCGACGTTGGTGCGTAAACCAACTTCAAATCCCTTGCGGGTGGAATACAAGGCGTTCTCGTTCGACAGCACGGCCTGTTGATACGCCTTGACCTGCGCCACGCTGTTGCTCACATTCAGGAACTCCTTACGCGTGTCGAGCGTGGCCTTGCGCAGAGCCGCTTCCAGTTGCTGCTCTGCCCTTCGGCGATTGGCCTCCCCTTGCCGCACATTGGCGCTGGGATAGCCCCCCGCAAAAAGCGGAATGGACAGCTGCACACCGACTGCGTGGGTATCGTACCGGCTGTTAATCGACGTATTGGTATCGCTATCGCTCTTCGTTCGACTAGCGATCAGATCGACGGTAGGGAAATGGTCGGCACGGGCTTTGGCCACCTCTTGCGCCGCCGCTTCGAGGTTATACTGCTGGGCCAGAACCTCGGGGTTCCCCTGACGCGCCCACTCCACCCACTGTTCCATATCAGCCGGCATCGGATTTTTCAGCTCCAGCTTTTCTGGCAGCAGAAAAGACAGCTTGCCGGATTCCTTGCCAAGAATGCGCTCAAGCGCACGGCGGGCAATCTCCAGATTGTTGAGCGCCTCCAGTTCCTGGGCCGCCGCCATATCGAAACGAGCCTGCGCCTCATCCACGTCGGTCAGCGTCCCTTCACCTCCTTTGAACAACTTCCTCGCCTGAGAGAGTTGCTCAGTAATGGCGGCCTTCTGCGCATGAGCCAGTTCCACATTGTCATGGGCCAGCAGCACATCAAAATAGGCCGACGCCAGTCTGACAGCCAAATCTTGCCGGGCACCAACAAAAACGGCGTCACTGTAACGCGCCTTGGCCTGCCCTTGGCGATATGCCGCCCAGTTGTAAAGACGGAAAAGCGGTTGCCGCAGATTAAGGCTGTAATTTTTGGCCGTATATTCGTAATCCTGGGAGCGGGCGCCAAAGACGGTTTGACTGGTTTGAGTTGTATCGTTATTGGTACGGATACCGCTGATGCTGATGGTCGGCAACAGCCCGGCTCGTCCCTTGGCTTCCTCCTCGCGGCCAGCCTCGTTGGTTGCGATAGCTGCCCCGTAGTCCGCATCGTTGGACAACGCGCTCCGATACGAAGATAGCAAATCCTCCCCCGCGAAAGCCGTGCCGACCCAACATGCCAAAGCGACCATGGCAAGTTTCCATGCCGACATGCTTACCGCTCCCTCAGCGAAATTGCGAACCTGTCAACCAGCGGTTTGAGAAGATAGTTCATCAGGGTGCGCGAACCGGTCTTCATGATCGCCTCCACTGGCATGCCGGGCTGTATCTGATTAGAACCCAGCCGCTGCAACTCTTTCTGGGAAACAGTGATGCGCGCCGAGTAATACGGCTGATGCGTAGCGGGATCTGTCAAGCTATCAGCCGAGACAGTAGCTACGGTGCCGCTAATAACAGGCGTACTACTTTGATTAAACGCCGTAAAACGCAGTTCCGCCTCCAACCCCGGCTTCACGAGGTCGATCAGGTGAGGAGAAATCTGTGCATCAACAATCAACGGCTCGTCCTGGGGAACAATGTCCATGATACGGCTTCCGGGCGAAATCACTCCACCGATGGTATGCACCGCCAGGCCGACCACAACGCCATCGGACGGCGCTTTCACCTCGGTACGATTGAGCTCATCTTGCACCGCGACCAAGCGACTGTGCTGCGCAGACACCTCCTTCTGCACGTCGCTTAGCTGGGTCTCAACCTGTTTCCGATACTCTTGTTCCTGCTGCAAAATGCGCAAGCGTATCTCGGCATAAGAACGCTCCATGTCCAACATCTTATTGCGCGGCACGTAACCCTCCTTGGCCAACTCACGCATGCCCTTGAGCTGTGTTTCAAGAGCGGCCGCACTTTCCCGCAAAACAGCCAGTTCCCGCTGCTGGCTGAGACGTCGCGTGGCAAAGAGCCGTGACTGCACCTCCATGATTTCTGCCACCCCAGGGTCATCTTTTTCTTTTAGCAGGTCCGGATGGAAGTCAATCGCCCCCTTCCTCTCGTACTCCGCCATGAGCCGGCTTTCCATGGCCCGGGCACTCAAATACTGGCCCCTGGTGATACCCAATTGGGCCTTGGCCTGAACGGGGTTGAGCACCACCAAAACCTGCCCAGCCTTCACCGTATCACCCTCCTTGACTAATATCTTTTCCACGATCCCGCCCGTCAGATGCTGGACCGTCTTCCGCTGGGATTCGACCGAAACCACGCCTGGGGCAGGCACGCCCGCATCGAGGGGGGCGAACAATGCCCAAATCAGGAACCCGCCAAAACCGAGGAGCAGAACCAGCATGCCGAAGCGAATAGAGCTTTTCGGGTCCGTTTCCACCACGACTTCCGGCTGCGGCGCATCGATGGTTTCCGGGATATGGTCGAAATGTTGGGGAGTATTCTTGCGAAGTTGGAGTTTCATGGTATTCCAGGTAGCGAACTATGCTGCAGCGGGAGCCGCTTGCTGCTGGGCCGCAGCTTGCTGTTGCGAAGCCTGAGACAGCGCCTTTAGCACCTCGTCACGCGGGCCGTAAAGCTGAGGCACGCCGTCACGCAACAACAACAACTTATCGACAACGCCAAGGATGCTGGTGCGATGGGTAATCAGAACAATCGTCCGGTGCTGCTGCTTGAGTTCCAGAACCGCCCTGACCAGCGCGGCTTCGCCAGCGTCATCCAGGTTAGAATTCGGCTCATCCAGCACCACCACGGCGGGATCGCCATAGAGCGCCCTAGCCAAGCCGACGCGCTGCTTCTGGCCACCGGAAAGCACCCCGCCCCCTTCACCGATAGGCGTATCATAACCGCGGGGCATCCGCAAAATCATGTCGTGAACCCCCGCCTTCTGGGCGGCGGCAATCACCTTCTCGGGATCCACCTCACCGAAGCGAGCAATATTTTCCGCAATCGTGCCATCGAATAACTCAATATCCTGGGGCAAATAACCAATCGATGGCCCGAGTTCCTTCTTGTCCCATAGATAGACATCCATGCCATCCAACCGCACCTTGCCTGCCTGGGCAGGCCAAACCCCCACCAGCAGGCGGGCGAGAGTCGATTTTCCGGAAGCGCTGGGCCCGATAACGCCCACCACATCGCCAGCATTGATATTGAGGGATACCCCCTTGAGAATGGCAACGTTCCCCCCCGGCGCGCCGGCAACCACATTTTCCAGGGAGATATTGCCGCTCGGCTTGGGCAGAGACATCCCCACCGGCCGCTCGGGAAAAGTCTTGAGCAGTTCATCCAGGCGCTGGTAAGCCGCCCGGGTGGAAATCAAGCTCTTCCATGTGCCGATGGCAAGTTCCACCGGCGCCAGAGCGCGCCCCATCAAGATGGAAGCGGCAATCATGGCGCCCGGCGTAACGGTGCCCTCAATGGCCAACAGAGCGCCAGCACCGAGGATACCGGACTGTAAGGTGAGACGGATGAACTTGGTCACCGCATTGATCAATCCAGCACGGTCGCTGGCTTCGTTTTGCAGGGACAACACCTTTTGCTGGTGACGGAACCAACGCTGCCGAATATGGGGCAACATACCCATGGCATGAATGACTTCGGCATTCCGCAAATTGGCGTTAGCGAAATTGCCCGCCGCAATGGCGGCACTATTGGCCCCCGCCAGAGGCTTGCGGGTGGCGGTTTCGGTCACATAAGCCAGCCCGAATAGCATCACCGCCCCAACCAAGGAAATGGCGCCCAGCAGGGGGTGAAGCAGGAAAATCACCACCAGATAGATCGGCGCCCATGGCGCGTCGAAAAAAGCGAAAAGACCATTGCCGGTCAGAAACTGGCGCACATTAGTCAGATCATGCAAGGACTGGCTGGGATTGCCCCCCCCCTTCTGCAAATTGGCTTCAAAGGTGGCCGTAAAAACCCGGTTGCTCAACTTCATGTCGAGCGCAGACCCAACCCGTACCAAAACTTTGCTGCGCGCCAGCTCGACCAAGCTCATCAGAACATACATTCCCACCATGATAAGGGTGAGCATAAGCAGGGTAAACTCATTGCGGCTGGTCAGAACACGATCGTAGACCTGCAGCATATAAATCGAAGGCACCAGGTACAGCAGGTTAATAAAGAAACTGAAAACACCCGCAACCCAAAATACCCGACGGAATGACAGCAGCGCCTCTGAAAGTTCAGTGCGCGGAATAAGAAGTTTTTTCATCAAATCTGAGCAATCGCAAGCAGCCAGGAATTAAGGGCGAAATTGTACCCCAAATCCTTAAGTCAGTCGCCCGATATGCTAAACCGCGAACAGGATAACTTATCGCGGTGGTGTCATCCGCATATTTGGCGCCGGTTACCGGCGGAAAGGCAGGGCAATCCATGAGCGCGAAAACGAGTTCCGCTAAGGTCAAATACACCGATGAGCCCATGGAGGCCAAGGTCGTTCGTGACTTTCTTCCCCCGCCGGAGGAACTGGCGTTCCGGGAAGAGGGGGTGGAGGTCACCATCGCCCGCAGCGAAAAGAGCGTGGAGTTCTTCAAATCCCGGGCGGCGAAGCACCACACCCAGTGCCAGCGCGTGATCCGCAAGCTCTCGACGCTTACGTGGACACTTGCGAGAAGCCGCCGACACCCCGCTCCTCCGGCACTGCCCGCAAGCGGGCGGAAGGCTGAAACTCTCGAGGCCTTCCGTCATTCCTTGCCCTCGGCCCTGACCACTGCGAAAACCCTCCTCCTCGCCGCCCTGGCGGCATGTTCCTTGCCCCTGGCGGCCGCCGAACAAGTAGCCTGCCATTACACCTACGGCGGCGAAACCAAGGTTCTCGCCGCCCAGCCGGTGGCCTCGCCCTACGGCGTGAAGCCGATCCAGGTGGGTTCCTATTTCCTGTTCCGGGTGGTGTTCCAGAACTCCCCCGCCGATCTGGCCTCCATCAAGGTCTACACCTATGCGGACCGGGAGGGCGGGCCGGTGCTGGTTCATCAGGCCAGCTACCCCTACCCGGTAAAGGCCATCGGCGGCGTGCGCCACGGCTTTACCGGGCAGCAGTGGGTTTACGAGCCGGTGCGGGACGGGGAGCTTCAGTACTGGTGCGGGATGGAGGGGGCGCGATGAAGGCTTTCCAAGCCTGCCTTTTATGTGCTGTGCTGCTGCTGGGCCAAGCTGCCCAGGCGGAGCCGGTGCGGCTGGTGTTCGTGGGCGACGTGATGCTGGACGACGGGCCGGGGCGTACCATCCAGGCGGGGGGCGACCCCCTGGCGCACTTCGCGGCGGCGCTGAAGGACGCCGACTTCACCGTGGGCAACCTGGAATGCCCCGTGGCCACCACCGGCAAGGCGCTGGACAACAAGATTTACGCCTTCCGCGCCCGGCCCCAGGCGCTGGACGTGCTGAAGGGCCGCTTCGACGCCCTGGCGGTGTCCAACAACCATTCCGGGGATTACGGCCAGGAGGCTTTCGTGGAAACCCTGGACCTGCTGGACAAGGCCGGCATCCGCCACTTCGGCGGCGGGAAGAACCTGACCGCCGCCCACGCGCCCCTGTGGGTGGAGAAGAAGGGGCTGCGCATCGCCCTGCTGGGCTACAACGAGTTCAAGCCCCGCTCCTTCGAGGCCGGGGCCGACTGGCCAGGGGTGAGCTGGAGCGAGGACAGCCAGGTGGTGGCCGACATCCGCGCCGCCAAAGCGGCGGGGGCGGACCTGGTGATTCCCTTCATGCACTGGGGCTGGGAGCGGGAACTCCAGCCAACGGAGCGGCAGCGGCAACTGGCGCGGACGATGATCGACGCCGGGGCGGACCTGGTCATCGGCGGCCACCCCCACATCACCCAGGGGGCGGAGTATTACCAGGGGAAACTGATCGTCTACAGCCTGGGCAACTTCGTCTTCGACGGCTTCGAAACGCCGGAAACCCGCCGCGGCTGGCTGCTGCGGTTGACGGTGGACAAGTCGGGGCTGATAGGCTGGGACACCCTGGCGGCGGACATGGATAACGCCGGCACGCCCCACCCGGTCCCCGGCGCGCGGACGCCCTGCGGCAAGGCGGGGGACAAGGCGGTC
Source organism: Gallionellaceae bacterium UBA2239 (assembly GCA_002347615.1). Taxonomy (GTDB): domain Bacteria; phylum Pseudomonadota; class Gammaproteobacteria; order Burkholderiales; family UBA9220; genus UBA2239. The sequence goes on along the minus strand of DDYH01000043.1, from coordinate 12,588 downwards.
AGGATGTGCGGGCAGTAACGGTCACGCCTCGAACTGGTATCCCAGCTCCCGGAACAGCCTGGCGCAGGCCTCCACCACCTTGGGGTCGTAGCGGGTGCCGCTGTAGGTTTCGATTTCCTCCAGGGCGGTGTCTATCCCCAGGCTGGGGCGGTAGGGGCGGTGGGAGGCAATGGCTTCCACCACGTCGGCCACGGCCAGTATCCGGGATTCCAGCAGGATGGCGTCGCCCTTCAGCCCCAGGGGGTAGCCGCTGCCGTCCAGGCGCTCGTGGTGCTGGCGGATGAGCTGGGCCACGGGCCAGGGGAATTCGATGTCCTTCATGATCTCGTAGCCCACCTCGGGGTGGGTCTTGATGATCTGGTATTCCAGGGCGCTGATGCGGCCGGGGCGGTTGAGGATTTCCACCGGGACGTTGATCTTGCCGACGTCGTGGACCAGCCCCCCGAAATACAGGCCCTCCACCAGGGAGTCGGGCAGGCCCAGCTGCCGGGCGATGGCCATCGCCAGCAGGGCGGTGCGGCGCTGGTGGCCGGCGGTGTAGGGGTCGCGCTTTTCGATGGTGAGGGCGATGGCGGCCACCGCCTGTTCCAGGGTTTTTTGCAGCTGGGCCAGGTAGCGGTGGGAGGCTTCCTCGGAGCGGTCCCGCTGGGCGCGGGTGCGCAGGGCGGTGATGCCGAAGGCCAGGTCGGCGGCCATTTCAGTCAGGAGGTGGACTTCCTCGTCGTCGAAGCCGTCCTTTTCCATCGAGTAGATGCACAGGGCGCCAAACGCCGTTTCCGCCGCCTTGAGGGGGAGCACGATGTAGGAGGCGAATCCGCGCCTCACCGCCTCCTGGCACCATTTCTCCTCGCCGCAACCGGCAGCCATGTCGTGCACGACGTGAAGCTCCCCCTCAACCGTGGCCTGGCGGCAGGGACACCCCCCACCGTCCCGCTGGTCGCAAATGGCGGCCAGGGTCTGCAAATAGACGTCGTCCGAGCCGGACTGGGCCTTGGGCACCATGCCGCCGGCCTCGTCCAGGAAACCCACCCAGGCCAGGGGATAGCCCCCCACGTCGGTGATGGCCCGGCATACGTCCCGCAGCAGTTGCGGCTCGTCGGTGGCGTGGATCAGGGTCATGTTGCCGGCGCTCAGGGTGCGCAGGGTGCGGTTCACCTTGTGCAGGGCGGCTTCCGCCTGCTTGCGCTCGGTGATGTCCCGGGCCAGGGCGATCACCAGCTTTTCCCCCTGGGACGGGGCAAACAGGTCCAGGCGCACATCCACCGGCACCCGGCCGCCATCCTTGCGCTGCAACACGGTGTCGAGCTGGGCGCCGGTCTGGCGGCCTTCCAGCATGTCGTCGAACAGGGTGGGCCCCAAGTCCGGCACCAAATCCCCCGGCCCCTGGGCAAGCAGTTCGTCCCTGCCGTAGCCGCTGGCGGTTTCCGCCGTGCGGTTGAAATCGACGAAGCGCTGGCTGCGGGGGTCGATCAGGAACACGCTGTCGGCGGAGGTGTCGAGGGCGGCGCGGAAACGCTCCAGCCCGGACTGGGCGCGGTCCCGGTCGGACAGGATGGACTGGGTGTAGGCTTCGCTGCGGCGGCACAGGAGGATGGCCTTGTCCAGGTTGGCCATCACCGGCTGGAAAATCTGGGTCAGGGGCAGATCGGTTTCGGGCAGGGCGGGGGACAGGAGAAGAATCACCCCCCGGCCGTCCACGGGCAGGCGCAGGCACACCTTGTAGCGGCCACCGTCGGGGAGGCGGCCGAGCAGGCTGGCGTCCTCCACCAAGCCGGCAGGGCCATGAACCAGGGCGGCGGGCAGCGTGAGGGTGCCGCCGGCCCGCTGGGCCAGTTCGAAGTCCCCCACCGCCAGTTCCAGCCGGACCTCCAGGTCCCCCTCCCCTGGAGGCAGGTCGAGGAACACCGCGCCGGCGGGAAAAGAGGTGTGGTACAGCAGCCGCTGCAAGGTCTTGGCGAGCAGGGGCTTGAGGGTGACTTCGCCCCCCACCACCATGGACAGGTCGTAGAGCACGGCCAGGATGCGTTCGCGGTTCATTGTTTAATCACCGCTCAGGCGCTTTCCCCCAGGCGCTGCACACCAGAGTGGCGTTGTGGAACAGGGGGTAGCCCCATTCGGTGACGCTGCCGATCTCTCCCAGGGACAGGGCGCCCGCCATCCGCGCCACCCCGGTTCGGGCTTCCAGCGCCTTGAGTTCGTCCGCCGACTTGTCCCCCAGGTGCATCCGCCTGCCGGCGCAATAGAACGTAAGCAGTTCCCGGCCGGCCATGGGGCCGTTGAGGGTGTTCAGGCCCTTCACCAGGGTTTCCACGGTGTGGGTGGAATCCACTTCCGGCGCCTGGAGCAGGGTGAGCATGGCGTTGGGGGGCACCTCGCCGACGCAGAACAGGGAGCCGTCCTGCTCCAGGGCCACCGGGATGCGCACGATGATGTCGTCATCGGCGCGGACGATGCCGAAGGGGAAATGGGTGGCGTACTGGTAGAAATTGTCCCGGTTCACCTCCACCCCGTACTGGGCGAAGATCACCTCCCGGTAGACCTCGAAGGCCGGCCGCCAGTCGATGGTGAGGATGCGGTTGCCCTCGGTGGCGGTGGCGGTGATCATCCGCTCCGGGGCCAGGTAGCCGTGCTCCAGAATGGCCCCCGCATGGTGGGGCAGGAGGAGCAGCAGCACGCCGTCGCCGACCACCTGCTCGCCGTCGAACAGGCAGGGCATGGGCTGGAAGGTTTCGCTGCCGGCGTTCACCCCCATGTAGCGCACCCGGTCGGCCAGTTGCAGATAGAGACCGTCGAGGATGGTGGAAATATTGGGCACCATGGCGTCGAAGATCATGAACAGGGTGGCGCCCTTTTCGCCGAGATGGCCGCCCACGGCGGCGGCGATTTTTTCCGCCGGATCGGCGCTGCCGTCGTTGAGGGCCGGCACCAGGGCCAGGGGAGGCCTCTCGTCCAGCCGCAGCAGCCACATGCCGCCGCCCCGGAACTCCCCCTTCACCACCACGGCGGGGAACAGCGCCCCCGCCAGGGGCGCCCCGGCGTCCCGGCAGGCGGCCTGCAAAGCCGGGACCCGATCCTTTTCCGCCTCCGGCAGCAGGGCCAGCAAGCCGAGGGACGGGTACTCCGCCCGCCATTCGGCCAGGATTTCCCGAACCGTCGCTTCATCCACCGTCGCGCAATAACGCATGCCCGCCGCCATGTTGTCCCCTCGACCTGTTTAATCCGGGAAGATCATGATACTCCCGCCAGTCCTTAATTCCGAACCACCTATACTGCACAGGGTAGACCGTCTTCCTCCCGGCAAGTTGCCCCGGAGGAGGTGGGGAAATTAGAATGGGCAATCGAACCGAATGGGTGAGCCATGTCCTGCGAATTGTGCGACCAGACCGGCGGCCAACTGCTGTGGCGCGATGAGCGCTGCCGCGTGGTGCGGGTGGGCGACCCGGATTATCCCGGGTTCTGCCGCATCATCTGGAATGCCCACGTGGCGGAAATGACCGACCTTCCCCCCGCCGACCGGGCCCGCCTGATGGAGGTGGTGTTCGCGGTGGAAGAGGCGGTGCGGGAAGCCCTGTCCCCGGACAAGATCAACCTCGCCAGCCTGGGCAACCTGGTTCCGCACCTGCACTGGCACGTCATTCCCCGTTTCCGCAACGACCGCCACTTCCCTGCCCCGATCTGGGGACAGCCGGCGCGGCCGGCCTCCCCGGCCCGGGACTGTTCCGCCCTGGCCGACGCGGTGGCGCGGCACCTCGCCCCCCGGGCATGAAGGAGCGCCCCGTGGCCGAAGCCCCCGTCACCAGCAAGCACGAGCCCAAATTCAGCGACTCCCAAAGCTGCAAAGACTGGCTGCGGGGCCTGCCCCTCACCAACGTCAACCTGGCCCACGCCGAAATCATCACCCAGCTCACCCTGCTCAACCGCAACGGCAGGGCCATCCCGCCCCTGGAGCGGCTGAAAATCCTGGAGTTGCTGCGGGAGCCGGTGGCTTTCCTCCAGGGGCAGCAGGTCAAGCGTTACCAGACCAAGCCGCTGCCCTTCAGCCACGCCGACCAGGCCTGCTGGGACGACGCCATGGAACTGTGGCAGAGCATGGAAACCGGCTACCGCCTGTGCCTGGAGCACTGCGGCGAGGCGGGGGAACTGCGGGAACACCGTGCCCTCATCACCCAGCGCTGCCTGCGCTACGTGTCCCACCGCATGACGGAGTACTACCACGCCTACCGGGAGCTGCCGAAAGAGCTGTGGCGCGACCTCCACGCCCTCTACCGGGACGCGGAGGCCGCCGGCATCGGGTCGCAGCCTCTGCGGGACCGGCTCAACCACTACCTCAACGCCACCACCTGCGCCGCCACCTATGTCCAGGCCCTGCTGACCTACCTGGCCAACCCCTACCAGCTCTCGCCCCGGCAACTGGCCCTGACGGGGGAACTGCTGGACAAGTGGTCCCCCCGCTGCACCCTCGCCTCCCAGCCCCCGGACCCCCGCCACTTTGCCTCCATCGGGGTGGCCCAGGCCGGCGACGGCCCGCCGGTCTACCTGGAGGGAAATGCCACCGCCCCCCGCTACCTGGACACCACCCGCCTCGGCGGCACCCTGTCCCAGCGCATCAAGTGGCTGCAAGGCCACAACAAGCCCCAGGAAGTAGGCCTGCCGGAGGACTGCACCCAGCCCGCCTGCGGTGCGCTGCTGCGGTCCCTTTACCAGTTGTGGTGCGGCGGCCGCCCGCGCCGGGCGATGCAGCGGCGCAAGGCGGTACCCAAGGCGGAAGTGTGTTTCGGCTTCCCGGCGATGTATTACCACCAGACGGGAAAACCCTACGCCCCGCCCAAGGTGGGCCCTTTCTACGGCGTGAGGGAAATGGAGGACCTGCGCCTGTTCGGCCAGGCCGCCACCCGGGACACCGTGTCCTTCAAGGCGGAAACGGCGGACCATCCCCTGGAGGTGTGGGACATTCGGGACGAAAGCGCCCAGGGCTACGGCCTGGAGCGCCTGCCGGGGAAAGGGGCGCCGGTGCTCCACTATCAGTTGCTGGCCATCCGCCCTTTCGACAGCGAGCATTTCGCCCTGGGCCACATCCGCTGGCTCACTTTCGACGGCGGAAACAGCCTGCAAGCCGGCATTGCCCTGCTGCCGGGCACCCCCAGCCCCACCATCGCGCGGATCGCCGGCGGCCGCGACCCCGACCCCCGCACCGAGCCCGCCTTTCTGCTGCCCAACGTGCCGGCCCTGAAGGAGCCCGCCTCCCTGGTGACCCCGCCCGGTTTCTACCGCCCCGACGCCCTGCTGGAACTCCACGGCCGCGACAGTCCGATCCTCGTCAAACTGACGGGCCTGCTGGAGAAAGGGGCGGATTTCGAGCGTATGGGCTTCGCCCTGGAGACCGGCAAAACCTGATTGCCCTCGCCTGGCGGAATTCAGGCCGCGTCTTGCGGAACCGGCTCGGTCAGGCGCCGGTCGGGCAGAATGGCACGGAACACGCTGCCTTTGCCCAGGGTGCTTTCCACTTCCAGCCGGCCCTGGTGGCGGGTAAGGACATGTTTGACGATGGACAGGCCGAGGCCGGTGCCGCCGGTTTCCCGGGAGCGGCTGCGATCCACCCGGTAGAAGCGCTCGGTGAGGCGGGGAATGTGCTGAGGCTCCACGCCCTCGCCGGTGTCCCGCACGGCGAACACCCCGTCGCCGTTGCGGATTTCCCAGCTGAGGACGATTTCGCCCCCCTCCGGGGTGTAGCGCACGGCGTTGCTGATGAGGTTGCCGAAGGCGCTGTGCAACTCGCTTTCGCAGCCCGTCAGCCCCGCCTCCGCCACCGCCCCCAGCACCACTTGGTGGCGGCCGCCGCTCAAGGACAAGGCTTCGGCGTGGAGCAAGCCCATGAGGCGGACCATGTCCACCCGTTCCTCGTGGAGGGTGGTCTGGGGCCCCTCCAGGCGGGACAGGGTGAGGAGGTCTTCCACCAGCCGCTGCATGCGCTGGGTCTGGTCCTGCATCAGGCGGAAATAGTCCAGCCGCTGGTCCTCATCCATCTCCCCCATGTCGATCATGGTTTCCAGGAAGCCGCCCACCACGGTGAGGGGCGTGCGCAACTCGTGGGACACGTTGGCGATGAAGTCCCGGCGCATGGTGTCCACCCGCTCCAGCTGGGTGATGTCCCGGGAAATGAGCAGTTTCTGGTCGTCGCCGAAGGGCACCAGTTGCACCGACAGGGTGTTGTCCCGGTTGCGGGGGCACTTCATCACCAGGGGTTCGCTGTAGGAATGGGCGCCCAGGTAGGCGACGAAGGCCGGCTGCCGCAGCAGGTAGGTGATCTGGCGCCCCCGGTCCCGGGCGAGGTCCAGGTCGAACTGGCGTTCGGCCATGGGGTTGGCCCAGTCGATCTCGTCCTGGCCGCTCAACACCACCACGCCGTCGGGAATGGCCCGGGCGGCGTTCTGCAGCCGGTCCAGGGCGGAAACCAGCTGCTGCTGGCTGCGGGACTGCAGGCGCACCAGGCGGTAGAGGTTGGCGAACACCTCCTCCCACAAGCCGATGCCGCCGGGAAGGGTGCCGGACTCGGGCCGGCTGAGCCAGCGGTCCAGGGAGCGCAGGTTCCACAGATGCAGCAGGTACAGGGCCAGCAGCACGCCGCAGAACGTCGCCCAGCCTATCGCCGCACCGAAAATCAGCCCCAGCCCCGCCGCGAACAGCGCGGCGAAACCCAGCGTCACCAGCGGTTTCCACCAAAACCCCTTCACTCTTCCTGTCCCAGGATCGCAGGCGGCGAATTATCGCACATCATCCGCCGGGTCAGGCGCTGGCCGAGAAGCGATAGCCCGCGCCCCGCACCGTCTGGATCAGGTGGTCGTGGCCGGTGGCTTCCAGGGCGCAGCGCAGGCGGCGGATGTGCACGTCAACGGTGCGGTCCTCGACGAATACGTGGCTGCCCCACACCTGGTCCAGGAGCTGGGAACGGGAGTGGACCCGTTCCGGGTGGGTCATGAGGAAATGCAGCAGGCGGAATTCGGTGGGGCCCATGTCCAGGGGCTGGCCGTTGCCGCTGACGCGGTGGGTCACCGGGTCCAGGCGCACGCCGCCGGCCTCCACCAGGTCCTCGGTCATCTGGGGCGCCCGGCGGCGCAGCACGGCCTTGATGCGGGCGGTCAGCTCCCGGGTGGAGAAGGGCTTGGTGATGTAGTCGTCGGCGCCGGTTTCCAGGCCCTGGACCTTATCCTCCTCCTCGCCCCGGGCGGTGAGCATGATGATGGGGATAGCCTTGGTGGCGGCGTCGGTCTTGAGCTTGCGGGCGAAGTCGATGCCGCTCTGCCCCGGCAGCATCCAGTCCAGCAGGATCAGGTCCGGCAGGCTGTCCCGGATCAGGTTGCGCGCCTCCTCGGCGGACAGGGCCCGCAGGGTGCGGTGGCCGGCCTGGCGCAGGTTGAGGGCGATCAACTCCTGGATCGCCGGTTCGTCTTCCACTACCAATACGGTGGCTGCCATGGTGAAACTCCATTTTTCCGATCATGTTTAATCGGTTGCCATATTATGACCTCTTTGTTTCATTCCCGTTACACCATGATGGTTCCCGTTTCCGCCCAAACTGTTTATGATTCCCGGTTCACGACGTTGAAAGGAAACACCATGGGCGGTCTGACCTCCAACACCCCCATCCCCACCGAAATCAAATTGCACCAGCAGACCCGGGTGCTGGAAATCGCCTTCGACAACGGCAGCCGTTTTGAGCTGCCCTGCGAATTCCTCCGGGTCTACTCGCCCTCCGCCGAGGTGCGCGGCCACGGCGTCGGCCAGGAAACCCTGCAGACGGGCAAGAAGGACGTCGCCATCACCGGCATCGAGCCGGTGGGCAACTACGCCGTGGTGCTGCTGTTCTCCGACGGCCACCACACCGGCATCTATTCCTGGGACTACCTCTACGACCTGGCGGTGAACCACGACGCCCTGTGGGCCCAGTACCTGAACAAGCTGGAAGCCGCCGGCGCCAGCCGGGAAACCCCGCCCAACCTGCTGGAAGAGGTCAAGGGCGGCTGCGGCTCGGGCAAATGCGGACACTGAAATGACTGATAAAACCACCCACTTCGGTTTCAAAACCGTCGCCGAGGGCGAGAAGGCGAAGAAGGTCGCGGAAGTATTCCACTCCGTGGCGGAACGCTACGACCTGATGAACGACGTCATGTCCGCCGGCCTCCACCGGGTGTGGAAGCTGTTCGCCGCCGGGCAGGCGGGCCTGCGGGAAGGCCACCGGGTGCTGGACATCGCCGGCGGCAGCGGCGACATGAGCCTGCACTTCGCCAAGCGGGTGGGCAAGAGCGGCGAGGTGATCCTCACCGACATCAACAACTCCATGCTCACCGTGGGCCGCGACCGCATGCTGGACGCGGGCTACCTGCCCCACGCCGCCCAGTGCGACGGGGAGAAGCTGCCCTTCCCCTCCAACTACTTCGACTGCGTCTGCGTCGCCTTCGGCCTGCGCAACATGACCCACAAGGACCAGGCCCTGAAGGAAATGCACCGGGTGCTGCGCCCCGGCGGCCGGCTGCTGGTGCTGGAATTTTCCCGCGTCGCCAAGCCCCTGGCGCCCCTGTACGACTTCTACTCGTTCAAGATTCTGCCTTTCATGGGCAAGGCCATCGCCCAGGACGAGGACAGCTACCGCTACCTGGCCGAATCCATCCGCATGCACCCGGACCAGGAAACCCTGAAGGGCATGATGGAGGAGGCCGGTTTCGACCGCGTTGAATACCACAACCTCAACGCCGGCATCGTGGCCCTGCACAAGGGCTTCAAGTTTTGATCTTTTCGCTTTCGAGGAAACACCCCATGCGTAAAATTCTCTCCCTCTTCGCCGTGGCCCTGCTGAGCTTCGGCCTTGTCACCGTTTCCACCGACGCCGACGCCAAGCGCTTCGGCGGCGGCAGCAGCTTCGGCAAGCAGCGCCAGACCACCTCCCGCCAAGCCGAGCCGGCCAAGCCCGCCCAGGCCCCGGCCGCCGCGCCCGCCCCCGGCGGCAATCGCTGGCTCGGCCCCCTGGCCGGCCTCGCCGCCGGCGGCCTGCTGGCCTCCCTGTTCATGGGCCACGGCTTCGACGGCATCAACTTCATGGATATTTTGATGATGCTGGCCCTGGCCGGCGGCGCCTTCATGATCTTCCGCATGCTGCGCCGTCCCGCCCCCGCCGCCCCCCGGCCCATGCAATACGCCGGCTACGGCGAGCAGACCCTCAACGGCATGACCGGCCTGGGCGGCACCGTCCCCGCCCCCGCCGTCGAAGCCGCCCCGTCCACCCGCCCCGACTGGTTCCAGGACGAGCCCTTCCTGCGGGAAGCCAAGGCTCACTTCATCCGCCTCCAGGCCGCCTACGACGCCGCCGACCTGAACGACATCCGGGAGTACACCACCCCCGAGGTGTTCGCCGAAATCAGCCTCCAGCTCCAGGAACGGGGCGGCAAGGCGAGCAAGACCGAAGTGGTGACCCTCAACGCCGAAATGGCCGACGTGGCCACCGAAGGGGACCTGGTCATCGCCAGCGTGCGCTTTTCCGGCCTGCTGCGGGAAGACAGCCCCCAGGCCACCCCCTTCAACGAAACCTGGCACATCCAGAAATCCCTGTCCCAGCCCAACGCCAGCTGGTACGTGGCCGGCATCCAGCAGAACTGAATGGACCTCCCCTCCGTCCCCGGCATCCCCCAGGCGGCTTTTCTCGCCGGGGTGAACCACCTCCTCGCCGCCCACCACTGGGCGACGGAAAAGCTGCGCCGTCACGCCGGGCGGAGGGTGATCCTGCGCATTCCCCCTTTCGAGGCGCGCTTCGTCATCGAGGACAGCGGCCTGCTGGCCGGCGCCTTGGGCGATGAGCCCTTCGACGCCACCCTCATCCTGCCCCCCGGCGCCCTGGCCAAGCACTTCGCCAGCGGCAGCGCCGACACCGGCGACCTCCAGACCGAGGGCGATTCCGGCGTCGCGGTGGACGTGGCCAACGTGCTGCGGGGCCTGCGCTGGGACGCGGAGGAGGACCTGAGCCTGGTGTTCGGCGACATCGCCGCCCACCGCCTGGTGTCTTTCGGCAAGGCCTTCCTGTCGTGGAAAACCCGCGCCGCCGTGGCCGTGGGCCAGTCCCTGGCGGAATACTGGACCGAGGAAAAGCCCCTGCTGGCCAAGACCACCGACATCCAGCGTTTCACCGCCGAGGTGGACACCGTGCGGGACGCCGTGGAACGCCTGGAAAAACGCGTGGATAGGTTAAAAACCCACTAACGGCAGCCATAGCGTCCCTTCCCCCTCCCAGGGGGAAGGACAGGATAGGGGTAAAGAAAAATGCCCGTAGCCAAGGAACTGGTCCGGCACCTGCGGCGCCGCATGACCGACGCCGAGCGCCTGCTGTGGCGGCACCTTCGGTTGAGGCAAATGGATGGCTGGAAATTCCGCCGCCAGCACCCGGTGGGCCATTACGTGCTGGATTTCGTCTGCCTCGAAAAGGGACTGGCGGTGGAGCTGGACGGCGGGCAACATGCCGAGAATCACGGCGCCGATGCCGCGAGGGACGACTGGCTCGAACAACAAGGAATAACCGTGCTCCGTTTCTGGAACCACGAGGTTTTGCAGGATATTGAATCGGTGAAAAGCGTTATTTGGCCCGCGTTGCAGGATGGAACACCCCCATCCCGGCCTTCCCCCTGTCAGGGGGAAGGTGACTCCTCTTTGGCGGAGGGGTAAGCCATGCGTCTGCTGCGACTGCTGAAAATCGCCCACGTCACCCTGCGCTTCGGCCTGGACGAGTTCTTCCTCGGCCATGCCCGGGTACGCTGGCTGCGGGCGTGGCTGCGCATCACCCTGTTCTGGCGCCGCCTCGACCAGCCCCGGGGCGTGCGCCTTCGCTTGGCCCTGGAAGCCCTGGGGCCGATTTTCGTCAAGTTCGGCCAGGTGCTGTCCACCCGCCGGGACCTGGTTCCCCTGGATATCGCCGACGAGTTGGCCAAGCTCCAGGACCGCGTGCCCCCCTTCTCCTCCGATATCGTCCTGGCCACCCTGCGCCGGGTCTACGGCAAGCCGGTGGAGGAGGTGTTCAAACAGTTCGACCCGGTGCCGGTGGCCAGCGCCTCCGTGGCCCAGGTGCACCACGCCGTGCTGCCCGACGGCCGGGAGGCAGCGGTGAAGGTGCTGCGCCCCAACATCAGCCGGGTGATCGGCAACGACCTGGCCCTGCTGGATATCGCCGCCGGCCTGGTGGAAACCCTGTGGGAGGACGGCAAGCGCCTGCGGCCCCGGGAGGTGGTGGCGGAATTCCAAAAGCACCTGATGGACGAGCTGGACCTGATGCGGGAGGCCGCCAACGCCAGCCAGCTGCGGCGCAATTTCGCCCATTCCGACCTGCTGCTGGTGCCTGAGGTGTACTGGGACTTCTGCTCCAGCGAAGTGATGGTGATGGAGTGGATGAACGGCGTCCCCATCAGCCAGGTGGACAAGCTCCGGGAGCAGGGCATCGACATCCCCAGGCTGGCCCGGGCCGGGGTGACCATTTTCTTCACCCAGGTGTTCCGGGACGGTTTCTTCCACGCCGACATGCACCCGGGCAACATCCTGGTGGCGCCGGACGGGCGCTACATCGCCCTGGACTTCGGCATCATGGGCACCCTGTCCGACGTGGACAAGAACTACCTGGCCCAGAACTTCCTCGCCTTCTTCAAGCGGGACTACCGCCGCGTCGCCCAGGCCCACATCGAATCCGGCTGGGCCCCCAAGGACACCCGGGAGGACGAGTTCGAGGCCGCCATCCGCGCGGTGTGCGAGCCGATCTTCGACAAGCCCCTGAAGGAAATCTCCTTCGGCAAGGTGCTGCTGCGCCTGTTCCAGACCTCCCGCCGCTTCAACGTGGAAATCCAGCCCCAGCTGGTGATGCTGCAAAAGACCCTGCTGAATATCGAGGGCCTGGGCCGTGAACTGGACCCGGACCTGGACCTGTGGAAGACCGCCAAGCCCTTCCTGGAGCGCTGGATGAGCGAACAGCTGGGCTGGCGCGGCCTGGTGAAATCCTTCGAGAAGGAAGCCCCCCAATGGGGCGCCCTGCTGCCCCAGCTGCCGCGGCTCGCCCACCAGGCCCTGAGCGTGCGCCAGGAGGCTGCCCCCCAGCCGTGGCAGGAAATCCAGTCCAGCCTGCGGCGCCAGAACCAGCTGCTGGCCATCGTCGCCCTGCTTCTGGCGGGGGTCCTGGCCGCCCAGTTCCTGTAGCGCAGGCGACCTCGCCTGCATTGCCCGCCGAAAGGCGGGCTTTCAGCCCGATGCAGGCGAGTCGCCTGCGCTACACCCGGCCCTGTAGGAGCACCCCATGGGTGCGACCAGCAACTCCTACCCCAACCTCACCAACCCCTCCTGCAAGCTCTCCAACGGCCGCAACACCTGAGCGCTGGAACCGAACTGCGCACCGGAAATCACCTCCTGGGCCGCCCCCACGCCAATCCCGGCCAACGTGCCGTTCTTGCCGTACTGGTAAGCCAAATCACCCCCCAACGCCTCGCCATCGCTGCCCGCCAGGTGGACATCCAGCAAGGCATGCATCACGTCCCAACTGGTCAGCGCGGGATTGGCGGCAAGGTCGGCATC